>CAZNYS010000013.1:0-60127 GCA_964577305.1 uncultured Rikenellaceae bacterium
ATTTTAACTATCATGTTTTATAATAATAAGGATTTTACTATTATTGATAACTAATGCTATTACCTATGAAAAAATTCCCATCAATCAGTTCCATATTTATCCTTCTAGTGGCATTCTTAGTTACTTCATACTCCAAGGATAAGGACTTTCTTCTTTCTGATGATCTCAACCGGTCAGATGCGGCGGTATTTAAAGGGGCAAAAACCGGGGAGTACGTTTTAAGTGATATCGAACTACTGGGGAAGGCTATTTTTTTTGACAAGATTTCTATTCCCAACAAAACGTCTTGTGCTGATTGTCATGAACCAGAATATGGATTTACAGGACCTGACAGTGGTCAGAATCTTGCATCAGGCATTTACCGCGGTGCAGTGTCAAAACGAACCAGTAATCGTAAGCCACCGGTGAAGAATCAGGCAATCCGGCAGCGGACCAGGCTATAGGACCTTTCCTGAACCCGAAGTTGCTGAGAATGTAAATATTGATGAGTTGGGAGACCTTGGCCTTACGGAAGAGGAAGAGGAGGCTATTATGGCATTTATGGAGACACTTTCGGACGGTTATATAATAAAGTAAATTATTATTCTTCTTTTCTTTAAGCCCCCGGGCAGTTTTCCCGGGGGCTTCTTTGTTAATCTGTTAATCTTTGTTAATAAATGCTTTAAAATAGCTTTATTTTTTCTTTGCGGAATTTCTTTTTATATAATTTTAGCATTATTAAATAAAAGGTAATATTATGAAAAGAAAACTCTCTCTTGTATTAATTATACTTTTATCCCTTGCATTTTCTTCCTGCGAGGACCAGGAAGCGAGGATTGCCAAAAAGGCTGATAAGATACATAAAGTTATATTGACAGTTGATACACATTGTGATACACCCATGAGGCTGATGCGTTCAGGTTTTGATCTCGGGGTTAGAAATGAGGATGGCTGCGTTGATTTCCCCAGGATGAAGGAAGGAGGGCTTAATGCTGAATTCTTAGCTGTGTTTATCGGCCAGGGACCAAGGAATCCGGAAGGTTATAAAGGAGCATATGACAGGGCGGTGGAGACTTTCGAAAAAATATACGATAACGTGGAGAAAAATTCAGATATGGCTGAACTGGCCTTTACTGTAGATGATGCTTACCGTATAAGGAAATCAGGTAAACGCATTGCCTTTATTGGTATCGAAAATGGCTATCCCGTAGGTAAAGACCTTTCAAAGGTGGAAGAGTTTTATAAGCTGGGTGCAAGGTATATAACCCTTTCTCATTCTAGCAATAATGATATATGTGATTCATCAACCGATGAGGGTGGTGCAGAACATAATGGCCTTTCTGAGTTTGGACAACAGGTAGTAAAAGAAATGAACAGGCTGGGTATGATGGTAGATGTATCCCATATCTCTGATGAGGCATTTTATGATGTAATAGGAACAAGCACTTCCCCTGTTATTGCATCTCATTCATCCTGCCGTGCCCTGTGTGAGAGCCCGCGTAATCTTAATGATGATATGTTAATAGCCCTGAAGGATAATGGAGGCGTTATACAGATATGTATACTGAGTAACTATCTTAAGCAACCGGAACCAAACCCCGTTCTGGAGCAAAAGCTGAATGAGATAAGGGAGAAATATAATGATTTCGAAGGCCTGTCCGAGGAGGAGTTTGAAAGGGCCAGGAGGGAGTATTACGAGGTGAGGAATCAGTACCGTAAACTTGCCACAGTGGAAGATGCTGTGGATCATATTGATCATGTTGTTCAGTTAATTGGAATTGATCATGTTGGAATAGGCAGTGACTTTGATGGGGGAGGCGGTATAGAAGGGGTGATGGATGTGTCACAGATGAAAAACATTACCCATGAACTACTCAGGCGAGGTTATACCAGGAATGAAATTGAAAAGATATGGGGCAGTAACATAATGAGGGTATTGCGTGAAAACGAAAAGCTTGCTCAGGAAACAAGTGAAGAAGCAGGCACGTAATTAATTATGCTTTTTATCCTTAACCTTCGAGTACCTCAGTGATTTAATTATCCATGCGGGCAGGTTCTTCTCGGGTCGGCGCTTGCTAAGGTCGATATACCATCCGAGCTTTTTAATGATCGGTATTTTCAATGTCTCTACAAATTCGATCAGCGTACCGTCAGGATCTTCAATATAGGCAAAGTGACCTGCCGCTTCGCCCATGTCAAATCCTTTTACATCATGGCTTGTTTTGCTGTCAACAGTAAAGGCATGACCTTCCTTCAGGCAGTGCTCTTTGAGCTGGTCCATACCATTTACGTCATAGCAAAGGTGTATAAACCCGGGATCGCCCCAGAAGCGGTCTTCAAATATTTTGGCCGGTTTTCTGCCTTTAACGCTTATAAGTTCAATGACGCTGTCTCCAAATAACCGGCTGAAAGCACCCCTGAACGGTTTACTCTGCCTTAGTAAAACCCGCCTGAAAGTGTGATCACCTCCGGGCAGGTTAATGAAATCATTGAATATACCTGATTTGTCATATAAAACCTTATCGTAACCAAGTATTCCTGAATATACTCTGAGCGATCTTTCAATATCTGTCACACCTATCACTGCCCCGTATGATCCTCCGTTAACCTTTTTCTCATTCAGGAACCAGTCAGAGGCTTCAACAAATTGAAAAAGATTATTATAAGGATCTTTTATAAAGAATGTATTTCTGCCCATTGGGTCTTTATCCGGTTCACCAAGCACTTTTGCACCTTTATCTTTATAATTTTTAAGTGCCTCACCAATATTCTTGACTTTCATCTTGCATGCGAAAATACCCAGGTCACCTGTCAGTATTTCATTTTTAACTTCCTTTGGTTGCCTTCCCTTATATTGCCATATTTCAAATCCTCCGCCGCTTTGAAGGTTCATGGCCAGTACAGCATGTCGCATGCGTGGTTTACCGCCTGTGTAGGGAAGCATCAGCCCGGCTTCAGCCTCCTCTTCGAATATAGGTACATCCATACCGAAAAACTTCCTGTACCACTCCCATGCTTCATGGAGATTCTTAACCCCAACACCCATCTGCTGAATGCCACTGATAAGGTAATTTTTCATTGTGCTAATTATTCATTTCAATCTAAAAACCTGCGATACTTAATTTTTAATATCTAGTGAGATTTTATCCTGTATGCAAAATTAAAGAAAATTGATGGAAAAAACTTCCTTATAAACAACATTATTAGTTCTTTCCCACCTACAAGCACTTCCCTTTTGTTACGGTCTAAGCCCCTGAGTATCATCCTGGCAGCTTTTTCTGGGGATATCCCTCTGGTCTGCCCGGTATCCATTTTCCCATGTTTTTTGCCTGAAGCAGTTAATGCATTGACTGAGATATTTGTTCTCACCCTGCCGGGTATGATTACAGAAGCTTTTACATTATTTACCCTGTTCTCAATATGAAGGGTTTCAAAAAAACCGTGTAAGGCCTGCTTTGATGCAGAATATGCTGAGCGGAGCGGAAAACCAAAACGCCCGGCAATACTGCTTGTGGCCATTATATGTCCTGAACCCTGCTTAATCATATAGGGAAGCACTGCCTTACTCAGGGCAATAGTCCCAAAATAGTTGATTTCCATTATCTTCCTGTCAAGCCAGAGTGGTGTCTCTGTTATTTTTGCCCTCTGGCTTACACCCCCCAGGTTGATAAGTACATCTATACGCTTATGTTCTTCAAATTGTTCGGCCACTAAACGGTCAATATCACCTGTATCAGCAAGATCAAAGACCACAGTTCTGAGCACATGCATCTTTTCCAGGCACCTCTCTTCCACCTCTTTAAGTTCATCAGCTTTGTTTGATGAGGCTATAACCCTGGCGCCACGGTCTAGAAGCTCGTAGACAAGGGCTTTACCTATGCCTGATGAAGCGCCTGTCACCCAGAATATTTTGTTATTGTATTTCATTTTTCAACTTGCTGATATCATCCAACAGGCATGAATATTCTTCCCTTAACAGCCTGTATTCACTGTTTTTCCTGTTTACATATTTCCTAACCTTTATCCTTTCAAATAATTTCTGCCACATAAGGGTGTAATTCCATGCAAAAATTCCGGCCGGTATTATTAACAGAACAACAATAAGGGCTAACCACCACATGGGTATAAATAAAAAAGCAAAAACTGCATATACAGGTAAAAAAATTAAACCAAGTACCAATGATAAAACATACCTTATTGAGCCATGGAACATAATATCCTTGATATTTTTAAGTGGAAGTTTTGGGATTTTGTAAAAGATATAATTTAATATCCAGCCTGACAGGAACAGTGGAAACAGGGCAATAAGACCTGCAACAGCCAGTAAATGAAATACCAATCTTGGTTTTTTACGGTTCAGATGGTAATATCCTATGTTCAGTTTTTCTGTCAGCTCCCTGATCTTAAGGGTACGGCTGCATATTATTCTATACTGGGAAGGTTGCTCCTTCTTCAGTGACTCCATTTGTTTTATCAGCTTTTTATCCCTGCTTACTTTGGGATCTTTCCTGCAAGTACAGTATTTCCCGTTCACAATCTCCCTGATTTCATCAAGCGCTTCATAGTCTTTTTCTGACTCAATATGAACCATATATTTCTTCAGTTCAGTCGATAATCTGTCCCTGAAAGAATTATACGCTATCTGAGGATTTTCTTCGTATAGTGCCCTGTATTCTGCTACATCAATAGGTTTACCGTAAATAACGGTCAGGACAGACCTGAAACGGTGATAATCAGAAAAGTCAAGACCAACGGGGATAATCTTTAAACCCATTGTGAAGTTCTCAGACTCTTCAGTTTGCAGGGCTATCCTGAATATTCCCTTCTTGAGCTGTCTCAGTCGCCTGACACCTTCATGGTTACCTTCAGGCAGGATGACAATTGGTTTATTATTTTTCAGTACATCAATTGTTTTTCTGAATATATCACTGTTCTGCTTGAGGTTTTCATATCCATCCCTTATTCGATAAACAGGGAGTATCTTAAGGAAATAAAGTATGTAAGCGATCAACTTCTTTCTAAAAATATCAGCCCTTGCAAGGTACACCTGCTGGCCTGTTGTAGAACTTACTATAGCCATTGCATCCATAAGGGCATTCTGGTGATTTGGAGCAATTATTTTTGGAAAATTATCCTTTAGGTTTTCCCTGCCTATAACAATTACTTTCCTGTAATGTATGTTGTTATGCCAGATCTTTGCAATGAATTTCAGCAGGGCATAACCTGCAGAGGTTTTTTCAATATTATTCTTACCCATACCCTGTTTTTATCTTTCACCCCCTAAACAATTGTTATCTGTGTAGTTCAGGTGGTACTAATATTCATTTCAACCATCACAATATACTAAAATATCAGCTGTTTGATCATATTTCCATGAGTTTATCAAGATCGCGTCTTTCTTTCTTTGTAGGTCGCCCCAGGCCCTTATACCTGTACCTGGCAGTTGTTTTATTCTTCATATCCAGCTTTATCCTTTCTTGATCAGGAGTATTGTCCTCAATATAGTCGCTTACCAGTTTGGCCGATACCCTTGACGACGCGATTTCTTTGACCCTGTAAGTATATAATACCGGTGTTTTTTTTACCTGTATTATCTCGCCAGCTGTTATTTGCCTGGCAGGTTTTACAGGTATATCGTTTATTATTATTCTTCCCTTTTTACATGCTTCAGTAGCAATGCTTCTGGTTTTGTATATCCTTACCGACCACAGGAATTTATCAATTCTATTATCAGCCACTGTTTTCTTCACCATCATCCAGTGATTTTGCCTCTTTGTTATACTTTGTCATTGTCAGTTCGATGCCAATGGTACCGAACGACTTGATTATCTCCAGGGCCAGGTCAAGTCTTTTGCTTAATATTTTCTCTTCTTCATCTGTCAGTTTGCCCAGTACATAGTTTACCTGCCCGCCTGTCATGAAGTCATCACCTATTCCAAACCTCAGCCTTGCATAGTTGCCATGTCCCAGTATTATGTTTATATGTGCAAGACCATTATGTCCACCATCTCCACCTTTGGATCTCAGTCGCATAGACCCGAAGGGGACAGATAAGTCATCAACCAGCACAAGCAGGTTTTCTTCCGGGATCTTTTCTTTTCTCAGCCAGTACTTAACTGCATTTCCACTCCTGTTGACGAATGTTGATGGTTTTAGCAGGACAAATGTGCGTCCCCTGTATTTCAATGAAGCTACTGAGCCATAGCGCCTGTCAGAAAAAGCAACATTTGATGACCGGGCCCAGGCATCCAGTATTATGAATCCAATATTATGGCGTGTATTTATATACTCCTCACCAATATTACCCAATCCTGCAATTAAGTATTTCAAGGTATGGGGTTTTTGGGGTTAACAGATTGTGCTAGTTGCTTCCGGCTTCTCCCTTTACTTCTTCTTTTGCTTCAGTGCTTTCAGCTCCTTCTTCGGCCTCTTCACCTTCAACTTCACCTTCAGCTTCTTCTTCAACTACTTCAGGAATCTCCATCCCTTTCATTGCAAGTCGGGATGAAATAACAGCTACAACCATGGCTCTAGGAGGATCAAGTATTTCAATGTCGTCATAGTTGAGCTCATGTACTTTTATTGTCTGGCCTATGTCAAGGTCTGTAATGTCAATATCCAGTTTATCAGGCAGTTTGTCAATAAATCCTTTGATAGTCAGTCGCCTTCTTTTATGCCGTAATTTTCCTCCTGCTTTCAGTCCTGCTGACTCACCGGTAAGGTTAACAGGCACTATGACAGTCACAGGCTGATCATCGAATACCTCCATAAAGTCAATATGTGATATCCTGTCAGTAACAGGGTGGAACTGAATATCTTTAAGTACGCCTTTATACTTTTTACCATTTATATTAATGGTAACAACATAAACATTAGGTGTGTATACCAGTTCTTTAAAATTATTCTCATGTGAATAAAAGTGTATCGTTTCTTCACCTCCATACATTACGCATGGCACATTTCCTTCATTCCTGAGTTTCCTGGTTTCTTTTTTCCCTGTTTGTTTTCTTTGCTCGGCAATAATTTCGAGAGTTCTCATTTGTCTTCTTTTGTTGTGCTACTCAAGATCATATTTTAACGATCTCCCATCACACGTTTGGCAATAAATATTTAAGTAAAAATTTGGCCTGCAAATATAGAATAAATACTGTTAAAAAACAAAGCCCGTACTAATAGACTCGTTATGGTATACAGCATCTATTGTTTCAGCGAATAACTTTGCAACAGAGACTACTTCAATTTTGGGGGAAGGCTTTACATTTGGGATTGAATCAGTAACAACGAGCTTTTCTATTGGTGATTTTTCTATTCTTTCGTAAGCGGGACCTGATAATACAGGATGTGTAGCAAAGGCGTGAATACTTTTAGCCCCGTTGTCTCTTATTATCTGAGCAGCGAGTGTAAGGGTTCCTGCAGTATCAACCATGTCATCAATAATAATAACATTTCTGTCTTTCACTTCACCAATAATTGATATTTCCTCTACTATATTTGGTTTTTTCCTGAGTTTATAGCTAAGCACCATTTCTGATTGGAGGTGGCGTGAATAGGCATTAGCTCTTTTTGAGCCACCCATATCGGGGGCTGATATTGTAATATTGCTCAGGTTCATCTCCTTAATGTAATTGGCAAATATAAACGAAGCATAGAGGTGATCTACCGGAACACTGAAAAATCCCTGTATCTGATCGGCATGAAGGTCGAGTGTCATCACCCTGTCTACACCTACTGATTCAAGAAGATCAGCAACCACTTTGGCACCTATTGACACCCTGGGCCTGTCTTTCCTGTCCTGGCGAGCCAGACCAAAATATGGCATTACAGCTATAACTTTGTAGGCAGATGCTCTTTTAGCTGCATCGATCATCAGAATCAACTCCATAAGGTTATCAGCAGGAGGGAATGTAGACTGAACAATGAATACAGAGCAACCTCTCACTGATTCATCAATACGAGGCTGAAATTCGCCGTCACTGAACTCTGTTACACTGCTTTCTCCCAATCTTACTCCAAGGTGCTTGGCAATATTTTCAGCAATATATCGTGAGGCGCGGCAGGAGAATATCTTCAAAGGGGATTTTCCGTTCATTTTAGAGGGTTTCGGTTTTAGTAACAGGTTTTACCCTATCTGCAAAACTACAAAAATCATAATTACCTTAAGGTCGCTTTTCAAAAAAAGTTAATGTTTCTTCAATATATTTTAATATGTCTTCACGGCCTTCCTTAGTAAGGACTGAGCTAATAAATGTAGGAGGAAGACTTTCCCAGGTCTCAAGCATCAGTTTATCGTGAACAGTCAGGTTTCTTGTAAGCCTGCTGCTGTTTATCTTATCTGATTTTGTAAATATCCTGGCAAAGGGTATTTCGTTCAAACCAAGGAATTTCATAAAATCATAATCTGATTTGAATGGTTCATGCCTGGAGTCAATCAGGACAAACAGGGAAACCATGTTTTCTCTTTTTGTGATGTATTCAGCGATAAATCCTGACCATTGCTTACGGGATGATTTTGACACTTTTGCATAACCGTAACCAGGAAGGTCGGCAAGGTACCAGGTTTCATTAATAATAAAATGGTTGATAGTCTGAGTTTTACCTGGCGTGGATGAGATCTTCGCCAGCTTTGTTCTTCCGGCAAGCATATTAATCAGTGACGATTTGCCTACGTTCGACCTGCCAATAAAAGCATATTCCGGCCTGTCAGCCTCAGGGCAGTCATTTAACTTTGTGCTGCTTTTAATGAATCTGGCTGACCGGATAATCATTGTATTATTTTATTTTTGAGAGAAACCGCTTTTCGTCTATTATATACCTTTTATGTATGCCCTCGCCCACTGTGTCTGTTTCCCTTAAAACTTTTACCTTAAAAGTGAGCTGGTTGCCTTCCCTGCCTGTAAATATGCTTATGCATTTTATCTCTTCACCAACAGGAACAGCTTTCATATGTCTGATGTCCAGGGATATACCTACTGTGCCAAATCCTTCTTCAAGGAATGGTTGTACAAGTTCCATGGATGCTTTTTCCATTAACGCCACCATGGCCGGTGTGGAGTACACATCCAGGAGGCCTGAACCGTAGACCCTTGCAGTGTCAGTATCTTTTACCCTTGTTTTGAGTTCAATCTTTTCTCCCTCTGCAATCGGAATACTCATTAGTACATGTTATTATAAGGTAATTTTATCCTTTTCGTTATTACCTTCTGATTCCTGAACCTTGTTGAATAAAGTGCAATAATATCAATATATCCTTTCCCCTTTTCAGCATCGGGCCTCAGTTCAACATAACCCATGCCGGAAGATGTTGTGATATCCTGGCATTTATCAGGGTCGAAAGCTCCGTCTATAAGTGATCCCCTGTAAAACCTTACGTTTACTGATTCATTACTCAGCTTGGTGAACATTCTCAGAACACCTGATTTGGTATCTGTCAGGTCCCTTATATTATGCTCAATGGTGGGGTATGTTTCCGCATCCCTGCCATCGGGTAGGTATTCTTTCAGACCCTGTAACCTGAGACCGTTTTTATAGGGGATAGTGGCCTGAACCCGGCCTGTCTTGTAATATTTAGTCTGTATCCCATGTATCTTATCGTTTTTATAGGGAGTTGCACGGTATACTTTACCCTCCGGGTAATACCATTTGGCAGTATCTTCCTTCAGTCCATTTTCATACCATATCGTCCTTTTCAGCCTGCCATCATCGTAATAGTTACGGCAGATACCGTTTCTTACATCATTTTCGAAAGTTACTTCCTTGACAAGCTTTCCTTCGTTATAATACTTCTTAACCTGGACTTTATTCCCGGTTTCTTCTTTATCTTCCTTAGCATCTTTATTATTGCCAGAGCTCTGACAACCGGCTACCAGTGTGACAACCAATGCCAGCAGAAATATCCTGTTTATCATTATTATATTGATTTTAACTGCTTATTTTTCAAAATTTTCCCTTATATAAACCTCAAGTATTCTGGCTGCCGGGGCAGGCCTGATACCTATTCCTTTCATTAAGGCTGGTATAAGCACTGTTTCACCTTTAACCAGATTCATACTCTTATCTTCCCATTCCAGCATTGCACTTCCATGGACGCAAATGTATATAACAAAGCTGTCAATAAGTGAATAATCCTTGATGATGGCTTGATCCAGCTCTATGATATTCGTTGTAAAATATTTACAGTCAATAATATTTACAGTCCTGTTCAGTTCGGGTTCTGCCTTTGTTTTATACGACTCATAGGTATTATAGTCGATGGCATCCACTGCCAGTTCGGTATGCAGCTCACGTGGTTTACCATCAAGGCCATTCCTGTTCCAGTCCCATATCCTGTAGGTGATATCTGATGTCTGTTGTATCTCGGTTAGCATTACTCCTTTGCATATAGCATGAACACGTCCTGATGGTATGAAGAAAACATCCCCGGGTTCAGGTTTTTCTATATTCAGTATTTCAGCAATATTACCCTTCTCCAGGGATTCAATATAAAATTCTTTTGTCATTTCCCTTTTAAAACCGGTGTATATCTTTGCATCGTCGTCTGCTTCCAGGACATACCACATTTCGGTTTTTCCATAAGCATGGTGTCTTTCCTTAGCTATATCATCAGGGGGATGGACCTGGATTGAAAGATCATCATTGGCGTCAATAAGCTTAATCAGGAGGGGAAATTCCCTGCCAAATTTTTCAAAGATTTCTTCTCCCACCAGGTCTCCCATGTATACCTCGATTATCTCTTCGAGGTTATTCCCTTCAAGAAAACCGTTTGCCACCAGGGAAATATCACCCTGTACACCTGATAGCTCCCAGCTTTCACCTATCTTAGATCCTTCCTTTGCATTTTTCCCGTATTCTTTTAACAGCCTGTTGCCACCCCAGACTCTTTCTTTCAGGATTGGTGAAAACTTAAGGGGATATAAGTTCGTCATAAAAGAGTGATATGTTTAATCATTAACAGAAATTAGTATTTTTGATTAAATTATTGCAGACAAAAGTAATAAAATATGTTGATTGTAGGAATTGCAGGTGGTACGGGGTCAGGTAAAACCACAGTTACAAGAAAGGTAATGGACCTCCTGGGCGACGAAAATATGATAATGATACCACAGGATGCTTATTACAAGGACAACAGGCATTTGCCACTTGAAGAAAGGCAAAAAATTAATTTTGATCATCCCGGTTCCATCGAATTCAGCCTGCTAAATAAACATATTGATGATCTTTCCCGTGGGCATACTGTGCAGATGCCCCAGTATTCGTATATTACATGCACAAGGGCTGATAAATATATCCCTATTGAACCAGCCAGGGTCATAATAATTGAAGGTATACTTGTTTTGACAAATGCAGAACTCAGGGGGAAAATGCGAATAAAAGCCTATGTTGATGCTGACCCTGATGACCGGCTTGCAAGGGTTATTAGCAGGGATATTGAAGAGCGGGGCCGCAATATAGAGATGGTGCTGAAAAGATATTATGATACGGTTAAGCCCTCGCACCTGCAGTTTATTGAACCGACAAAAAGATATGCAGATATAATTATTCCAAGAGGGGGAGAGAATGAAGTTGCAATTGAGATGCTAGTATCTGCAATTGAGAAATATTTGAACTCCTAAAATAATATAGGTTAAGGCTGAGGCTAAGGCTAAAGATTATTAACAGCCTACGGCGGTATCTTTGAAAATAAAAAATGAAACTAATCCAGATGAGGTTGGCTAGTTAGCCCCGAGTTCGTGGCATTTGTTTCCAATAATTCATTATTCCTTGATTTAGCCAGAACATGCGATGGCAACTTTAATCAAATTTATTTACCTTAGCCTTAACCTTAACCTTAACCTTAACCTTAACCTTAACCTTAACCTTAGCCTTAGCCTTAACCTTAACCTTAACCTAATATAATTCCGTGACCTATGAAATTACTTAATGACATCAACCCCGCGAGAATCTTATTTCTTGATATTGAAACGGTTCCTATGGTTTCATCCTTTGAGGAGATGAGCCCCGGATTCCAGGCATTGTGGGATAAGAAATCCTCGTATTTCAGAACCGGGGAACAAAGCGCAGGTGATGTTTTTGAGCGGGCAGGTATATATGCTGAATTCGGGAAAATAATATGTATTTCAGTTGGTTTTATTGCAGGCCAGGGAAATAGTATGTCTTTAAGGCTTAAATCATTTTACAGCCATAATGAGAAAGAGCTACTGGAAGATTTTTCGGTGATGCTCAATAATTTCAGCACAAACAAGGAGGCAATGCTGTGTGCCCATAATGGTAAGGAATTTGACTATCCCTACATAGCAAGGCGTATGATAATAAATGGTTTGAGAATCCCGGCTGTTCTGGATAATGCAGGGAAGAAACCATGGGAGATAAACCTTCTGGATACAATGGACCTTTGGAAATTTGGTGACTATAAAAACTATACCTCACTTGAACTTCTCGCTCTCCTTTTGAATGTTCCTACTCCCAAGGATGATATTGATGGCTCAATGGTTGCTGATACATACTGGAAGGGGAATGACCTTCCAAGGATAGCAAGGTACTGCGAAAAAGATGTTATTGCTCTTACCCAGGTTTTCCTGAAGTTCAGGAATAATAATACTATTCCCCCGGAAAAGATAGAATCTGTGACACGTTTTGATGATTAAGCCGGGAAATTATCCCTCAGCAGTTTAATTATCAGTTCAGGTTTCTCAGCATGTATCCAGTGGCTGGAGCCAGGCACTTCGATTATTTCAGCTGCCGGGAAAAGTCTCTGTATGGGACCGTAATCGCTTTCACTTATATAATCAGAATCCATAGCTCTGAGGAAAAAAACGGGAAAACCACTTACAGGGTCAACTTCTCCCTGACCCGGTATTTCGAATCCGTCAAAAATATTTTCCAGGTTATCATAAAGGTTACGGGGGTTAAGCTTCCACTCATAGACCCCCTTATTATTTCTATGCAGGTTCTTTAATAAAAAATTCCTCACTTTCACTGAGGAAGTTATATCCCTGAAAATATTGTCTGCCTCTTCCCTGTTTTCAAATAATGAAGGGTCAGTCTCGCTCATTTCTTTCAGTACGCGGCTATGCATACTGTCAGATATGGTATGTTCAGGCCCTGTTCTGAAAGGGGATATATCTATAATTACAAGACCTGCAAGCATATCAGGCCATTGCCTGGCGAAGAATGACGCCGTTTTACCACCCATGCTATGCCCCACCAGGACAAATTTATGTATATCGAGTCTCTGCACCAGTTCAAAGAGGTCTTCACTCATTGAAGGGTAGGTATGAACTGGATTATGGGGCGATTTGCCATGATTCCTGAGGTCAGGTAATATTATCCTGTAGGTATCTGATAATGAATTAGCTATAGAGACCCAGTTATCAGATGACCCATATAAACCATGCAGTATTACAAAGGGAAAACCTCCCCCGTATTCCCGGTAAAATAGCTCCATTGTGTAATATTATGATTTTATTATTTTACCAGCAATCTTTTGTACATGCCGATTGTGTTTTGCAGGCCATAATACAGGGCATCAGATATCAGGGCATGGCCTATTGAAACCTCTTTCAGCCAGGGTATATTCTCTGAGAAATATTTCAGGTTATCCAGGTTGAGGTCATGGCCTGCATTAAGATCCAGTCCCAGGTCCCTTGCTGCTTCAGCAGCTCTGATAAAAGGGGCAATGGCTTTTTCAGGATCGGACGGGAATCCCGAGGCATATGGCTCAGTATAAAGTTCAACCCTGTCACATCCTGTATTTACTGCTGCTTCTATCCTGGAAATATTAGTATCAATAAATATTGAAGTACGGATACCCTTGTCTTTAAAAACAGCAATCACGTCTTTAAGAAAGTCACCATATTTAACGGTATCCCATCCTGCATTTGATGTAAGGGCACCCGGTGGATCGGGAACAAGCGTTACCTGGTGGGGTCCTACCTCACATACAAGGCTAATAAATTTATCTGACGGATATCCTTCAATATTGAATTCAGTTTTTATATCAGGTCTTATTGTCCTGACATCTTCATAGGTTATATGCCTTTCATCGGGCCTGGGATGAAGGGTTATTCCATCAGCCCCATACCGTTCACATTCTATTGCTGCCCTGTGTACATCCGGGATATTTCCTCCCCTGGCATTTCTTATAGTAGCTATTTTATTGATATTAACACTTAATCTTGTCATGATTATTTCTGTTTATACAAATTTTCATATAAGAAATGAATTAAACAACAATAAACATTTTTTTCAGTACTTTAGATGTGTCATATTAATAATATCGTAAGAACAAGGAATAACAGTGTTAGCAAAAGAACTTATATCCGAAGTAATATCTGAACTAAGAACCTCTGATACCGGCCAGACGGCTCTTAACTGGATGGAGGTTTTCCGTATATCACATTTACCCATAGTAAATAATCTTGAATTCCTTGGCCTTATTTCAGATACCGATATTTATGATCTGAATGATTCTGAACAGCCTATTGGTAATCATAACCTGTCATTAATAAAGCCCTTTGTTAGACTCGATCAGCATATTTTTGATGTAATAAGCCTGGCTGCAAGGCTCAAACTCTCTGTTGTACCCGTTCTGGATGATCATAACCATTACAAAGGTGTAATTATGGTAACTGACCTGATTGCAGAGCTTGCAAAGATGTCATCCCTGAATGAACCGGGCGGGCTGATAGTACTTGATATTTTGCAAAATGATTATTCCCTGTCGCAGATAGCCCAGATAATTGAGAGTAATGATGCAAAGATTCTGAACCTGTATATTTCATCTCCTCCTGATTCCACCAGGATGGAGGTGACCATTAAGCTCAATACCAATAACCTGATGCCTATAATCCGAACATTTGAACGTTTTGAGTACGAAGTAACAGCATGGCATGGTGATGAAGATGATATGAATAGATTCTATTCTGACCGCTTCGACGCCTTCATGCGTTACCTGGATATTTAAAAAATCATTATCAATGCTTAAAGAAATTGCAATTTTCGGGTCTGACAATGGTAAAACCACGGCTGGTTGTTTAACTAATATCCTGTCAGTTCTGAAACCTCATGATTTAAATATACTACTGCACGAAAACCTGGCAAAAGTTGTTGATCAGGGCTCTTACAGGATATTCAAGAACCTTTATAAAGAGAATATTATACCCGATCTTGTTCTTAGTGTGGGAGGTGACGGTACATTCCTTGAGACTGTCCTCCAGGTGAAAGATTCGGATATTCCAATTGCCGGTGTTAATGCCGGCAGGATGGGTTTTCTTGCCAATATACATGATGATATAACCGGGTCGCTCGAAAAAATAGTCAGACGTGAATATACTGTTATCAACCGTCATCTAATAGAACTTACCGAACCATTCGGTATCCTTGGTTCATCAAATGTAGCCCTAAATGATATAACTATACAGAAAGCCGATCTTAATATGATAAGTGTTAAAGTATTCGTTGATGATCTGTACCTGAATACCTACTGGGCGGATGGACTGATAATATCAACAGCTACAGGATCAACTGCATATAATATGAGTACCGGTGGCCCTATCCTGTCCCCCGCTGATGAAAGCATCATTATCTCACCATTATCACCGCATACACTCAGCGTCAGGCCTATAGTTCTTCCAGGCACCAGCAGACTTCGTATGGAGGTTGAAGGCAGAAGCCCAGAATACCTGGTAACCTGTGATTTCAGATCAGTACGATTGCCGTTCTTCAGACAGCTGGCTATATCAAAGGCTGACTATACAGTTAAGACTATCAATGTGCAAGGCCAGGATTTTTTCAGTACCCTGCGAAACAAGTTAATGTGGGGTGCTGACCGCAGAAATTGATTGCCATTTTCATAAATTCTTTTAGGATTGTTATTTTTGGATTATTATATTTGTATAAGTAATAATAGATACACATTACTATGAAAAGGGTTTTCCTGCTACTGTTTTTCTTTATTTTATTATATCCGGTTGCCAGCGGACAGTTGTGGAAACTTCGACGATATGAAATATTTGGAGGAATAGGTACTGCCCAGATATTTGGAGATATCGGGGGTTTTACTATTGGAGAAAATGCATTGGGATTCAAAGACCTGATGATTACCCAGACACGCTTTAATATAAAAGCAGGGATGCGTTATAGAGTTTTTGAAAAGGTAGGAATTTCTATCGATCTCGACTATGGTTATATGCATGCTTCAGATATTAAAGGAAGCAATGTTGCAAGAGGTTTCGAGTCCACCACATCATTATTTGAACCCATCTTCAAAGGTGAATACTATTTCCTGAAAAATGACGCTGAAAGCAGCTACAGATTTATCAAGGGCGACCAGATTATCAGTTCTGTATTGGCCCGGCTCGATGGTTATGTCTACGCAGGACTGGGACCGGTTTTCTATAAAGTGAAACCAAATGATGCCCTCGCTGACCGTGATCTAAAAACCTCCGGCGTGGCACTGACAATACCTGTTGGCTTAGGGATTAACTATGTGTTTTCACCGAATTCTATGATCGGTTTTGATTTTGGATTAAGATATACAACATCAGATTATATTGACGGCTATACCTCGCAATATTCAAGACGTAATGACGTTTATTACTTTATAACCTTCGTTTATACCTATAAACTGAAAACATCAGAAAGAGGATTACCAACATTTAGAAAGTAATAAATACGGAATATTGTTTTACATGAAGAGGTACTTTGTGGTTATTTCTCTATTTGTTTTTATTATCCCTCTGAACGCTCAGAGGGATTCAGATTATGGAGTTTTCGGAGGAGTTTCTTACTATATGGGCGATATTAATCCGGAAAAGTTCTTTTATGGACCATCTCCTGCCCTGGGAATTATCTATCGGTATAATTTTCATCCCAGGCATGCCTTGAGAACAAATTTTTTCTACGGAAGTATCAGGGCAAATGATCTCGACTTCAATAATAATTACCAGCAAACCCGGGCTGAATCATTTAATGCTTCGATATTCGAATGGGCAGTTCAGTTTGAATTCAATTTTTTGCCCTATACAACAACAGGTAAATGGTGGGATTATTCACCATATTTTGCTCTTGGAGCAGGATTGTGCCTTACAAGTGGCGACAAACTGACCTGTACTCCTGTTATCCCTATTTCGGTTGGACTAAAAGTAAATATTTATAAAAATCTGGGATTAGAGCTAGAATATGGCGCTCGTAAAACATTTTATGATAACTTTGACGGCTTAACCGATAATATAAACTCTGATCATCATACCTGGACCCATAATAATGATTGGTATATGTTTACAGGAGTGACGTTTACGTGGAAAATGTTCCATAATATGCTAAGTTGCCCGGCTTATGATGAGTATAAGGATAAAAAAAGAAAGAACAGATAATGTCTCTTAAAGACAACATAGATTTAAACCGCTTGCCTAAACATGTTGCCATCATAATGGATGGTAATGGTAGATGGGCTGTGCAGAGAGGTAAGGACCGTAACTATGGTCATAAAAAAGGAGTTGACGCGGTAAGGGAGATTATTGAAACCGCTGCTGAACTGGGCATTAAATACCTTACACTATATGCCTTCTCAACTGAAAACTGGAACCGGCCATGGGAAGAAGTGGAAGCACTGATGGAACTGATGGTCAATTCATTGAATAATGAAACAAAAAAACTCATCGATAATAATATCATACTGAAAATTATTGGTGATATTGACAGGCTCTCAGACGAAGTAAGAAAAAGCCTGGATTATACCCTGGAAAAAACATCCAGGTGCAATGGAATGACCCTGATTGTTGCACTGAGCTACAGCTCAAGGTGGGAAATGGTGAAAGCGGTAAGGGATATATCATATAAAATAAAAGAAGGGAAAATCGATCCTGCCAATATTGATGATAAGATATTTGAGAATTACCTTACAACCAGGGATATACCTGATCCCGAATTGCTTATCAGAACAAGCGGTGAAGTGCGTATCAGCAACTTTCTTCTATGGCAGATTGCATACAGCGAGTTATACTTCACTGAAACACTTTGGCCTGATTTTGGTAAAGAAGAATTATATAAGGCATTGATTGAATATCAGAAAAGAGAGAGAAGATTTGGAAAAACAAGTGAACAGGTGCATGAAAAGTAGAACTGATATGTTAAGAAGATTTTCAGTATTGCTGACAGCAATTATAATTTTGGCCTCACCCGTAAAAATACTGGCCCAGGAAGATATAAGGATCTTGGACTATATGGATCCGGCTGAATATGTGGTTGGAGATATAACAGTGTCGGGCGTCAAATATCTTGACATAAATGCTATAGTTGGACTATCAGGTATCAGGAAATATTCGAGGATACTTGTGCCGGGGGACGTAATAACCCAGGCTGTCCAGAAAC
Organism: uncultured Rikenellaceae bacterium; assembly: GCA_964577305.1. Lineage (GTDB taxonomy): Bacteria > Bacteroidota > Bacteroidia > Bacteroidales > VadinHA17 > UBA9300. The sequence continues at coordinate 18,346 of CAZNYS010000013.1, forward strand.
TATGGGGCCAGGGCCTGTTTTCTGAAGTAAAAATAACAGCAACGGATATTAAATCCGATACAATATTCCTGGATATATACCTTGGAGAAAGATCACGTATATCATCTGTAGAGTATTTTGGAGTTAAACAGAATGAAATACAGAATATTGTTGAGAAGGTAAACCTTATGAGCGGAAGCCAGGTTACTGACCATATACTGTCAAATACAAAATCAATAATCAAGGATCATTTTGTTGAAAAGGGATTTCTGAATACTGAAGTCAGAATAATCCAGAAAGACGATCCCGTAAACCCCAATAGCATAAAATTAAATGTGCATATTGATAAAAATGAAAGGGTGAAGATTAGCGATATTGTCTTCGAAGGTAACAAAGCATTCTCTGATAAAAGACTCAGAAGAGTGATGAAAAATACTAAGAAGAAGAATCTCAATATTTTCAAGTCTTCAAAATATGTTGAAGATATGTATGAAGAGGATAAGGAAAGCCTTCTTACTTTCTTTAATGAAAACGGGTACCGCGATTTCAGAATAATCAATGATACCATTATGAATGAGTCTGAAGACAGAGTCGTGATGGCTATCATGGTGGATGAGGGTGATCAGTATTATTTTGGTAATATAGACTGGGTGGGTAACAGCATATATCCCAAAGGATTGCTTTCCGAGGTCCTTAACATTAATGAGGGAGATATTTATAACCAGACACTGCTCAATGACAGACTGACCTATGATGAAGATGCTGTGTCATCACTTTACCTTAATACAGGCTACCTCTTCTCAAGCCTGGTACCTGTTGAGACAGATGTCGAGAATGATTCTATCGACCTGGAAATAAGGATACAGGAAGGTGAACAGGCAACCCTTAACAATGTAATTATAAAAGGGAATAACCGTACTAATGAACATGTGGTAAGGCGCGAACTGTATACCATGCCAGGAGACCTTTTCAGTAAAGATGCTATTATGCGGTCGGCTCGCCAGATAGCCGTCCTTGGTCATTTCGACCCTGAAAAAATTAGCCCTCAGCCCCTGATGAACCCGGCAGAAGGTAATGTCGATCTTGAATATGCACTTGAAGAAAGAGCCAATGACCAGTTTGAAATATCAGGAGGCTGGGGTGCAGGTATGCTGGTTGGTACCTTGGGAGTGAGGTTCAATAATTTTGCAATGAAGAACTTCTTCAAGCCTTCGGAATGGAGACCTTATCCCAGTGGTGACGGTCAATCACTGAGCCTCAGGGCACAGTCGAACGGCCGGGTGTACCAGTCATATAATATTTCGTTTGTGGAACCATGGCTGGGTGGAAAAAACCCCAATACATTCTCTGCTTCAGCTTATCGTTCACTGATGACTAATGGAGATAAAAGAGGTGTGGAAAGCAGGCAGTCTATGGTCATCGATGGTGTAACAATAGGTCTCGGTAAACGCCTGGAATGGCCTGATGATTTTTTCAGCCTGTATGCTGAACTGGGATACCAGAGATACAACCTTAATAATTATTCATATTATAACTTCCTGTTCAGGAACGGCGTGGCTAACATGCTTTCCCTGACAACAAGATTCACGAGATTCTCAACCGCACCAAGTCTTATATATCCCCGCAGGGGATCCTCTTTCACCCTCTCATTGCAGTTAACCCCTCCTTATTCAGTAATCAACGGGAAAGACTATTCCAACGTCACCGACCAGGAAAAATACAAGTGGATAGAATTCCATAAATGGGTGTTCAAGGGAGATTATTATTATGAGCTGTTTAATAAATTTGTGCTCAATACAAGAGTATCATTCGGTTATCTTGGTCATTATAATAAGGACATAGGACCGGCTCCTTTCGAAAATTTCTACCTGGGGGGAGACGGTATGACTGGATATAGCTTTTATGGTCGTGATGTGATAGCTCTGAGAGGATACGAAAATGGAAGCCTGACACCAACCATTGTAAAAGATAATAAAACTGTTTATGTGGGAAATGTGTATTCAAAACTTACTTTCGAGTTCAGGTACCCCCTGACACTGAACCCACAGGCTACAATTTATGTACTGACCTTTCTTGAAGCAGGAAATGCATGGTACGAACTTAAAGAATTTAACCCTTTCAAAATGCACAGATCGGCAGGAGTGGGTTTGCGTGCAAACCTGCCTATGTTTGGCCTGCTGGGTATTGACTGGGCTTACGGTTTTGACCCTGTACCCGGACGTGACGTACATGGGTCACAATTCCATTTTGTAATGGGACAGCAATTTTGATAATTAAAATTATTAGTCATGAAGAAAATAACTTTACTTTTTACAGCTTTGATATTTCTGGCGGGCATAGCCTCAGCCCAGAAATATGCTTTTGTCGATACAGAGTATATCCTCAATAACATCCCATCATATAAGGCAGCACAGGAAAAACTCGATGAACTGTCAAAAGGATGGGAACAGGAAATATCCGATGCCTATAATATGGTGGAAGAGATGTATAAAAACTACCAGAATGAAGTGGTCTTGCTGTCACGTGAAGCAAAAATAAAGCGTGAAGAAGAAATCATTAATAAAGAGCAGGAAGCTAAAGAACTTCAGAATAAGTACTTTGGCGTTGAAGGTGAACTGTATAATAAACGACAGGAACTGATACAACCTATACAGGATGAAATCTATAATGCAGTGAAACAAATAGCAGCCGATGGTAATTATGCAGTCATATTCGATACCTCTGCAGGAATGAATATGCTGTATACTGACCCAAGGTATGACATTAGTGATGAAGTACTTGAAAAATTAGGTTATAAGAATTAATTAATTACTTTTGCAGGGTTAAAATCAAATAATAAAAGAGAACAATGAAAAGACTAATTGGATTACTGGCATTGGCGATGATTTTTTCTTTTGGCCAGAATGCAACAGCTCAGAATTTTAAATTCGGACATATCGATTCTGATGAGCTATTCTCGTTAATGCCGGAGAGGGACACAATAATTACTCAAATGCAGGCACTGCAGACCGAACTGCAAAATACACTTGAGATAATGCAGGTTGAATACAACAATAAGCTCAATGATTATACAAAGGATGTTGATAAATTATCGGATCTTGTACGTCAGACAAAAGAAGAAGAGTTATTGGGACTGCAGCAGAGAATAACGAATTTTCAGCAGAATGCCGACCAGCAGCTTCAGAATAAATCAGGGGAGCTTATGCAGCCGGTTATCCAGAAAGCTGAAAAAGCTATTAAAGATGTAGCCAGAGAAAATGGTTTTACATATATCTTTGACCTTTCACGCGGACCGATCATCTATTTTGATGAAACAAAAAGTGAAAATATACTGGAAAAGGTTAAAACCAGACTTGGCATACAGTAATTATTATTAAAAAATACAGGTGACCATCCATGGAGGATGGTCATTTTTTCATTATGAACAGCCTGAATAATAAACCTGTTGGTGTATTCGACTCTGGCGTTGGCGGACTGACGGTGGCTCATGCCATTAAGCAGATCCTGCCCGATGAGGCACTGGTCTATTTTGGCGATACTGCCCATCTGCCTTACGGTGATAAATCTGAAGGAGCAATAATTAACTATAGCCGGAGAATTACTGATTTCCTGATCGGACATGGTGCTAAACTCATTCTTATAGCATGTAATTCCGCTTCTGCCTCGGCTTATTCAGTCCTGAAGGAGGAATATGGACAAAAGGTTTTATTGCTCGATGTCATAAGCCCTGTAATCGACTATATTGCAACCAAAAATTATTCCAGGGTTGGTGTAATTGGAACTAAAAGAACAATAACCAGTGGTACTTATGAAGCGGGTTTCGCTGAGAAGTCACCGGGAACCGATGTTGTATCTCTCGCGACACCACTCCTCGTCCCGATGATTGAAGAAGGATTTATTTTTGATGATATATCAAATGCCATCATCCGTACCTATCTCTCCGATAAAAAACTTGAAGGTATACAATCACTGGTGCTGGGCTGTACCCATTATCCCCTGATAAGGAATCAGATAAGCAAGTTTTATAATTTTGATATTGAAGTGGTAGATTCGGCAAAGGTTGTGGCCCTTGAGTTGCGGGAAATGCTGGAAGAGAATAAATTGCTGAACACGGGAGAAAAAAGAACGCAAGATAAATTCTTTGTCTCCGACTTTACAGCCTATTTCGAGAAAATAGCCAGAATGTTTTTCGACGGTGGTGATATTAACCTTACCGTGGCCGATATCTGGAACTGACCTGTCATCCTGAGAGAGCACAGCGACCGAAGGATCTGAGCGTTGCTACTGGATCATTCCAATTAGGCTCGCGTCAGCGGGCCAATTACGCGAGCAAAGCGAACAGGTTACGCGACCGCAGGGAGCCGGTTACGCGAGCAAAGCGAGCAACATAATTAAAAACATGACCAAAATCATGTTTAAAAAAAGTGATAAATGTTGAATTTTCACAAATGAATTTGCTTAATTTTGCAATAATTAGGAACTGCAACATTTTGGAGTATCGAAACTAAAAGGAAAGGCATACTTAAATCTTCCCGATGCATATGAAAATCAGAGGTCTTCGTATGCATTTATTTTTGGACCTTATTGAACTGTTCTTTTAAATTGAATATAAATCATAAATATGAGTAAGAGCGAGCGTGTCATCGAACGAGAAGAAGTAGTCATACGTTTCTCAGGAGATTCGGGTGACGGAATGCAGCTTACCGGAACTTTATTTTCCAATACCTCGGCCCTTTTTGGTAACGACCTGTCAACCTTCCCGGACTATCCGGCAGAGATACGGGCTCCGCAAGGGACAGTGGGTGGAGTATCAGGTTTTCAGGTACATGTAGGGCATTCAGAGGTGTATACACCGGGTGATTATGCAGATGTCCTTGTTGCTATGAACCCTGCAGCAGTAAAAGCAAATGCTAAGTTTATCCGCGAGGGAGGTACAATTATTATTGATGAAGATAATTTTACCGAGAAAAACATTAAAAAAGCGGGTTATGAAAATGATCCTGTAAAAGAGGATAAGCTTGATAGGTATAATCTTATCTCAGCACCTATCACTACAATGGTCAAGGAAACCCTTAAAGATCATGGACTTGATCCTAAAACGGTTATACGCACCAAGAACATGTTTGCACTCGGTATGGTTTATTGGTTGTTCGGACGCGACCTTGAATATACCGAGAAATATTTAAAAAGTAAGTTCAGTAAACGACCACAGATTATAGAAGCTAACTCCACAGTATTGAGGGCAGGATATCACTACGCCGAGACTATTGAAGCCATGACCCCTATCTATAAGGTCAGTCCTGCCAGCATTGAAAAGGGTTTATATCGTACTATTGACGGCAATACTGCTACATCCTGGGGTTTTCTTGCTGCTGCTGAAAAGGCAGGCCTTGGACTGTTTATAGGATCATATCCCATCACTCCTGCCACAGGCATACTGGAAGCTCTTGCTGCCAGGAAAGACCTGGGGGTAAAAAGCTTCCAGGCTGAAGATGAGATTGCTGGCATATGTAGCGCTATAGGTGCAAGCTTTGCAGGTAACCTGGCTGTAACTTCAACCTCTGGGCCGGGACTGGCACTTAAGTCAGAAGCTATAGGCCTGGCCGTTATGACAGAATTGCCATTAGTGATTGTTGAAGTTCAGCGCGGAGGGCCCTCAACCGGACTGCCAACCAAAACAGAACAGGCTGACCTTTTACAGTCTTTATACGGGCGCAACGGAGAATGCCCGGTAGTGGTTATTGCTGCAAGCACACCATCCAATTGCTTTAAATATGCCTTTGAAGCTGCCAGGATAGCCCTTGAACATATGGTACCGGTTATACTCCTTTCAGACGGATTTCTGGCTAATGGATCTGAACCATGGAGGATACCATCAATGGATTCACTGCCTGAAATAAAACCACCACTGGTCAGGGAAGGTGATGATGAATTTATAGCTTATGAGCGGGATCCAAAAACACTAAGCAGGAAATGGGCCATACCTGGAACCCGGGGAAGAGAACACAGGATTGGTGGACTGGAAAAAACAGTGAAAGGTACAGTGTCGTATATCCCGGAAAATCATGAGCATATGGTAAAAATGAGAGCCGAGAAAGTAGCAAGGGTAGTAACTAAAGTGCCTCATCTTGAAACATACGGTGATTATGAAGGTGATATGTTGCTGATAGGCTGGGGAGGCACGTATGGCCACCTGCTGACTGCCGTCCGGGAACTTAGAAAAGAGGGGAAGAGGATCAGCCTCGCTCATTTTAATTATATAAATCCCTTGCCCGCTAATACGGCTGAAGTCTTTTCAGGATTTAAAAAACTGGTAGTGGCTGAACTCAATGCAGGGCAATTCGTCAAATACCTGAGAATGGAATTGGAGGATTTTAAATTTAAGCAGATAAATAAAATCCAGGGATTGCCTTTTACCTGTGCCGAAATAAAAGAACAATGTATTAAGCTACTGGAGGAATAAATTATGACTGAAGAAATAGTGGATTATAACCCGAATGATTTTAGAAGTGACCAGGAAGTAAGATGGTGCCCCGGTTGTGGCGACCATGCCATACTGGCTGCTGTTACCAGGGCCCTGGCCGAACTTAAGATTCCGAAGGAGAAGTTTGCCTTTATTTCAGGTATTGGTTGCTCCTCCAGATTCCCGTATTATCTCAGCACTTTTGGATTTCACAGTATCCATGGCCGTGCATCTGCAATAGCAACAGGAGTGAAAGTGGCTAATCCTGACCTGAATGTATGGCAGATAACCGGCGATGGTGACGCAATGGCCATAGGAGGTAATCATTTTATTCACGCTATAAGACGTAATATAGATATCAATATTATCCTCTTTAATAACGAGATATATGGCCTGACCAAAGGACAGTACTCTCCAACCTCCATGAGAGGAGCTGTTACCAAAACATCACCATATGGTACAATTGAGGAGCCTTTTTCACCAGGTGAGCTCGTAATCGGAGCCAAGGGTAAATTTTTTGCGCGAACTATCGATTCAAATGTGCAACTCTCAACAGAAGTGTATAAACAGGCTGCCCTGCATGATGGGACATCAGTGGTTGAAGTACTTCAGAATTGCGTGATATTTAATGACGGAGTACATAAACAGCTCAGTGACCGTGAAACAAGAGAGGATAATACTATTATCCTTATAAATGGTGAACCAATGATATTTGGTAAAAACAGGGATAAAGGCCTTAAACTTGATGGCCTTAAACTGAAAGTTGTTAAACTCGGTAACGGGATTTCTGAAAAAGATATTCTTGTGCATGATTGTGAAGAAAATAACCCTGGAATTCACACTATGCTTGCAAATATGAGATACCCGGGTTACCCGGTTGCCCTGGGTGTTATACGCTGCGTTTCCGCCCCTACATATGATATGGCTGTAAAAGGTCAGATTACCAAGGTGCAGAAAGACAGAAAAATAAAGAATGTAAACGACCTGCTCAGAAGCGGATCAACCTGGGAATCAAAATAGGATAATACTTGCTTACTTAAGTAAAAGGTGCTCTCCTGGGCACCTTTTTTTTTATTTGATAAAGAGGTATCTTTAAGTGATTTAAAAACTCTGCCCGCACATGGATAAAAGTCAGGACAATGGATATAAACAATTATTGCATGATCAGAAAGAACGGCTTAAGGAACTGGCATGTATAAACCGTACAACTGCTATCATTAAAGAAGGAAAGTCAATTGACGAAACAATGCAAAAAGTTGTTCATACACTGCCACCGGCATGGCAATATCCTGAGTTTACCGTAGCAAGAATAACATACGGTAACAAGATTTTTATGACAACATATTTTGAGGAAACAAAATGGGCCCTCAGGCAGGAATTTAAGACAATCAATAATATAAAGGGCTCACTGGAAATATTCTATACCAGGGAGTTCGAACCTATTGATTATGGTCCGTTCCTTGAAGAAGAGAAGGATCTTATTGAAAACCTGGCAAGCCTGCTGACAGGCTTTATAAACAGTATCCTTGCCAGGGAAATGATGAACATACCCGACACAGCTACAATGGATGAAAAAATAAAGCCGGGGACATCATCACGTCAACTCCTGCAACTTTTCCTTGAACGGTATAATGCCGAGAGAGATATTTTCCACGACCTGATGCCTTTTAAAGTAAAGGAAATATTACTGGTGGCTAACCTGTATGATGCTTATTCAATAGAAGGCGAGGGCAGGTTCTCTGAATATATTTTTGGTGAATATCACCAGCTTAACCTTACATCAATGCCAAGGGTGACTGGTGTTTCAGGGCTCGAAGAAGCAATGGAAAGACTGAGGTCGAAACACTTCGACCTGATAATTGTGATGCTGGGCGTTGAGAAGGAAAATCCTATGAAACTATGCCTGAGGATAAAGCAGAAATATCCCTATATACCTACCTTCCTGTTGCTGAGCAGCCCTGGTGATGTGGCTTTTGTTAAGAAGAAAAAGGCCAAGGGATTCCCATTTGATGACTATTTTGTCTGGACCGGTGAGACAAGGGTTTTCTTTGCTATGGTTAAGCTTCTTGAGGACAGGGTTAACGTTGAAAACGATACCAGGAAGGGCCTGACCAGGGTTATTATGCTCGTTGAAGACTCAGCAGAATATTATTCCAGCTACCTGCCTACTCTGTATACTCTGGTAATGGAGCAAACAAAACATCTGATCGAAGATGTTAGTACAGATGAATTGTATAAGGTGCTTAAAATGAGGGCCAGACCAAAAATACTGCTTGCAACCACCTACGAAGATGCACTGGCCATATTCGACAAGTATAAAAATAACATGCTCTGTGTAATATCAGACATGAGATTCCCGAAAGGGGACGAGTTATATGACAAAGCAGGGTATGAACTTATTCAGTACGTGAAAAGTGAATTGCCAAACCTGCCCACAGTACTCCAATCATCAGATCCTGAAAATTCGAAATATGCACATTCACTCAAGTCAAATTTTATAAATAAAAATTCCAACAGCCTGCTCCAGGACCTTAAATCATTCATTAATTATTACCTGGGATTTGGCCATTTTGTCTACCGTGATAATATGGGGCGTCAGATAGCCGTGGCCAAATCAATGAATGAATTTGAACAATACCTTAAAACCATACCCGAAGATTCACTCGTTTACCATGCTATGAAGAATCACTTCTCACTCTGGCTTATGGCAAGGGGTGAGGTTAAGATTGCCAAAATAATCAACCCAATGAAGATCAGTGATTTTTCTGACCTGTCAGAACTGAGGAATTTTCTCCTGGATCTTATATCAAAACGCCGGCGTGAGCTGGATAAGGGTAAAGTAGTGAACTATGTGGAATCAGCAGCCATTGATGAAACAAACGTGGTGAGCCTGGCCAGCGGCTCACTGGGGGGTAAAGGACGGGGGCTGGCCTTCATAAATACACTGATATATGGTTTTGAACTGGGTAAGCTAACCCCGGGGATCAATATAAAAAGCCCTGTAACAATAATAATCGGAACCGATGAGTTCGACCTTTTTATCGAAACAAACAAGCTAAGAACCGTTATTAAGGAAGAGAAGGATTATGAAAAGCTCAAGAGAGCGTTCCTGAGCAGTAATCTTTCTTATGACCTGGAGAAAAAACTGAGATCATTCCTGAAACTAATGAACAAGCCAATAGCTATACGCTCATCCAGCCTTTTTGAAGACTCTATGAGTCAACCCTTCTCAGGCATATTCGGAACCTACCTGCTGCCAAATAATAATCCTGATTTTGAAGTAAAACTGAGAATTATTATGGATGCTATTAAGCTGGTGTTTGCCTCAATATATTCAAAAAGCGCACGTACATATTTTGAAGCCATTAATTATATTATCGACCAGGAAAAGATGGCAATTGTGCTCCAGGAGGTTGTTGGAAACAGGTTTGAAGATGCTTTTTATCCGCATATAAGCGGCACAGCACAATCATATAATTTCTATCCCGTCGCACATATGCAACCCGATGAGGGTTTCGCTGTTGCTGCTGTAGGTCTGGGGCAGTATGTAGTTGAAGGTGAAAGAGCATACAGGTTCTCTCCGGCTTATCCTTCACTTGACATAGTATCACAAAAAGATATATCTAAAAACTCACAGGTTTATTTCTATGCCGTAGATATGAAAAAGGAAAAAATAAACCTGCTTGAAGGAGAAAATGCAGGCCTTATTAAACTTGAAATAGCTGACTCTGAAAGGCATGGCACACTGAAACACTGTGCTTCTGTATATAACCCTGATAATGACACTATAGAGCCAGGCATAGATACCTATGGTCCACGCGTGGTGAATTTTGCAAATATCCTGAGGTATGAATATATCCCCATGGCTGATACAATAAAAACAGTACTTGATGTTGTAAAGGAAGCATTCGGAACACCAGTGGAGATTGAATATGCTGTTGATCTTAACCTCGATAAGAATGGCAAGGCAAACTTCTACCTGCTTCAGGTAAAACCGCTGGTTGGAAGTGGAGCAGGTTATAATATTAACATGGGAAAGATTAACGAGGATAAATGCCTGTTAATATCAAGAAGAAGCATGGGAAATGGTAAAGTGGATAATATAAGCGATGTGGTATACATTGATCCTGATAAATTTGATAATACCCGTACCGAGGCAATGGCAGCAGAAATAGACGCGATAAATGACAAAATGCTGGCAGAGGGTAAAAAATATATACTTATGGGACCTGGCAGATGGGGCACGAGAGACAGGTTTATCGGTGTACCTGTGGCCTGGCCACAAATATCACAGGCACAGGTTATCGTGGAAGTAAGCCTGCCCGAATTTCCGCTCGATGCATCCCTGGGCTCTCATTTCTTCCATAACGTTACATCAATGAATGTAGGGTATTTCTCTATCGACCAGGCATCAACAGATGAGTTTGTCAAATGGGAAAGGCTGAAAAGGGAAGAAGTGGTAAGCGAAGGGAAGTTCTTTAGGCATATCAGATTCAAATCTCCTCTTATAGTCAGAATGGACGGTAAGAAACGAATCTCAATTATTGAATGTACTGAATGCAATTAATATGGCAATTATTGAAGGAATAATGGAATTGCAGAAGTATGACTTCAGTGATACTTCTTTTAACCTCTTAATGCAGAAACGCATACATAAGGTGCTGATTATATGCAGCAATTATGATAATTATATGCTAGAGGAAGATGGTCGTATTGATGAACAGATCTTTAATGAGTATGTCTCACTTAACCTTAGATATCCCCCTTCTTTTGTGCAGACCAACAGTGAAGAGGAAGCAATGCAAATTCTGAACGAGCAAAAGATTGACCTTGTTATTTCTATGCTCAACTTCAGGGAGAAAGATGTTTTTGCCATTGCACGCAGGATAAAAGAGAAATACCCATCAACACCAATAGTTGCCCTTACATATTTTTCCAGGGAAGTATCACTACGGTTGCAGAGGGAAGATCTCAGTGCTGTCGATTATGTATTCTGCTGGCTTGGCGATGCCAGCCTGCTCCTGGCTATTATCAAGCTGCTGGAAGACAGGATGAATGCCGAGTATGATATCGATGTGGTAGGGGTACAGGCCATCATTCTTGTGGAAGATTCAATACGCTATGTATCAACTTACCTGCCTAACCTGTATAAGATTATCCTTAAACAATCAAGGGATTTTCAGCAGGAAGCGGTGAATCCACACCAGAAAATGCTTAAAATGAGGGGCAGGCCAAAGATATTGCTCGCTACTAACTATGAGGATGCTATATCATTATATGAGAAATATAAATATAACGTGCTGGGAATAATATCGGATATTTCTTACAAAAAGGAGGGTAAACATAAAGCCGATGCAGGTATTGACCTCTGTAAAATAATAAAGAACGATGACAGTAATATGCCATTACTCCTTCAGTCATCTGATATTAAATCCAAGAAAATAGCCGATGAGCTGGAAGTGGGATTCCTGAATAAGTATTCAAAGAACCTGTCAATAGAACTGCGTAACTATATTATCCAGAACCTGGCCTTTGGACCTTTCGTTTTCAGAGATCCTGATACCATGGAAGCCATAGGTGTTGCTACCGACCTGCAGAGTTTCCAGCAAAAGCTGCTGACCCTTCCCGATAAATCTCTTTTCTATCATGCTGAACGCAACCACTTCTCCAAGTGGCTGAATGCAAGAGCCCTGTTCCCCGTTGCCCAGCTTTTCAAGTTTATCAGGATAGAAGATTTTGACTCCATGGAAGATATGAGAAGGTTCATCTATGTAGCCATATCAAGCTTCAGACTGGGCAAAGGCAGGGGTGTGATCGCTAAATTTGACCGTAATACCTTTGATGAATACCAGATATTCAGCAGGATAGGTGAAGGATCGATAGGGGGTAAGGCACGCGGACTGGCATTTATTAACAGTCTGATAAAAAAACATAAGCTATTCAATAAATACCCGGAAACACTCATTACAATACCGCGGACAGTTGTACTCAGTACTGATGTGTTCGATGAGTTCATGGAGAGGAATAACCTTTACTCTGTCGGAATAAGTGACTTGCCCGATGAGGAAATTCTGAAAAAATTCGTAGAGGCTGAACTACCGGGCTGGGTGTACCAGGACATGTATGCATTCCTGTCAGTGTCACGATCACATCCCCTGGCCATAAGATCTTCCAGTAAACTCGAAGACAGTCACTACCAGCCATTTGCAGGCATCTATTCAACTTACATGATACCGCGTGTAGCCGATAACCCGGTAATGGTAAAAATGCTTTCGGATGCAATAAAAGAAGTATATGCCTCAGTTTATTACAAGAGCAGTAAAGCATATATGACTGCGACAGCCAATGTAATTGACGAAGAAAAAATGGGTATTATTATACAGGATGTATGTGGTAATCGGCACGGCAATATTTATTATCCTACTTTATCAGGTGTGGCACGATCAATCAATTTTTACCCCATAGGATCAGAAAAAGCAGAGGATGGAATAGCCAATATTGCAATGGGACTGGGAAAACTGATAGTTGAAGGAGGAGTATCACTCCGGTTTTCACCGAAATATCCTGCCAAGATATTACAGCTGAGTTCACCATCGGCTGCTTTGAAAGAAACGCAGAAAGTATATTATGCTCTTGATCTCGATGCCGATAGTTTCGTGCCTTCGGTCGATGACGGAGTAAATATCAAAAAACTTAAAATAAATGATGAAATAAGTGTAAGTACACTGAAAAAAGTTGCTTCAACATACGATCTTCATAATAACGTAATACGACCCGGGATCACTCATAAGGGGAAACGTATTATAACATTTGATAATATCCTTAAATACAGCTCTTTCCCCCTGTCCAAGGTGCTCCATTACCTTCTTGACCTGGGACAAAAGGAAATGGGTAATCCTGTTGAAATTGAATTTGCTGCCAACCTCGAAACCGAATCAAGCCTGCCCAATATTTTTAACTTCCTTCAGATAAGGCCTATCGTGGAAAGTGATCAGACAATGAAAATAAACCTGGAAGAAGTAGAAAAGGAAGATACTATTATTATGTCTGATTCTGCACTGGGTAACGGGATGATAAGAGGCATCTTTGACCTTATATATGTTAAACCTGAATCATTTAAGGCAGCTGATAATGAAAAGATAGTAGACCTGCTTGATAAGATCAACAGCAGGTTTATCAAAGAGGTGAAGAATTATGCCCTGATAGGACCCGGCCGGTGGGGATCAACCGATCCATGGCTTGGTATACCAATTAAGTGGCCCCATATCTCACAGGCAAGAGTGATAGTTGAGTCGGGGCTGCCCAATTACAGGATAGACCCAAGCCAGGGAACTCATTTCTTTCAGAACATTACATCGTTCAGGGTGGGATACTTCACTATCAATCCATTTATTAATGATGGTTTTTATGATGTTGACTTTCTGAATAATACCCCACATGTTTACCAGGATGAATATTTAAGGCATGTAAAGTTTGATAAACCCCTGAAAATAATGATCGATGGCCGGATACACAAGGGTATTATCCTGAAACCCGGGAAAGATACCGGCGAAAATGATAAAGCAGATAATGATAATAGCTAAACAAGGTTGCTTGCTGACTCAACAGTAACTGTCTTGTCAGTTTTCTTAATGAGACCCTGCAGCACATTTCCAGGTCCTACTTCAGTGAAGTGATCGGCACCATCCCTGATCATGTTCAGTACAGTTTGTGTCCATCTCACCGGCGAAGTAAGCTGTACTACCAGGTTGGCCCTGATCTGCATGGGATCGCTTACCGGTTTGCCTGTAACATTCTGGTAAACAGGGCAAATAGGATCAGAGAACCGGGCCTCATTAATAGCCTGTTCAAGCTCAAGCCTCGCCGGCTCCATCAACTTGGAGTGGAAAGCCCCACCAACTGCAAGTTTAACTGTTATACGCGCACCTTTTTGCTTTAAAATTTCGATGGCCCTGTCTACTCCTTCAACAGCTCCTGAAATTACTACCTGGCCCGGTGAATTATAATTGGCCGGTATCACTATGCTATCAATTGTTTCGCATACTTCTTCAACTATGTTATCTTCGAGGCCTATGATTGCAGCCATGGTGGATGGTTTGATCTCACATGCTTTCTGCATTGCATGTGCTCTCTGGGCTACGAGCCTGAGTCCGTCCTCAAACATAAGAGCACGGTTTGCTACCAGGGCAGAAAATTCACCCAGTGAATGACCTGCAACCATGTCAGGGACAAACCTGTCACCCAGTGCTGTTGCCAGTATTGTGGAATGAAGAAATATAGCCGGTTGTGTGACATTTGTCTGCTTCAGGTCGTTATCTGTTCCGTTAAACATTATCTCAGTTATGTCGAAACCGAGAATTTCATTTCCCTTCTCAAACATTTCCCTGCATATATTATTTGATTCATACAGGTCTTTTCCCATCCCACTAAACTGTGCTCCCTGTCCGGGGAAAACATATGCTTTCATGCTAATGCAAATTATACCCTATTAAATGAATAAATTCTTCACGTGTTGGCAGGTGTTTTAAAAAGCAGCCGGTAAAAGCTGATGTTGTGGTAACAGAGTGCTGTTTTTGTACACCCCTGATTTGCATACACATATGCTGGGCTTCAATGACAACCGCTACACCCAATGGGTTAAGTGTATCCTGTATGCAATCTCTAATCTGGGTGGTGAGCCTCTCCTGTACCTGCAGGCGCCTGGCATAGGCCTCGGTAACCCTTGCCAGCTTGCTTAAGCCTGTAATATATTTATTAGGGATATAGGCTACATGTGCTTTCCCGAAAAACGGTAACATGTGATGTTCACAGAGTGAAAAAACTTCAATGTCCTTAACAATAACCATCTGCCGGTAATCCTCCCGGAACATGGCACTCTTTAAAATTTCATGCGGATCGTGATTATAGCCCTGGGTTAAGAACTGAATAGCTTTTGCTACCCTTGCAGGAGTGTCCTTTAAACCTTCCCTGCGGGCATCCTCACCTATTAATTCTAATATTTCGTGGTATAGGTCCGCCATCTTTCCTGTTTTTTCATCACCCCACGATTCGATCTTATTATAACCTTCATTATCTTTTAAACCTAATCCATTATTAATTATCTCCATTATTATTATTCTTTTATCCGTAATATTCTATGTAATTGTTTTCTGTTTCGGTAATTTTGATACAATGTAATTCTACCCCTTCTTTACGTATCTGTGGTTCCAGTACCTCCCATATTGCTATTGCAATGTTCTCAGTTGAAGCCAGTCTGCCTTTCATGAAATCAACCTGTGTATTTATATTCTTATGGTCAAGAGACTCAATAATATATTCATGAATTATCTTCTTGAGCCTTGTGAGATTCATTGCATAACCAAGTTCTTCGTTCATTTCACCCTTAATGGTAACAAAGAGTTCATAGTTATGACCATGCCATCCCGGGTTTGAACACTGCCCGTAGACCTCGGCATTCTCCTCATCACTAAAATCGGGTCTGAACATCCTGTGAGCCGCACTGAACCTTTCTCTTCTGGTTAGATAAACCATAAGTTACACATTTTTGTTTGCCTCAAATTTGACCCTTTTTATCCGGAAAAACAATATCTTTATTCATTACTTGTGTATTTAAAACAACCCGATGATCAATACTGTATTAATAACGGCAGCCACAGCAAGGGAAATGGAATGCATGAATAAAGTAAACGGAAACAGCTTGAAAACCATGGTCTGTAAACTAATAAGTGGTATAGGCCCTGTGTCAACAGTTTATGCCATAATGAATTACCTTGCGCAGTATGATAAACCCGACCTGCTGATTAATATTGGTATAGCAGGAAGTTACACAGAAAAAATTCCAGCCGGTACAGTGGTTGTTCCGGTAACGGACAGTTTTGCCGACCTGGGTGTATGTGACGGTAAGAAATTTATTCCGCTCAGCCAGGCAGGCATCAATGATGTTGATGATAATTATACTCCTTCAGGTACATTTCATGCCGACCCGGGTATTGTGCAAAAGCTAACGAATGATCTCACCCCTGTTAAAGCTGTGACAGTGAGTACCGCAACAGGATCGGTTAAAACCCGTGAAGCAATCCTGTCAGAGCATAATCCTGATATAGAGAGCATGGAAGGTGCTGCTGCCTATTATGTATGTAATAAAGAAGGAATTCCCTGCATTGGGATAAGGTCAGTTTCAAACATGGTTGGGCCCAGAGATAAATCATTATGGGATATAAACCTGGCACTTGAACAACTGGAGAGGGCGCTTGTTAAATACCTTAATGATATAGTGACATGAAAACACTAAGCCTTGGAATATCAACCTGCCCTAATGATACTTTCATTTTTGATGCAATGGTAAACGGGAAAATTGATACTTTCAACCTGGACTTTGAGTGTGTGCTTACTGATGTGGAGGAGTTGAACAGAAATGCCTTTAATGCACAGGTCGATATTACAAAAATAAGCTATCATGCTTATGCTTATGTATGCGACGATTATATTTTGCTTAATTCAGGATCTGCACTTGGTTTCAACAACGGGCCATTACTGGTGGCCGGAAACAAAACAGAGCCGTATCAGCTTAAAGATAAGCCAATAGCTATTCCGGGAAGGCTCACAACGGCAAATTTGCTAATGAGTGTTATTTATCCCTGGCTGACAGAGAAACATGAATATCTTTTCTCTGATATAGAAGATGTCGTTTTGAGAGGTGAAGCTGCTGCAGGGCTGCTGATCCATGAAAACAGGTTTACATACCTGGATAAGGGTCTCCATAAGATTGCTGACCTGGGCGAAGAATGGGAGAGACAAACAGGAATGCCTATCCCGCTGGGAGGCATAGCCATTAAGAGAGAATTGGGAAATGATATAGCTATTAAGGTGGAAAAGGTACTTGCCTCAAGCCTGGATCATGCATTTAAAAACCCGGAATCATCAAATGAGTATGTCAGAAAATATGCGGCTTCGATGGAATTGGATGTTATGAAAAAACATATCAAACTATATGTAAATGACTTTAGTTGCGACCTGGGCCCACGGGGCCGTGATGCAATAAGGATCCTGTATGAAAAGGCTGAAGCCGCTAAAGCTATCCCTGCTGTACGCAAAGATATATTTGTAGGGGATCATTAATCAATCCTGGCATATACTGCTTTTGGTGCCATTATACTCATCGTCACCGTCCTTGATAACATAAAAAGGATAAATGCCAGCCACAGGCCATGATTACCCATAAACCTGCTGAGAATGATATACGCAGGAAAAAAAACAAACACTGTTGAAATTAACATTGAATTTCTCATTGCCTTGCCTGCTGTTGCACCAATATAAATGCCATCCCAGAGAAAGGCAGCAAAAGAGATCAGGGGGATAAGTATTACCCAGAAAAAATAAGGCTGTGCATTGCTTATAACCTCCTTGTTGTTTGTTAATGCCCTGAAAATAGCCTCACTGCCGCCAAGGTACAGTATTGTAAAGAAAAGACTGATGCCCGTGCCCCATATGAACACAAGTTTTATTGACCTCTCCAACCTTTCTTTATTACCGGCCCCAATAAATCTGCCTGTTAATGCTTCCGATGCATGTGCAAAACCATCGATAAGGAACGAGAAAAGCATGAAAAATTGCATCAGTAACGAGTTAACTGCCAGTACAGTCTGTTCACCTTCATTCATTGTGTCAGTAGATGCAGAGCGGGCCGTGAAGAATGAAAATACAAGAACCAGGCAAATCGTTCTTATGAAAATATCCTGGTTAACAAGAAGAAACTGCTTAAGCCTTGACGCCTTGAGCATAGCTTTTTTTGACCAGTACCTGATAAGCCGCCTGAAATATGCCAGGAAAAGAACTGAGCCCAGGAAGAAGCCGCTGTACTGTGCTATTAAAGTACCCAGTGCAACGCCGTCTGATCCCATACCCCTGATCATTACAAAATAATAGTTGCAGATAATATTTATAATATTTGTTGATACCAGGACTACCATCGGTAGCCGGGCATTCTGCATTCCCAGAAAAAAACCAAGAAGGGCGAACTGCCCAAGAACTGCCGGTGCTGCCCATATCCTTATCCTGAAATATATCCTTGCCAGTTCTTCGACTTCACCTTCTCCTCTTATCAGGACAAAACTCAACCATTCTATTGGTCTCTGCAGAAGTATAAGCAACAGGCTGATAGATAAGCCTATAAACAGGGCTCTTGAAAAAACAAGAATGGTTTCCCTGAGGTCACGCCGTCCCCATGATTGAGCTGTAAAACCACTGGTCCCCATCCTCAGGAATCCCAGTCCCCAGTATATGAAATTGAAAATAAGTGATCCTATGGCTATGGCTCCTATATATGCATCCGACTTCATGCGCCCCATGAGTGCCATGTCTACCAGCCCCAGCAAGGGAATAGATATATTGCTGATGATATTCGGTACGGCAAGCTCTAAAATCTTCCTGTTCATATCCTGCTTTTTCAGCCGCGAAGATACCCAAAAAAGTTTGTACAGTTACCTGTTTATTAATACTCACGGTTGTGAGTAGGGTCCTTTTGAAGGAAGAACCCCGGATGTATTAGTCAGGCTGGATCCTGGTTTTTTTCTCAGTGTTAACAATTCAACAACCCCATCATTCCATCATTGACTCACCCCGCTGGCACGGTTCTCCAGAACCGTGCCACTGGGGTTCGTCGGGCTCGCCCCGAATTCTCGGGGCTCGGTTCCATTATTCCATTATTCCAAAGGAATATATCTACCATCTGTATTTTGCTAAAAATTGCCTATTTTTATGATAATAACCTTTAAATAACTGGATCATGAATCATCAACTTCCAAAACTACCATTCGAGATAGATGCTCTGAAACCTTACATAAGCGAGGAAACAATTGATTATCATTATGGTAAGCATCATCAGGCATATGTTGACAAGCTGAATGCGCTTCTTCCCGGTTCACAGTTTGAAGATGCCGGCCTGGTCTCAATAATTAAAAATGCCGATGGTGCTATCTTCAATAACGCAGCCCAGGTATGGAACCATACGTTCTATTTTGGAGGTTTTTCACGGGATGGCAGAAAGGAGCCAGCAGGTGAGCTGGCTGAAGCTATTAAAGCATCGTTCGGATCCTTTGACGCTTTCAAGGAGAAGTTCAGCGCAGAAGCTGCCAGCCTATTTGGTTCAGGTTGGGCCTGGCTCGTGAAAAACAATAACGGCAGCCTTTCAATAATTCAGAAATCAAATGCCGAAAATCCCTTGCGTGAGGGTCTCAAACCTGTTCTCACATGTGATGTTTGGGAACATGCTTACTATATCGATTACAGGAATAAAAGGCCTGAGTATATTAAATCTTTCTGGGAAATAATCGACTGGGATATTATCGCTTCAAGGTATTAGAATGGATATATATAGCCTCGTATCAAAAAACAGAAGCTACCGGCGTTTCTGTCAGGATGAGAGAATCGACAGAGAGCTACTGGTTAACCTGGTAAACCTGGCCCGTCTATCAGCTTCTGGATCCAATAAGCAGGCTCTGAAATTTGTAATTATCAACGATCCCGGTACATGTGATATAGTATTCCCCTCAACACTGTGGGCAGGCTATCTTAAAAACTGGGATGGCCCGAAAAAGGGAGAACAACCTGCAGCTTATATTATTATTCTTGGTGATACTGTCATAAGCAAATCTTTTGGAGTCGATCATGGAATAGCAGCTCAGAGCATATTACTGGGTGCTACAGAGAAAGGATTCGGCGGATGTATGATAGGATCCATAAAAGGAGAAAAACTGAGAGAGGACCTCGGTATACCAAACAGGTATGAGATATTGCTTATATTAGCCATGGGTAAACCCAGGGAGAAAGTTGTTATAGATGAAGCTAAAGAAGGAGATATTAAATACTGGAGAGATGATAAGGACGTCCATCATGTTCCCAAAAGAAACCTTGATGACCTGATAATTGATTTATGATAAAATAAAATGATTACGAGGATAAATATTGCATTTGTTATCCTGTTGCTGAACCTTTCACTGTCAGCCCAGCAAAGGGAACAGGAGAATCTTATCCTGATCCAGGGAGTGGTAATGGATGCTACCAGCCTGGAACCCATGCCAAATACTCACTTTATCCTGAATAGAATATTTGGTAACGTTACTAATGAAAAAGGTGAGTTTTCCATTTATATGGAGAAAAACGATACGGTCAGGTTTTCATATATGGGTTATCAGGACTTTATTTTTATCCCTTCTGATACGCTTACAGGTAATTTATTCACGGCAGGAATATTTTTGCAGACCGATACCATGTCTGTAGGTGAGGTTATTGTTGTACCTAGACTGCCCGATCTGCGAACAGGCATACTGATGGAAAGTCCCACAATTGCACCCGAATTAAGAAATGCAAGAAATAATATTGCTGCGTCAGTATACGAAGGGATTTATAGCCAGGAGCAGCTTGGAGCCCCTTCGGCAAATTATGACCTTCTGAAAAGGAAACAAATACTCGATGCTTATGAGAAAGGAGCCATACCATCTGACAGGATGGTGGGACTGAACTTTCTTACAATACCCGCAGCAATACTATATTTTTCAAAAGGGCTGCCTGAACGGCCCGAACCACCCAGGCCTATGATACCACAGAAAGATATTGACAGGATGAAAGAATTGTACAGACAAACCTTAACAAAAGATAAAAGATAAAAGACAACCGAACCCCGAGACTTCATGGCGAGCTCGCGAGTCCCGAATCTTCGATTCGAGGATCCCGAAAAGCTAAAGATTCTTCGGGACGGACGGGGATTGTGGACTGTGGGAGCGAGCAAAAGTAAAAAGTTGAAGCGAAGCCCCGAATAATCGGGGCGAAGCGGAAACCTCGGCTGAACGTAGTGAACGCCGGGGGAAAAAGGCAAAAATAAGACCGTTGCATGCAACGGCCCTGCTTTATTTTTAACCTATTTTTTCCCTTAACCTTAGCCTTAGCCTTAGCCTTAGCCTTAGCCTTAGCCTTAACCTTAACCTTAGCCTTAGCCTTTATAACCTTAACCTTAACCTTAGCCTTTATAAAATATCGCTTTAATAATATGAGAAGCCATCTTCGGATTTTCCTTAAGGCGTCTGGTTGAATAACCAAACCAGTCTTTGCCAAAAGGCACATATATTCTCATCATTTGACCGTCATCAACTATATTTTGCCTTAATCTTGGAGTGACACCGTACAGCATCTGAAACTCATACATGTTTTTCGGCACATTGTATTTCTTTATAAGTTCGTATGCCCCTTCAATAAGTTGTTTATCGTGCGTGGCAATGCCGACATATAACTTATTCTGGAAAATGTATTCCAGGTCTATGAGGAAATTCTCATTTACCTCTTCATACTTTTTAAATGCTATTTCGGCAGGCTCAACATATATTCCTTTACATAACCTGTAATTAAGTGGTGCTTCTTCAGAGTTAAGATCCATTAATCCTTTAATATCATTAAGCGTTCTTTTGAGATAAGCCTGGAAAACAAGGCCTACATTTTCAGGAAATTCTTTCTTCAGCTTCCTGAATAA
This sequence comes from uncultured Rikenellaceae bacterium, assembly GCA_964577305.1. Lineage (GTDB taxonomy): Bacteria > Bacteroidota > Bacteroidia > Bacteroidales > VadinHA17 > UBA9300. The sequence goes on from CAZNYS010000013.1 coordinate 40,308, forward strand.
CTCTATCTCAAGATCAGTACATGGCGAATCTTCCATGTCAACCCTGATAAAATTATTATATTCAGCCGCTTTCTGCACAACCTCCCTTATATGCTGGTAGCATACATCCTTGTCGATCAAAAGACCGAAACTGGTTGGCTTAATGGAGTAGTTGCCGTCTATTTTTTCCTTTTCTGCCAGGTCAATAAGTCCAAGGTATTCGTTTTTGTTAGCTTCAGCTTCCTCAAGGGTCTTGATAAACTCGCCAAGAACATCTTGGGTGACTTTAATGCCCTGGGAATTAAAGTCTTTCGATACCCTCATGGCATCATGAACGCTCTCACCTGATACATAGGGCTTTGAGAATATCCATATAAATTTCTTGGGAAAGTATGGTAATATAGATGCAATAAATCTATTGAACATTGTAAATGTATTAAAGTTCTACTTTATTGTACGAAAAAATTGAATTTTGGCGCCAAGTTAATAATGTTTGTAATTTAGTTAATATGATTTAGCGAATAAAATTGGAACATTTTTCGTCTAAATCAGTATACATGGTAAAATAGCACGATTTTAATACGACAATATATGCATTAAGCTGTTAAATTTGTGCAACCATTTTTAATAATCACAAGTCTCTAATTTGGTCTCCGTAATGACAAGTGACCAGCAAATACTCGAAGGATGTCTGAAACATGACAAACTATCTCAAAAAATGCTTTTTGAGAAATATTCGGGAATGCTGATGGGAATATGTGTAAGGTATGCAACAGATATTCCGGAAGCTGAAGACATTCTCCAGGAAAGTTTGCTCAAAATTTATATTAATATAAAGGATTACAGCGGAGAAGGTTCTTTTATAGGCTGGATGAGGCGTATAGTAATTAATACTGCTATAACGTATTATCATAAGAATCTCAAGCACAAGCATTATATTGAGATTGAAGAATTATATAGCAGTGAAGCAGGTGATAATAGTATTCCCGATTCAAGGTACACAGCAGACGAACTGCAAAAAGTGCTTGATTCACTGCCACCAGGTTATAAAGTGATTTTTAGCCTGTACGCAATTGAAGGTTATAAACATAGAGAAATAGCAGAAATGCTTGATATAGACATAAATACATCAAAATCACAATATTCACGGGCAAGGTCTTTTTTGCGTAAGAAACTGGAGAATTATAAATAAATATTAAACTTGAAGAATAAGAGGACATATAAAAATATTGAAGAATTATACAGGGCGAAGCTCGGTAAAAGGCAGTACCCGGTTCCTGATAATTTCTGGCCGCGTTTTGCAAAAAAACTCCGCCTAAGGGAGTTCATGAATTTCAGGCCGGGCAGCTTCAATATATATTACCTCGCCGGACTTATTGCCGTTGCTGCAGTAACAGTATCAGTTCTCAGTACAAAAAGTAAAGAACCCTTCCTGGAATCACCCAATATCATCATTGATTCTGATTCGTTATCTGTTGCTCCCAGGAATATTATAATTGAAAAAGATAATAAAGCACTGCCTGAAAAGATAAAAGAAGAAAGTACACCCGGGAAGGATGAAACAACTCAAAAGATTATCCAGCAGGCCGGGGAAAACGAAAATAAAGGACTGAAAAAAGACTATACTGATACTGAAATAGCTGAAAAACGTACAGCCAATAATCCTGACCGATTACCGGTAGATAACAAAGTTGCCTTTGAACCTATAGCAGCACCAGCACCCGTAGCCAAGTTTATGTCCGATATAAATGAAGGTTGTGCACCCCTTAGCATTTATTTTAAAAACCTGTCACATAATTTTGATTCATGTATCTGGGAATTTGATGATGGTGGTATCAGTACCGAGGAGAACCCGGTATGGGTTTATGATGAACCGGGTAACTATGAAGTGAGCCTGATCCTGTTTGGGAAAGACGGGTCAAGGGCAGCCGTTAGGGAAACGGTAAAGGCCTATCCAAGGCCGGTGGCCAGATTCGAAGTAAGTGAAGGTAATCCTTCCATACCTGATGAGGAGATAAGGTTTTATAACTACTCTCAAAACTCGGTTGCATGGGAATGGGATTTTGGTGATGGGGAAAAAAGTGATGAATTTGAGCCATCACATTTCTATGATAAACCCGGGTCATACACAGTGACACTCATAGCGGTATCTGAGCAGGGATGTACCGATAACATGGTTATCACAAATGCATTCGGTGATAATACATGCTATATTAAATTCCCTAATGCCTTTGTCCCGAACGAAGGTGGACCAACAGGAGGCTATTACTCGAACAGGAGTGATCAGCAGGAAGAAGTATTCCATCCGGTATGGTCAGGTGTTACAGCATATAACCTCCGGATATACAGCAGGAGAGGAATACTTGTCTTTGAATCAGATGATATTGAAATAGGCTGGGACGGGTATTATAAAGGTCAGAAAGCAGAACCGGGAGTATATATATGGAAAGTAAGGGGAATATATAAAACTGGTGAACCATTTGTAAAAGGCGGCGACGTAACCGTGCTTCCTAAATGGTAATTATTGACTTACAGGACCTGGTAAAAAATATTAAATATTCGTCTGATATTCTTAAATGTTCAAAAATATCGCAGTTTTGTTAGATTCTACGCAATTAAAATGATAAAAATGTAACATAATTAAGTACATTTCGTTAATTTCGTATTCAGTAGTCTTAACAGGATCTGACTTGCAAATAAGAATTAGATATACGATAATCGTAATTTGTGTACTTGTTTCTGCCGGTTTAAAGGGTCAGGATCCGCACTTTTCCCAGTTCTATGCTAACGCACTGTACCTTGCGCCTTCATTTACCGGAGCCATTGAAGAAAACCGGATATCAATAAATTACAGGAATCAGTGGCCATCAATAACAGGTGTGTTTAATACTTATAGTTTCAGCTATGACAGGTATTTGCCTAATTTCCGCTCAGGAATAGGTGTGCTGGCTACCTATGATGTTGCAGGATCGGGCGACCTGAGTACTACCAATATAGGCCTTCTTTATTCATACGATATTCAGCTTAACGAGGACTGGCACATCCGCCCGGGAATTAACTTTAAGTTCATCTACCTTGGACTTAATTATGGTAAACTGATATGGAACAGCATGATAACCGCCAGGGGAACAACCCCCTCGGTTTATCCCCCTCCCTTTGAAGGAGTGGCAGATGTTGATTTTGCCTTCTCAGCTATGGCTTATAATGACCGCATATGGGGAGGATTTAACTTAGACCACCTTTTTAAACCACGACAGTCGTTCTATGGCGATTGGGATACTCATGTACCGGTTAAAATAAATGTCTTTGGAGGAATGCAGATATCAAGGCGCGGAAGACTGCTCAACAGGTACTCAGAAGTAATATCAATAGCAGGTAACATAAAATACCAGGATCGATTCTGGCAGTCAGACCTTGGCCTGTATTATTACAGGGATCCATTAATTTTCGGTTTATGGTACAGGGGCATTCCTTTCGTTACCTCCCAGGCAGGTGATGCAATAATTGCCCTTATCGGTGTAAAAACCGAAAAACTGCATATTGGCTATAGTTATGATTTTACTATATCTAACCTCATAGCATCCACCGGGGGATCACATGAAATATCCCTGGTATATGAGTTTATTACTTCAACAATAGTCAGCCGGAGAAGAATGTTTCATGCTGTTCCCTGCCCCGAATTCTAAAAGAATTGCTGTTTCGTAATTCACTAAATTACTTTATATTTGTTGCCTGTTTAGTATAACCAATTAACAATTAGTGATGAAGAAGTTACCTTTAATATTGGGAATAGTGGCAATTCTTGCAGCAGCATTTTTGTTTATATGGGAATTTGCCCTAAAGAATGATGAAGAACGGGCTGAACATCAGTCTGTTGAACAAAAAGTGACCTCGAGTAACATACCATACGTTGAGATAGATACAATTATTCTGAATTTCGATATGTATTTCGACCTCAGGGATGAACTTATGGTAAAACAACAAAATTCTGAGGCTGAATTGAACACTAAAGGCAGACAGTATGAAACTGGAGCACGCGACTATGAAGAAAAAGTACGTAAAGGCTTGGTTACCAGAGCTACTGCTGCACAAATGGAACAGAATCTTCTCCAGCAGCAACAGGACCTGCTGAACCTGAGAAATGAACTTGAGACACAGCTGATGGAAGAAGAGCAGGTTATGAACAGGAGAATACTGAACTATATCTATGATTTCCTGGAAGAGTTTTCAGCCAATAACAATTATGATTATATACTGGCAAAAAGCTTTGGAAGCCCTGTGATGTATGCCAATGATTCCCTGGATATAACCCCAGTAGTACTTAAAGGTGTAAATTATAAATACAACGAAGAGAAGAGCGAAAAATAATGGGTTTTGCATCCTCCTATCTTGCAAACAAAACACTGGTTGATAAACTGTTTGCAGATATACCGGAAAACAACACTGGAATAATAATTATAATCCCGGCCTTTGATGAGCCCGGGATTATTTTTACCCTCGAGTCATTGCTTAAATGTAAGAAACCACCTTGCAGTGTTGAAGTAATAATTCTTGTCAATGCGCCATACAATGCAGGCGTATTACAAATAGAACAAAATAATATTACCTGCAATAAACTGGCTGCCTGGAAGCAGGAAAATAAAGATGGATTTATTAACCTGCTCTTTCATGATGCGGGAATACAGGATAATCATGACTGGGGAGTGGGGATGGCAAGGAAAATGGCCATGGATGAAGCCCTCAGACGATTCAGCAATATAAACAATCCCGGCGGTGTGATAGTATCACTTGATGCTGATTGCATGGTGTCAGAAAATTACCTGGAAGAACTGTATAACCAGCTGTATAAACGAAGGGACCATAAAGCATGCTCTGTATATTTTGAGCATCCCCTCACCGGTGACCTGCCGGTAGAAATATATGATGCAATTGCCCAGTATGAGCTGCACATAAGATATTATTACCAGGCATTGAAGTATGCAGGTTATCCATGGGTATTCCAGACAATGGGTTCAGCTATTGCAGTGAAAGCAGAAGCGTATGTTAAAGCAGGGGGAATGAGTAAAAGACAGGGAGCAGAAGACTTTTACTTTATTCAGAAACTGGTACCTGCAGGTGGATATTTTTACCTCAATACAGCGACTGTAGTGCCTTCGCCAAGAATTTCCGACAGGGTCCCCTTTGGTACAGGACCGGTAATAGCTAAAACGATCAAAGGCAATAAAACCGGGTACCTGACTTATGATCCGACAGGTTTTAAATACCTGAAAGAATTCTTTGATAATATAATATTATTTTATGATGCCGATTTAAAAATATCAGCAAATATTTATAGCGGCCTGCATAAAAGCCTCCAGGCATTTCTTGCTGAAAATAAATGGCTGGGAAAAATATCGGAGATAAGGAATAATACCGCTTCAAAGGATTCTTTCCGCAAGCGTTTTTTCTATTGGTTTAATATGTTCAGAATAGTGAAATACATGAATTACCTCCATTCAGAACGATACCTTGAAAAAATACCGGTACGAAAAGCAGCAGCTGATTTACTTGAAAAAAAAGGAAAGGCACATATGGCCGGCAATGTGGATAGTTTATTGAGGATATATAGAGATATGGAAAGATAAATTACTTATTATCAGTTTCTGACAACCTTTTATCATCTTCGTCTACTATGATATAGATATCTTCGTTCTCTTTCTTCATGAAATACTGCTCGCGTGCAAACTTCTCGAGGTTTTCATTACTTGTTTTGAGTTCATTTAGCTTCCGCCGGTCTTCTTCTATCCTTTCCTGGTAATATTCCCTGTCTTTCTCCAGCTGTCGCAGGTTTTTCATATAATGATACCTGTCGATAAGATTATTATTGTCAAAAAGCAGTATCCATATAAGAAATACCACAAGAGTAAGGAAATACCTGTTCCTGATTATCGGAGGTATCTTATTGAAAAAGCCTTTAATGAAATCATTCATAATACAAACCTAAAACAAATTTGTCATATAATCAATGACATGTCTTTTATCCGCCACTCATGAGATAGAGCATCTGTACATTATCACCATCCCTTATAATAGCATTATCATATTCGTCCCTTTTAATGAGCTTACCATTTATCTTTACAATACGCATCTTATAGGTAAATCTCTTTATATTAAGCATCTCACTAACAGTGATTTCGTCTTTAATAAATTCTTCGGGCCTGTTATTAAGTGTAATTTTCATGGTCTTTCATTTTCATTAATATCTCAACAACTGCATTGGCCTGCATGTTTGCTACAATCCCTACACGGGGTGCCATGGGGGGTAAATCATCGGATGTTTCTGACTCCTCATCACCGCATGCTATAAGCGTGTTGCCTATAGTCCTTTCTTTCAGTTTATTGGTTTTTCCATATCCTGCAAGTCCCGACCCTATTATGAGCGGCCGTTCAGGCCATACGCTTAATATTGTCTCTGCCAGCATCTCCTTCATTTCACTTTGGTCAAATGCCTCAACTATTATATCGCAATCCCTGAAAATAACAGGAATGTTATCCCTGGTAAGCTCTGTATTATAAATATCAATCCGTGTATCAGGATTGATCCTTCTGATATTCTCCTTCAGGGCTTCTGTTTTTTTCATCCCAACCTGGTCAATAAAGTAGTACTGCCTGTTCAGATTACCGATATCAATGATATCATGGTCAGCTATTATTAAATGCCCTATGCCACTTCTGGCAAGGGCAACAGCACAGTTCGACCCAAGTCCGCCTGCTCCTGCAATGCCAACCGTATATCCTGCTAAATGATTCTTTATTTCACTGAATTTCATCCCTGTAATCATTCTTTATAATATACACTTTCTGAAGATAAGGAAGAAATCCCCTGGTACCATCACCCCTGGCCACCTTATCAAGAACACGACGGTCGTCAGGACTGAATACCGAACCGAAAACAACCTTAATATTTGGATACCTGAACATTTCTTCTGATAAAATATTTGATGGGCCCAGTAAAAAAATATTGCAGCCCTCGGGTGTCACTCTTACTATATCATTAAAAGTATTGTTGAAAATAGTTGTACCTGTAAGTATTATGGTTTCAGCTCCCATCAACGATTCTTCCATTTTTGAAATATCCGACAGGATATGACTTTCTTTATGAATATCAAATACTTCCAAAGGTATCCTGTTCTGGGAAAACTTATCGTATAGACTCTCAAAATACCCTATCATGACTATCCTGCGGTGTTTACTGAAGTCAATCCGGTCAAAAATGTCCTTGACATCATTATAATCCCTTTCATAATTTAAAATGGAATTATAATACGCATTCAGGATTATCCTGTGCACCGGATTGTTCAGATCGGGGTCTCCTTCAACCAGCAACTTATCATTCATTTTAGTATCAAGTGTGGCGCATACACCTATATTCCCACTCTTATTCAATATTGCAGTGTATTTATCTCCTACAACACAATCTTTGATATGAGCCCTGTCAAAACCTGTTATTGAATAAAAATACTTTATCGGTTCATCCATAAAATCATATTTCCTTCAAAATTAAATTTTTTACGCGGGCAAATAAATGACATATATTACTTTTCTTTTAGGTGCACCATGGTGCGCCTCTACTTTTGTCTTTTGTCTTTTCTCCGATATGCATTTTGTAACATATTGATATATGTCATTTTATGCTCTATATTTGAGTTCTAACTTAGGTTTGACTATAATTTACTGGCGGGATAATTTAATTAATTAATAACAAATGGATATACAGGCACTTAAAGAAAAGCACAAATTACTGAAGGAATTTACATACGACTGGGTTCCTCTTAATAAAGGATATACCGATAAGATACTATACGTCAATGTTGGCACAAACGAGATAAAAGAGAAGGATGTACCGCTTGAGATGAAAGAAAAATTCATAGGTGGAAAGGGATATGGATTAAGACTTTTATGGGATGCTACTGATCCACGTACTCCCTGGAATGACCCCAAAAACGAAATAATAATTTCATCCGGGCCAATAGGTGGAATTACGCAGTATTCAGGAACCGGTAAATCTCTCGTGGTATCAATATCGCCTCAGACCGATTCAGTTATGGACAGCAATGTTGGAGGTTTTTTTGGCCCCTTTCTTAAGTTTGCCGGTTATGATGCACTGGAAATGCAGGGTAAGGCTGCAAAGGATGTTATTATCTTTATTGATGGTATCAACCACAGGATTGAGATAAATGAAGCACCCGCCGAGGCCCTCGACAGCCATATACTGGCAGAGCAACTCACCGAGATGTATGCTGATGATGAAAAAGATAAGAGAAATGTAGCTGTTGTGTCTACCGGCAGTGCTGCAGGAAATTCGCTTATAGGAATGCTCAATTTCAGTTTCTATGATCCCAAAAGACAAGTTGTCAGGATGAAACAGGCAGGCAGGGGAGGCATAGGGACCGTATTCCGTGATAAAAAGATAAAAGCACTGGTCTGTAAAGTGCCTGGAGTTAAGGGAAACCTGAATAATGTTATCGATCTGGAAGCTATTATGGAGAGGGGAAAACGCTTTAACCGTGAAATGCGTGAACTTGACCACAAGCAGGCAAAGATGAAACAGGTGGGTACTGCACACCTGATAGAAATTATGAATGATCATGATCTGTTACCCACACATAATTATAAGTTTGGCAGTCACCCCGACGCAGTAAAAATACACTCGGATGAATGGAAAAAATTATTTACCCAGGGAATACCCGATGGATGCTGGATAGGATGCAATATGTCATGTACCAAGGGTGTCGACAACTACGAGGTAAGAACAGGACCATATAAAGGACAGAAAGTCATTGTTGACGGACCTGAATATGAAAATGTGGGTGGGCTTGGTTCAAACTGTGGTATTTTTAGTACTGACTATATCCTTGAAGCAAATTTCTACTGTGATACATACGGTATATGTACCATTACATGGGGTACACTCCTTGCATTTATAATGGAGTGTTTCGAGAATGACATACTTGACGAAGAAAAAACCGGTGGACTGAAACTTAATTTTGGCAATGCTGATTCAGCAATGGAACTTATACATAGGCTAAGCCGCGGTGAAAGATTCGGTAAGATAGCGGGAATGGGTATACGGAAGATGAAAGAATTGTTCATAGAGAAAGGATGGGGCGACCCTGATTTTCTTAATGATATAGGTATGGAGAATAAGGGGCTTGAATATTCAGAATATATCTGCAAAGAATCACTTGCCCAGCAGGGCGGGTTCGCAATGACCAACAAGGGACCACAACATGATGAAGCATGGCTCATATTTATGGATATGGTCAATAACCAGATACCTACATTCGAGGATAAGGCTGAAGCATTGCATTATTTTCCGATGTTCCGTACCTGGTTTGGACTTGTTGGGCTATGCAAGCTGCCATGGAATGATGTTGAACCTGAAAATAATGCCGAAACAGATGAACCAGCTAAAGTGCCAGAACACGTCGATAATTATGTAACAATCTATAAGGCAGTTACAGGCAGGGAATTTGATAAACACCGTATGATCGAAGACTCTGAACGGGTTTATAACTTTCAGCGCATATTCAACCTCAGGAGAGGATATGGAACACGAGAACACGACAGGCAGCCATATCGTGCGGCAGGACCTGTTACAGTGGAAGAATACGAATCCAGGGCTGAAAGGTATGATAAACAGATGAAAGAACTGATAGGCATCGATCCTGCGGGTAAATCAGTTGAGGAAAAAATAGCAATAACACGTAAATACAGGGAAGAACAATACGAAAGCCTTGTCGATGCCGTGTACAAAAGAAGGGGATGGAACAATAATGGAGTGCCAAAAATAGAGTTCCTTAAAAAAATCGGCATGGACCTCCCCGAATTGATCGAAGTGGTTAAGGATTACCAATAATCCTTTTAACGAATTCCGTTTTTGCTTCGGTGTAACCATCACGGTCATTCCGGTATGTTTCAGCCAGTCTGTATTTAAGCCTGGCATATTCCATAGCGACATCCGGATGTGCAACCAGGCAGTCACGAAAAATTATCTCATCATGTATACCCTTATGCCTTAAATGTGCATGGTATGTCTGTCCTCTGATACCACCAGGTGTATAACCTTTTACAAACATCATATGGGGAGGAGGATTCTCAGGTTTTGGAATGTAATGGTATCCTGTCTTTTCAAGAGATTCAATTAGATGATCATTCGCCGTATCTTCAGTAACCTGGATAAGTATATCAATTGTCGGCTTGGCAGGCATCCCGGGGATAGCTGTACTGCCTATATGATCAATTTTTATAATAATATCCTTTCCCATGGCTTCCCTGATCTTCTTTTCTTCCGTTTTGTATAGCCGTGGCCATACCGGATCAGGCTCCATGATTAATATCGGGAACAATTTACCAAGTTCCTCACTATTCATGCTATCAAGATCTCTCTCCATTCAAACACTTAAACACTTAAACACCTCAACACTGTATAACATTTGCATCCGATATGCAAAAAAAGTAAATTCGCTTCCTGTTACAATATACATTATTAAAATATGAAAAAGACCTGTTTGTTATTATCAATTGCCATTATATCCTTACCAGGAGCCATAGCCCAGGATCCTGATGCTATCTCAGGAGAAACCCTTAAAGTGGAGTATCTACAGAAATACCTAAAGAACCCTTCTGTAAGGGCCAAATACAATAATGATCCATACGACAATGAAAAGGCTTTAAAGCTGCAAGGTAAAATGCCTTATGTCAGTGGTGAAATTCTAAATCCAGGGGAGGCCTGTTTCGATAAATTGCTGCAGCGTACAGTTGTCGTAAAGGAATATTACCCCTCAAAAAAGGATGGTGAACCCGAATTCAGGGGCTCTTTCCAGTATATTGGCTACTCACTCTCAGATATTGTCAGGGATTATGTGATATCAAAAGATAACAGGGAGGAATATGGACTTACTTCCGATGTTTATGTTGTTGTGGAAAATGACAGTGGTAAATCTGCAGTTTTCAGCTGGGGAGAGCTATTCCTTTCTACTCATAATCATGATATTATCATTGCTACCTGTGTTCAGCCTGTTTTTCCAACAGCAACGGATGATAAATGGCCACTGCCTGAACAAACCCGCCTTGTGGCCTCAAATGATTATATTACTTTAAGAAACATAGATAATCCATCTAAAATATTCATAAAGTCTTTTCCGGTTAGTTTCCCGGGAAGCAAAGGTTTGCGTCCCCTGTTCTCCCCCGAGATTGAGATAATAGGGAACAATGGCAAAACAGCTGTTATAGATGATCCCGAAACAGCAAATAATATCAGGTTAAGCCATAATATCGTATTCTTCGGTATACATAAAGGAATAAAAGGGCCACGTAACTATACCGGTGTTCCCCTTTCTGAGGTCCTCAGGGAGAAATTCACATTTACAGATGATGACCTGGCCAGGGGCATTATTGCCATTGGCGCTAAAGACGCCTACAGGGTAGTCTTTTCCCTTTCCGAGATACTGAACCGCACCGATATGGGCGAAGTTATACTGCTCGATGAGCCTGATAATGAAGACGGGCGTTTCATTGTGCATCCAGGTATCGACTTCTTCGCCGACAGGCACCTTAAAGGGGCTAAGCTGGCTTATATTATGCTTGTTGAATAGGCTTAAACTTGGTTATTTTAAAAATGCAATAAAAATGTAAATTTGTAGATCAGCTAAACAAATTTATAATTAGAAATAGGTTTAAATAATGTTTGAAGTAAATGAATATTTTGATGGCAATGTAAAATCGATTGCCTTTGAAAATACAGGGGGCTCTGCTACCATAGGTGTTATGGCTCCGGGTGAATATGAATTCGGGACATCCACTGTGGAACACATGACTGTTATTTCGGGTGTGCTGACAGTCCTGTTACCCGGTGAATCCGGATGGAAAGACTATAAAGAAGGGGACTCTTTCATTGTTAAAAAAGACACAACCTTTAAGCTAATGGTCAAAGAGCCAACAGCCTACAGGTGCATTTATAAATAATAAACTCAACTTTCTCAACTTTTTCAACCGGGCCTGCCGTCAGGCAGGCCTCTAAACCCAAAAGTCATGGCCGGTCCAAAAGGTTCAAAATATTATGATGTATTCCTGAAATACCAGATCAACCTCGAAACGGTGGATGATGAGAAAATACTCGATTGGGAAGGATTTGGCCTGTTGAATGCAATCAGGAAGACAGGATCACTGGCTTCGGCAGCTGCTGAGATGAATATGAGCTATCGTAAGGCCTGGGGTATAATCAAAGAGGTGGAGGAAAGACTCGGATTTAATCTGGTTGAAAAACACCGTGGAGGAGCCGAAGGCGGATATACTGACCTCACCCAGGAAGGGAATGAACTTATGAATGCCTATAATGAGCTTACTGATCAGTTCAATACGTCTTTGAAGGAAATAACAAGGAAATTCTTCTGGACCATAAATAAAAGACCTGATGAAGAAAAGCAATAAGGTATTAATACCACTTTTTTTGTTATCTGTTATTTTCCTGGCATCATGTAAAAGCAGTAATGAAAATGAGATAATTATTTTCCATGCCGGGAGTCTTTCTGTTCCCCTCAAAGAGATTACCACTGAGTATATGGACATGAATCCGGGTATAGATATTAAGCTCGAAGGAGCAGGCAGTGTTGTCTGTGTCCGTAAAATTACCGAGCTGGATAAACCATGCGATATCTTGGCTTCAGCCGATTACAAGGTAATCGAAAAATTTCTTGTGCCGGAGTATACCGATTGGAATATATGGTTCGCAACAAATGAAATGGTAATAGCATATCACAACAGATCAGCATACTCTGATATCATTGGTCCTGACAACTGGTATGAAATACTGTCTGATGAAGATGTGGTATATGGCCGGGCTGATCAAAATGCCGATCCCTGTGGTTACCGTACGGTAATGATGTTCAAGCTGGCTGCTGACTACTACGGGCATGATGAACTGGATGAAATTTTAACAGGCAAGGATGTAAATATGATCAGACCCAAGGGAGTTGACCTGGTAGCACTGCTCGAGACTAAAGCCCTGGATTATATTGTTGAATATAAATCGGTTTGCGAACAACACCAGCTTGATTATATAAGCCTGCCCGGTGAAATAAACCTTTCTGATCCCGCATTTGAAGAGTTATATAACTCGGTAAGTGTGGATATTACCGGCGATAAGCCTGGTGAGACAGTTCAGATAAGGGGAAGCAGCATGATTTATGGTTTAACTTTGCTTAACGATGCACCCAACAGGGAGGATGCAGTGGATTTCCTGTATTATTTTCTTGGTGAAAGGGGCAGGTCAGTGCTGCAAAAACATGGTCAGTCGCTTATCAGCCTTTATATCTCTGGTCCTGCTGAGAACATACCTGATAAACTGTTGGAACTCTTTAATAGGTAAAATACCGTCTTTTTAATGTATTATTTCTAATTTTGTCGACATGCAAATCTTTTCATGACCGTAAAGGCTTATAAATACCGGTTTGTAAATGGATAGGCGTAGTACATTTCACTGGATAATACTGGTACTGTCATCACTGGTACTTCTCTTTATACTGGCACCGCTGATTGGGATGGTGCTGGATACATCGCCTGCTGAATTTTTTCAGACGGTTAAGGATGAAGAAGTACAGGATAGTGTTTGGCTGACACTGTCGGTTGCATTTATGGCTACTCTGATTTTTTCCTTTATGGCCATACCCTTTGCATGGCTGATGGCCAGGTATAACTTTCCGGGGAAGCGCATCGTACAGGGGCTTATTGACCTGCCTATAGTATTGCCACACTCTGCTGCCGGTATAGCTTTGCTAGGATTTATATCACGTGAAGGCCTGCTCGGTAAAGCAGCTGATGCAGTCGGGTTAAACCTGGTTGGAAACCCTGTGGGCATAGCTTTGGCAATGGCCTTTGTTAGCCTCTCTTTCCTGATTAATGCTGCAAGAGACGGTTTTGCTGCTGTACCGGAACGACTTGAAAAAGCTGCCATGAACCTGGGAGCCTCCCCGATGAGAATGTTCTTTACTGTTTCATTGCCACTTACATGGAGAAATATTGCTTCAGGATTTATTATGATGTTTGCCAGGGGTATGAGCGAGTTCGGGGCAATAGTTATTATTGCCTATCACCCGATGACTGCTCCTGTACTGATATATGAAAGATTTAATCAGTTTGGACTATCATATGCCAGGCCAGCATCAGTATTCTTTATACTTGTGGCACTGGTAATTTTTATATTTATCAGAATAATCTCAACTAAAGCTAACTGAAGCCTTAAAAAAGTAACTGTGAATAACAGGTAAATGCTTGAATTAAAAAACATATCAAAGAATTTCGGCAACTTTGCCCTGAAGAATATAAACCTGAATATTTCAAAAGGTGAATATTTTATCCTGCTCGGGCGATCAGGTGCTGGTAAATCACTGTTGCTTGAACTTATTGCAGGATTGAGATCTCCTGACACAGGCAGTATTTATCTTAACGGCAGAGATATTACAGATGAGAAAATACAGAAAAGAAAAGCAGGAATGGTTTTCCAGGATTATGCAATTTTCCCCCATCTCACTGTTTACGATAATATTGCATATTCACTTAAAATAAGACGACTACCGAGAAATGAAACAGATGCTATAGTAAGACAGATGTCTGAAAACGTTAATATAGCACATTTACTGGACCGGAGAACAGATGACCTGTCTGGAGGAGAGAGCCAGAGGGTTGCTGTTGCCCGGGCCCTGGTAACATCCCCCGATATAATACTACTTGATGAACCCATGGCATCAATAGATACAACCTTGAGGGATGATGTCAGACGATTGCTGCGGAAAATTAATGAAATGGGAATAACCATGTTGCATGTTACACATGATTATAGTGAAGCCGTGCGTCTGGCTCACAGGGTGGGAGTTATACATAATGGAAAGATTTTACAGACAGGTAGCCCCGAGAGCGTATTCTCAAAACCTGTTAATAAGTTCGTCGCCAGGTTTGCAGGGATACAAAATTTTTACAGCGTTGAAATATACAGGATTGATGGAAAGCTTGTTGCTGAATCTGGTAACCGTAAATATATCCTCCCTGAAGCTGATTATCCCGAAAATGGACTGTTGATAATAGAAAGTAATTCAATAGGTTTGTCTGTCATAGAACAAAACGACAGGGATAATTGTATAAGGGGTATAATTACCGAATTGAACAGGGCTGAAAATGGCTATGAACTGTTTGTTGATTCTGGTGATATGTTCCATGTAGTGGTAGACAAAAAGAATCTTGAAAAATTATCACTTAAAGTAGGGCAATCTGTATTTTTGTCTTTTTCATCCAACAACCTCAGGATAATATAAAACTGAATTGGGAAATGATATCTTACGAAGAAGCTATAGTAATAACAGAAAAATATAATCCTGATGGTGGGCTTGAATACCTGCCATTCATGGATTCACTTGGCAGGTACCTTGCTGAAGATATTGTCAGCGACATTAATATGCCTCCATTCAATAAAACTGCTGTAGATGGATATGCATGCCGCAAAGAAGATATTGATAAAGAATTAATAATAAACGAGATTATCCCCGCCGGTGTATCAGCTTCAAAAAAGGTTGAAGAAGGTGAATGCGTAAAGATAATGACAGGTGCGGCCATACCCGAAGGTGCCAACTGGGTATTTATGGTTGAAGATGCTCAGGAAAATAATGGCAGGGTAAGGTTTACAGGAAAGCCGGGGAAGGATAATATAGCTAAAATGGGCGAAGATATACGTAAAGATGATATAGTACTGAAGGCTGGCAGGCTTATTGAACCCCAGGATATTGCAGTAATGGCAACAGTGGGAGCAGTAAAGGTGGCGGTACGAAAACGACCATTGGTCGGAATTATCAGTACAGGTAGCGAACTGGTAGAACCTGATATTAAACCGGCTGATTCACAGATACGTAATAGCAATGCTTACCAATTGATAGCTCAGACAACCAGGTCAGGTGCCGAAGCTGTATACTACGGTATAGCTCCTGATTCCGAAAAAGACATCTTCGAAATGCTGACTAAAGCATTAAATGAATGCGATATAGTGCTCATTTCCGGTGGTGTATCAATGGGCGACTTCGATATGGTGCCGGCTGTGCTGGAGAAGGCTGGCGTAAAAATAATTTTTGACAGGATAGCTGTCCAGCCGGGAAAACCGACTACATTCGGTGTACATGATGATGCACTGGTATTCGGATTACCCGGTAACCCTGTGTCCTCATTCATACAGTTCGAACTGTTCGTCAAACCAATGATATGTAGAGCAATGGGTGCAAACCACTTTGACAGTATCAGGAAACATAAGCTGGCAAATGATTATTCCCGTGAACGGACAGAAAGGATGGCCTGGGTGCCTGTAAATATAAACAGCGATGAAACAGTTGCCCCGGTGGAATACCATGGTTCTGCACATATAAATGCCCTGACAGGTGCCTATGGAATGATGAAAGTGCCGGTGGGTGTAAGTGAAATTAGAAAAGGAGAAATAGTAGATGTACGACAGATATAACAGGAAAATAAATTATTTGAGAGTATCTGTAACCGACAGGTGTAACCTCAGATGCCGTTATTGCATGCCTCCTGAAGGGATTAAACTTATAAGCCATAACGATATTCTCAGTTTTGATGAGATAACTGACTTTGTACGTATCGCAGTTAATATGGGAGTTGAAAAGGTTAGGCTAACGGGGGGCGAGCCACTGGTGCGAAAAGACCTGCCCGTGCTTGTTAAAATGATAGCAGGTATAAAGGGAATAAACGACTTTTCAATGACCACAAACGGTACCCTCCTGAGAAAATTCGCAAAACCACTGGCTGATGCAGGATTACACAGGGTTAATGTGAGCATTGACTCAATGGACCCCTTTAAGTTCAGCTGGCTGACAAGGGGAGGAGACCTGAACCAGACAATTGACGGAATCGATGCTGCAATTGAGGCAGGCCTGATACCTGTCAAGTTGAATTGCGTGGTCAAAGAATCAAAAGATGAGCCTGATGCAAAAATGGTTGCTTCATTTGCGGAGAAAAAAGGCCTTGAAGCAAGGTATATAAAACAAATGGACCTGGCACGGGGTGAGTTTGGTGTGGTTGAAGGTGGTGATGGCGGTAATTGTGAAAACTGTAACAGGCTGAGAATTACCGCAAACGGTAAAGTAAAGCCATGCCTCTTCAATGAACTGGAATATGATGTAAGAAAACTGGGAGCCGAAAAAGCAATTAAAATGGCACTGGAGAATAAACCTGAATGCGGAACAGTAAACCGTGACAACGAATTTTATAATATCGGAGGTTAAACAATTGATGATCGTTATAATTACGTAACATTTCTCCTCCTTTTGAAAGGAGGAGTACCCTGACAGAGCTAGGCGATGTCGGGGGGAGGTGGTTAGTTCAATTATTATACAGGTAAACATGAAAAAATTAACACATACCGACAACAGAGGCCGTGCTCGCATGGTTGATGTAGGGAATAAACCCGACAGCGACAGAACTGCACGTGCTGTGGGATCAATAAAGCTTTCTTCTTCAACAGTGGATCTCATTGAAAAAAACGAAATGAAAAAAGGTGATGTCCTCACAGTGGCTGAGATAGCAGGCGTACAGGCAGCCAAGAAAACATCGGACCTGGTTCCATTGTGTCATAATATTACTCTTAATAAAATAACTGTAACCGCAACCCTGGATACTAATGGGGTGAACGTTGAATGCGAGGTGAAATGCAGGGGAACAACCGGCGTGGAAATGGAAGCCCTGACAGGTACTTCAGTCGCGCTCCTTACAGTTTATGATATGTGTAAGGCAGTGGATAAGGAGATGGTAATAAATAATATTCGTTTAATTGAAAAAACAAAAAAATGACAGATCTGCCCCGCAAATTCAAGGCGCTTATTATAACACTGTCCGACAGGGCAGCAGAGGATGAGTATGAAGACCTGAGCGGTCCTCAGGCAAAAGAAATGATAATCGAATATTTCAGGAAGATAGGTTGGCTGATCGAGGCAGAATTACTGGTTATCCATGATGATAGGACACGACTCCGCCAGCTCCTTAATGAGTATTCTCAGGAATATAATATCATTATTACGTCAGGTGGTACAGGAATAGGTCCAAGGGATATCACGGTGGATGTGGTTAAAGACCTTATCGATATTGAAATCCCGGGTATCATGGATTATATCAGGATTAAGTACGGGATGGAAGAACCAAATGCCCTGCTTAGCCGCTCAATCGCCGGACTAATGGGACAGTGCCTTATATACACATTGCCTGGTTCAGTAAAAGCAGTTAAGGAATATATGTCTGAAATATTGAAAACATTGCAGCATACAATCCATATGCAATACGGACTTAATGTGCATGGAAAACACTGATGCTAGCGATGAGTGTTTAAGGTATTGACCATTTGGTGTCCTATAAGACGGTCATACCTGCCGTTAGGATCCCTGTAGTAAGTCAAAATAAGATAATCATTCTCTGTTTCGTAATGATCGCCTTCAAACTTACTGAATATAGAAGCTGACAGGCTTTCATTCTTCATCGCGTACATATAATTGTACCAGCCCTGTTTTAATAAAAGGCGGCATTCATAGGCCCCACGTTCAGAATTATAATGCATCCTGTTCCCCTCGTTAAAGTCCCAGTTGGTGAGCTCACCAAATATATATACATCACCTGCCACAGAAAATTTACTGGGAAGAGTGAAATATACATAAACATAGTCAGCATCGGTATTCGGATCAATACCTTCCTGATGAGCAATATAATATTTCCCGTTAAAATCCTGCCAGTAGAAATACTGGCGGGCTGCCCTGTTCTCCGATTCCCTTAGCTCAATATGGTAGTATCCATATAAGTTCTCAATCCTTTTAATGTACTCGCTCTGATACCTTATGCTCTTAATGTCAAAATACCTGTACTCGCTGCCCCCGGGGAATATATTAAGGTCAGATAATCCATTATATTCAAGGCTGTAATTACCGGTGAAATCAGGTTTTAAATTCTTTCTTGCATTATCCCACCTGCCGTTCTGCAGAACAGTGCTGTAAATAGTATTATATGGATCCTGTATATCAAGGGATGCATGGTTAACCCTGAAATCAACCTGCTGCCCTGTCTGGTAATAACCCGCTAACTTGGAGCGTAGTGTGGTGGCACTTATAGGTGCAGCAGCCTCACTTACCATGAACCTTTTAGTGATAACCGGAGCGTCAGGCTCTCCAAAAGGATAAACCTTGATCATATAATTACCCGATATTCTAAATGAAACATCATTATTCGGGAAACTTAAACTGTAATGGATATAATTTACAGTGGTATTGAATGACATATCATAATCCTGTACCTGGTTTTCTGTAAATCCTTCAAGATATTCCGATTCATATACCCGGCTCGGATTCCAATCCTTATCACAATGAATAAAGGTATAATAATACGTTTCAATACTTTCTCCCAGTAAATCAAAATGCAGAATAAGCTTCTCACCTGAACCCAGCTCAATTATAGGGTATGACAGGTTCCACTCCTCGCGATGCAACCTTACCGATTTAATCCCTTCGGGCCTGTAGTCCTGGTATGAACCAATATCCTGCCCTGATATCCTGCCCGTGAGTAATAATACCGCCAGGAATATTAAGAATTTATATATGTTTCCCGGTGAAATCATTTAGCTGTAAAAATATATATTATAACGGTAATTGTAAGTTAATGTTATTCAATATTCCAATATTGACTTACCCAGAGGACTCGGGGTTCGTCGAGCTCGCCCCGAATTCTAAGACTAATACAAACAATTCGGATATTATTTAATTAATTATTTC
>CAZNYS010000014.1:0-57062 GCA_964577305.1 uncultured Rikenellaceae bacterium
CTAAGTATAATATGTTTAAAAATAGATCAGAAAAACTAACTAAGCAATTATGACAAAAAAAAAAGAAAAAGGTATACAATTCTGGTTTCTTATGCGTGCACCTCAAACTTCGGAATCCTGAATCAAAATATCTAATTATTGCCTCTGAAATCCATGTTCTTAATCATGTAAAAAAAAATCCAAATGTCGTTAAGGCGTAGTATATTTATATTGTTAATAAGCTGACTGTATAAGCAATGCCTAAATCAATATTCCATCATGACGAGGAACTAAAGATCCTTCGTGTCAGATATCCCGGTATGCTGACCAAGGAAGAGATCATAGCACATTATGACAAGCTCGGGACCAACAGCAGCTTTCATAGAAATATCCGTATCCTCATCGACTGCCGGAATTCAACATTCACTGTAAAACCTGAAGAAGTGCCTGAACTGACTGCAGCCGCAAGGGATGCAGTAAGGGAATATGATTCTGTAAAGGAAGCAATGATGGTTACCGATCCTTACGAGACAGTGATTGTAACATTATTCGAAAAAGGCATAAATATTCCAAACTACAGGTTTAGAGTATTCTATACTGAGGAAGCTGCCCTGAATTGGTTATTGTAGTGGTGTTCAGATGGGATAAAGATCTTTTAAAAGCATTTATTTCTGTTTGGATATTCCTAACTATTCAGTAAATTTAAGAGATTATATATTTTAGTAACCAGAGAATTAACTATATAAAATAATGACATTATGGGACAACATGCTGTAAAAATTTTAAAACTTAACACTGAAGAGCTTATAAAAATGCTGAATGGTGCACTCTCAGAAGAATGGCTTGCATATTACCAGTACTGGATAGGAGCACGGGTTATGGAAGGCCCTATGAGAAGTGAGGTTGAGCCTGAGTTACTGGTACATGCCGACCAGGAGCTTAACCATGCAGTTTTGGTAGTTAACAGGATCATACAACTTGGAGGAACACCCATTTTAAATCCTTCACAGTGGATGAAGCATTCAGGATGCAACTACGAAGAGCCCACCGATCAGTATATTGAAGCAATACTTAACCAGAACCTAATCGGTGAACGTTGTGCAATACAGCGGTACCAGCAAATAGCTGAATTTACTCATGGTAAAGATCATTCCACACACCAGATAGCTATAAGCATTCTTAACGAAGAACTTGAACACGAAGAAGATATAGAAGCATGGCTGGCAGATCTTGAGCGTATGAAGGAGAATTTTAAAAAAATAAGGATGTAAAGCCGCAGTTATATACTGATATTTGCACTTCTTACATATTCTTTAATCTATGACCGGGAATAATCTGGACTCTATCTTCAGGCCGGAAAGGATAGCTCTTATCGGTGTATCTATTAATCCGAACAGTGTAAGCGGTAAAGTACTTACCAACCTCATTGGCAGCGGTTTCAAAGGTGTTATATATCCTGTAAACAGGACCAGTGAGGCAGTAATGGGTATTTCCTGTTTCAATTCGCTCGACAGCCTGCCACGGAAACCCGACCTTGCTGTTATTTGCTGTGCCGCACCTGAAGTACCGGAATGGGTCAGTGAGTGTGGTGAATCTGGTATCAATGGTATTATTATTATGTCGGCTGGTTTCCGGGAGACAGGTGCAGAGGGCCTTAAATTAGAAAACGAGATCAGGGAGATAAAGAAAAGATACTCCGATATGCGTATTATCGGTCCAAATTGCCTCGGAATAATAATCCCTGAACTTAACCTAAACCTGAGCTTTGCACCATCCCTGCCATCCAGGGGAAATATAGCATTTATATCACAGTCGGGTGCCCTTTGCACATCTGTGCTCGACAGGGCAAAAGAAGAAAAGATAGGATTCTCATTTTTTATCTCACTGGGCAATGCTATTGATGTCGACTTCGGGCACCTGATAGACTACCTTGGTGCTGATGAATCAACAAGATTCATTATATTGTATATAGAGTCAATTTCCAATGCCAGGAATTTCATGTCGGCTGCCCGTGCTTTTGCAAGGACAAAACCTGTTATAGTGTATAAAGCAGGAAGGTTCCCCGAGTCAGCAGCAGTGGCAGCATCACATACAGGAGCCCTGGCATCGGAAGATAATATCTACGACGCTGCCTTCCAGAGAACAGGTATTACCAGGGTATACGATATTGGTGAGATCTTTGACTGCGCAGCACTTATCGGGCGGAATAAGATACCTTCCGGCGACAGGCTGGCTATTGTAACCAATGCCGGTGGTCCGGGCGTTATGGCTACTGATACACTGATAGCTGAAGGTGGTACACTTGCCCGGTTGGGTGAAGATACTTTGGAAAAATTAAATGCCAGTTTGCCAACTATCTGGTCGCATGGAAACCCGGTAGACGTCATAGGTGACGACAGGTATAAGAGGCTTACCAAATCAGCATCTATAGTATTGGAAGACAAAAATGTGGACGCATTGCTTGTAATACTCACACCACAGGCCATGACCAATGTAACAGCCGCGGCAAAAGCCATAGGTGAGCTGCAGGCAGCAACTAAAAAGCCCATACTGGCCTCCTGGTTAGGGGGAGAACAAATGAAAGAGGGTGTCAGGATACTTAATGATAACAACGTCGCTACATATGCAACACCAGAGCAGGCCGTCGGGGCATTTATGACCCTTGTTGAGTATTCACGAAACCTGAAAATACTGTATGAAACACCAAGAGACATACCCCTGGAATTTACATTCAATCGTGATGAAATAAGAAAAATCTTCAGCCCTGTTTTAAATGAAGAATCCAGGACCCTATCTGAACAGAAATCCAAAGAGTTGCTTAATGCATACGGGATACCTGTTTCCATGCCCCAACTGGCACAATCACCCGGGGAAGCGATAAAAATTTCAAATGAGATCGGATACCCGGTAGTATTCAAAATATTTTCCCCTGATATTACACATAAGAGCGACGCTGGAGGCGTAATACTGAATATAAGGAATGAATCACAGGCTAAGTCTTCATACGAACAGATAATTGAAAACATAAAAAAATCAGAGCCCGGGGCTGAATTTGAGGGTATTACTGTTCAGCCAATGGTAAACATGACCGGGTCAATTGAAATGATACTGGGGATAAAACGCGACCCCGTCTTTGGTACTGTCATTTTAACAGGAGCGGGTGGTATTACAGCAGAACTCTTCAGGGATAATTCACTTGGATTTCCTCCTCTCAATGAGCGGCTGGCAAGACGAATGCTGGAGCAGCTGAAAATATGGCCACTGCTAAAGGGATACCGAGGGAGTAACCCTGCAGATACCGATAAGCTCCTGGAAGTAATGATAAGGTTGTCATACCTGGCAGCCGATTACCCGGAAATAAAAGAACTGGATATAAACCCGCTGCTGGTAGCCGCTGATGGGCTGGTGGCTGTTGATGCCAGGATTGTGACCGAAACAGGTGAGGACAAAAAGGTTATAAGCAGGTACGAGCACCTGGCTATTGTCCCTTACCCTGAAGAATATGTAACGGCTCCAATGAAGATAAAAAACATTGAGATAGTAATGAGGCCAATAAAACCCGAAGATGAACCACTGTGGTTTGAATTGCTCGACTCCTGCTCACGCGAATCAATATATTCCCGCTTTAATTCGTTCTTCCATTATTCGATACATGAAGTGGCAGCACGCTATTGTTATATCGATTATGACCGTGAAATAGCCATTGTGGCAGAAACAGAGGTAGAAGGAAAGAAAAAAATAGTTGGCGTGGGAAGGCTTATAGCCGACCCGGAACACGAAACGGTAGAATATGCCATACTGGTAGCCGACAAATGGCAAAATATGGAAATAGGCAGTCACCTTACAGATTACTGCCTGGAGATATCAAAGAAATGGGGACTGAAAAAAGTCGTCGCCCAGACTACTTCTGATAATCATCGTATTATCTCAATGTTCAAAAAAAGAAATTTCAAAATAGAACATGATAAGGATACATCAACAATATTCCTTGAAAAAGAAATAGGGTAAACTACAGCCTGTCTTCCAGTACCTTTCTCACAACACCAAGTGTCACAAGCTTCCTGTCACCTGTTCCGAACAACCATCCTCGTTTTTTGAAGCGATCAACAATCTTATCTATTGTTTCCGCTGGTATGTTATAGTCGCTGAATCTCGTTTTTATTCCAAGAGATTCAAAGAATTCAATCGTCTTATTAATAGCTTCGTCAGTACGCTCGTCGTCAGTTCCCCCGGTTATGTTCCATACTCTTTCACCATATTGCAGAAGCTTTTCCTTCTTCTCCTCTTTCAGGACATGCCAGATTCCGGGAAGCACTATAGCCAGGGTACGGGCATGGTCAATATTATGGTAGGCTGTAAGTTCATGGCCAATGTCGTGTACTGACCAGTCACCAGGCACACCACATGATATAAGGCCATTAAGTGCCATGGTTGCTGACCACATCAGGTTCGACATGGATTCATAATTTTTAGGATCCTTATATACCTTAGGCCCTTCCTCAATCAAGGTTTTCAGGATTGACTCAGCAAACCTGTCCTGGATGGGGGCATTTACCGGGTATGTAAGGTACTGCTCTATAACGTGTACAAATGCATCTACAACACCATTGGCCACCTGCTCCTTTGGAAGAGTACCGGCAGCATCCGGTAATAATACTGAGAATTTTGGAAATGAATGTGGCGAAATGAAAGATAATTTTTCAGTGGTTGACTTTCTGCTGATAACAGCATTCTTGTTCATTTCAGTTCCGGTGGCAGGCAGTGTCAGGATATCTGCCAGGGGAAGTGATGCTTTTATTTCACTTCCTTTTGCCAGTATATCCCATGGATCTCCATCTTCATATAAAACAGCTGCACCTATAAACTTTGTGGCATCAATAACCGAACCACCTCCCGCGGCAAGTAAAAAATCAACGTGCTCCTTCTTAATTAAATCAACAGCTTTCATGCATGTTTCATAAGTAGGATTGGGCTCTATGCCATGAAATTCAACAATATCACGGCCTCTCAAAGCACTCATTATACCATCGTAAACACCGTTTTTCTTTATGCTGCCACCACCATATAACAGCATTATTTTTAATCCTTCGGGAATATGTTCATCTATTTTTGGCAGCTGATCCTTCCCAAATAGAATCTTCACAGGATTATAAAATTCAAAATCTTTCATGATTGTTTATTCTTTTTTATTAGAAGACAAAGATAAAGGATAATTGTTTTCTGTCATCCTATCCCGAGAACTCGGAGGAAAAATTTCAAGACTCTTCGCTCTGTGCCAATGTGGCTCATCGATCCCGCCGACTTCGTTCCGAATATTCGGGACTACGTCGTCCGAAGGCAATAATGGAATATTGGAATGGAATAATATTGCTATTTAAATGTTTAATTCACAGTAATTATTTATCTTGATATCCGGCAAACTGATTAATAAATTATCATGTCAGTAAGTACAAGAAGAAAATTTGTAAAGAACATTGGTACTATAATTGCTGCAGGTGCAGTTGTGGATTTAAGTATGGGTGCTGTATCTTATCCTTTCATATCAGGTAATTCAAAACCTGAAAGTCAAATTAAGCAAGGCAAAACATTTGTTGGTATACAGATGAGCCCGCATACAATGCTTGATGAAGGTATTGAGGAATGTCTTGACCTGATAGGTGAAACTGCCGGAGTGAATGCAGTATTTCCATACAGCCATGCTTTTCACACAAGCACTCTTGGAAAACAGTTACGCTACCTGGCAAAAGATCATGGCAAACCTCCCCGGGATCTGAGGAATAAGGTTTCTGCCGTATGGGTTAAACATCATGAAAAATATTTCGAAAACACGATACTCAGGATTAAACCCACGGATCCATCACTGGAATTCTTCAATCGAGACCTTTTCAGGGAGATAAGAAAGCCGGCCGATGAAAGGGACATGAAGATATTTGCCAGGATCCTTGAAAGCACCGGCATGTACATTGAGAATTTTGATAAAGTACTCACTGTCGATTCTTATGGTAATCCGGGACGGAAAGCCTGCTGGAGCAATCCTGATTATATTAATTTCTGGAAAGCATTAGTTGCAGATATGTTTAATAGTTATGAACTGGATGGCTTTCAATGGGGTGCCGAAAGAATGGGGCCATTAATGAATATTATCCTTCCCTGGAATGATGATCCCCCGACATGCTTCTGCGAACATTGTATTGAGCGTGGGAAAGCGGCTAATATTGATCCTGAAAGAGCACGCGAAGGGTACAGGCTTTTATATGAATATGTACAGGAACTGATGACTGATGCCCCAAAACCACCAGAAGGTGTATTTACTGTTTTTCTGCGTCATATAATAAAATACCCCGAGATACTCTCCTGGGAATACCTGTACAGGCAATCAAGGGAAGATGTGCAGAAAGGGATGTATCAAACAATTAAATCTATTAAGCCGGATGCAATTGTAGGATGGCATGTTGATCATCAGCCTTCAAGCTGGGATATCATTTACAGGGCTGAGATAAGCTATGAAGAGATGGCTCCTTACTCCGACTTTATCAAGCTTATTCTATACCATGAAGTGCTTGGACCTCGTATACGATCATGGTATCTCGACAGGTTTAAAAAAACAATACTGAGTGAAATATCACTTGAGCAATCACTGGAACTGTATTACGACCTGTTTGGTTATGATAAGAATAGAGAACCTTCTGTTGAAAAGCTATCAACAGAAGGCTTTTCACCAGAATATGTTCGTCGTGAAACAGAGCGCAGTGTTGCATCTGCAAACGGAAAAACTCAAATATTTGCAGGCATTGGAATCGATGTACCAGGCAGCCCTCCTGACGATCCTGAAACTGTATACCGGGCAACTCTCAATGCCCTTGAAGCAGGAGCAGGAGGAATAGTTATATCAAGGGAATATGAGGAGATGAGAGTCCAAAATCTTGAGGCAATCGGTAAGGCAGTAAACGATTGGGAAAATAAATCATAAAATAATAATACCATGTTTAGGAAACTTTTTATTCTTCTTGCACTGGCCTGTATTATTCCGGCCTGTTCTGAAAAAGGCAAAACCGTTGAGACAAATACCCTCGATGAAATAAGCCTTACGGATGTCATCATTTCGGATAATTTCTGGAGCCCGCGAATAGAAAACAATCGTATGGTATCATTCCCATATATGCTGGAAAGGTACGAGCAAAACGGGGGCAGGCCAAATCCCAAACTATTGGAAGCAGGAGCATATATTCTTCATAAAAATCCTGATCCCGATCTGCAAAGCAGGCTTGATGCCAACTTTGATAAACTGATTGAATATTACATCCCGGGTGGCCAGGTCAGGGAATGGCATCGCATGCTGAACGGTGATCTGTACGGTGCCGGACATTTTATTGAAGCCTCGATTGCATATTACCAGGCAACCGGCAGTGAGAAAGTGTTAAATGCTGCAAAACAGGTTGCAGATGATATTTATGCAAATTTTGGCCATGATAAAAGACAGGAAATTTCACAGCACGAAGAAGTAAAAATCGCCCTGCTTCGTCTGTACGAATTAACGGGAGATACAAAATACATCGATCTGGCAAAATTTTTTATTGATGAGCGAGGACATTCACATAATGGTCGTGAGCTATACGGTAAATATGCCCAGGACCATAAACCTGTCATTGACCAGGATGAGGCAGTAGGACATACTGTAAGAGCCACTTACCTGTATACACCACTTACCCACCTGGCTACCTTAACAGGTGAACAGGCTTATATTAATGCAGCTGACAGGATATGGGAAAATGCCATAGGTAAAAAAACCTACCTGGTTGGACATGTTGGTTCTTACCGCGACCACGAGTCCTTTGGGGAAGCATACGAATTGCCGAACCTGAATTGCTGGAATGAGACATGTGCGGCCATCGGGAATGTATTCTGGAACTACCGCATGTTTGAGCTGCACCGTGATGCCCGTTATATTGATATGATGGAAAAGATACTATATAATGCTGTGCTTTCAGGAGTTTCGCTCAATGGAGAAGAATTCTTTTACCAGAATCCCCTGAAAACTTACAAGGGTTTTGAGCGTCATCCCTGGTACGGACCAAACTGTTGTCCGCCTAATGTTGCAAGGTTATTAGCCTCCCTTGGCAAATATATTTATGCCAGAAGCAATGATGAGTTCTATGTTAACCTGTTTATAGGAAGTGATATTGCAGTCGATCTCAACGGTCAGCAGGTACACATAAGCCAGGAAACAGAATACCCCTGGCAGGGAATGGTTAAACTTAATATCAGTCCCGAAGAAGAAGCCAGCTTTACTTTGCATATACGGATCCCGGGATGGACTGATAATAAACCAATGCCCGGCAACCTGTATAATTACACCGAGACCGAAGATATACCTGTAAATATTAAATTAAATGGGGAGCCGGTTCAGTATAAGCATGAAAAGGGATTTGCAGTAATTAAAAGGAGATGGAATAAGGACGATATTATTGAAATAGATATGGATATGCCTGTGCGAAAGGTTGTTTCAAATGAGATGGTCGCTGATAATGCCGGAATGATAGCCATTCAGCGTGGTCCGATTGTATACTGTGCAGAAGGAGTGGATAATAACCATAATGTATTAAACCTTTATATCCCTGATAATGCCGGGTTCACAGCAGGGTATAATGAAGAACTGCTTGGTGGCGTTGTAGCTGTTACCGGCAATATAAAATCACTGATCCGCGGAGATGATAAGGTAAGCATAGAAGAAAACGAACATAAGCTTGTAGCTATACCCTACTATGCATGGGCAAACAGGGAGCCTGCTGCAATGAGTGTGTGGCTGGCATCAGACAAATCCAACGTTATTCTAACTCCTGTTCCTTCAATAACTTCAAAATCAACAGTAAGTTCATCATGTGGTAAAGGTACTATTGAAGATAATTACCCTGGAGGCAATGTACCTTCAGTTGCACAACGTTTTTATCCCAGCTCACAGGCCGGTGATATTGGATTTGGAGCGCTCTACGACCAGTTGGAGCCGGTGAATTCATTCGACGGATCATCAACATACTTAAGGCTGCGGCCTCAATCTGGTAATGATGCCTGGGTTCAGTATAATTTTGACAGTAAATATGAAATATCTGAAGTGAGTGTCTACTGGAAAGATGACAAACAATATTGCAGCATGCCTCAATCATGGAACCTTGAGTATAAATCAGGTGACATATGGCTGCCTGTTAGGAATACTGAAGAATACAAGGTTGAAAGAAACAGGTTTAATACAGTTACATTTGAACCTGTGGCAGCCACAGCATTAAGGATGAATATCATGCTCAGCGGCCTGAACTTTAAAAAGGGAGAACTGGGTCCGCCCGACGGCAACTATATGCCTGAAAACACCACATGGTATGAATGCGGGATTATTGAATGGGTTGTTAAATAGGGGCTGTTTTCTTTTTTTTCTTCCTCTTTCTTTTTAACTTCCGCTGCCGTGTATCCCAGCTTTTCAATCATTCGCTTAACCTTCTCCTTGTCGGTACGGCCAATCTTGAATTCAACCATCACTTCTTTCGTCTCAAGATCACACTTAACATCCTTTATCCCTTTTTCCAGGGGGACTGATTCCATTATTGTATTAACACATGCATCACAGTCGATGGATGTTTTAAAGGTCACCTTTTCTGTTTTCTTCTTCTCCTGGGCATTAACCGTGTTAAAAGATATTCCCAGGATAAAAATAATGCTCAATAATTTGATTGCTTTCATGATATTTGGGTATTAATTGGTTATTATAAATTTCTGTTTATCGACAGCCTTATGCCTCCGTATATCATACGTCCCAGTACCGGGCCCCATACCAGGCTTGCGTCAAAATACTCACCGAAAGGATCTGAAGCTGCAATAATGGGATCCTCCTGGCGGTAGTTGGTAATATTCTCCACACCAAGATAAATATCAAGGTATTTGAATTTGCGGGTTACCTGTCCGTTAATAAGAGCATACGGATTGAAACTGGTGTCACGCCTGTATACAGCCGGATTATCAGCGGTGGGAGGTATCCTTCCCGGACCGTTAAGCTGGAAAGTAAGATCATACTGCCACTTCCTGAGGTATGACTGGTAAGAAAGACTGACCAGCCCCTTGTATTTACTTGAAAGTGCCCTCTGCTGCAGCACTCCGGCTGTGGTCATTTTAACATCATTCCACCGGAAGGCCGTAAGCAGATCAAGGCGGCTGACAGGCTCCCACTGGGCTTCAAACTGGAAAACATTTGAAAATGACTTTCCATCCAGGTTATAGAATAATACCGAATTAACATCAGCATCAAGATCAGTAACAATCTGGTTGATGAAATTTGTATGGTAGTATTCACCTGATAATCTCAGCTCCCTTCCGGCCAGTGTAAAATATGAGGTCAGACTTGCGCCTGCATTCCATGCTTCCTCATGCTTCAGGTTGTCGGCAATTTGAATTACGCGGCTGCTAGCAAGCAGGTACTGGTTCTCGGCAAGTACATTTGTACTCCTGAAACCTTTCCCGGCTGATGCCCGTAGTGTGGTGTTATCAGTTAATTCATATCGAAGATGCAGCCTGGGAGTAACAAATAAACCATACAGGTTATGGTCGTCAACCCTCATGCCGGCAACCACTGTAATAAGAGATGTATCAGTATACGTATATTGAAGGAAAGCTCCCTGTACCGATTCCTTTCGGTCCAATGGAGTGGAATTATACATCTCCTCGTACTGGTCATATTTATAACTCAGCCCGGCATCAATGGTATGCTTCTCATTATATGGCTTCCATTGGAACAATACATTGCTGTAATAGGACTTTTGTAAACCTGAATAAGCATTGAGCCCGAATGTTGCATCCTGGTCGTGATAAATGAAACTGTTGATCCATGCAAGAGACACATTCTTCATGGAAGGGAAAATATACCCGGTCTTCGTAAATGCTTCAGATCTTAGAGTGTTGATCAATATGCCATAATCTGTGCTGTTGTTTTCAAGATCAGATGGACTAAATGTTGTCTGACCTCCTAACCTCTCTTCCTCTATTATCTTTATCCCTGCTTTTGCATGCAGGCTTTCTGTCATATACTCCCAGCGGTTAAAGAAATGATACTGCTGAACATTTGGTTCATCCCTGAATCCATCATTATTATGATCATTTATTACAGAATTATACTCCCCGTGAGCAAATATCCCTGTGCTTAGCCTGTCATTTATTATGACTGAGGAATTGATATTGCCTTCAATCTTCCCTGAACTGTTTGCATATGCATTAAGGAAAAACTTTTCACTCTCGGGAGGTTTCTTATATTCCACGTTAATCTGCCCCGTAATTGCCTCATATCCGTTTTTCACGGAAGAAGTCCCTTTTGATACCTGTATTGATTCCATCCATGATCCGGGGATATAGTTCAGTCCGTATGCTGATCCCAGCCCATATAATGCGGGGAAGTTCTCTGTCATCATCTGAACATATGTGCCTGCAAGCCCCAGCAATTGAATCTGTTTTGCCCCCGTTGCTGCATCTGAATATGAAACATCAACGGATGCGCTCGTCGTGAAACTTTCAGACAAATTACAACATGCTGCTTTTGTGAGCTCTTGTCCGGTTACTTTAAATGTCATTATTGGTTCCTTACGGTCAATATGTGCCCCGGGAGCACGACCAACAACAGTAATTTCAGCTATCTCTGCAAGTTGGGTGAGAGTATGCTCATAATAGTCTGTATTTCTGTCAATAAGTACGGTATCGGTTTTGTATCCGACAAAACTGATTACAAGCAGGGATCCCCCTTTGAACCGGAGCGAAGCGGAGCTCGGCGAAGCCAACGGGGATGTCCCGGGCTCTCGGGACAGGGGGATGTTGCCTTGCTTTCTTGTCAGCTTTAAAACAAAATACCCAGCTTCATTGGTGGAAGTACCTGTTGTGGTCCCTGCCCAGTATACACTGGCACCAATAAGGCCTGTGGTTCCGTCTGAGTCAATCACTTTCCCTTCCAGCGTTTTCTGCGCATAAAGAAAACCCGGTATTGAAAACAGTATTATTATATATATTATTTTTTTCATTGCTTAAAAGAATTTTAAGAACTCCATACAACTCTGTGTTGCGCTGTGTCCTCTGTGGTGAATAATAAACTCACTCTTAAACCCTAAAAAGCAATAATCATGTCAGTGACTGACAGTTGAGAATGAGGATCTCCTTTCCTCCATACTTCTTATGATAAGGCCTGTATATATAAATATCTGTCCTGTTAATCTCAGGAGCAGGTACAAATGTCAGGGATTCTGCGATTAAGGGAACATCCTTTTCAGTGTTTTTGTCGGATATTGTAAATCCCGGGAGTTGTACAAGGTCAATCTCGTGTTTACAGCATGGTTCTGAACGTAATATATCCGGATTACCACATGAATCTGGCCTCTGATCATCAGTTACCACCTCACAACATTTGAAATCACCATGATCGCAGCATTTATTTTCCGGTTTATGATCCCCGGCCAATACATAAACCTTTGACCCGGTATACTGGCACTCATTTGTCTGGATAACAAAGCCTGTTGATCCGAGTAATATTGCTACTCCGATAATTAATGAAAATAATGCTCTATATATCCTGTTTTTATACATATATCGTCTTTACTCCGCAAATATAACAATCAGGTAGCATCTTTTGTTTGAACATGATTTATAGCATGATCCTGTCCTTCTGATTCCCTTTTGCCCGGTATAACTAACTTTATCAACCCTATAAACTCTATCAACTTTATCAACTTTATTTTTTATCTTGCTGAATAAATTCCTGATTAATAAAAAACCTCATAAAACCTCAGATTATGAAAAGAACAGCACTCTTATGCCTTGCCATTCTAGCCTTCTTACTTACCTGTGCTTATGCGCAGGATGATATAAAAACTCTGGAGTTAGAGAATTACTTCGATATTGAATCAGTGTCCTCACCTGAGATATCACCTGATGGCAGCCAGATAGTATATGGCCGTCGCTGGATAAATAAATATGAAGACCGGTCACAGACCGATCTCTGGATAATGGATTCAGACGGTAAGAACAACAGGTACTTTATTGAAGGAAGCAATCCTGTATGGTCACCCGACGGTAAAAAGATAGCATTCTCTAAAGGAGGAGAACCACAGGGAACACAGATATTCGTTAAAATTATGGGTATTGAAGGACCTGCAACCCAGGTAACGCGCCTTGACAACGGTCCTTCATCCATCAAATGGTCACCTGATGGTAAGTATATATCATTTACAATGCTTGTGCCCGACAGGGATAGCTGGCCTATAAAGATGCCACAAAAACCTGAAGGAGCCAATTGGACAGCTCCTCCTAAAATAATTGATGACCTGGTTTACAGGAGAGACCGCAGGGGCTTTATTGAAGAAGGGTATACACATATATTTATTGTACCCGCTGAAGGAGGAACAGCACGCCAGGTAACCGTCGGCGACTGGAATCATGGAGGAAGCTACTCGTGGACCCGCGATGGAAAAGAAATCCTGTTCTCCAGCCTTCGCGTTGAGGATGCCGAATACCAGTACCGCGAATCCGAAATATATGCTGTAAATGTTAATACAGGTGAAATACGACAACTGACCGATAGGAAAGGACCGGACGGTAACCCCGTAGTTTCACCTGACAACAAACACGTGGTATATACAGGATACGACTGGACTGATGATACCTATATCAATTCAAAATTCTATGTAATGAACCTTGATGGCAGCGGCTCAAGAATGATATCGGGCGATTTCGACCGTAGCGCCAGCACTGTGAAATGGGCAGAAGACAATTCGGGTATTTACGTGAATGTCAGGGAAGAAGGAATCGGCAATCTGTGCTTCATACCATTAAGGGGAAAGATAAAGAAAGTAACTGAAGGCAATCATATGCTTTCCGTTTCATCTATAAGCAAGAACGGCATTGCCCTGGCAACAGTTACCGACCCATACCTGCCCGGTGATATCTACTCATTCAGCATCAATGATCCGGAACTGCATAGGCTCACCTATATAAATGATGATATCCTTTCAGATGTTACACTGGGTACAGTGGAAGAAATATGGTATAAATCGATTGATGATGTGGATATACAGGGTTGGATTATCAAACCACCTGATTTTGATCCAGTTAAAAAATACCCTCTTATACTTACAATCCATGGAGGACCACATGGTATGTACGGGGTAGGCTTTAACTTCACATGGCAGATACATGCTGCCAATGGTTACGTTGTGCTATACACAAACCCGAGGGGAAGTACAGGATATGGCAGTGAATTTGGAAATATGATTAAAAACGATTATCCAAACAAGGACTATGATGACCTTATGAAAGGAGTTGATGAGGTAATTGACAGGGGATACATTGATGAGGATAATCTGTTTGTGTACGGAGGTAGCGGTGGTGGTGTCCTTACAGCCTGGATAGTAGGTCATACCGACAGGTTCGCGGCTGCATCAGTTAACTACCCGGTAATTGACTGGTTGTCATTTGTAGGAACTACAGATGGCGTATCATGGTACAGGAATTTCGAGAAATTCCCATGGGAAGATCCCGCTGAGCACCTCAGGCGCTCACCCTTAATGTACGTTGGCAATGTCACAACACCAACAATGCTGATGACCGGTGTAAAGGATCTCAGGACACCCATATCGCAAACAGAGGAATTTTACCAGGCATTGAAGATTCAAAAGGTTCCAACAGCGATGCTTAGATTTAATGATGAATTCCATGGTACATCATCGAATCCATCTAACTATTTAAGAACAATATTATACATGCATCACTGGTTCGATAAATATAAAAAATAGGCTAAGGCAAAGGCTGTGGCTCGACAGGTAATCCGCCATCCTTCATTGCATGCTGTAAATGGTAATGAAGTCTGTAAGAGGAGGTGAAGTGACTAATTGTCAACAGGTTTTGGAAAATTGTTGATAATTGGGTGAATCACGTTTGCATTAAATAACTCTAATAGTTATTTTTGGAGTGTTATTTGTTAACAATTAGCAGACATATTATTGTATTTTTAAAACTTAACTCTAAAATTATTTGAACCATGAAAGTTTTAACAAAATCACTTTCAGCAGCAATCATATTGATTGCTTTTACATTAAGTGCTCATGCTCAGGCAAGTGAGACAGCCACAGCAACAGCAACTATTGTAACACCCATAAATATTGCCAATGCAACTGATATGAACTTTGGTAATATTGCAGTGATTGCCACAGGTGGAACCGTTATTCTGACTCCCGCGGGGACCCGTTCAATTACAGGTGATGTAACCCTTCCTGCTGTTACAGGAACAGTTACGGCAGCAACTTTTGATGTTACCGGGCAGGCTAACTTTACCTATTCTATCACATTACCTGCATCACCTGCCGAAGACGTTACAATCACGAACGGAACAGATAACATGACTGTAAGCACGTTTACAAGCACTCCTTCAGGTATAGGAACGCTTGACGGTACAGGTGCTCAGACTCTTTCTGTTGGTGCCACACTTAATGTAGTTGGTGGAGAGAGTTCCGGGGTATATACAGGTGGGCCATTTACTGTAACTGTTAATTATAACTAGCGATAGCTCAACAGGAAGAATTAAAACAGGTATTATGGCAAGGCTTAATATTTATATATGCAGCCTTATCTTTTTATTATTTTGCCCGGGCATTAATCTGAGCGGACAGTTAGCCACTGCTTCTGCTGAAGGAGATATATTTGCCGAAGTAATTCCTGTATTTTCTGCCAGGGAAACAGCACAGATGAATTTTGGCAAGTTTTCCCCGGGACCACAGGGGGGAGAAATTATCCTGACACCTGAGAGCACCGTGTTTACCCTTGGCAGTGTTTTTAAAGGCCCCGGAACCCATAATGCAGCCAGCTTCTATGTATCGGGCGATGTTGATGCATCTTATTCTATAAACCTGCCGGATGAACCGGTTGTTATTACCAATATCTCCAATGCAAAAACCATGGTGGTTGACAACTGGGAATCGATACCCTCATCTGGAACCGGTACCGGGCTATTGCAGAACGGTTTCCAGGTGGTTTATGTTGGTGCTACATTAAAAGTAGGAACTCTTAATGATAATCCCGTGGGTATATATAAAGGCTCATATACCATTACTTTCGATTTTAACTGAGAGGGCACATAAATTTATGAACCAATGTTAAAAAAACAATTACAATTGAATCAGCTTGCCCGGATCAGGTCAATTATTCTTTCGGCTTCCCTGATAGTTGTATCTTCATTGCTGCTTACAACAGGTGTTTATGCCCAGGGTAACCTTCTTATCACCCCCAGAAGGGTGGTCTTTGACGGCTCAACACGGTCAATCGATCTTAACCTGGCAAATTCGGGGCAGGATAGTGCTACATATTTAATTTCCATTATGCAGATAAGGATGACCGGAGACGGGCAGTTTGAAACTATCACTGAACCTGATCCGGGGCAGAGATTTGCCGACAGATTCATCAGGTATTTCCCCAGATCAGTGAATCTGGCCCCGGGTGAATCCCAGGTCATAAAAATACAGGTAACAAGGCGAAGCCAGCTCGAGGAAGGTGAATACCGGTCCCACTTTTATTTCAGGGCTGTACCGGATACAAGACCCCTGGGTGAGGAGGAGCCCACCCGGGTCACAGACGCTATATCTGTACAGCTGACACCTATTTTTGGTATAACTATACCGGTAATAATACGTGTTGGAGAATCAACTACAACTGTTAGCCTGTCAGATCTTGCAT
Source organism: uncultured Rikenellaceae bacterium (assembly GCA_964577305.1). Taxonomy (GTDB): domain Bacteria; phylum Bacteroidota; class Bacteroidia; order Bacteroidales; family VadinHA17; genus UBA9300. Next base: position 16,720 of record CAZNYS010000014.1, read on the forward strand.
TCAGTATGGTAAATGATACTGACCCGCAGCTCGAATTGACATTTAACCGCTCCGGAAATATGTCGGTTTATGGTAACCTGGTGGTGGATCATGTTTCACCATCAGGGACTGTTACACATGTTGGCATAGCAAATGGTATAGCAGTATATACACCTAACAATAAAAGGAAATTTATTCTTAACCTTTTAAAGACTGAGGATGTGGATTACACTGAAGGCAAACTGAAAATTGCTTATTCCGCACCTTCGGATATAAGACCTGAAACGTACGTTGAATCGGAACTGATGCTGAATTAATACTTATTTAAATATTACTTCAGCTGCTTTAAACCGTATAAGTATGATTAACCTGAAGCAGACCTGCAAGATTGCCCTTCTCGCAGTTTTTTTTATGCATACAGCTATCACGCTTTCTGCTGCCGACCGTTACTCGGTTGCATCGGGTAACTGGAATGCTGCTTCTACCTGGTCAGCCACCTCCGGGGGGCCGCCGGGCGCAAGTGTTCCGGTTGCGGGTGATGATGTATACATAGAAAGCAATCATACCATTACCGTTACGGCAAATGCAGCATGTACAAATATTACTTTTACCGATAATGGCTCAACTCTGGCTGTTAATTCATCAATAACACTCACTGTTTCAAGCACCGTTACTAAGAACAAGTTAAACGGAAATACCTCATCTACCATTGCAGGCCAGGGAACAATAAGTTGCGCAAATATTGACGTTGGGTCAACAGCTAATGCTATAAGTGGGTTTTTTACATTTTATAACCATACGCTTACCTCAACAATATCTAATCTCAATATTTCAGCTAATTTGACAATTAACAGTTATTCAGGTGGCTTTTTTAATTTCAGGAACGGAGTGTTTAACCTAGGTGAAGGCACGGTAAATGTCTCTGCTTCAATCACTACACAAAACAGTACAGGTTTAAACAATTCCACCTTTTCAATGGTTACAGGAAATCAATCAGGAACTCTTATTCTGAGTGGATCTACTCCATTTAATATTTCAGGTACAGGGTTTAGTACTATAAGCCTGAATGGTACTTCTACGCTGGTAAATTATAACAGGTCAGGGAACCAGCCTGTTTATGCTACTTCATATACCAATCTCACTCTTTCAGGCAGCGGGGCTAAAACCTTAACCGGAGCCACTATTGACGCTATTCTTTCAATGGAAGGAAGCGCAACAGCATCCGGGTCAACTCCCTCTTTTGGAGCAGCCTCCACCCTTCAGTACAAAGGGTCAGTAGCCCAGACAACAGGAATTGAATTCCCGGCTACTTTTTCAGGAAGCGGTGGAGTAATAATTGACAACAGTAATGGTGTATCTCTCAACTTGGGCAGGACAATTTCCAATTTACTGACTTTTGTGAGCGGGATACTGTCAACCGGGTCCTATAATCTTGTACTTTCAGCAGGCGGTACTGTTACAGGAGCTGGGACAGGAAATTATGTCAATGGCAATTTTGAAAAGGGTATTGCTGCCGGAACCGCTTCAATAATCTTTGAAATAGGAGATGCCTCGGTTTATGCTCCTGTAGTAATAGATTTCACAGGCACAACAAATGGAACAGGGACAATTACCTGCAGCACAACCTCAGGAGACCATCCCCAGATAGCCGGTTCCAGGTTCAATCCTTCATATACGGTGAACCGCTACTGGACACTGACAAATAATGGCGTAAGCGGTTTCACTACGTACGATGCTACCTTTAATTTTGTTTCAGGAGATGTTGATACGGGAACAGACTATAACTACCTCCTTGTCGGTAACTATACTGCTTCCTCCTGGAATTACCCGACTACCGGCACAAGAACAGCTACAAGCACACAGGCAACAGGACTGACAACATTTGGTGATTTCCAGCTTGGGTTATTAATGACATCATACAGAAGTGCCGCAACGGGAAGCTGGGATCAGACATCATCATGGGAAGTATTCATCGGCAGTTCCTGGGTACCGGCCCCTGCCCCTCCTTCTGCAGCCGGAAATGATGTTACAATTCTTTCTCCCCACTCAATTACAAACACGACCGCCCTTACAATTGATGAACTGACAGTAAATACGGGAGCAAGTTTAATAATGTCGGCGAATATATCAGTACCTGACGGTACAGGTACTGACATGACTATAAACGGGACACTTGATTGCGGGGGATCAAATATCGTTTCAGGTGCAGGATCTTTTTCACTGGCAAGTGCATCTAACATCTTTATCGGATCACCTGAAGGAATAACATCATCAGGAACAACGGGAAATATCCAGACAGCTACTCGCACCTTTGATTCAGGCGCTAACTATACCTATAATGGTACAGCTACACAGGTAACGGGCAATGGACTGCCTTCCACTGTGAATAATATTACCATTGATAATTCATCCGGCGTTGCGTTGTCAGCCTCAGTTACTGTTAATGGTACCCTTACCCTTACAGATGGTATCCTTACAACGGGATCAGCAACACTAACCTTTCAAAACTCTGATACACCTATTGCGAGGAGTACAGGTACTGTTACTACGGATGCCTCCACCGATATACTCTTTGGAACACCCGGTAACACAGGCGGTGCAGCATTTACCATACCATCAGGTACTTTCACCTCGGCTGCCACAATCAACAACCTCACAATTAACAGGACTAACACCCTGACATTTGGCGACCAGATGATCTCTGTTTACGGTATCTTATTATGTAACGGTCCTCTTAGTACTGCCGGTAACCTTACCCTCCTGTCCGATGCCTCAGTAACTGCCCTGATTGACGGCTCAGGCACAGGCCAGGTAACAGGTGATGTCATAATGCAACGCTACCTGCCCGTTGGTTTCGGTTATAAGTACTTCAGCTCACCTTTCCAGTCAGCTACCGTTAGCGAATTTGGTGACGATATGGACCTTACATACTGGTCCCCCACTTTTTACGAATATGATGAGAGCCGGACAAGCTCCGGATGGGTCGATTATACTGATCCGGCAGGTGTGCTGGAACCCATGCACGGATATGCCGTTAATTTCGGTAATGTATCTGCTCCCAATACAGTGGATGTGACCGGCGAAGTAAATAACGGGGTTCTTTCACTGACACTGTACAATAATAATAATACCTATACCCAGGGACTGAACCTTGTCGGTAACCCTTACCCCTCACCCATTGACTGGGATGCAGCCGCCGGTTGGACAAAAACGAATATAGACGATGCTGTTTACTACTTTAAGGCAAGTGCAACAGATGAATATGGGGGCACATACAGCTCGTATATAAATGGTATCTCAAGCGACGGTATTGTTTCCAACATTATCCCATCTATGCAGGGATTCTTTGTGCATGTGTCCGACGGTACATATCCTGTCACAGGTACCCTGGGAATGACCAACAGTATAAGGGTCAATGACATGACCCAGGGTTTTTCCAAATCAGCGGCAGTAAAAGGAGGGGATACAAAATCAGTTCCCCTGATCCGCCTTGCTGCAGCATTTGAAGATGACAGTACTAGTACCGATCCCATAGTTATTTACCTGCATGACCAGGCTACAGAAAGCTTTGATTCCGACCTTGACGCACTAAAGTTACTGAATACAGATTTTAGTGTTCCTAACCTTTATGCCACACTTGCAGGAGACAAAAAACTATCAATAAATGCCCTTCCGTCAGGTTTCGAAATACCATATAGCATACCGCTGGGACTCAAAACAAACCGTAGTGGCACTGTTAAATTTTTCATGGTCGATGCCGATGATTATTTTTCGACCATGAACATATGTCTCTATGATAATTTAACAGGTGTCAGGCAGGGACTCACTAACGATTCCATATACACTGTCACCCTTGAATCGGGGGAATATCATAAAAGGTTTTTCCTGGAGATAATGAATGTGAATACAGACAGACAGGAACCATTACCTGAAGATGTACTCTTCGATATCTACAGTTCAAACAATTTACTTAAAACCAATATATATGATGTCCGTGGTAAGGAAGGAATTATATCCGTCTTCAACCTAACCGGGCAGCTTGTATTCAAACAGATTATCAGGCAACCAGGCTACTTTGAATTCAGTGCCCCTGTTTTAGGCGGAATATATATTGTTAATTATACATCTGGTGCCTGGACAGGCTCCATGAAAATATTTGTTGGAAACCGATGAAAATAAAAAGTTATATATATAAAAATTATGTAAGTACTATTAGAGTACCCACACTGGTGTTTTCGTTTCTTATCATATCAGCAGTATCTTTTGCACAGGAGGATCCACCACGTCCTATTGAGGTTACAGTCACCGGCCAGCAACTTACCTTTGGGGCTTTCACACATGGTGCTGTTGGCGGAACAGTTACTGTAGACCCGACCGGATCAAGATCATCCACGGGTGATGTCATCTTACTGGGCCTTGGCTACCCATTCAATCCAACCCTTTACGAGATAGTTGGCAACCCCGGGACTGTCGTCTCCATCCTGAACGGACCTGATGCAGTATTGCCCGGAAGCAATGGAGGCTCAATAACACTTACAATTGGCAGCTCTGATCCTGCATCCCCGTTCATATTAACGGCAGTGTATCCCAATCCTAATCTTCTCTATATAGGAGGAACAGTAACAATTGGGAATTCCGCGGCAAATCCGCCCGGTTATTATAGTGGCACCTATGATGTAACTTTTGTACAGGAATAATTACTCATAATAAACCGCGGGAGGAAGAATGAAAGAGAACAAAGTATGTAGAGTAAACTTTAAACCGGGCATACTTTCGACTCCGCCGAGTTTTTTAATATCCCTTTTACTGCTATTTTTAATCCTCCTATCATTACAGCTTTCCGCCCAGGATGAAGATGAGTATTATGAAATCTCCGTGAATCTTGAAATCCAGCGCATTGGGGGTACAGAGGTTGAGGCTGTGATAAAGGGCAAAGAGCTTTATCTGGCAATAACAGACCTGTTTAATTTCCTTAAAGTAAGGAATATAACTTCTCCTGACCTTGAATCTGTATCCGGCTTTTTCATTAACCCGGATAATGAATACCTGATTGACAGGCTAAACAATAAGATACATTATAGTGGCAAGACCACTGATCTCAGTCCCGGGGATCTGATCAGAACCGAATCAAACCTATACCTCAGATCATCCTATTTCGGCGAAATATTTGGACTTGATTGTATCTTCAATTTCAGGGCCTTATCAGTTAAGATCGAAACAAATCTTGAGCTGCCCCTGATACGCGAAATGCGACAGGAAGAAATTAGGAAGAATCTCAGCAGGTTAAAAGGAGTCACAGAAGCCGATACAGTTATTGAAAGGACATATCCCTGGTTTAAATTTGGCATGGCCGACTGGTCTGTAATTGCCTCGGAACAAATCGATGGCCCGGCAAATGCCAGGCTGAACCTCACCCTGGGCGCAATGATTGCAGGTGGAGAGGCAACAGCTTCGATTAATTATGACAGCCGCCAGGACTTCACTGAAAAACAACAGTACTATCTCTGGCGATATGTCAATAACGATCATAACCTGCTGCGTCAGGTCAAAGCAGGTAAAATTCCAACATACTCACATTCAACGATATACAATCCCGTGGTGGGAGTCCAGGTTACAAATACCCCTACAACATTCAGGCATTCTTTCGGGACATATACTCTGAGCGACAGGACGGAACCAGGCTGGATAGTTGAGTTATATGTTAATAATGTGATTGTGGACTACGTCAAGGCCGATGCATCAGGCTTTTTTACATTTGAAGTGCCACTGGTATATGGAAATACAATTGTAACACTAAAATTCTACGGACCCTGGGGCGAGGAACAAACACGTGAACAGAATATTAATATTCCTTTTAATTACCTCCCCTCCGGAACAATGGAGTATACACTCAGCGGCGGTATTGTTGAGGATGGTTCAGCAAGCAAATTCGGACGTGCCGACATTAATTATGGCCTGTCAAACCGTATAACTGTTGGTGCAGGATTTGAATACCTGTCTTCTGTTTCATCAGGCCCCCTGATGCCATATATTAACAGTTCTGTGAGGGTAACCAACAATTTCCTTCTAACCGGCGTATATGTACATGGGGTGAAAGCAGGTGGTGCATTAACCCTGCGCCTTCCTTCAAATCTTCAGTTTGACCTTAAATATATCAAATATGACAAAGACCAGGAAGCTATAAACTATAACTACCTTGAAGAGCGCAAGGCAATTGTTTCGCTCCCTTTACGTATTGGTAATTTTTCCTCATATAACCGGTTAAGCATTAACCAGCTGGTTCTGCCACTGTCAAGGTATACCACAGGTGAATGGATGTTCTCCGGGTCTGTTGCAGGTGTGAGCACGAATCTCACCACATACGCTATTTTTATCGATGAGGTCGATCCGTATGTATACAGCAATCTTTCACTGGCATTCAGGCTACCATGGCGCCTTACACTGATGCCGCAAGCCCAGTATGGATACACACAGAACAGGTTCCTGTCGGCAAAATTAAGAATCGAGAAACACCTGCTCGATAATGCTTTCCTGAATTTATCTTTTGAAAAGAATTTCAGGAGTAATATGAATATGGCTGAACTGGGACTCAGGTATAATTTCTCATTTGCCCAGACCGGTGCTTCAGCAAGATATTCACAGGGTGTCACGAACCTGGTTCAGTATGCACGGGGAAGCTTTATCAATGACGGCAAGAGCAAATACCGCAGGGCTGATAACAGGCCACACGTAGGCAAAGGAGGAATAATCATAAAGCCCTTCCTGGATTATAACGCAAATGGCAAAAGAGACCCGGGCGAAAACGGTGTGCCGGGGCTTAACCTGCGTTCAAACGGCGGCCGTGTCGATAAATCGGAAAACGACACCACCATAGCCATCATCGGGCTCGAACCATATACTACATGCTTTATCGAACTTGATCCCAATAGCTTCTACAATATTGCGTGGAGACTACCCTATGAAAGCCTGAGTGTGAAGGTAGATCCCAACATAATGAAGAATATAGATATCCCTGTTAATGTTGTCGGTGAAGCTGACGGTTTCGTTAAGGTCGACCGTGATGGAGAAATAAAAGGATTGAGCCGCATTATTGTTAAATATTTCAACGAAAAAAACAGGCATATAGCCAGTGTACTTACAGAGTCTGACGGATATTTCAGCTATTTCGGTCTCAGTCCGGGCAAATACTATGTTATGGTCGATACTGCACAACTCACTAAACTGGGTATGTTTGGTGAACCTGACTCTATAGGTTTTGCAATCCGGAAATCACTGGATGGTGATATTGTCAGTGATCTTAATTTTACCCTTTATATGAGACCAATTGACACTACAATGGTTGATACCACTGCAAGAAAGCCTGAACCTGTGACAAGAATTGACAGTACTTATATAATCATTCACGAGGTAACTGAAGAACTTATAACAATATACGAAGACTCCTGGGCCATACAGCTCGGTGCGTTCACCCAGAGGCCCAATGCAGACAGGATGCGGGCAACATTACAGCGACTGCTGGGAAAAAATGTAGAAATAGTAGTTGAGGGTTCATTCTATAAGGTAAGGATACTGGATCTGAAAGACAGGGAGGAAGTTGACAGGAACCTGGAAACACTCAACAGGCTGGGCTTTAACGAGTTCTGGGTAATAATGTTAAAAGCAATGCAGCAGCAACTTGTTCTTAAGGAAGTCAGGGATTCCGTGCTGCAGGTTACTGAAACTATTGTTGGTGCAGAACTTCCGGTTGTTGCACCGGAATTGACAATACAGATAGGCGCTTTCAGAAGTAAAGCATATGCAGAGTCACTCGTCGACAGGCTATTGTTCTCACTTGGGAAAAAACTTATAATAGTCCCTGAAGACGGATATCATAAAGTAAGAATCACAGGTTTTGACTCAAGGGAAGAAATGGAAAAAATAATACCTTCACTGGGACTTCTTGGCCTTGATGATATATGGATATTACCCGTTGAAGAAATGAAAGTTGATACTGTACAGTTTGAACCTGAACCTTTGATTCCCGCAGATATCAAAGACGTACACGTCGAAACTGTGAAGCCTGACACTACCCGGCTGGAAAAAGATCTTAAGATCATGGAACCCCATTTTGCATTGCAGGTTGCCGTATACCCGAAACGTACCCAGGCAATTAGGGCAAAAAGAAAGATTGAAAATAAACTGGACCTTCCGGTTGAAATAGTACAACAGTGGGATTACTACAGGGTAATTGTAACAGGCTTCTATACACCCGAGGAAACATACAGGTATTATCCCGAACTGGCAGGCCTGGGGTTCGACAGTATCATGCTGATTGATAATTCTGAGAAATAATATTGGCCATAATGGTTCGGTATAATATTTGTGGTTAACGTAGAGACACAAAATTTTGTGTCTCTACGATGTAACATGAATTCTGCCGATCATGAAAAAATATATCGCCCTTTCATCAATAATTCTTGCATTGATGTTAATCATACCTTCATGTGAGAAAAACCCACCACCTGAAAACGAAATCCCACAGATCATTCTCCGGAAAAAATCCGCGGAGATCATTGAGGCCGACCAGGCATTTGCCTTTGAACTTTTCAGGGAAGTAATTGCTGCCAGCGGGGAGGATAATATAATGATCTCCCCCCTGAGTGTGTCGTATGCCCTGGGAATGACCTATAACGGTGCCGCAGGTACCACCATGGATGCTTTTAATAATGTACTGCATTTCGGCGATCTTACGAGGGAGGAAGTGAATGAGAGCTATAAGGATCTTATGGACCAGCTCATCCACCTGGACGATCAGGTGGAATTCTCCATTGCCAACAGTATATGGTACAGGATGGGATATAATGTTCTCGCTGATTTTATCAGCACCAACCAGACATATTTCGATGCCCTGATCAGTGAACTGGATTTTTCCGATCCGCAGGCTGTGGACATTATCAATAGCTGGATTGAAGAACAAACTAACGGAAAGATAAAGGACATGCTTGATTATATTCCCGGTGATGCCGTGATGTATCTCATTAATGCTATATATTTTAATGCAGCCTGGAAATATCAGTTTGATGAGGATGATACCCAGTCGGGAACCTTTCACATGGAAGACGGCAATGATCACCAGGCCGATTTTATGAAAGTCAACGGTGCTTTCAGGTATACCTCCAACGATGATTTTACCGCCGTGCAACTGCCTTACGGTGACAGCACCTTCAGTATGGTAGTTATGCTTCCCTACCAGAACATGGAAGTCGACGACCTGATTGAGCAGATGGATGTGTCCGCCTGGAATGAGTGGTTCAGTAATTCTGAAATGACTAATGTTCAGATCGAACTGCCCAAATTCAAATACGGATTTAAGGATCTGCTTAACGATCCCCTAATCAACCTGGGGCTGGGAGTGGCATTCTCCGGCGGTGCCGATTTCAGCCTGATCTCCCCGGGCAGTGGCCTGTTTATTTCAAGGGTAATACACCAGACTTTCATTGATGTACAGGAAGAAGGCACCGAAGCTGCTGCTGCCACTATCGTGGAACTGAGAGAATCTGCAGAACCCCAACCAATGGTATTTCGGGCAGACAAAACTTTCCTTTACCTGATAAAAGAAAACTCCACCGGGGCTATCCTGTTCATGGGTAAGGTGGGCAAGCCGGAGTATAATTGATTGCTACATAAACAGTTTAAAGAATCCTCTCATTTATCTTTAAATTCTTTCAGGTAAAATGTTTAATTTTATACCTGTAGGGCACTTCTTTTATTCTGATTATTGTTTCATTTCCATTTTTCAATATTAGAATAAACGAATGATTAAATCGTTTAAACCTGAGAAATTAATCAAAATCGCTCCGATGAAATCTCTTAACCTTATTAAAGAAATTGCACTTTTGCTGTTTTTTATTTGTGCCGTAGTATCCTGCGCCATCAATCCGGTTACAGGCAAAAGGCAACTAATGCTAATGTCTGAAGCACAGGAGATACAAATGGGTGCAGAATACGATCCACAGGTAATAGCAACCTTTGGTGAATATAAGGATGAACAGACACTCTCCTTTATCCAGGCAAGGGCTGATGAAATGGGGAAAATATCACATCGCCCCAACCTGAAATACCATGTAAAAATAGTTGACTCTCCAGTAGTGAATGCATTTGCTGTTCCCGGCGGGTATATTTACTTAACCCGGGGTATACTAGCACAATTTAATAACGAGGCCGAACTGGTTGGTGTGCTTGGCCATGAAATGGGTCATATAAATGCCAGGCATTCGGTCAGCACCCAGAGTAAGCAGACAGTCGGCCAGTTGCTCCTGCTAGGTGGCATGATTGCTTCGGAAGAGTTCGCGTCATATGCTCAGTATGCCATGCAGGGAATGCAATTGCTGTTTCTTAAATTCAGTCGTGATAACGAACGCCAGGCAGACCAGCTGGGTGTCGCATATTCATCACAGATAGGTTACGATGCTAATAAAATGGCTGATTTCTTCCAGGTACTTAAAAAGATGAGCATGCCTGCTGAACAGGGCGGTATACCCACTTTCTATCATCCTGAACTTAAATTCAGGTTTTCATTCCCGGCCGGCTGGCAATTTGAAAACCTGCCGACCCAGGTTAATATGGCCCCATCTGATGGTAAAACTCTGATTGTATTTACTTTTGCTCCCGGATCTACACTGGATGAAGCGGCGAATAACGCCCTTCAGCAACTGGAACTGAAACCACAGGAAAGCTTGAGAACAAGTATAAATAACCTGCCTGCAATAGTAACACAGTCAAAGCAGGTTTATCAGGATCAATCAACAGGACAGCAGCAATCAAATATTATTATGTCATGTTTTATTGATTACGATAATACATATTTTGTTTTTCACGGTGTTACTGCTGAAGCAAATTATAATATCTACGGTGATCCTTTCATGGTTACCATGAATACTTTCTCCAGGTTAACCGATCCTGTAAAAATAAATAAGAAGCCTGTTAAAATACTTATTAAAAGAGTGCAGCGCACCGGAACCCTTGCCGATGCTTTTAAATACTATGGCATAAAGCAGGATAAGATGAATGAACTTGCCCTGCTAAATAATCTCGAACTAAATGACAGAGTACAGGCCGGTAATCTGATAAAGGTGACCGGATATTAATATATTCAAATAAAAGATGATGCTTTCAATAAAAATGGTCGGAAAGCAAATACTTATGGTTCGCTTGCCTGTTGAACTGGACAATTCAACAGTGGCTCCACAAACAGCACTGCCTTCTGAAGGCAATATAGGCCGATATAATAATGGGGAGTACATTGCTGCCAATCTAGATGAACCTAGGTTCTCAATAAGCCCTAAATCAGCAGGATGGATACTTACAGAGTATAATAACCAGAATGATCCTTCAGCTTTTATCAGTGTTGGGACTGAAACCGACAACTCGGTTATAGCTACAGTAGGCGTTTGCTCAACCATCTTTATACTCGATCAGGGATATCCACCCGGAGGATTATACATTGGTACAGGTGTTAGCGGTACAAACTTCAATGCATCTGTAGCTGGTGTAGGCACTCATAGTATCACGTACACCTATACTGATGGTGACGGTTGTACAAATTATATATCAAAAAATATTATCGTTACTGCCATACCTTCAGCCCCGGCAGCATCAGATACCGAGTGCTGTATAACCAATATAGCAGATCTTGAGGCCACGGGCACTAACCTTCAATGGTATTCAGATCCGGCTTTAACTAATCTGGTGGGGACCGGTACTCCTTTTGCCACAGGTGAAACAACGGCAGGTGTGTATACATATTATGTAACACAAACTGTTAATGGATGCGAAAGTACTGCTACAACCGTTAGCCTTACGATACATAATAGTATTTCAATTGACGTTCAGCCTCCGCCACAACTTATTTGTGAAGGAGATAATGCGACGTTTTCTGTAACTGCGTCGGGCTATAACCTGTCCTATCAATGGCAGGAGGACAATGGCAGTGGTTTTGCAGATATTACTGATGGAGGAGTATACAGCAGGGCAACGACCCCTGTGTTGACCCTTACTGATCCGGGTATTGCAATGATAGAAATGATTTATGTTAATTATATAAATTAGCTATTTTTAACAGATCCTGAAACTGCTGTTTTAATCATGGAATTATTAGAATACGAAGGCGGCAGTTTTTCGTAACAGGTTATTATCAAGACGATAACGAAACAGAGAACCTAACTAGATATGAAGAAAGTATTTTTGCTGTTTGATTGTATAAGGAATAACATTTCTGGCTTTTTCTCAGCTTTTCCGGTTTACAGATTTCTCGGGATATCATTATTATTGATATCCATGGTGTATGTCTCTCAGGCTCAGCCCGCAAATGATGATATCGGCTCTGCACATTTAATCACTGTTGATGGCTACTGCTCTGCCGATGCTGAATTTACAACTATTAGTGCTACAGCAGATGGGACGGCTCCAGCATGCTGGAATACTGCACCGGACAGGAATGTGTGGTTTACTTTTCAGGCTACCACTAACGAAGTAAATGTTACTGTACGCAGAGGTGGTGTATATGGAACTATTCGTAGGATTAATGTGGCAATTTTTGAAGGAACTACAACAATAGTATGCAAGCGCTATATAGGCGATAATGATGACGTTACGGTTGGGACTACCTCTCTGGTACCGGGTAACTGGTACCATATCTCTGTTGATAATAACTATGCCCCGTATGCAGGAACTTTTACCCTCTGTGCTGATGATGAGGTTGATTACGATTTTATTGAAGGAGCTGTGGAAATTACTGATATTAGCGACTGGTGTTCGGCTGATGCTGAGTATACTACCTACGGAGCAACTGCTGTTACCGGAGAAGTACTGCCATCCTGCTGGAATACCGGACCTGATTATACCAGGTGGTTTGTATTTACTGCCACCACCAATATGGTTAATATAACCGTTAAAAGGGGTACTTCAGGAACAATCAGGAGGATAAATGCCGCTATTTTCGAATCAGATGGCATCACTCCTGTGTCCTGTAACAGGTATATCAATGATAATGATAGTGTTGTTGTAGGCTCTGTTGACCTTGTCCCGGGAAATACATATTACCTGACCGTAGACAATAATTATTCAGGGTATAGGGGTTCATTCATGTTATGTTTTGATGACCAGATTGATTATGATTATTTTGAAGGAGCCAAGGATGTATCACCCTTGATAAACAGCTGTTCGAATAACGCAGAATTCACTACTCTTGGTGCTACCTCACCTCCATCTGAGACTGCACCTTCATGCTGGAACACTGGCCCGGACTATACAAGATGGTTCAAGTTTGTTGCTACCAAACCAGCAATAAACGTTGAGGTGAAGAGAGGCGGTGTCTACGGAACAATAAGGAGAGTTAACCTTGCTTTGTATGAAGATGACGGAACAACGGTCCTTGATTGTAAACGATATGTGTTTGATGATGATAATGTAGAGGTCGAATATGAAGGACTGACTATCGGCAAATGGTATTATATAGCAGTAGATAACAACTATAGTGGATACAGAGGCACCTTTACACTATGTCTGAACGATGATGTAAGCTATGATTATTATGAAGGTGCCCTGGAGCTGGGAATTATGGACGACTGGAGTAGCGCAAATGCCGCTTATACTACTGTCGGTGCAACTGGAGACAGATTGCCTGCAAGCACCTGGAATACAAGTCCGGATTATAACCGATGGTTCAAGTTTACAGCAACTACAAACAATATCCATTTAGAAGTAAGAAGGGGTGGAGTATACGGTACAATAAGAAGGATTAATTCTGCTATTTGGGAGGCTGATGGTATTACCGAGGTTGCCAGCAATCGCTATGTCTATGATGACGATAATGTTATCGTCCAGTCCATGAGCCTCATTCCGGGCAATGTTTATTACATATCTGTTGATAATAACTATTCCGGATACAGGGGTACATTTTCCCTGTATCTGGATGACGAGGTTGATTATGATTTTTATGAGGGGGCAAAGGATATCACTTATCTGATTAATTCATCTTCGGATCCGGGAGAGTACACCACTGTTGGGGCGACACAGGATAGAGTCCCACCGCCACCATGCTGGAATACCGGTCCGAATTATAACAGATGGTTCAAATTCCAGGCTACCTCACCCGGGATTAATTTCAAAGTTAGGAGAGGTGGTGCCCTGGGAACCATAAGAATGATTAATGCAGCTATTTTTGAGGCTGATGGTACAACCATACTATCCTGTAATCGGTATGTTTATAATGATGATGACGTTGAGGTCAGTTATGAGGGCCTTACAATTGGAAACTGGTACTATGCATCTGTAGATAATAACTACGCTGGGTACAGGGGGACATTTACGATTGAGCTTGATGATGAGGTTAGCTACGACTTCTATGAAGGTGCTATTGAACTGACCGATATACATAACTGGGAATCAGCTCCCGGAGAATATACTACCAGGGGCGCAACCAGTGACAGGCTTCCCGGTACCTGTTGGGACACTAGCCCTAACTTTAATCGCTGGTTTAAATTTGTGGCTACAACTCCTTTTATAAATGTTGAGGTAAAAAGAGGAGGGGTGTATGGTGATATTCTAAGAATAAATGCAGCAATATGGGAAGCAGATGGAATAACTCCTGTTGCTTGCAACAGGTATGTTTATAACGATGATAATGTATCGGTAGGATCAAAATCTCTTGTTCCCGGAAATACGTATTATATCTCGGTAGATAATAATTATGCTCCTTACCGCGGAACGTTTACTCTAGCCGTTACCGATGAGATGGATTATGACTTTTATGAAGGAGCCTATGAAATTACTGACCTGAACAACTGGCAATCAGCTGATGCACAGTTTACTACAGTTGGAGCAACAAGTGATCTTAATGCTGCATCATGCTGGAATACATCACCGGATTTTAACAGGTGGTTTAAGTTTCAGGCAATCAGCCCTGATGTAACTGTCCAGGTTCTCAGGGGTGGTGCCCTCGGAACAATACGCAGAATAAATGCTGCTTTGTGGGAATCAGATGGTGTGACTGAGATAGCCTGCAACAGGTATGTGGCGAACGATGATAATGTAACTATCTCTTATTCAGGACTAACTGTAGGTAACTGGTACTATATATCTGTAGATAACGACTATTCGCCTTACCGGGGTACATTTACACTAGCTGTTAACAATGTTAGCGGTAATGAATTCTGGGCCATCGCAGATGCTACATGGGATGATTCAAATACCTGGTCATACTCTGAAGGGGGATTACCCGTACCTGCCGGAACGATTCCAACATCTGCTAATATTGTCCATATTGGCGGTTATACCGTAACGATTAATGCAGCTGATGCAGCATGTGCAGAGCTGATTATGGAGGTAAAAAACAAAAGTACGGGACTGATAGTAAACGGAAGAAATCTGTTGGTTTCCGGTAAGACAACTGTTACAAACCCCGGCAACAATATCGATGGCTTTATTAATATTATAGGCGGTGGTACACTTTCAGTAGATAATAAACTGGAGTTTAACCGTAATGGTGGTAACATTCCTCTTAGCCTCAATATCAGTGGCAACTCATCTGCTGTATATGTGGCTAATGACCTGGAGTTCAATAGTACCGCGGGGTCAGTGTCACAGTCACAGATAAATATGAATAGTGCTTCTTTACTTGAAGTAACTAATAATTTAAGGTTCAATCACTCGGGAGGGGAGAAAATATTCCTGGGAACAGCAGATAATGCTATAGTAAGAGTACTTAATGATATTGAAATTATAGCCGGTTCAGTAGATAGGGTTGAATTGAAATTATCACAAACATCTTCAATTGAGCTCGGAAGAAATATTGTGAGGGGAACGCCGGCATACGGAATACTTAATTGTCTCGATAACTCAACCCTGATCTTCAATAGTGCAGATAACCTGCAGATTATACCTGCCAGTGCAGGTGAAGGTACGGATGGATTTACCTTTCAGAATATTGAAATAAACAATACAAGAATAACTGTTCCCCAACTAAGTACAGAAGGCGATGTATTGATTAATGGTGATCTTAACCTGATCAATGGAATAATTCATACAGAGTCAGGAAAAGTAATTAAGCTGGCATCCGGTTCTACTCTTACCGGTGGAGGAATTAATAGCTACATAGATGGCCCGATGGAAAAAATTGGAAATAGTGCTTTCAGATTCCCTGTTGGTAAAAACGGCCTCTATCAACCAGTATCTATTTCAGCACCTGCCCTGGCAACTGATGCCTTTGTAGCTGAGTATTTTAATGATGACCCTGATGCCCTGTACAGTCGCTCTCTGAAAGAACCTACTCTTGACAATATTGCTGACCTTGAGTACTGGACAATTGATCGTACTGCCGGATCTTCAGATGTAACTGTCACACTTGAATGGGATGGCGATTGTTCATGTGTGGTAGATCTGCTGGGCCTTGTCGTAGCTGCATGGGACGGAACGGAATGGACTGACATTGGTAATGGTGCAACAACAGGTGATATTTTTAATGGTACAATAACTTCTTCCTCCAGTATAACACAGGCAGCAAATCCTGTGACTTTTGGTAATCCTTATTCTGCAACGGACTTTTCCGGACTTGCCGGGCCCTATTGCCCGGATGCATTGCCTGTTACACTCACAGGAACACCAACCGATGCTAACGGTACTTTTACGGGTCCGGGTATAACTGATAATGGCAATGGAACGGCTGTTTTTGATCCATCTGTTGCTGGCGCCGGCATTCATACCATAATCTATACATATTCACCACCTACAGGATGTGGCAATGTGGCCAGCCAGGATGTCGAAGTATATCCTGCACCAACAGCCTCTGTAACAGGAACTGCAATAATATGTGAAGGTGTACCTACAGATATCTCAATGTATTTTACCGGTACGGCACCATGGGATGTAACATATACAGATGGAACAAATATGTTCAATGTTGTTACTTCTGATAACCCATATATTATATCCACAAGTGAACCAGGAATCTATGAGGTTACTGACATTATAGATGGAAATGGTTGCAATGGAACTGATTTTGGTACCAGTGCAACTATAACCACAATAGCTCAACCTCCTAAACCTGTTATATCAGTGGTAAGCGGTGTTCCGGATTTTTGCGAGGGTGACAGCGTGGTCCTCGAAGCTCCGGCATCTGATTTTTATTACTGGTCAAACGGTGTAGTAACACAACAAAATGTTATTAAAACAACCGGTATTTATACTGTCCAGGTATATACCGCTGCGGGATGTTTAAGTGAGGTGTCAGATCCTTTCCCGGTAAATGCATTTGAACAGCCTGTAGCTACTTTCATATACGCAGGATCACCATACTGCCCCAATGAAACCAACCCACTTCCCACCTTTATTGGTGGTGGAATTGCCGGTACCTTCTCATCAACACCGGGCCTGGTTTTTGTCAGTACATCTACCGGTGAGGTTGACCTGGCCGCAAGCACACCCGGAACATATATAGTCACTAATACTATAGCTCCTGCAGGTGGTTGTGGTGAGGTTATAGAAACAAGCCCTATAACCATAATAGAAGGACTTGTCTGGACAGGATCAGCTGATACTGACTGGAATAATACATCAAACTGGTCATGTGGATACATCCCGACCATCTCCACACCTGTTCAGATACTTGATGTGTCAAATAAATCCGTTCTGAGTACCGGTGCAGTTGCGACAGTGAGCAATCTGACCATCGATAATAATGCATCACTCACAATCAGCGGAAATACCATCCAGATATCAGGGACAATAATAAATAACGGTACATTTGACATATCAACAGGTACGGTCGAGATGAATGGATCTGCTGCCCAGGTTATAAATGCAAACACCTTTCATAACAACACCATAAAAGATCTGATTATTAACAATGCCTCAGGAGTAACAATAGGAGGCGAATTGAATTTAACTGAAATCCTGTATCTTCAAAGTGGAAACCTCGAATCGGCCGGATACTTAACCCTTGTCTCGACAGCTTCCGGAACTGCATTAATAGATGGTTCAGGTGGCGGAACTGTAAGCGGTGATTTAACCATGCAGCGATACTTACCTGTTGGATTTGGCTATAAATATTTCAGCTCACCGTTCCAGGCAGCCACTGTGAGTGAGTTTGGTGATGATATGGACCTCACATTCTGGTTCCCGACTTTTTATGAATATGACGAGAGTCGAACTAGCTCAGGCTGGGTCGATTATACTGATCCGGCAGGTGTGCTTGAACCCATGCACGGTTATGCAGTTAATTTCGGTAATGTATCTGCTCCCAACACAGTGGATGTGACCGGTGAAGTAAATAACGGTTCACTGTCATTAACTCTTTATAATAATAACAATACCTATACCCAGGGACTCAACCTTGCAGGAAACCCCTATCCCTCGGCAATTTACTGGGATGCCGCCGCCGGGTGGACAAAAACGAATATTGATGATGCTGTTTACTACTTTAAGGCAAGTGCAACAGATGAATATGGAGGTACATACAGCTCGTATATAAATGGTATCTCAAGTGATGGTATTGTTTCCAATATAATCCCCTCTATGCAAGGATTTTTTGTGCATGTGTCAGACGGAGCTTACCCGGTTACCGGTACACTTGGAATGAATAATAATGTCAGGATCAACGACATGACCCAGGAATTTTCCAAGTCAGCAGCAGCTGAAAGCGGGAATATCAAGTCAATTCCCATTATCCGTCTTGCAACAGAATTTAAGGATGACACTACAAGCACCGATCCCATGGTTATATACCTTCATGACCAGGCTACAGAAAGCTTCGATAACGACCTGGACGCACTTAAGCTGTTGAATACAGATTTTATGGTTCCTAACCTTTATGCTACTATTGCAGGAAACAAAAAGCTATCGATAAATGCTCTACCCTCTGATATCGAGATGCCGGTGAGCATCCCCCTCGGGCTGAAGACCAACAGGAATGGAAACATTAAATTTTTCCTGCTTTATGTTGACAATTATTATTCTAATTTGAACTTATCCCTCTATGATAATTTAACAGATAACAGGCAGGGGCTTAATAATGATTCGATATATACTGTCATACTGGAGGCAGGCGAATATCACAACAGGTTCTTCCTTGAGATCATGAATGTAGCCACTGACATACATGAGCCTTCATCCGACGATTACCTCTTCGATATTTATACTTCCAATAATCTACTTAAAACTAATATATACCAGGTCCAGGGAAGTGAAGGTATATTATCTGTCTTCAACCTTACCGGGCAGATTGTATTTAATCAGATTATCCGACAGCCGGGTTATTATGAGTTCAATGCCCCCGCTTTAAGTGGAATATACATTGTTAATTATACATCTGGCGCCATGACAGGTTCAAGAAAAATAATTATAGGAAACTGATGAGAATTATTCACCTTAAAATAAAGAAATATGTAAGATCTGTTATCACACCCTTACTGGTGTTTCTATTTTGTATTTTTTCATCAGGGTTATCTGCACAGGAGGATCCACCACGACCTATTCAGGTTACAGTCACAGTCCAGCAGCTTACTTTTGGTGCTTTTACACACGGGGCTGTTGGGGGAACGGTTATTGTAGGCCAGACCGGATCAAGATCATCCACGGGTGATGTCATCTTACTGGGCCTTGGCTACCCATTCTATCCAACCCTTTACGAGATAGTTGGCAACCCCGGAACTGTCGTCTCCATCCTGAATGGACCGATCCGCAGGCTGTGGACATTATCAATAGCTGGATTGAAGAGCAGACTAATGGTAAGATAAAAGACATGCTTGACTATATTCCTGGTGACGCCGTGATGTATCTCATTAATGCTATATATTTTAATGCAGCCTGGAAATACCAGTTTGACATAGATGATACTCAGTCAGGGACTTTTCATCCTGAAGACGGCTATGATCACCAGGCCGATTTTATGAAAGTCAACGGTGCTTTCAGGTATACCTCCAACGATGATTTTACCGCCGTGCAACTGCCTTACGGTGACAGCACCTTCAGTATGGTAGTTATGCTTCCCTACCAGAACATGGAAGTCGACGACCTGATTGAGCAGATGGATGTGTCCGCCTGGAATGAGTGGTTCAGTAATTCTGAAATGACTAATGTTCAGATCGAACTGCCCAAATTCAAATACGGATTTAAGGATCTGCTTAACGATCCCCTAATCAACCTGGGGCTGGGAGTGGCATTCTCCGGCGGTGCCGATTTCAGCCTGATCTCCCCGGGCAGTGGCCTGTTTATTTCAAGGGTAATACACCAGACTTTCATTGATGTACAGGAAGAAGGCACCGAAGCTGCTGCTGCCACTATCGTGGAACTGAGAGAATCTGCAGAACCCCAACCAATGGTATTTCGGGCAGACAAAACTTTCCTTTACCTGATAAAAGAAAACTCCACCGGGGCTATCCTGTTCATGGGTAAGGTGGGCAAGCCGGAGTATAATTGATTGCTACATAAACAGTTTAAAGAATCCTCTCATTTATCTTTAAATTCTTTCAGGTAAAATGTTTAATTTTATACCTGTAGGGCACTTCTTTTATTCTGATTATTGTTTCATTTCCATTTTTCAATATTAGAATAAACGAATGATTAAACCGTTCAGACCTGAGTAATTAATCAAAATCGCTCCAATGAAACCTCTTAACCTTATTAAAGAGATTGCACTTTTACTGGTTTTTATTTGTGCTGCAGTATCCTGCGCCATCAATCCGGTTACAGGCCAAAGACAACTCATGCTTGTGTCTGAAGCACAGGAGGTACAGATGGGTTCAGAATACGATCCCCAGGTAATCGCTACCTTTGGTGAATATAAGGATGACAGGGCACTCTCATTTATTCAGGCCACGGCTGATGAAATGGGTAAAATATCTCATCGCCCCAACCTGAAATATCATGTAAAAATACTTGATTCCCCCGTAGTAAACGCATTTGCCGTTCCGGGTGGATATATTTACCTAACCAGGGGTATACTTGCACAATTTAATAACGAGGCCGAACTGGCTGGAGTACTTGGCCACGAAATGGGTCATATAAATGCCCGGCATTCGGTCAGCACCCAGAGTAAGCAGACAGTCGGCCAGTTGCTCCTGATAGGTGGCATGATTGCTTCGGAAGAGTTCGCGTCATATGCTCAGTATGCCATGCAGGGAATGCAATTGCTGTTTCTTAAATTCAGTCGTGATAACGAACGCCAGGCAGACCAGTTGGGTGTCGCATATTCATCACAGATAGGTTACGATGCCAACATGATGGCTGAATTCTTCCAGGTTCTCGAAAAGATGAGCATGCCGGAGGAACAGGGTGGCGTCCCCACTTTTCTGTCAACGCATCCAAGCCCGGTCGACCGGTACAACTCTGTGAAAAAAGATACAAAGATGTGGCAGGACAGCCTTAAACTGGGGACATGGAAGGTAAATACTGACAACTACCTGCAAATGATTGATGGTATTATATATGGCGAAGATCCCAGGCAGGGATATGTTGAAGGTAATACCTTTTATCACCCCGAACTTAAATTCAGGTTTTCATTCCCGGCCGGCTGGCAATTTGAAAACCTGCCGACCCAGGTAAATATGGCCCCATCCGACGGGAAGGCCCTGGTTGTTTTTACCCTTGCCCCCGGATCTTCATTGAATGAAGCTGCAAGCTCATCACTTGAACAGCTGCAACTAAAACCTCAGGAAAGTTATAATACAACCATCAATAACCTGCCTGCCTTGGTAACGTTGTCCAAGCAGGTATATCAGGACCAGACTACGGGCCAGCAGCAAGCAAACATGATAATGTCCTGTTTCATAGATTACGAAAACACTTTTTATGTTTTTCATGGTGTTACTGCTGAGGCGGATTATAATACGTACAGCGACACTTTTGTGGCAACCATGTCTAACTTTTCCAGGTTAACCGATCCTGAAAAGTTAAACAAGAAGCCTGTCAAAATCCTGGTTAAGAAAGTCCAGCGCACAGGTACACTTGCCGATGCCTTCAAATATTATGGTATACAACAGGATAAGATGGATGAGCTGGCCCTGCTCAACAACCTTGAACTGAATGATAATGTACAGACAGGAAGGCTGATTAAAGTGATTGGATACTAAAGCGTCCCGCAAAATATAATTGTAGTCAAAATGATAGTTAACCAGACACGTATAATTTACTGGTTTAAAGCAGTGATATTATTATTTCTGACCTTCAATGTTAATAATATTGCAGCCCAGGTGACAATCTCTGAAAAGGAATGGGTAATTCCCACATACCAGGTGGCTCCTGCGGATAAAAATCCCATGTTTTTTAAGAATGAATCATACCAGGGCGCATCCAGGCATATTTACCCTTACGCTTTAAATGATGTCTTCTCGACAAAAAAGGTGGATAAGGCGTGGAAGGCCATAATACTGGAAAACGAGTATATTAAGCTAAGTATAACCCCGGAAATCGGTGGTAAAATATATTATGCTACTGATAAAACTAATGGTTATAATTTCATTTACAAAAACGATGTTGTCAGGCCGGCATACATTGGAATGACCGGTGCCTGGGTATCAGGTGGTATTGAATGGGATGTACTGCATCATCACAGGGCTTCAACCTTTTTACCTGTTAATTATGATCTGGTTGAGAACGAAGATGGTAGTAAAACAATCTGGATCGGCGAAACCGACCTCCGTCACCGCATGAGATGGACTATCGGAATTACTGCATTCCCCGGAAAATCTTATTTCCGGGCTGAGGTTAAAATCCATAATGCCACTCCTTATACACATTCATTCCTTTACTGGGCTAATGTGGCAGTACATGCAAATGAGAATTACCAGGTAATATTCCCCCCGGGTGTACAGTTTGCTACGTATCATGCTAAAACAGCCTTTACACACTGGCCTGTTTCCAGGGAAGTTTACCTGGGCCAGGATTTTACAGATGGTGTGGATGTAAGCTGGTGGAAAAATTCAGTGAGTTCAGCTTCATTTTTTGCACATGACCTTAAGGAGGATTTCATGGGAGGATATGATCATGGTAAAAATAGCGGAACAATACATATCGGTGATCATAATATTGTTAAAGGGGCCAAATTGTGGGAATGGGGATCAGGTGCACGAGGACAGGCTACCGAGGCAATCCTGACTGAAAATGCAGGACCTTATCTTGAATTAATGACCGGTGCTTATTCCGATAACCAGCCTGATTACAGCTGGATCAAACCTTACGAACTGAAAATTGCAGAGCAATACTGGTACCCGGTAAGGGATATCGGGGGGTTCAAAAATGCAAATCTTAATGGTGCTGTAAATCTGGAAAAAAGGGAAGACAATAATGTATTCCTTGGATATTATTCAACACAGAAAATTGACAGTGCTAAAATTGTCCTGACAAATAATGATGAAGTTATATTTGAAAAAACAGTGGGAATATCACCGGAAGTTGCTTTTGCTGAATTAATAGAAGCAGTGGAGGCACTCAAAATTACTGATCTTTACACCGAAATGGTGAATGCAGAAACCGGCGAAGTGCTTGTCTCATATAAACCGGTTGAAAATGAATATACTGAAGAACTCCCTGAAACAGTTAAGAGCCCCCCTCTGCCAGAAGATATAGCAACTGTAGAAGAAGTGTTTTTAACCGGTAAGAGAATCGAACAATTTTATAATCCCAGGATTAATCCAATGGATTATTATGATGAAGCCCTCAAACGTGATCCCGGTAATATACGTGCGAATATAGCAGTTGGCAATATTCTGCTTAAGAATGGTGATTACACTAATGCCAGGAAATATTTCTGTAAATCCATAACCAGGTTGACTAAGGATTATACCAGGCCATCAGATTGTGAAGCCCTGTACCTTGAAGGAATAACATTAAAAGCACTGGAATTGTATGATGAAGCAATCGATACACTCTACCGGGCTACCTGGGATTATGCCTTTCATTCAGCAGCTTATTTTGAACTGGCAGGGATATCTGTAATGAAGGGTGATTTTATTAAAGCTCTTGAGGAGATTAATGAGTCGCTGGCAATAAATACCAGGAATAATAGTGCAATATGCCTGAAAGCAGCAATCCAGAGAAGAATGGGTGATTATGAAGGTGCTTCAAAGACACTGGAATCAATTCTTAATACCGATCCGTTGGATTTCAGGGCTTCAAATGAATCATACCTGATAGCAAAATCCTCGGGTAACCAGCTTCAATCCTACAATGAACTTACTGTTCTGAACAAGAAAATGAGAGACTTCGACCAGAATTACATCGGGCTTGCAACAGGATATATCAACGATGGATTGTACGAAGAGGCAGAGGATGTTCTTCTACGTTTCAAAGGAAAGAACCCGATAGTAAGCTATTACCTGGGTTATTTAGAAGATAGAAAAGGGAACAGCACAGAAGCTGAGATATATTTTAAAGACGGGTCAGGGCAACCGGTTGATTATTGTTTTCCGTTCCGTCTTGAAACCATAAAAGTCCTTGAAACAGACCTGGAATACAATCCTTCAGACGGAAAGGCATATTATTACCTTGGTAACATTCTGTACGAAAAACAACCTGGGAAAGCAATCACATCCTGGGAAAATGCGGTGAAATATGATCCCGGCCTGGCCATTGCGTACCGTAACCTGGGCTGGGCATATTACCAGCACCAGGATGATGGACATAAGGCAATAAATGCATATGAAAAAGCAATTGAGCTTAACAGGAATGAGCCGATATATTATGTGGAGCTTGACCGACTGTACGAGATGAGCAATACACCCATTGACAAAAGGCTCAGGTTATTTGAAGGCAATAACCATGTTGTAAGCAAACGTGAAGATGCTTTTGCCCGCCAGATTGCTGTGCTTACCCTTGCAGGAGAAGCCGGTAAAGCAGTGGAATATCTATCAGGGCAAGAATTCACTTTCCATGAGGGAAGTTCGGGAATAAGGGATGTAATAATTGATGCTTACCTGGTACTTGGTTTGGAATATATGAAAGAAAAGCAGTATCAAAAAGCTCTTGAGACTTTTCTGCAGGCCGGAGTGCCGGAAGAAGAAGCGAGTGGAAGCAGATTGGGGAACAGGAACATTCAGGTTAATTATTATATCGGCCTGGCTTATGAGGCCCTGGGAAATCAAACAGAATCACTTGGTTATTTTACCTCCTGTTCAGAACCAGAATCACAGAACAGTGGATTTATAAGGTACTTCGAGGGGTTGGGCAATCTTAAGCTTGGAAAGATGGAAGAAGCTTCAGAAATCTTTAACTCCTTGATTACAGATGGGGAAGAACAGATCAACAGGGGCATATCCCCCGGTGAGGATTTCTTTGCCAAGTTCGGTGCCCGGGAAGCTGAAAATGCAAGGTTATCAAATGCGTACCTGCTCATTGGACTCGGCTATAAAGGTCTTGGCGAAAAGAAACTTGCAGCTGAGAATCTTAATAAAGCTGTTAAACTGTCCGCAGGTAATCTTTACGCTAAACTTGAACTGCATGATTTGTAATAATCCCTGAATTCTTATCAAATTCTGGTAACCATTGATCAAATAAACCTTTTCGTCAAAAAATATATAAATTAGACCTCCTGGATTTTGTATTATGCTGATATTCTACTCTTTAAAGTAGCTGAAATTACCAAACCACTCTGGATTCTGCCGGATGCCTGGTCAAAATCCTTTCTTTTTTGATGAATAAACCCATTATTCATGTAAACAGAATAAATATGTTGATTTTCGTCAGAATTACTTAGACCAATAAGCTTAAACCCCCATCCAAACATCCCACCTGCAGGGCATTTGCGATTTGCACATAGTGCCCTAATACCTTAATTTTACTTCAGGATTTCAAGCGTAAAATGAATGTGAAAAAGTCATGTCTAACTAAATCAAATAACATGACAAAAGGAAAGACTTTTCGTAATGGAGCTTTAGCAGGTGCAGCTATAGTTGTATTTGCTTTAATCTCCTTGTCGGCTGTAAGAGCCACCAGGGAATCCAGATATTTTGAGTCAGAGTATATAGCTTCAGAAGAAGCATATCGCACGGTAGTTAATGAGAACAGGCATTTAAAAGATTCATTAACCCATATTTACGAAAACCTTGATGAAATCTACAAATTCACCTGGCAGAATATTGATTTCTGGTTGGACTACTATCAGGTAAAATTTCAGAGGGTGGCAAAAGCCCAGATTATATTGGAAACTGATGCGCTAAAATCGAAGATTTGCCTGAAGAACAATAATCTTTTTGGAATGAAAATGGCAAAATACAGGCCAACCACAGCAAAGGGCATTCGTTATAAACATGCTTACTATGATAATTTCATAGAGTCCATTAGAGATTATAAGCTGTACCAGGACTATTTTGATGTTGAGAACTGTCCTGATGAGTATAGTTATCTGAAGATGCTGGAAAAGAACCGTTATGCAAAAGCATTACATTATGTATCAGCATTACGCATAATTATGGAAAGAGAATTTCCAGAGGAAAACTGACACTATAAAATAAAAAAATAGGCAAGGAACAAATTAGTTAGCACAATGATTGATAATGACTATCCACATATTGAAGAAGAAGATGGATTCTCAGTTTACGATGCAGAAACCGCATTCTCTTATAATCAACATGATGTAGAAGATAATATAGAGGATGATGAAACATGGTGGTATACATCAAAATATTCTCCTGTATCCTGTGAGGAAGAAGATATTGGTACCTTAACATGCCGGGAAGAAACCGCCTGGGGGGGATGTCTTGACGGAGCTGGTGATGAATGGTGGTATTATCTTGAAGTTAATGAAATGTTGGATGAAATAACCGGTCTTCCGGTGCCGGTAGCATCAACAGAGACTATCTGGGCAGGTGAGTTTATCGATATTGGTACTGTTACTTATGATCCTGAATTAAACATTATTATAATCGATTTAACAGCTGGATGGAAATTACAGGATGTGGAAGAACCTGTTAAAATACAGGGATATGATGTTTTACCCTCAGATACACCCCCTGCAGGATTTTTCACATCTTATAAGGGAAAAGCAACGGATGTAAAAGTTGCCCCGTACAAATATTACGCTATACACCTGGATGTACAACTCGGTGTATAAAAATCCAACATATTTGGAATGATGCATTAATGGATTATTGGATTAATGCCTGCCTGACGGCAGACAGGGAATGTTGAATTGATTGTCATTCATGGCCTGATAATTCCCATGGAATAACTATATTTATTAACAATAATTATGAAACCACCGTAGGGGATGTCTCAAAAGCCATCTAACCACCCCGTCCTCGACCTAACGGTCGGGACACCCCTCCTTTCAAAAGGAGGGGAAATTATTGATTATCAATACTATAACTTTCTCCTCCTCTAAAGAGCTCTAAAGAGGAGGAGTACCCCGAGTACTCGGGGGGAGGTGGTGTACTTTCAAGACAGCCCCCACAAAAAACATCAAAATTGACCAACAACATCCTCTGCTATGGTGAAATGTTATGGGATGTATTTCCCGATGAGGCAGTTCCGGGAGGGGCTCCCATGAATGTGGCTATAGGCCTCAGGAAACTCGGTGCCAATGTTTCCTTTTTAAGCAGTTGCGGACACGACACTTTGGGAGAAGAACTTTTAAAATACCTGGAGGGAAATGGCATCTCTACGAATCTCATCAGGAAGAATGATTACCCTACCGGGGTTGTAAATGTGCACCTGTCAACAGATAACGATGCCACGTACGATATTGTTTTCCCCTCAGCCTGGGACTACATTCAGAAACCTGATAATATACCGGTTTTCGATGTGCTGGTATACGGAAGCCTTTCAAGCAGGAATAAAACTTCCTTTGATACACTCAAAACACTGCTGGAACAGGAGGCTCTTAAGATCTTCGATGTAAATTTCCGGCCCCCATATATTGACCAGGATACGACTGAACTGCTTCTGATGAAAGCCGACATCGTAAAAATGAACCACGAGGAACTATTCGTGATTTTAAAATGGAGTGGGCAGGACTCAAACAATCCGGAACAGGCAGCAGATCTCGTTTATCAAAAATACGACATCAAAGTACTGTGTGTAACCCTTGGTTCAGAAGGAGCTTTTTTACAAACAGGCCGTGAAAAACTTTACCAGAACGGATTCAAGGTTAAAACAATTGACACAGTGGGAGCAGGTGATGCTTTTCTTGCTGGTTTTATCCATAATTATATTGAAAACAAACCGCTGAATGAAACCCTGGAGCTTGCATGCCGGCTGGGGGCTTATGTAGCATCACAGAAAGGGGCAAATCCCCCTTTTCATTTGCCATCTTCAAACAATTAACTCAAGGTTATGATGGGCAGCCGCAAGCAACGGGCGTGTCCACACTCCGTATTTACAGGCCTGTTCGCAATAACCTTCGCAGTTGATGCATAACTCCGAGGGTTTGTTCAGACCAAGTGTGGCATATTTTGTCATAGCCCTTTTTTCCTGCTTCTTCACACTGAAATAATAATTATACCTGAGGATCTTATTCACCGGAAAATGGTGGGGACATGCAGCCTCACAATCATTGCAACCTATTCGGCATACCGTATGACCAAGATGTTTGTGAAATCCGCTAAGCACTGATTTATCATTTGCGGTAAGCTTCTGGCCTGACAGCTGTAGCATGTTTTCGATTTCATCAAAATTCTGAAAGTCCCAGAGTGTTGTGTGCGCCCGGGGGTTTGACAAAACATATTTTGAAGCAGCTTTTTTCAACTCATTCTCGTCGCTTATCCCGTACCTGGTAAAAAAAGTCTTTGCCTGCTCGTTCATTATTTTATACTTATCATAATATGCCTGTAGAAAAGCGTCAGCTTCCTTACCTTCTTCAGCCATCCTTTCCATCCGGCTTTCGAATATGTTAAAAATATGTACAGGATTTGATTTCATTATCATTGTTGCTATACCCAGCTTATCACATTCATCAAGTATTTTTTCTGCTATATCGGCATTCACAAAGTTGTATGCAAGAAGTATAACATCAAACCGTCCGTCTTCTATTGCAGACATTAAAATGGTATCGAGGCTTTCCTCAGTATTATAGGCCCAGTTATTACCATGACATGATACCCCCACATGCCTCACCCTGCCTTCTTTCTTTAACTGCTCCATTGCTGAATGAAAAGCCTCATCCTTTAATATTGCCGAATTCTCTGCGGAATGAATCTGTATGCAATCGATATAATCTGTCTGAAGCCTTTCCATGGCCTGGTATGAACGCTCAAGAACTTCTTTTTTTGAAGGAAACTCCTTTTCAGTATACAGTTTGCTGTTGATAAATATCTTACTGCGATCAAAATCCTGGAGAACACGCCCTATTATCCTTTCACTGTTTCCGTTCATATATGTTTCACCCGTATCTATCAGGTTAACACCCCTTTCCAGCAAGGCTCTCAGAACAGCTTCATTTGTGGGAGCTCCGCTGCCGAAGTCCGATACCTTGAAGCCTGTTTTACCAAATTTGCGGTATTCCTTTATAGAGGCAGGTTCATGGCATGTGCCCTGACTATCGGCAGCAAATGTTGAAGCCGATGCCAGGCCTGCGCCAATTGTACTTAAAGATGCTCTTTTTATAAATTTCCGGCGATTGATTTTTGAAGATTCCATAATGCGGATTTTAATTGATCAGGGAAAATACGAAAACTTAATTATGATTTATTATTTATTAGTGATTATTTATTCTTTAAGTTGAGGAGTTTAGGGGTTTATATGTTGAGGTGTTGAACTGTTTAATTGTCCCGAAAAGCTCTGCTTTTCGAGGATCCTCGAATCAATAGATTCGGGATTGAATTGGGATCTATTCAAGTGTATTCCGTTACTTGAAAATTCTTACTTTATCCTTAACCTCTGTACTCTGCGCTCTGAGCTCTGTGATAATAACGGAACCTTTATCCCTTAACTTTGTTTTATATCAAAAAGGGTGATATTTATATTATACATGAAAATTCTTGTCCTATGCACAGGCAACAGCTGCCGCAGCCAGATGGCAGAGGGATTTTTGAAATCCTTAAATCCGTCTTTAGATGTATTCAGTGCAGGAACTAAACCTTCTGATAAAGTACATCCAAAGGCAATAATGGTTATGAATGAGATCGGGATTGATATTTCCAGCCATAGCCCGAAACCTGTTGATAATTTCTTGCAGGATTCATTTGATTACTTAATTACTGTATGTGACGATGCAAAAGAAAATTGCCCTGTTTTTACCGGTAATGTTAAGCACCGCATGCATATTGGTTTCCGGGATCCTGCAAAAGCAACCGGAACAGAAGAAAAAATTATAAGAATATTCCGTGAAATCAGGGACCAGATCAGGAAAGAAATGGAACAACTGCCAAATCATCTGATTAAAAACCCCAACCTCTAAACCTCTAAACATCTAAACTACTAAACTACTAAACTAATTCTCTACCGTCTTTTGTGCAATAGTTACTATCAGAGTTTTGACCTTCATACTATAATAAATTATACCTTCAAGGTTATCCGGTAATCCTAATCCTATCTGGTAAATACTGTCATATCCTGGCTGCCAAAGAGTAGCAATGTTAACATCCAAATAACTTTGCGTCATCAGACGAACATCCATTCTCACTAAATCAAAATTATAGGAAGCAGGTAATCCTATTAAAATACTTTTAGCAATACCACCTCCTTCCAAAGTTATCAATGTATCATTTTGAAAATAACCATCTGTCCTTTCAATAAGATCATCAGCCAATAAATTACAATATTTCTCAATTAATGCTTTTTCATCTTCCTGTGCATATGCTGCAATTGGTAACACAATTACCAGAAATAACACCAATACCCGTTTCAATCTTCTTGCTTTTGTTTTACAAAATACGAATTCCAGTTTGATAGGCAAGATACTACTTAGAAACCAGAGATGCTAATACGGAGCGAGCTCACCGAAGGCAATGATGAGAAGTGACAATATTGTAGGGCTGTCTCAAACTAAAACTTTATAGGACCTATAAAAAATATATTTGAACCACATAAGACAACAGAACATCATTGTCTCTCACAGGGCGAGAAACTAATATCACCGTGAACACCACTTTTTTACTCTATGATACTCCGTGGTGAAAAATAATTATTCAATACTCCAGGATAGTGCCTGCTTGTAAGACAGCCTTTCTAAATCCTGGAGATTCTCTTCTCTATGAAGCGGCTTTTACCGATTTGACAATATCTGTAGTAAAAATTAAAATGGCTATTGAGCCGAGAATGGCAGGAATAATATAAACGTCTTCATATTTCACTGACCCAAACCAGTGACCGAAAACAGGAGAACCCAGCCAGGCACCAATCCATCCAAAAATTACTTTAGAGACAAATGAATTCCAACCCGGCCTGACATAATACTTGAATACAAAATGCATAATAACTGAGACCACAAGACTGACCCCCAATAAAATGATAAAACTGATGAAGTTCATTCCAATCATGATTAAATCCTCCAAATTTTTAAATTAAACATAATGTTAACTTTAGAATATCTCGAATATATTTATAAGGGCCAGTTGAATTTAAATAAATGTTTACTTTTTACGATAATATGAAAATTTTCCCGAAGCAATTTATGAAAATCTTTCTTTAAAGTCAATTTTTAATGAGCCTTCCAAATTCATCTGTATATAAGTTAAGAAATTAAAAAATAAAACCCGTTTATGCTGAACAATATTAAAAACAAAGGCGCCTGGTGTGGCACTTCTAAAATCTTTCACTTGTGAAGTTATTCTTTAACCGCAGGAGAGATTTGTTAAGTTTCCAATATTTTGATTATCTTTTTATTCTGATTTTGGAGCCAGGCAGGAAGCCTGATAAAAAAAGTTGAAATAATCCTGAAGACAATGAAAAAGTTCATTATCATTTTACCATTAATGCTTATTACTGTTTGCGGCTATTCACAGTTCGAACATAAAATGAGTGTTAATCTTTCTTTCGGAGGTTTTAAAACTTTCGGCTATGCAACAGGGGAAGATGAATATACTCCACTGCAAATGCCTCATTACAGACCCGGGATAAAAGTTGATGCCGGCCTTCAATATAATATCAATCGACGGTTTTCAGCAATGATCTATTCCGGGATTATGTATTCCTGGAGCTGGAAGTATGTGGATGATGATGATAACGACTGGCTCTTCTACGAATTACAGGATCCTGTAACAGAAGCCGTTCTTGAAGATGGATATAATGAGCTTAAATTTTTTAACGTCAGCGCTGGAATAATAACCAAGATGTATATCTCACCCGGTAAAAAATGGAATCCTTATATTTTTGCCGGGATAAATTTTAATCATACCAAAGCATACTATGCAGATAACTGGTGGTATGATTCGAAAATGCTTGGCTTACTCTCTCCTGATGACACAGAACCATATAGCCCGTTCCTGGAATACAATAACGGTATCGGATTTATTCCCGGCGTAGGTATTGAATACAGCCCCGGAGACAGATACAGTTTTATCATTACCTCAGGTTATTCTTTGATCCTGTTAAAAGAAGAAAATTTCGAAGATCCCCTTCTTACTGAGCATTTTAATGCTGTATTCTTACAGGCCGGAATACGATTTAACTTTTTGAAGTCAAAAACCTTATAAAAATGCGTTTGAAATTTTTACTTGTTTCTGTAGGAGTATTACTGCAGTTTTCACTGAATGCGCAGTACAATTTTAATATAAAACGGACATATAGTGAAACCAGTCACCAGATATTTAATGCTAATTATAATACCACTGGGAAATACATAGTAACTTCCGGTTCTGATAATAATATATTAATATGGAATGCTGAGACCGGGATCATATTTAAAACACTGGCCGGATTAAAAAAACGCCCGAATGACGTTGTTTTCGATGAAGAAAATAGCGTGCTGGTATCAGGAGGAGAAGATAATGAAATAACAATCTGGGATCCGTTAACTTCAAATATTTCAGCTACACTTACCGGTCACAGGGCTGCTGTGAAATCTCTTTCAATGAATCCCGATGGCAGACTCCTTGCTTCAGGAAGTGCTGACAGGACAATCAGGATCTGGGATATTAAGAATAAGAACCTCATCTATGAATTGAAAGGCCATAAAAATGAAGTTAATGCTGTCTGCTTCAGCCCTGATGGTTCACTTCTTGTTTCCGCAGGTGCCGATAAAACTATAATTATCTGGAATGTTGCCAGTGGTAGTATTCTCAGATCCAGACAGGTTCATTCCGGCTGGATCCGGGATGTGGAATTCAGCCCCGATGGAAACATGATTGCCAGTTGTGGAGATGATGATCTGATTATTATAAGTAAAACTTCCGATTTAAGTTTAATTAATACATTGAAAGGGCACAGAGATTGGGTTCAGACAATAGATTTCAGTCCTGATGGTAAATATCTTTTAAGTGGAGGCCACGACAGGCGAATTATGCTCTGGGATGTTGCTTCAGGTAAAATGCTGTTACAATCCGAAAGACAGCATCAGATTATTCTTTCCGTAGATTTTAACCCGGTTAAGGCAGATTTTATCTCCTCCAGCCTGCTTTCTGAAAAACTTGAAACATGGGCTGTTTCAGGCATTGATGATTCGTTCCCGATAAGCCTTGCTGAAAAAAAACTGGCCGGTCAACCACCTGATACAACAGTTAAGGTTATTGCA
Organism: uncultured Rikenellaceae bacterium; assembly: GCA_964577305.1. Lineage (GTDB taxonomy): Bacteria > Bacteroidota > Bacteroidia > Bacteroidales > VadinHA17 > UBA9300. The sequence continues at coordinate 50,333 of CAZNYS010000014.1, forward strand.
CAGAAAGAAACGGATGAAGTACAGGAAGATGTTGAAATACCTGTTGCCAGACCATCCGTTCCTGAAAATTCAGTAATTGAAATATTATCACCCATACACCAGGAGGGAATAATAAACCATGATAAAAGCAGTATTTTCCTCATTGGACGTGTAAATGATCCTGAAAGCACTGGTGCAATCATGATCAATAAGAACTGGATAACCCTTTCGGAAGCCGGGATTTTTGAATTCAAGATGAACCTGGTAAAAGGTGCAAATCCCGTTAATCTCGTTACTGTCAATAAGATGGGAAAGATGACTGAGATGAATATGGTAATCAACTGTTCAGCAGATAATGCTTCTGCTGAGGCACCCGGGGTACCTGATATATACAGGAGTAAATATTATGCCCTGCTGATTGGTGTTAATGATTATCAGAGTGATGAGATAGCTGATCTCGACAATCCCATTAAAGATGCCGAACATCTATATAATGTGCTTTCGACAAAATACACCTTTGATCAGGATAATATCTATCTCCTTAACAATCCTACACAGAGCGAAATAATTATCAAACTGGATGAACTTTCACGTGAACTGACATCCGATGATAACCTTCTTATTTTTTTTGCGGGTCATGGCTACTGGGACAACCAGGGAAATGTCGGTTACTGGTTCCCGGCTGATGCTTCAAGGGGCAGCACTGTTAACTGGTTCAGGAACAGCACCCTCAGGGACTTTATAGGGAGTATTCAAACCAAACATACTCTTCTTATTGCCGACGCCTGCTTCAGCGGGGCAATTTTTAAAACAAGGGCAGCTTTTGATGAAGCGCCACAGGGCATTGAAAAACTGTATGAACTGCCAAGCAGGAAGGCAATGACAAGCGGGAATCAGGAGGAAGTGCCTGATGAAAGTGTTTTTATAAAATATCTTATTAAACGGCTTGAAGATAATGAGGAAGATTTCCTGACTTCCGAGCTGTTATTCAGCAGCTTCAAAACGGCAGTCATGAATAACAGTCCAACGGTTCCCCAGTTTGGAGTTATTCAGAATGTAGGCGATGAAGGCGGGGATTTTGTTTTTATAAAACGTTAAATTAAGTTTACTAATGTGGTCCAGCATAATTAGGGGCACTGCAACTGAAAATGCACATACACTGCCATACAAGGAATATAGAATTTTAAAAATCAATCATGTTTATTTCAGTATTTATGCTTGGATCTTTTTAATGATTGTTCTCATTATATGTATAACTGTATTGGCAATTCTTTGGATAAGAACAAGAGCAAAGATCAATTCCGGAGAGAAAAATGATAGCTGTAAGTCCGGCACCATTTTTATTATTATTGGTATTCTGTTAATAATAGTGTCGGTGCTGTTAAATATCAGCATGCTTTCAGATAGCCTGCAGGATTACATGATTCTCCGGACTATTTCCCTGATGACATCTGAACCTCTAAGAGCGGCAATAATTGCAGCAATGCTCATAGGAATCACAACGCTTATCGCTGGTATACGCATTAAATGGGCAGACAATACATTGCATTTAAGATAACCAATAATTCCAAGAACCGCCGGAGGTCCTGCCCCGACAACGAAGTTCGTCGGGGGGTAAATAACAATAGTCGACCGGAGCGAAGACCCTGACCGACCAAAGGGAGCGTCAGGGCCACAGTGGAATAATCCCTTTTACTTATTTAAGCCATAAGGGCCTATTATTACTTTAATATTTTTAATTTTACTGACATAAGCCATTAATTAAAACCAGAACGAGATGAAATATTTGTATCTGACTATTATCTGTAGTATTATTTCAATATTTACTTCCGCTCAAACCGGAAAAGTTTATAATAACCTTTCATTTAAAAGTGAAATACTGGAGGGGGATCGTAAATACGCTGTTTACCTGCCACCCGATTATGAAGTATCCGAAAGGAGCTATCCTGTTCTTTATCTTCTGCATGGTGCCGGTGATGATCAGACCGGATGGATCCAATTTGGTGAAGTGTTGCATATTGCAGATAAAGCCATTGCAGAAGGGAAGGCCACACCGATGATAATAATTATGCCTGATGCCAACACAGGCGTGCGTGGTTATTTTAACGATATTGATAATGAATGGAGATATGAAGACTTCATTTTCGAAGAGCTGATACCTTGTGTCGAGTCGACATATCGCATCAAAGGCGAAAAGCGTTACAGGGCTGTCGCAGGCCTTTCAATGGGAGGAGGAGGATCATTCATGTATGCCCTGCACCATCCCGAAATGTTTTCCTCGGCCTGTCCCCTGAGTGCATATATCGGGCCCCTCTCGTTTGAGGCTTTTAAGGAAAGATATACCAGGGAAACTAAGGGCCATAGGGATGAAATACTGCGGGAATATTTCGAAAACCACAATGCTCTTTCATTGCTGGAGAAAGTTCCGGCTGAAAAAATAAAATCCATACGGTGGTTTATTGATTGCGGAGATGATGATTTCCTGTATGAAGGCAACAGCCTGGTGCATATTGCCATGCGCAAAAAGGAAATACCGCATGAGTACAGGATGCGTGACGGCGGACATACCTGGACATATTGGAGGGAATCACTGCCCGTGGTACTTGAATTTGTATCACAGGCTTTTCATCAGTACTAGAAAAAATCCTTAATCTGATCAATAAACCCTGAACCCTGACCGACCAAAGGGAGCGTCAGGGCCACAGTCACACCTGTGCGTTAAAGGAGTATTCCCATCACAACAAGGTAATGGCGAGTTGCAGTAATTTTAAATAATTGTTATCCGTCTGCCTACAGCATCACCCTTCGATGCGCCCTTCCCCTTCGACAAGCTCAGGGCAAGGGGCTTACTCCCAACTATGCTCTTCGAGCTTCGTCGTGCAGGCAGGGACCTTTGGCCACTACATTAATTTGTGTAACATCTACGTATATTGATAATAGTTTAATGCTTTATCTCATCTCTCGCATTTCACCTTTTAGTTTGGGGACCTTTGGCCGGTGGTAGTAAAATGTTATTATCGCAAATATTGAAAATGTCAATGTTTATCGATAAATGGTCGGAATTGGTGTGCTTATTAAGCAGGCTCAAATTTTGCAGAAACGAATACTTCTTTCTACTGGCAGGTTACCCGAACTGGTAGATTAACCCAGGGTCCCTGAGTCTGAGGGCCTGAACGTAGTGAAGGACCGAAGAGTCGAAGGGTGATGAATTTCGCGTCGCCCTTTTGAAATAGTTTCTCTCGACCATAATATTATAAAAACCCACTGAAAAGGGGTTCTGAATGCCACCTGTCTTTTATGATGGGTGGCTTTTTATTTCATTATCAATAGTAACCGGATAAATAACATTTGCCCTATCTATTTTGACCATCTGCATCAGCTAAGTGAAAGTGGTACATATACCATTTTCAACCTTGTAAAGGCGGACACGTGTCTCATAAGTTTATCCCTTTCGCTTAATGGAATTGCGCAGATGGCGAGTAAGGATAGAAAGAAAAGTACAGTTAATAGAACTTGAATTTTCATAAACACCTCCTATAAAATTATTACTATTGTGAATATATACCTATTGATTAAAGTCTTTCATTTACAACATTATTATATATTGATCCAAAATAGAACCTGAATCCTATTTCACCTCCAAATTGAAAAGTTGTCGGAAGTTTCCTGGAATTAAGAAGTAATTCTTCAAGAGACACCTCATCTTTAGGTAAATAGAGCTGGCTATGTATACTCTCAGCTGATACCTCAAGAAATAGGGATAAACCTCTGGATATCCTTAATGAAATATCTGCTTCTGCATTGAGGTTATAGTTTTCCAGAGCTGAGAGGTAGCCTTCATAACCACACTGGACATCAACCTCGCCCCATGGTTGAACCATTTCAAGCTGAACAACCAGATTATGCTCCCAGAGAGATTCCTGCATTTTGCCTAAAAATGTTGTATCCATATAATTATAGTAGGCAGGACCGATATGATATGCAATCGTAAATGTTTTCTGATCAGCATCCTTCCAGTTAAAAAAATTGTATTCAATTGCCGGCTTTAAATCTATATTAAAATCCATATTTAGATAGGTGCTGCGATTTGCATTCAGGAAAAGACCTGTCGACCAATGATCAGTGATTGCGTAAATTGCCCTAAGCAGGGCCTCATCAACAATATTAATGGATTTATAGGTTTCCCCATCACTCTGCTCATAGATTCTGGTTGAGTTTTGATGAGAAAAAGAGTTCCTGATCAGCCATTTATCAGTAATCCTGTCAGCCTGTATTGTCCCTGAATAACTCACACTGGATTTGCTCTCTTCCAGATCCCATCCTCCGGTCCCTGTAAGCCTGAAGACCCAGTGATTCCATGGATCCCTGACAGTAACTTTAGGTTCAGATGCATTCCCCTCAATACCAGTATAACCTATTTCAATCTGCTCAAGGAATTCCGATTCATTTAAATAATGGAGCAATCCGATTTCAAGTGCTTTTCTGAACCTGATGCGCTGGGTATCATCAGTGTCATTAAGATCTCTGATGAAAGAGTGCTGGAAGTCAATTCTTTCTCTATCTGAACCGCTATAGAAATTCAGGAAGTACCTTCGACCTCCGTTACCCAGCATTACTCTTGTCGCAATGACCTGAATATCTGCAAGCTTAGGGTCATTTACAAAATCAACATACTGTATATTCCTCCTCTGGTAATCGAAATCCTTGATCTCTCCTTCAAGATAAACACGCAGTTTTACATTTGATCGTAAAGAATCACCGGTATCCTGTGCATTGGTGGTTTGAAAGGAACTTAGGTATATCAATATACATACAGCAAAAAAAAATTTCATAAGGATTCGTTTATAGGTAATATTCTCCGAACAATATTGTTTACGGGTATTAATTTTTCAATAAAGAAAGTTCCAAAATCTAAAGAAATTTTAAAGGGGAATTCCAAGGGTAAAAATATGCATGGCCTTTAGGTGTTCGAATTATTCTGCTCACTTAAGTTTGCCTCATGAGCTCACTGCGTTCGGTTATTAACGGTCGGCCCTTCGCAGTCGGCTCGCACTTGATTATGAGGTTGAATAATAAGCTGGTAAACAGTTGCTTAATTTGAGATAATTAGATAAATTGCAGAATGCAATGATCTCAAATAATGAGTATCATCCCTGATATGGAAGATATATATGTAATTGTACATTTACACACACTTTAGGTACAAGCAATTTATTTAATGAATTTTTCTTTATCCTATAATGCAACTCTGTAAAAATTCTCTTGTCTTTGATATCGGGGCCAATTTAGGGTTCTTAAAAGACATGTTATGAATAAAAGATATACTTACAAAGAGATTTTCTTTTCACTGGTAATACTTCTTATTTCTGTACTACCAGTTGCTGGGCAGGAAGCAGAAACTGAATACGAGCACAGGACATTCCAGTTTACATTCCTCTTTCCCCCTCTGAGTACCAATGGAATTAATAATATCAATTGCATAAATGACTTCTCCATCAATCCTTTCATAGGACTTTCAGGAGGAGTTGGAGCATTTGAAGCTGCAGGCTTTATTAATATAGACCGCAAGAATGTAACAGGTATTCAGGTCGCCGGGTTTGGTAATACAGTCGGGGACTACGTAAATGGCGTTCAGGCAGCGGGTTTTTATAATGTCAATGGTACATTTATGGAAGGCGTACAGGCCGCAGGTTTTATAAATGTTGCAGGCTCAGATGTCAGAGGTGTGCAGGCAGCAGGTTTCATTAATTTTACCGGGAGAAAACTGAATGGTGTGCAGGCTGCAGGTTTTATGAATATTGCCGGTGAGACAGCTACCTCAGCACAGGCTGCAGGTTTTGGGAATGTTTCAGTTTCCGGATCGGCAGATTTCCAGGCATCTGGTTTTTTTAACGTGGCTACAGAAGTGGAAGGAGCACAAATTGCAGGTTTTGTCAATGTTGCCGGGAAGGTAAAAGGTGTTCAGATTGCCGGATTCATAAATATCTGTGATTCTATTGAAGGAGCGCCTATCGGATTCATAAGTATAGTTAAGCAGAATGGATACAGGAGGCTTGAGATATCAGTAAGTGAAATACAGTACCTGAATCTCTCATACAAGATGGGAGTAAAAGAATTATACACAATTTATTCATTCGGAAAACCATTTGGAGACCGCAGCCGATGGATGTATGGAGCCGGTCTCGGAACAGAATTAGATCTATCGGACAGATTATTACTGAACATCGAAGGGACAGTGCACCAGGAATTATGGGTAGCCAACCCTGAAATCAACCGTTTCCTCTATATTGACCGTGTAAACCTCTATAGTACTGCAAAATTCATATTTGCTTGGAAGACTAATAGCAGGGCATCATTACATCTTGGTCCTACATTCAATGTAGGTGTAAGTGGAGATGATACAAACTCAATCATTTCAGATCATGAATTAATTGCACCATACTCATTCCTGAAATTTAGATCACCTTTTAATAATACAACAACACAGATCTGGTTCGGATTCCAGGGTGGAATAAGGTTCTGATTAACACAAACTTTGTAAACTTTATATACTTATATAGTATTTTCGTCTCCGAACCATGATACTATGAAATATGTCAGCAAAAGAATTCAAGGTTAACAAGAACCAATTGCTTATTTAAAGAGCCATTAGTATCAATTTTGTCCCTAGCCAATTCTAAACTCCCCTGCATCTCTCTCCTATCCAATAGATAATCTAACCATAGTCTGATGTTTCCCGCAGATGAGACCT
>CAZNYS010000015.1:0-55354 GCA_964577305.1 uncultured Rikenellaceae bacterium
ACGGTGAACTTATTGCCCCCCTTCACTATCCATCTTACCTTTACCGCACTGTTGCCGGGGATGTTCTCAACTTCCAGCCGTTGTGGATTTCGTACCTGTTCCTCGCATACATTATTATCCTCATCAAGCACTATCATGCCTGCCACTACTTCACCTCCATCAAGGTAAATATAGTCGGGTGGATCTATCTTATATTTCAGGTTCTGACCTGAATGGGTTGGCATCATCCTCAGGTTGGCAATGGTTGCCGTTACCTGTTTAAGTAACCCCTGAATGCCTTCAACCTTAATATACCTTACCACAAGTTTTGGTGTCTGGTATGCATGATAAAAGCAGAAAGCAGTATTACGGTGAGCATCTGATTCCAGTAAAAAGCCAGGATGATTCCGGCCAAAGTTTTTATTAAAACCACCTATTTCAACTTTACCGTACACAGGATGGTCATATTCCTTCCATGGGATAAATGCATCTTCAAAGAGAAGCAGTTTGTCAAACTTGTAGCTGTCCCTGCTTTCGTTATGGAACATCAGGTGACTTGTCCATAATTCATTTGAATAAATAAAAGTTCCCATGAAACCGTACCACCAGTCAACTTCGCCACCATATACAGTATACATATCTTTCCATATAGTCAGGAACCTGTATCCCGGTATTATTGTCTCACCCATCTCGCCAATTGCATTAATAACTCTTTCATCTTCCCTGGAATAGATTTCTGAGCCACCGTTTTCAATAGAAGGGCCTCTTAATATCATACCGCCTGAGTTATGGTATGTTTGTGCCCCTGCAATATTCCTGTGTTTAATACCGAAGTCCCTTACTGCTTTATTCTCGGGGAAGCTGAAAGGGTATTTATCGGCGCCCCGCTGCACATAATCGGGTTCCCAGTTATAACCCCAGTCACGGTTTGGATCATAGGATCCCTGCCTGTCTTCATTCACTTCACCATCACCGTCATTATCAATACCTTCATAGCCCAGCATCTCATATTGGCCAGGTTCTCCGTCCTGCACACTTATCATCTGCCGTGGATCGGAGGGATCAACTTTAAACTGCCCGAATGGATCTTTACGTCGCATCATGGATATTACACCGTCATTATTTATATCATCGAATCCATCTTCATCAACCAGGCCATCACGATCGTCATCCCTGGGTGCCATACCTGAGCGCGGTGAACTTGAAGTATTGGGTTCATGCATATAATTTTCCCTTGCGTCGGGATTTATTGTAGGAATAATATAAAAAACCTTGTCATCAAGCAGTTCCCTGATGAAATCATTCTCGTTATACATCTCTGCCAGGTACCATGCTGCATATAATGCCATTTCGGTGCCCTGGATCTCGTTAGAATGTATATTACCGTCGATATAATAGCCAGGTTTATGATCAGGGTCCTGGTTTTTATGGTTCGTGATTATCATTGTGATCAGGTCACGTCCTTCGTATGATTTACCGGCAGATTCTATTTTTACAAGGTCGGGATATGCTTTTGCCAGTTTTTCGCACAGGTCTTTTATTCCTGAATAGGTATAATACTTATTCCAGGTTACATTGACCCTTGGATTTGCAGGAGTTCCGGCAGCTTTGAAGAACCTTTCATCTTTCTGAGCCTGTGCTGACATTGTCAGCAGAAATGACAATATAATTATTATTGATTTTTGTAATTTATACATGACTGATTATTTTTTTCTGTTTGATTACCTGATAGTGAAAATGATCTCGTCCGTTCCGCAATTAATAGCCCCTGCTGATATTATAAAATCTCCTTTACCACTTATCAGCCAGCTGTATTCACGTGACTCATCACCCTTAAGTCTTTCAGCAATAATAATTTTCTTTCCGCTAAGCAGTTGGAAATCAGAAGCTGATTTTAGTTCTACCTTCATCTTCCTCATCCACTTAACCTGTTCACCAAGCTGGCTTGCCGTTGAGAACAATCCTTTATTATGGAGAGTAACTGTGACCCTGTACAGATTCTTATCGAGCTCTTCGGTCTTAAGGTCAAGCAGCTCAACCTGTGGGTGCAGTTTTGCTGCATCAACCAGGAAAAGGTAATTTGAGTCAATTACTTCCTCAAGCATTTCCTCAGGAGGGTTATACATGGCAAAAGGTTTAATACCACCTGCTTCAACCGTTTTCCCGGGGAAGTCAGGGTGGCTGATCTCCTGCCAGGGGATAAACACCTCATTATTTATATTTTCGGAGGCATATTTAAGGAATGAAGCTTCGGTTGATAATCCTTTTTCTTTCGGGAACCACCATCCGGGTGTTGAATAGCTATACCTGCCATAATGGTAATATGCCCATTCCATGAAGTTGCCGGGTTCACGTGTGAATCCGGGTGATCCTTTGTATCCTGTATGCTCCATGTATTTTTCTGACAGCAAAGTATTGTACATCTCGTCTTCAGGCAATATGGATGTTATTTTCTGTGACCTCCTGCGTCTTTCCTGTGGTGCCTGCTGTGCCTGTTGTGCTTGTGGGGTCTGTCCCCTGGCTTTAAATGCCTGTCCGAGGTTGTCCTGTGGTCCGAAGGAAAAGACCACAAAAATATTAAAATGATCATACAGGAAATCTGCCACTGCCCTGGATTCTTTTTCTGATGCGGCATTTATACCTGCATTCTCCCCGAATTCCTCGTATTCAAAACTGAAGTTATTATTGAAATTCACTCCACCGGGGCTGTCCTCATTAAACAGGCCATCTTTATCATTATCTATGCCTTCAGTATATACTAACCAGCTGCCTGATTCACCTTTTGAAACATCTGCTTTTTTCATCAGACGGTTATCGTCTGGATCGAGGGTATAGTCACCCGTAGGGTCTTTGATCCTTATCATGGTTATCAGTCCGTCACCGTTAAGGTCTTCACAGGGATCTTCATCAGTATTAAAATCCCGGTCATTATCTGTCGGGTTTGCGTTTACCAGCTTTTCATATTGCGGATCAGATAAGAAGCCTGAACTGGCATCGGGGCTTGCATCAGGTATGACATAAAAGCTTACCTTTCCGATCAGTTCATTTATCTCATCATTACCGGAGTTTTCCAGAAGTCTTTCAGCAAAGCCAAGGGCAATCTCCCTGCTTGCAACATATCTTCCGTCAATACCGCCAATAATGGCTATAGCCGGTCTTGTCCCTATGTCACCGGTTCCTATTGTCAGGACATTGATATCTTTCCCGGAATCTGTTTTGCCTATAGTCTCTAGGATTGTTAACCGGGGATAGCTTTTGTTTAAGCCACTGAGAATAGAATTTATTTCCCCTGTACTGTGATATTTTACCTGGCTGTAGATAATTGCTTCCGTGGCAAAAAACGCAATAAAGGAGAGCAAAAGGAACTTGATGATTATTTTCATAGTACTCTGGTTTGTGTTTTTATTTAGGCTCACAATTTAATAAGTATATTTTAAAGATGGTTTTTGTAAAGCCTGCTAATTGTTGATTTAAGATAAATTAACACTTTACAGTTAGGCTAAGGCAGGTTGATAAGGTTTATAAAGTTTATAAAGTCTGGCATATCAAACGTTCAAACACTCAAACATTCAAACCTTGTTCAGGGAACCTCAATCCCTTTTCTCTGCTCTTGAGCCGTTCATAGTTCTCAAGGTAGACCGGCGGTTCGTATGCCGGATTAAAATTCTTATTTGCAGTGAATTTGCCGGTAAAATTATTCAGATATCCTTTTACGTAATAGTGTGCCAGGGTGTAAATATATTCGTCGTTATCGCTAAGTACCGGCAGGGTAAGGGATATAAGTTCTTCAAAATGAATATCTGATCTTTCAATCAGGTAATTATATTTTTTATACAGGGCTTTATCTATTTCAATAATAACCGTGTATTTACCATATTCCTTTCTTTCGACCAGGAAATAATTTATTTCCACAGTGTCTTTAGGATTTATCTGGTCGGTTGAGTATGTCAGTTGTTCCTCGAACTGGAAACCTTCATTCATTATCTGCCTGGCTGTTTCCTCATCTTTTGTATTATGCAGAAACAATAAACAACCAGTATCCCTTTCAAGAATAGAGGCCAGGATGTCCCCGGCAGTACTCATTTTAATCATAGAGGCAGAAAAATTGAATTGTCAAATGTAATTTATCCAATATTCATTTACAACACTTGGGTGATTGTATTGTTATATATTAAATTTGCTATTTAAAGCAATAATGATGAAACGTATATTTTTCCTTGTTCTTTTTATCTTGATTATTGCAGGATGTACCCGCCGGACTGTTGACCATGGTCAAAGAGTAATAACAGTCAGTATAGAGCCTTTCAGGTTTTTTACATCGGAAATCGCAGGTGACAGTTATTCAATTAATGTAATTGTCCCGCCTGGAGCAAGCCCGGCAACTTATGAGCCTCCACCAGCAGTAATAAAGGGAATAAGTAATTCAGACATGATGATAATAAATGGTTATCTTGGTTTCGAAATGGCATGGATTGACAGGATGATTGGTTTGAATGAAAAGGTTAAAGTTTTAAAACTTGCCGACTCACAGAACCTGATAGCATCTGACAGCCACAGGCATAATGATATCACTCATTACACCGGCGTTGATCCTCATTTCTGGGTGTCCCCATTGTGTGCACGCATAATTGCCAGGGATATAAAAGACTTCCTGGTGAAGAATGATCCGGATCGGGAGGAAATCTATAACTCAAATTACATGAGGCTTGATAGTCTAATTTTGGACACAGATTCATATATAAGATCAATATTAAGTGATTCAGGTAAAAAGTCATTTATGATATTTCATCCTTCCCTGACGTATTTTGCCCGTGATTACGGACTTGAACAGATAGCCGTTGAGACAGAGGGGAAAGAACCATCTCCCTCAGAGCTTAAAGAGCTCATCGATAAGGGGAGAGAGAAAAATTTGAAAACAATATTTGTTCAGCGTGAATTTGACTTGAAAAATGCACGACTGATAGGGAAGGAAATTGGAGCTGAAACAGTTGTTATCGATCCCCTGAGTAATGAATGGGTCGGGTCATTGAAAGAGATAGCTGAGAATATAGCCAGGTAATAATATATAATTAAATTACTATGTCCACATTAATAGAACTGAAAGGGATAAGTGCATCTTATAACGGTTATGCAGTTCTTGCGGAAGTTAACCTGAAGATCCGGGAGGGTGATTTTATTGGCGTAATCGGACCAAATGGAGGGGGAAAGACAACCCTTCTGAAAGTAATACTTGGTTTAATTAAACCAACCGGGGGAGAAATAGTCTTTAACACGGATAAAATAAGGCGCAATAAGATAGGCTACCTTCCACAGATGGCAGAAGGTGATAATAACTTTCCGGTTTCAGTTAGAGATGTAGTGTTATCAGGGCTGATGATAATCAAAGGCCATAATGCAAGGATGAACAGGGAAGACAGAATAAAGGCAGATAATGTACTTAATGAACTGGGTATTTACCATTTGCGTAACAAGTCATTAAATAATCTCTCCGGGGGTGAATTACAAAGGGTTTACCTGTGCAGGGCCCTGATAGGTTCACCCAAATTACTGCTGTTAGATGAACCTGGCAGCTTTGTTGATACAAGCTTTGAACAGGGCTTTTATGATAAATTGAAGGAGCTGAATAAAACAGTTACCATAATGATGGTATCACATGATGTCGGCACAATATCAGCTTTTGTCAAGAGTTTTGCCTGTGTAAACCGCAAATTGCATTTCCACGATTCAGGCCGGATTACTACTGAGCAGTTGAAAGCTTATGATTGTCCTATACAATTGATTGCCCACGGGGATGTTCCACACACCGTTTTAAAAACCCATTAGTTATGCTTGAAGCCTTCCTTGACTATAACTTTTTATTTAAGAGTTTTCTGGCAGTGATATTTGGAAGTATAACCGCGGGGATAGCCGGTTCATATATAGTTTCAAAAAAGATGGTTTTTCTCTCAGGGGGTATTACCCATTCAAGTTTTGGTGGAATAGGTATTGCATATTTTATTGGTATAAGCCCGGTTTTTGGTGCTGCCTGCTTTGGAGTTGCTTCAGCACTGGGAATACAGTACCTTGCATCCAGGCAGAAAGTGAGTGAAGACTCTGCCATAGGTTTTTTGTGGGCCTTCGGCATGGCTGTGGGTATAATTTTTATTTATCTTACCCCGGGTTATACACCGGACCTTATGAGTTATCTGTTCGGAAGCATCCTTACAATTAATACTGCTGACTTAACAGCACTTCTTATTCTGTCAGCAATCCTGTTGTTTTTCTTTGCAAGGTACTATCGTTCTATCTTATATGTTGCTTTTGATGAGGGTTATGCCAGGACTTTTTCTTCCAGGGTCGACCTGTTCAAATACCTTCTTATTGTCCTGGTCTCGCTGGTTATAGTATTGAATATACGTATCGCGGGTATTGTACTTGTACTTTCACTCCTGACAATACCACCGAATATTGCATTGTTATATACAAAGAATTTCAGTAAGATGATCATTATTTCGATAATAGCCGGTTTCGTTGGGATGTTTTCCGGTCTGGTAGCCTCATGGTACCTCAATATCCCTACGGGAGCAACGATTATCTTTACCCTGGTGCTGCTGTGGATAATCAGCAGGATGGTTAATTTTAGGGCAAAACCTGAAATAATAAAGGCTAAGGCTCCTCCTCCGATGTCGGGGATTTGAAATCCCCGACAATCTACGGCGGACAAAGTAAGGCTAAGGCTAAGGAAAGGAAAAAGTTGAGACTCACTATAGTCTAAAAGACCAGTAACGAGTAACAAGAAACTAGAAACGAGTAACATAAAAATCATGGAATACGACGTAATTGTAATAGGCAGTGGGCCTGGAGGTTATGTGGCAGCGATACGGGCTGCACAGCTGAAAATGAATGTGGCAGTGATTGAAAAGGCAGAACCGGGGGGTGTATGCCTGAACTGGGGGTGTATCCCCACAAAGTCATTGCTTAAAAGTGCAAAGGTGTATGATTTTGTAAAGCATGCAGCTGATTATGGAGTTAATATAGATGGTGGAGTAAAGGCTGATCTTGGGAAGATGGTAGAAAGGAGCCGGTCAGTGGCTGATGGAATGAGCAAGGGTATCAGTTACCTGTTTAAGAAAAACAAAATTGATCTTATCAAAGGCTTCGGTAAGCTAAAAACAAAGGGAGTGATTGAAGTTGTTACTGAAAGCGGAAAGAAGGAGCTAAAATCTGACCATATTATCCTTGCAACAGGAGCACGGCCCCGGGAATTGCCTGGAGTGAAAATAGACGGGGAGAAGATAATTGGTTACCGTGAAGCAATGACACTAAAGAAACAACCTGAATCAATGCTAGTTATAGGCTCAGGCGCAATAGGCAGTGAGTTTGCACATTTTTATAATTCAATAGGAACAAAAGTGTCTCTTGTGGAGTTCCTTCCAGCCGTGGTACCAAACGAGGACAAGGATGTATCGAGGCAACTTGAACGTTCCTTCAAGAAGGCAGGCATGAAGGTACTTACCGGCTCAAGCGTGGAAACAGTTGACACAGGCGGTGAAAAATGCGTGGCCAGCATTAAAACAAAGAAGGGAATGGAAGAGATTGAAGCTGACATAGTGCTTTCGGCAGTAGGTATAACGGCCAATATTGAGGGGATCGGGCTTGAAGAGGCGGGTGTTAAAACAGAAAAGGGGAAAATACTCGTGGATGAATACTATAAAACAAATGTCGGCGGCGTTTATGCTATTGGCGATATTGTCCATGGTCCGGCACTTGCACATGTGGCATCAGCAGAAGGTATTATATGCGTTGAAAAGATTGCCGGACTGGAAGTTGAAGCACTTGATTATAATAATATCCCTGCATGTACTTATACATCACCCGAAGTGGCATCATGCGGATATACCGAAGAAACAGCAAAGGAAAAAGGTTATGATATAAAAGTAGGTAAATTCCCTTTTACTGCAAGTGGTAAAGCCTCTGCTGAGGGTGCTAAAGACGGATTCGTTAAACTCATTTTCGATGCAAAATACGGTGAAATGCTGGGTGCTCACATGATAGGCACCGGTGTTACTGAAATGATATCCGAAATAATAGTGGCAAGGAAACTGGAGACCACTGCGCATGAAATAATTAAATCAGTTCATCCCCATCCAACAATGTCGGAAGCAATCATGGAGGCTGCGGCAGCAGCTTATGATGAGGTGATACACCTGTAAAGCCAAAAGGTAAAATTAAAAAGTTTGAATGTTTGAGCGTTTGAATGTTTGAGTTCAAACCGTTCAAACTGATCAAACTGATCAAACCATGACAGGGTAACGCAACCTAATTACACCAATATTCATCTATTTATTTGGTGGAAGTGTAGCAGGTACATTTTCCGGATCTGATAATTTATTTCTATATTTATATTCTAAAAGGAAATAAATTGCCGGAACTACGGAAAATACTCAGAGGCTGTCTGGCAGGTAATAAACGTGACCAGGAACTGCTTTACCGAAGGTACTCTGCAAAGTTTTACGGAGTTAGCCTTCAGTATTCAGGTTCGCACGATGAAGCAAGAGATGTACTGCAGGAAAGCTTCATAAAGATCTTTACCAGCCTGCATACTTTCAGCGGAGAGGGTTCTTTTGAAGGCTGGATGAGACGTATTGTAGTTAATACGGCTCTGGAAAAACACCGTAACAGATATTATCTTAACAAGGTGGATGAGGTGGGCTATGGTAATGATACATTACCTGAACTTGAAGCAACTGATATTTCAGGAATGGAATCTGAAGACCTGCTCAATTTTATTATGGCATTGCCGCCTAAATACAGAATGGTGTTCAACCTGTATGCACTTGAAGGATATTCCCATAAAGAAATTGCAGGGATGCTGAATATTTCTGAGGGTACGTCAAAGTCAAACCTTTCCAGAGCCAGGGGCATTCTTCAGAAGAAGGTTGAAATATATCTGGGAATAAAGAAAAGGATGAATGGTTAAGAGAGATTCACATATTGATGTATTATTCAGGGATGGACTCAGCAATATAGAGGTACTCCCACCAGCATCTGTATGGGAAAATATTGAGCCCGTTCTCAGGAAAAGGAACAATAAAGGTTTATTCTTCAGAATAGCTGCAGGTATAGCTCTGCTTACCTCTCTGGGTTTAATGGCATACTTTTATGCCAGTACAGTGCTGAATGCAGGACAGGAAGAGGCACTGGCTTTTGCAGGAAATAACCTTTCCACTCTTTTTGATCCTACTTATATCGATATTGCCGTTGATGCACCAAAAACAGAGCCGGTGGTTGAAAGCCCAGCTGTTACACCGGCAAGTGCTGAAAGTTCATTACCTGGTTCTGATATTAATATGATGCCTGCCCAGATCATAAACCGTCAGAAGGTTAACCTTTCAAACGAAAAGCTTAATAACAATGTACTGAGAAATAATAATGTACTGAGATATAGTGATGCACCTGCTGAAGTTCCAGCCAGAAGTGGACCCGAGGTAGTGTTTGTTTCGGAAATATTACCGGTTGAACCTGCCATTGAGGTAAAGAGAAATAAAAGGTGGGAACTGGGAGCCATGGTTTCACCTACCTATCTCTCAACAAGTCTCAAAACTGCAAACCAGGCTTTAAGCCAGGTAAACGATAATGAGAATGGCGTATTATCATATACCGGGGGATTCAGTCTTAGCTACAGGATGACAGGCAGGCTTAGCATCCAGACAGGTCTTTATTACTCGTCACTGGGGCGCGAAGTTAAGGGTGTGACATCATATTCGGGATTTGACCCTTTTGCCAGCTCAAAAAGTGGAACAATATTCGGTGTCACAACTAGTTCAGGGACTATTAATTCAACAAACACTGATATCTACCTGGCCGATGTGGCAGGTAACAGGATAGACGGTTATTACTCGGTTGATAACTTCGATCCGACAAAATCCAATCTTATACCATTTGGCGACCAGCTGAGGCAAAATTTCGAATACCTGGAAATACCCCTAATTGTCAGGTATAAATTGATAGACAGGAAAATGGATTTCAATATTCTTGGGGGTATGTCTTATAATTTCCTTGTTGGAAACCAGACCTGGGCTATGAATAAGGCAGGATCAAAAGTGCTGATAGGATCAACAGAAGGAATTGATCATCTACTGCTGTCAAGCTCTCTTGGTATGAGCATGGAATATGAACTCAGCGAAAGGTTATCACTTAACCTTGAACCGCAGGTAAGATATTACCTTAATACCGGGGGTGACCTTGGTTCAGGCAATCCTTATACTTTTGGTATTTTCTCCGGAATGCATTTCAGATTCTGAAAAACATATCCTAAATCATATCTTAATTGATGATGTGTATGCAAAAACATTAACTTTGCACATCTGTTAATATAGTGGTCCTATACCTGAATTAAACCACAAACTCTTAACAGGCAGGATATAGTAATTGTTTGATTATAAAGTATTAATGATATGGGAAGTAAATGGATAGTAGAAACTCTTGCAGGAATAGGAGCGCTTGCCCTGGTATTTATAATAATAGGATTGATGCAGGATTATGGTGCTGACCAGGAAATCAGAGGGCAGGCACTACCGCAGGATATACAGCGTGTAATATCATTTGAGCTCCCTGATTCATTGTATTTCGCTGGAGAAAGAGTTCCACTTGAAAATTTTGATACGCGTGAAAGTCTTGATCGCGAACTTAATACAACTGCTTATCTTCATTCTTCAACACTGTTACTGATCAAAAGGTCGCATCGTTATTTCCCTGTAATTGAACCCATTCTCAGGGAATACGGGATACCTGATGATTTTAAATACCTGGCCGTGGCCGAAAGCAACCTCTCAAATACCGTTTCTCCGGTTGGTGCAACAGGTTTCTGGCAGTTCATGAATTCTACGGGTAAAGAATATGGGCTGGAGATCAGCGAGGAGATAGATGAACGTTACAACCTTGAAAAATCAACTGCGGCAGCCTGTGAATATTTCCTGAAATCATATGATAAATACGGTAACTGGACCATGGTTGCAGCATCATACAACAGAGGCCCGAATGGAGTCGACCAACTGATAGATATACAGGAACAGGATAATTATTATGATCTTCTTCTGCCGGAAGAAACATCAAGATATCTGTTCAGGATACTTACATTTAAGACTATCTTCAGCAATCCTGAGAATTATGGTTTTGATATACCTGATGAGCATCTTTATCCACCCCTTGAATATATCACTGTAATTGTTGACACAACAGTCAACAGCTTTGCTGAATTCGCGGCCGTGTATGGAACAAATTATAAGATCCTCAAGGCATTCAATCCGTGGTTGAGGCAACCATATCTGAATAACAAGTCTGGTGAATCATACGAAATAAAGATACCTGTGGATGGTGCACGTACAAAGGCATATGAATAATGGTGAAAGGAACAGAAAGTATATACGAAGACAGGGTACACGTAAGAGGGGCAAGGGTACATAATCTCAAAAATATTGATGTTAAGATACCAAGGGACAAGCTTGTTGTAATAACAGGCCTGAGCGGAAGCGGAAAATCTTCGCTTGCCTTTGATACTATTTATGCCGAGGGACAGCGTAGATATCTTGAGACATTTTCAGCATATGCACGACAATTTCTCGGGGGCATGGAAAGACCCGACGTAGATAAGATAACGGGACTGAGCCCTGTTATCTCTATTGAACAGAAATCAACCAATAAAAATCCCAGGTCTACGGTAGGTACAATTACCGAAATATATGATTATCTGAGACTCTTATATGCCAGGGCTGCTGATGCTTATTCATATGTCACGGGTGAGAAGATGGTTAGATATACTGATGATCAAATAATTGACCTGATAAAGGGAAAATATAAGGATAAGAAACTGTATTTCCTTGCACCTGTAGTAAAAGGCCGGAAGGGACATTATAAAGAACTCTTTGAACAACTCAGGCGCAAAGGATTCCTGAACGTTAGGATAAATGGAGTTATACGTGAACTTGAACCGGGATTGAAACTAGACAGGTATAAGACCCATTATATTGAAATAGTTGTAGATAAATTTATTCCCTTAAAGGTGAATGAACGCCGCCTGCGCGATTCAGTAATTTTTTCACTCGACCAGGGAGATGGTGTTATGATGGTTCTCGATGCAGATGAGAAAGAACCTTCATACTTCAGCCGGTACTTAATGTGTCCAACAACAGGTATATCTTATAATGAACCTGCACCACATACCTTCTCATTTAATTCACCACAGGGTGCATGCCCACACTGCAATGGCCTCGGGGTGGTGAGTGAAGTGGATGTGAAAAAGATAATACCGGATGACAGCTTAAGTATCAGGAAAGGCGGTATTGAACCAATCGGTAAATACCGTAATATGTGGATATTCTGGCAGTTAGAAGCAATCGCCGATAAGTATGGATTCAGTCTCGATACACCGATAAAGAGCATACCGGATGAAGCAATGAATACCATCCTGCATGGATCGGATGAGGTGCTCAAGCTTTCAAATACCCCCCTGGGTCTTACGTCGAATTATTTCCTTACGTTCGAAGGTGTGATTAATTACATCGGGAACCAGGAGGCGATCAATGGGAACAGGGATAATAGCAGGTCAAAAAATAACTATATATATTACACAACCTGCCCTGAATGTAATGGCACCAGGCTTAAGAAGGAGGCATTATATTACAGGTTGGGAGGTAAAAACCTGGGTGAACTGTCTTTCATGGACATTAAAGAGCTGGCAGTGTTTATTGACACACTTGAACCAAAACTGAGTGAGAGGCAGAAGAAGATAGCCTCGGAAATACTGAAAGAAATACATTCACGGATTGGATTCCTGCTTGATGTGGGACTCGATTACCTGTCACTTAACAGGGGAGCAAGAACACTCTCAGGTGGTGAAAGCCAGAGGATAAGACTTGCCACACAGATTGGTTCACGCCTGGTAAATGTTCTGTATATACTTGATGAACCAAGTATTGGCCTTCACCAGAGGGATAACCGGCGCCTTATAGGTTCGTTAAAACAGCTGCGCGACAGTGGTAACTCCGTAATTGTTGTGGAGCATGACCGTGAAATGGTATTATCGGCAGATCATATAGTTGATATGGGACCCATGGCAGGAAGGAACGGGGGGTCACTGGTGGCTGAGGGAACGCCTGAAGAGGTTAGTAAAACAGAATCGCTTACAGGACTTTACCTGTCGGGGAAAAAGATGATTGAAATTCCAGGAAAGAGAAGAACGGGAAACGGGAAAACGCTCAGGATAACAGGTGCCACCGGACATAATCTTAAAAACGTGGACCTGTCTTTCCCGCTTGCTACATTTATATGCGTTACTGGTGTGTCAGGCAGTGGAAAGTCATCGCTTATTAACCAAACCCTGCATCCTGCACTGGCAGCAAAGCTTCATCGGTCAGGTAAAACTTCATTGCCATATGACAGGATTGAAGGGATTGAGAATATTGATAAAGTAATAGAGGTTGACCAGAGTCCCATAGGCAGAACACCAAGATCAAACCCGGCAACGTACACAGGTGTCTTTACAGATATAAGGAAACTTTTTGCACAGACTACCGAAGCAAAAATAAGGGGATTCAAAGCCAGCAGGTTCTCTTTTAATGTGAAAGGGGGGCGCTGTGAAGGCTGCCAGGGGGCAGGCCTCAAAACAATAGAGATGAATTTCCTTCCTGATGTTCATGTGTTATGCACCGAATGTAATGGGAAACGATATAACAGGGAGACACTGGAGGTCAAGTATAAAGGAAAATCAATAAGCGATGTGCTTGATATGACAATTAATTCATCCGTGAAGTTATTTCAAAATATACCATCTATATACAAGAAGCTTAAAACATTACAGGATGTTGGCCTGGGTTATATAAGGCTGGGTCAGCCATCCACAACACTATCAGGTGGGGAGTCGCAGAGGGTTAAGCTGGCGGCTGAATTGGCCAGGAAAGATACGGGGCGTACACTTTATATACTGGATGAACCAACTACAGGTTTGCACTTTGAGGACGTAAGAGTACTCCTGTGTGTGTTAAACAGGCTGGTAGACAGGGGTAATACGATAATAGTTATCGAGCATAATATGGATGTGATAAAAATGGCCGATTTTATCGTGGATATGGGTAAGGAAGGTGGAAGAAAAGGTGGTGATATTATTTTTGCAGGTACACCGGAGGAACTGGCAAAACATAAGGATAGTTATACGGGAAAGTACTTGAGGGAGGAACTGAAGTTATAGGTTGAGCTTAGAAAATATTGCTGGCGCAGGTATTTATTTATTATTTTTAAGGATTATGAAAAAATCACACGATCTGGTAAAAGATGCTTTCAAGAATAAAACATGGAATGAGATCCATATAATGGACTCGTGGAGGGTTTTTAAGATCATCTCTGAGTTTGTGGAAGGATTTGAAAAACTGGCCAGGATAGGACCCTGTGTCTCCCTATTTGGATCAGCCCGGACAAAGCCTGAAAATAAATATTATATACTGGCTGAGGAGATAGCTTTTAAACTTACAAATAAAGGTTATGGTATAATAACGGGAGGAGGGCCAGGGATTATGGAGGCAGCCAATAAGGGAGCTTCCAGGGGCAAAGGCAAATCGGTAGGTATTAATATTGACCTTCCTTTTGAACAGAAAGCAAATGAATTTATCGATCCTGATAAACTCATAACCTTTGATCATTTTTTTGTCAGGAAAGTAATGTTTATGAAATATGCCCAGGGATTTATTGTACTGCCTGGCGGCTTTGGTACATTTGATGAACTCTTTGAGGCTATAACACTGATACAGACAAAAAAAATAGGCAGGTTCCCTATTATAATGGTTGGCAAAAATTACTGGAGCGGATTGATCGACTGGGTAAAAAAAACCATGATGGAGGAGGAATCCAATATCTCCCCGGAAGACCTTGAGCTATTCAATATTGTTGATACTGCTGATGAAGCAGTTAATCTAATTGATGCGTTCTATACAAAGTTCCTGTTAAGTCCAAACTTCTAATTTATATTTTATGAGATTCATTGTTTTTTTTACCCTGATGGCCTTTCTCTCCTCCGGTGCTGCCTCACAGGATAAATCCATAAATGTTATTACCCAGCCTTCGTGGCCTCCCGGCAGTTATGTGCCGGTACGGATAGAAATAATAAATACCGGGTTGAACGATTTTGCCAGGTTTTACCAGGACCTGCCACAGGGATTTTCGGTGAGAAGTGGTAATACCGCGGGAGCTGATTTCTACTGGGACAATAATCAGGTAAATTTTGTATGGGTAAAAATGCCTGAAGATAAAGTGATTAGAATAAGTTACATTGCAATGGCTGATGAGGCATTGACAGGATCGTTCAGGCTGGGAGGACAACTTGATTATGTAATAGAGGGCAAACAGCGCAAATCTGTTGAATTCAGTCCTAAAATAATTCGTCTCGACCAGAATGCCACTGTCGAAGAAAACCTGGAGGAATTTTACCAGGAAGAAACTCATGAAAATAATATTATTCCATCAGACACGGTAACTGTTAAAGTGTCACAAAAAATCGAGTTCAGGGTGCAGGTGGCTATTGCATCAGAGCATATAACAAAAGCAGAGCTTGAAAACAGGATAGACTGTCTGTTGAAATACGATGTCACCATACTTAGGACAGGTAATATGTATAAATACCAGAGCGGGGCTTTTACCACTTATTCAGAAGCGTTTGTTTATCTTGCTGAACTTAAAAGTAAGGGTGTTAATGATGCCTTCATTGTCGCTTACAGGGGTGATGAACAGATATCAGTTAACCTGGCAAGAACGCTGACTGAATGATCAGAGCTTAAGCTTTCTTTCTATTTCCCTCTGAGCATCCTTTCGCTTCAGTGTTTCTCTTTGGTCATATTCCTTTTTACCCCTGGCAAGTGCTATCTCAGTTTTTGCTATACCGCGGTCATTTATGAACAGCTTTGTCATAATGATGGTCAGCCCGCTTTCCTTGATTTTCCTTTCAAGCTTTTTTAATTCCTTCTTATGCAGTAGCAGCTTCCTTTCCCGGCGGGGTTCATGATTGTTAATATTCCCCCAGTAATATTCAGCGATATTCATTCCTGTAACATACAGTTCACCATTCCTGAACCTGCAATATGAATCAACCAGGCTGGCTTTTCCTGACCTTATAGATTTTATTTCAGTACCGGTAAGCTGTATCCCGGCAATAAAGGTATCAATGAAGATATAATCGTGTGATGCCTTCTTATTCTTAATAACAATATTATGTTTCTTTTCCTTTTTCATATACTGCCTGCTAATGCAAAATACATGCCTTCCAGCAAGGAACGGCTCATCCAGCTTATGGTGAGATAAAAGATTATTATAGTAAGCAAAGCTACAATAAAGTATCTTAATAAACTTTGCCCTGTAATATTTTCAATTGTTTTCAAACCGGTATACAGGATATAGGCACCATAGAGGGACAGTATGTTTATCAGTGTCAGATCAGGCAAGAACCTGGTTATGAGAACAGTTATGAAAAGTGGGGTAAGGGAATATGTAACCAGTTTGAAATTTAAAGAGTAGTCTTTGTTTGTTCTAAAAGCCACGGAAAGCTCATTCAGAACCCATGATGCAAGGAGAACAGTCAGGTAAAAACATATAAATTGTTTTAAGGCTCTTATTACAGGGAATAATATTGAAAGACCGGTAGGATTATATATCAGTGAGCCTGCAAAAGCAGAAAGTGATATAACGACCAAAACAGGAATGAGAAAAGAAGATTGTACTTTTCTGACAGACCTGTTTTCCTTCCTAATTGTTTCCCATGCTTTCACCGGGTGTATAATAATATATCGTGCCCTGTCCCTGAGCATCCTAAGGTCAATCATATGCTTGTATTTTACAAAGCAGCAAAAATAACTAATTTTAAGGAAACTAATCAGGTATGGAAGGGTGCAATTATGATATTATCGTGGTAACCGGGCCTACTGCTTCGGGTAAAACCAGCTTTGCTGCCTTGTTGGCTTCAGCTACAGGCGGTGAAATAATCAGCGCCGACTCGAGACAGGTATACCGAGGAATGAATATTGGAACAGGGAAGGACTATGATGACTATATTGTGGGGGATAAAAAGATCCCTTTCCACCTGGTTGATATTGTTGACCCGGGATACAAGTATAATGTGTATGAATATCAGCGTGATTTTTTCAGGGTGTACCGGGAACTTAAAGAGAGGGATGTCCTTCCGGTAGTATGTGGTGGCTCAGGTATGTACCTCGATAGTATAGTGAGCGGGTATAAGCTGATTAAGGTGCCTGTAAATATAGAACTCAGGGAAAGGCTTGCTGATAAATCACTTGCTGAGCTGGCTCAAATACTGTCGTCTTATAAAATCCTGCACAATAAAACAGATATTGATACCCGTAAAAGAGCCATAAGGGCCATAGAGATTGAGGAATACTATCTTCATAATGATGATGGTAAAGAAGAATTTCCGCAAATAAGCCCACTGGTACTGGGTATTATGTCCGACAGGATCACCAGGAGAAGAAGGATTAGCATGCGTCTGGAATCACGCCTGCAATCAGGTATGGTTGAAGAGGTTAAGAGGCTGCTTGATAGCGGTGTTTCTGCTGATGACCTGGTTTATTATGGACTGGAATACAAGTTTATTACCCATTACCTCCAGGGACAGACCAGTTTTAATGAAATGAAACAAAGACTTGAAACTGCCATTCACCAGTTTGCCAAAAGGCAGATGACATGGTTCAGGGGAATGGAACGACGGGGAATAACTATACACTGGATTGATGGGGAACTTGACAATAAGAATAAAATTAATATTGCTATTGAACTACTAAAAGGTAAGTCAGAATAAAGAATGAAGATTTAAGATTAACGATTTCAGAATATAGATTTTTCCCTTCTTAAATCTAAAATCGTTAATCTTAAATCTTCATTCATAACTTTCCAAAGTCCAGTATCGTATACTATTTTAAGTAGGAATCTAACCAACTAAAAAACTCTCTCTGCCATATCACTGCATTCTGCGGGCTGGTAACAAAATGTGTTTCATTGTGGAAGAAAAGCAGTTTGCTGGGTACACCGTTGAGCTGTGCAGCAGTGAATGCTTCCAGGCTCTGTGTATACGGTATCCTGTAATCGTGTTCACCAACAATGATTAATATAGGGGCTGTCCATTCATCCACGTAGAGATGGGGTGAGTATTTATATCCAACAGGTTTTGGGTCTTCCCAGTATGGTCCACCGATATCCTTGTTCGGGAACCATAGTTCTTCGGTTGAACCATACCAGCTTTCAATATTAAACATACCACAGTGCGATATCAGAGCTTTGAACCTGCCTTCGTGAATGCCAGCCAGGTAAAAGACTGAATATCCTCCGTAACTTGCTCCCACAGCTCCAAGCCTTTCTTCATCAATAAAAGGTTCAGCAGCCATATAATCAATGGCGTCAAGGTAATCCTGCATATTCTTACCACCATAGTCACCTGATATCTGCTCTCTCCATTCAGAACCGAATCCTGAATTACCCCGCCTGTTGGGGGCAACCACTATATATCCGTTTGCTGCCATCATCTGGTAATTCCAGCGGTACGACCACCCCTGTCCGAGCGCACCCTGTGGTCCTCCCTTGCAATACAATAATGCAGGGTATTTTTTTGAGGGATCAAAATCAGGAGGGTAAATAATCCACATCTGTAAATCCTTGCCGTCACTTGTTTTGATATACCTTTCTTCTGTTTCTCCCATTTTGATATGATTAAAAATATGGCTGTTAACCGAACTGATAATGCTCATATCGCCTGAAGCTGTAGTCACAGTGGCTATCTCGGTGGGCATTGACATAGATTGTATGCCTGTAATTATTTTATCACCGGAAACATCAACCGGACTGAAATCATATTTCCCGTTACTTATTTGTTTTATGCCACCAGTACTGAGGCTAATATTAAAGATCTGGACAGTGCCGAGGTAAGGGCTGGAGAAATATATTGTACCGGCATCAGGGGTCCATATAATGTTCTCTATATTATAGTCCCATCCTTCTGAAGCCCATGATATTGACCGGTCGGCAAAGTCGTAAATAAATAATCTTTCCAGGTCCGATTCATAGCCATCCTCTTCCTGGCTCTGCCAGGCTATTTTTGATCCGTCAGGAGAAAAAACGGGATAACGGTCAAAGCCCTTGTTTGATTCACTTAGGTTGACGGTACTTTCATCAGCCAGGTTGTATAAATATATATCTGTGTTTGTGCTTACTGCGTCCTCTTTGCCACTAAGTTTTTTACAGGTATACGCAATTTTTTCACCGTCGGGGTTCCAGCTTATCTCACCTCCGTCGAACCAGGGGGCCGTAGGTGATTCAAACTTTTGGCCTTCCATGATATCTTTTTCCCCTGATACTGACTTGCCATCGAAGGAAGCAACAAAAATATGGCTGTATGAATAGTCATGCCAGTAATTCCAGTGCCTGTATAAAAGGTCATCAATTATTCTCATGTTAGCCAGGGGCATGTCATGTTTTTCGTTTGGTGTCTGGTCGAGTTTCACTCTTCTGGTGAAATATATCATGTTATCCTGTGGTGAGACCGAGTAGATTTCAAAATCAGCGAGATTTTCAATTTTCTTTTTACCTGTACCATCAGGATTCATTGTCCACAGCCTTCCCTGGTTTGTAAAGGCAATCTTTTCACCTTTCATTATCCACGAAGGCGAGTTACCTCCATTATCAGTCAGTTGCACCGCATCACCGCCATCAGAGGGCATTGCAAAAATATTCGTTCTCCTTGCCTCATCAGCAAGGTTATAATCAGTCAGGGTAAACAGTACTGTTTTACCATCGGGTGAAGGGCATATATCACCCATTCGTCTGAATTTCCATAAAATTTCGGGGGTCATGATTCCCCCTTCTTTTTCCTGTTCGGTCAGTTGCAGGTTAAAATCATCCTGTTCTGTCTTTTCAGTTTCCTTACAGGAATAGCTTATCAGCATCAGAAGGACAGATGCTGTTAACAAATAAAAACGGTTCATATTCTAAGTTTTGGGGTTAAGCGCTTCTTTTATTTTGAGGCTCAGTTCCTCGAAAAGTTCAGGGTTATCAGTTAATATTTGCTTCACTGCTTCCCTTCCCTGGCCAAGCTTGGTGTCACCGTAGCTGAACCAGGATCCGCTTTTAGAAAGGATATTATGCTCTATACCCATATCTATTATTTCACCTGTTCGGCTTATTCCTTCACCGTACATAATATCGAATTCGGCTTTACGGAACGGGGGAGCAAGTTTATTCTTTACTACTTTAACCCTGGTACGGTTACCAATTGCATCTTCACCTTCTTTTATCTGGCTGATCCTGCGGATGTCGAGTCTTACTGAGGCATAAAATTTCAGGGCGTTGCCGCCTGTAGTAGTTTCAGGGTTGCCGAACATAACACCTATTTTTTCCCTCAGCTGGTTTATGAATATACAGCATGTATGTGTTTTGCTGATATTAGCAGTAAGCTTACGCAGTGCCTGTGACATAAGTCGCGCCTGCAGGCCCATTTTGGAATCACCCATTTCCCCTTCAATTTCTGCCTTGGGTGTAAGGGCAGCGACAGAGTCAATAACAACAATATCCAGTGCGCCTGAACGGATCAGGTGATCTGCAATTTCTAAAGCCTGTTCACCATTATCGGGCTGGGATATTAAAAGGTTATTAATGTCGACACCCAGTTTTTCCGCATAGAAACGGTCAAAGGCATGTTCTGCATCAACAATAGCCGCCACTCCTCCTGCTTTCTGTGCTTCAGCAATGACCTGGATGGCCAGTGTTGTTTTTCCCGAAGCTTCGGGACCGTATATTTCGGTAACCCTTCCCCTGGGTATGCCTCCAATACCAAGTGCCATATCAAGGCCAATGGAGCCTGTACTTATTGACCTCACGTCAAGTATAGCCTGGTCTCCCAGTTTCATTATGGCACCTTTACCGAAATCCTTTTCAATCTTGCCCATGGTGATCTCCAGGGCTTTAAGCTTATCCTTGTTGATCTCTTTCTTATCGTTACTCATACTATATACTTAGGATTTTTGGTTGTATTATTCGTATAACTTGTATATCTGTTCAGTGTGCTTCCTGGTATCTACCTTTTTTATAATTTTTTCAATGATCCCTTCCTCATTTATTATGAAAGTTGTACGAAGCACACCCATGAATGTCTTTCCATACATTTTTTTCTCACCCCAGGCTCCGTAATCAGTTAAAATTTTCTTTTCAGTATCGGCTATAAGGGGAAACGGCAAGTCGTGCTTGCCTGCAAATTTCTGATGCGATTTTTCTGAATCGGGACTTACTCCAATGATAACAAACCCTTTAGCCAGTAAGTCTTTGTAGTTATCCCTGAGGTTGCATGCTTCATCAGTGCATCCGGGGGTATTGTCTTTTGGATAGAAATAAAGTAATAGCTTCTTACCTTTGAAGTCATCAAGCCTTATTTTGTTACCACTTTGATCTGTGCCGTCAAAAAAAGGGGGCTTCTGGCCTTCCTTAAGTTCTTTCATTATTACTTATTATTTTTATATTAAACGTAAATTTACGAAGTTTGAATCGTATATTGAAACAAATTGTGCAATTGTTATTAACAACAATTATGGAGCCAACAAAGTTGAAAATAAGCACCGGGAAATTACTACCGGTAGTAATTTTAATTATTTTTATTTCACACCTGCCTGCTTTTGCCCAGGATACCGATTTTATTCCGGACAGGAATATTGCGGAGAGGGCATTTAGTAATGAAGATTATACTACAGCACTAAAGCACTACAAGGCTCTCTCAGCCAGGTTTAGTGCTGATCCTGTTTACAAGTATTATACAGGGGCCTGCATGGTTGAATTGAAGCAGGATCCTGACCTGGCAAAAATAATACTCAGGGATGCAATAATCAATTCAACATCTATCAGGCAGGTACCTGTAAAAGGATGGTATTCCCTGGGAAGGGCATATCAACTGGCAGGTGATTTTGATCTGGCTTTAGATGCCTATGATACTTTCAGGGAATCTGCACGCAGGAAGGAAATAAAAGCACTGGGTATCAATGAACTTATTTCAGAATGTGAAAGTGGTGTTGGTGCTATCCCGTATCAAGAGCAGGGAATAGAAGCAGGTGAAAGAGATGAGATGGTTGAAGCAGGGGAGCAGGAGCACAAAGAAGATGATATAGGCCCCCCCAAGGCGGATAATGTAGTTATTAAGGATACAGCTGATGCTGCTTTGAAACAAGACCAGGGTCCCGGTGATGAATATGAAGCCCTTGCCAGAGAGGCACTGGAATATCAGCTCAGGGCTGATTCCCTTCTTAAACTGGCTAACAGGTACAGGGCCACACTGGATGAACTTTCTGAGCCAGATAAGCAGTCGGTGAGAGCAAAAATTCTATCTCTTGAGCAATCAGGATTCGAGTATCAGAAGATAGCTGATAAGAAGTACAGGGAAGCAGCAGGTATGGCCTCTGAAAAATATGATGAAAACATACTACCTGCATTGCAGGATATTAAAAAGGATGCCCCCGGAGTTGAAGAAGAAATACCAGACACGACTTTGGTCGAAACAGATAGTATAAAGACAGATACCATTGCAGAAGTTATAGAGCGTATTCCACCGGTTCTGGAACTGTTCAGTGAGCAATATGGCCAGCAGGAAGGTATTCCCGTTAACCCTGAATTACCGGAAGGGTTGTTTTACAGGATTCAGCTGGCGGCTTTCAGAAACCCGAAGGAGTTATCCTTTTTTAAAGACCTGGGGCCTATAAGTATTTACAGGGCAGAGAACTCGGATATAAATTTCTATTATGCAGGAATGTTCAGATCAAAAGAGGATGCAGTACAGTCCCTTGTTAAGGTTAAACAAAAAGGCTTTAACGATGCTTTTATTATTGCTCTTATGGATGGGAACAGGGTAAGTATGGAGAGCGCAGAACAACTTGAAAAGAAATGGTCAAATATCAGCCTGTTCAAACAGGATACAGTAATTACCAGGAAAGTTCCTGAACCACAGGAACCACCAACCCTGGTTTACAGGGTACAGGTGCTGAAGGTGAAAAAGAAAGTGCAGGATGATGAGCTTGAAGTACTCAAAATACTGGCCGATCAAAGAAGTTATGATATTTTTGAAACTGACGGTAAAGAGTATGTGTATTTAATAGGAAAATTTCTTACTTTTGAAAGTGCTGCTGCTTATGCAGACCTCTTATACAGGAATGGTATGAAAGAGTCAAAAGTAGTGGCTTACCTGGGGAATAAAGAAATTCCCCTTGAAACTGCAAAAAAATTATTTGAATTATATTTTGAAAAATATAAAACAAACAGGTATTGAAACCTGTTCTTAACAAACCAGAATGAAAGGGAAGCCATTTGCACATAAGAAAAGAGTAGAAGACAATTACGAGTATACACTCATTTTGTTTAACGACGAATACAATACCTTTGACCATGTTATCGAGTCATTGGTCGAAATATGCGGCCACGATCCCGTTCAGGCCGAACAATGTGCTTTAATAGCCCATCATAAGGGGAGTTGTGAAGTTAAGTCGGGAAGGAAAGGGATCCTGTTATCAATGCAGACAGGACTTCTTGACCAGAACCTCACCTGTGAAGTAAAATAATAGATAATGGAATCGTTAGGAATAGTTATTTTCTTGATAGTGCTGGGAATTCTACTTTTCCTGGTTGAGTTTCTGATTGTACCCGGTATAACTATCGCAGGTATCGGCGGAGCAATCAGCATAATAACAGGCGTGGTACTGGCATTTTATTATGAAGGACCTACAACCGGGCTCATAGTACTGATCTCAACAGCAGTGCTGATAGGACTAACCGCAGTTTTTATGCTTAAAGCAGGTACCTGGAAAAAATTGATGCTTAATAAAGCAATCAACGGTAAGGTGGATTTTGTTAAAATGGATGAAGGAAAAATAAAGGTTGGAGATAAGGGCAAAACCATAACCCGGCTTAACCCTATGGGTAAAGTGATGGTTGGGAATGAGTATTATGAGGCAAAATCAATGGATAAGCTTATTTATCAGAATACAGACGTTGAAATAGTGAAGATTGAATCAAATAAAATAATTGTAAAACCATTAAATACATAATAATATGAACCCAATAGCAATGTATGTTGTAATTATAGTAGGAGTTATAATTCTTCTGTGGCTGCTGCTTTATCTTATACCAATAGGATTATGGTTCCAGGCCCTTGTATCAGGTGTTAGAATATCACTTCTGCAACTTATCTTTATGCGCTGGCGTAAAGTACCGCCATCTATCATAGTGGTTTCAATGATTGAAGGATCTAAGGCAGGTATTAAGCTGAACAGGGATGACTTGGAAGCACACTTCCTTGCAGGGGGAAGGGTGGCACAAGTTGTACATGCACTTGTATCGGCAGCTAAGGCTAATATAGATCTTCCTTTTAATATGGCAACGGCGATTGACCTCGCCGGCAGGGATGTATTTGAGGCTGTACAGATGTCAGTAAATCCAAAAGTGATAGATACACCGCCGGTTACAGCGGTCGCTAAAGATGGAATTCAGCTGGTAGCCAAGGCAAGGGTTACCCTTAGGGCAAATATCAGGCAACTGGTTGGTGGAGCAGGAGAAGAGACAGTACTGGCGCGAGTGGGTGAGGGTATTGTATCTTCCATAGGATCAGCCGATAGTCATAAAAAAGTGCTGGAAAATCCTGATTTTATCTCAAAAGTAGTGCTGGACAAAGGTCTTGATGCCGGAACTGCTTTTGAAATACTCTCTATTGATATAGCTGATATAGATATCGGTAAAAATATTGGTGCTGTACTGCAGATGGACCAGGCAAATGCTGATAAGAATATTGCCCAGGCTAAAGCCGAAGAAAGAAGGGCTATGGCTGTGGCACTGGAGCAGGAAATGAAAGCAAAAGCACAGGAAGCAAGAGCTAAGGTTATTGAAGCCGAAGTTAAAGTGCCGCTTGCTATCGCTGAAGCATTCCAAAAAGGTAATCTCGGTATAATGGATTATTACAGGTATAAAAATATTGAGGCTGATACCAATATGAGAGAATCACTCTCAAAGCCTGATGATAGACCGAAGAAATAAACAAGTGATCCCTCTTTGAAGGGGGTGGTCCCGATGAATCGGGACCGGGGGGTGTTCGACTGATTACCACGAATATGTATCATTCCTAACCAGTATACCGTTTCCCTGGAATAAGGAATTTTGCTAAAAAGCGGTCAATCAGTGTAAATACTATTATACCTGCCGAAATATAGAACAGGTACCTGGCAATAATAGATATCCCTGGAATCTGAATAGAGTCAGGGATTCGAGTAAGAAATCCTGATATATTTTCTATTACGCTTTTCATCCAGGTGTATTCACTGGCTCGTGGCAAGGTTAAAGCAAGTATAACCAGGCCGGTAAAAGCAAGAATGGCTATAAGAATAAATGTCCTGCTAATAGGATTTATATATGTATAGTCCTTCTCCAACTCAATGCGCGACATCAATTTTTCTGAAAATCCTACAGGAGCTGATTCAACTCCTGTATATTCAATCCATTCTTTAATAATATCTTTTTCAGACTTTTTCATATTTTGGTTCCTTTACAATGTTCTTTTCTATAATTTGCTGTATCTTTCTTCTTGCTCTGAAAAGACGTACTTTAACATTTGATCTGGATAATCCGGTGATAGTGCATATCTCGGTATGACTCAGATCCTGGTAATAATGCATTGTAATAATTGCACGGTCTTCATGCTCCAGCTTTTGCAATGCATAACCCAGGAGTGTCTTCATATATTCTCTATCAGCCTCTTCATCTGTATCACTGTCCCTCATGAAATCAACCGAATCAACAGGGAAATCTTCAAGCCTCAGGATATCCAGTTTATTTTTTCTTACAAAAGTAATAGATGTATTATACACTATGCGGTACAGCCAGGTGGCAAAGCTGCTCCTCCCTTTGAAAGATCTTAATGAACGAAAGACTTTTATGAATGAATCCTGTGCTATTTCCTCTGCATTCTCACAGTTGCCGCATATCTTCAGGGCAAGATTATAAACATTATCCTGATAGCGTTCAATTATAGCTGAAAATGCTTCCCTTTTGCCCGACAATATCAGGTTAATATAATATCTGTCGCTCTTTAAAGTATCCATTTCTTTCTTTAGACGTCAGCATTTGATCTACGGTTACAAAGAAAGTTAAGAAAAAATGTAACCGGAATGAAAAAAATGTGTCTAAAGGGAAAATATTAATCATAAAAATTGAAATCATGGAAGCACTAATAGGTTTTATCGCGTTTTTTGCAATGGTCTTTGGTATATACTATTTTTATTTCACAACAAGGAATAAAGAAAGACTGGCACTGATTGATAAAGGTGCTGATGCATCTTTGTTTAAAACACCATCTGAACCACGCGAATCTAGAAGATTTTTCCATCCACTTAAGGTTGGTTTGTTCATGGTAGGTCTTGGTATTGGTGTGGTTGCCGGATATTTCGTCGGTGAGCTTGGAATGCACCAGGGAGCCTCCTATCCAAGTATGATATTTGTTTTTGGAGGTATAGGATTGTTGGTTTATTACCTTTTAACACCAAAGAAATAAAATGTCATGGGGGTGTATAATTTATTTTTGATACACCCCCTTCCATACCTTCCGGGAGCAATATACCTTTATGTAAGCCCTTCTAACATCTTCTCACTGAACTGGCTTATCTCTTTCCTGCCGGTGTCACATAAAGGCAGGAATACCACAATCAAAAACATAATTACTGATTGGAAGAGGTAATAAATTTTTATCCTTCAGTATTTTGGATATTGGAGGATATTTTTTTATTGCTGAAAATTCCTTTAAATTAAAGAAATTTATTTAAGTGTATAATATACATTAAAAGTTTTATATATTTGTTTTAATTTAGATGAATTATAGGGTAAAAGTCTATTATTTTCTGAATCTGGCGCTGGTGGTATTATTGATTATACATGTTGAAAAGTAGCAGACTTTTCCGGGATTTTTATAACTAACTCTGAAATGAAATGACAATAATTGACTGGATTGTACTCGGACTATTTTGTCTTGTTTTAGTTGGTGTGATTATCTGGGTTGTAAGAAAAAAGGATGAAACTACATCTGATTATTTTCTTGCAGGCCGTGATGCAACATGGCTAGCGATAGGTGCTTCCATATTTGCCTCAAACATTGGTTCTGAGCATCTTGTTGGGCTTGCGGGTACAGGAGCATCGAGTGGTATGGCAATGGCCCACTGGGAGATACATGCCTGGGTGATACTTATCCTTGGCTGGCTGTTTGTTCCGTTCTATGCAAGGAGCGGTGTATTTACGATGCCTGAATTCCTGGAAAGAAGGTATAATTCACAATCACGGTCCATCCTGTCAATTATTTCACTGGTAAGCTATGTATTGACCAAGGTGGCAGTGACGGTATATGCGGGCGGTATTGTATTTAAAGAAGTGTTCGGTATAGAGTCGATGTTTGGAATTGACTTCTTCTGGATCAGTGCTGTAGGGCTCGTTTTGCTTACAGGCCTGTACACTGTCCTAGGGGGTATGAAGGCGGTGCTGGCAACATCGGTTATCCAGACTCCTGTATTGCTCGTTGGTTCAATAGTAATACTGATAATGGGATTGATCCAGCTCGGGGGATGGAATGAAATGATGGATATATGCCGTGCAGTTCCTGTAAACGAATACGGAGATGATATGACGTCTTTAGTACGGTCAGCAAAAGATTCGGAGTTTCCATGGACAGGAGTACTGTTCGGCTCGGCAATAATTGGGTTTTGGTACTGGTGTACCGACCAGTACATTGTACAGAGGGTATTGTCCGGAAGGGACCAGAAACAATCACGCCGTGGTACTATTTTTGGCTCGTACCTTAAGCTGACACCTGTCTTTATTTTCATGATACCCGGAATGATTGCTTTTGCGATGAATCAGAAAGGCTTATTGGATCTTACTAATTCTGATGCGGCCTTTCCTGCCCTTATCACAGAATTGTTACCAATCGGATTTAAAGGAATAGTAGTTGGAGGTATATTAGCGGCATTAATGAGTTCCTTATCATCATTATTTAACTCCTCGGCCACCCTGTTCACCGTGGATTTCTATAAGAAGTATAACCCGGCTGCCACAGAAAGACGACTGGTGTTAGTGGGAAGGATAGCCACTGTTGTTGTGGTAGTACTTGGTATCCTGTGGATCCCGGTAATGCGAGGACTGGGTAATGTATTATATCAATACCTGCAGGAAGTACAGTCTATGCTTGCACCCGGTATAGCAGCTGTTTTTCTGCTTGGGATACTCTCTAAGAGAACTACTCCGGCGGCAGGACTCACAGGTCTTATAACAGGATTTTCCCTGGGAATGTTAAAATTAGGATTCAAAGTATTTGAGAACAGTATAGGCCCAGATACTATCTGGTATAAGATATTTGTGGATACAAACGTATATCATTACGAGGTTGTACTTTTCTTCCTGGTAATAATAGTAATGGTAATTGTAAGTTCATACACTAAAAAGATAGATGCCGAATCAATCAGGGGACTATATCTTGGCTCTGCAACTCCTGAACAGAAAGCTATTACCAGGGCGAGCTGGAGTAATTGGGACCTTATTAATTCAGCTATCGTTATAGCTGTAGTTATAGTATTCTATGCATATTTCTGGTAGATAAATATTTTAGGATAATGGATATATATAATAGCTCTGAAATCTGGTTTGTCACAGGCAGCCAGCACCTTTACGGTGAGGAAACACTGAAAAAAGTAAATGAAGATTCGGAAGTAATAACAGGATATCTTGACAGGGCTAACGATATTCCTGTTAAGGTAGTTTTTAAACCTGTTCTAACATCAGCGGATGCAATAACGGGATTATGCTCCCAGGCAAATCACGATGACAAATGTATTGGACTGATCACATGGATGCATACATTTTCACCTTCCAAAATGTGGATCAATGGCCTGAAGTCACTGACAAAACCATTATTGCATTTCCATACACAGTTTAACCGTGACATCCCGTGGCAGGATATTGATATGGATTTCATGAACCTGAACCAGTCAGCGCATGGAGGCAGGGAATTTGGCTTTGCCGGCTCACGCCTGCGGCTTGAGAGAAAAGTTGTTACAGGTCACTGGAAAGATAATGACTGTATTGAAGATATAGCAATATGGTCACGTGCCGCTGTTGCCCTTGCTGATACAAAGAAACTCAGAATCGCACGATTTGGAGACAATATGAGGGATGTGGCAGTTACTGAAGGAGATAAGGTCTCAGCCCAGATACGGATGAATTATTCTGTTCATGGATACGGTGTGGGTGACCTGGTGATAGAATGCAATGATATTTCAGAGAAGGATATTGGGAACCTGATAGAGGAATATGGCGATTCATACAGGGTAGAGGATAAGGATATATTAAAATCAGACTTTTTAAAGGATGCTGCAAGAATAGAAATAGGTTTACGAAATTTCCTTGTAAGGGGAGGATTTAAAGCTTTTACCACAACCTTTGAAGATCTGCATGGTTTACCCCAATTGCCAGGACTGGCTGTTCAAAGACTTATGGCAGAGGGATATGGATTCGGAGCCGAAGGCGACTGGAAAACCTCTGCTCTTGTAAGATCAATGAAAGTAATGGCAAATGGCCTCGATGGGGGAACATCATTTATGGAGGACTATACTTACCATCTTGAACCAGGTAAGAATGCAGTCCTGGGAGCACATATGCTTGAGATCTGTCCGAGTATAAGCGGAGAAAGACCAAGACTGGAAATACATCCTCTGTCCATAGGAGGGAAGGAGGATCCAGCCAGGCTGGTATTTAAAGCAAGTCCCGGTAATGGGATTAATGCTTCAATAATTGACCTGGGTAACAGGTTCCGCATATTATTAAACCCGGTCAGGGTAATAGAATGCCCTGATATGCCTAAACTACCTGTAGCTAGTGTACTCTGGGAGCCGGCTCCCAATCTTAAAACAGCCGCAACAGCGTGGATACTTGCCGGAGGTGCACATCATACCGGGTTTTCAACAGCTCTTGATCAGCGCTATTTACATGATTTTGCTTCTATGACAGGTATTGAAATAGTAGATATTGACGAAGATACAAGGATAGAAAAATTTAAAGATGAACTCCGGTGGAATGAGATGTTTTTTCATTTTACAACCGGAATGGCTTAACATGTTCCCGTAATTTCTTACCATGAAATTAAACCATGACTAATTATTACGAAGTACTGGATAAGAACCTGGTAGCAGTCGATTGTGTTATTTTTGGATATGATATATCAGATAAGGAGCTAAAATTGCTTCTGGTCAAAAGAAAATTTGAACCTGAATATGGTAAATGGACGCTTCCGGGCGGTTTTGTAAAGAAGGATGAAGGGGTACTGGAAGCTGCCTGCCGGGTGCTGTACCAGCTCACAGGCCTTAAAGATGTTTATATGGAGCAATCATATGCATGGGGAGATGTAAACAGGGATAGTGGCGGAAGAGTAATAACCATCTCACATTTTGCACTGATCAAGACTCATGAACTGGATCCGGTAATGATAGAAGCGAGCGTTGCTCATTGGCGCTCAATATCACGGCTACCTAAACTTATTTTTGATCATCGTAAGATTATAGACCGGGCACATAAGGAACTTATCGACAGGATAAAGGTTAAACCCGTTGGTTTTGAACTGCTGCCTGAAAAATTCACATTGGTGCAGCTGCAAGACCTTTACGAAGCTATTTACCAGAGGCAAATAGATAAGAGGAATTTCAGGAAGAAGATAATTTCCATGAATTTGCTTGAAAAACTGGATGAGAAAGAAAAAGAAACTTCCAAGAAAGGAGCTTATTATTACAGGTTTATACCGTCCAGATATGAAGATTTTAAAAGACAGGGATTTTACTTTAATCTTGATGTCCAGTAGAAAAGAATATCCGTGCTGATTATAGACCTGGAAATTAATAAGCCGTTAACAATACAATTAAAAAGTATTTTAATATGCTGCAAAAACTTAAAGAAGAAGTTCTCAGGGCTAATATCAATCTGAAAAAATCAGGACTTGTTATACTTACCTGGGGTAATGTGAGCGGAATTGACAGGAAGAGCAATCTCGTGGTAATCAAGCCATCGGGAATAGAATATGATGCTATGGCAGTTGATGATATGGTAGTGGTGGACATAGATGGTAAAGTGGTGGAAGGTAATCTTAATCCCTCATCTGATACACCAACTCATCTTGAACTTTACAGGAATTTCCCATTTGCAGGGGGAATAGTTCATACCCATTCAACACATGCAACTGCATGGGCCCAGGCCGGAAGGTCAATACCTGCAATGGGTACTACTCATGCCGATCATTTTTATGGTGATATCCCCTGTACCAGGAAACTGAGTCCTGAAGAGGTTAAAAATGATTATGAACTGAATACCGGTAAGGTTATTGTAAATACATTTAAAAACCTCGATCCATCATCTGTTCCCGGTGTTATAGTCAATGACCATGGCCCTTTTGCCTGGGGCAAAAATGCTGATGAAGCTGTTTATAACGCCATTGTTCTGGAAGAGGTAGCACGAATGGCTATTTTAACCTACTCTATTGCAGGTAATGACATTATTGATAAATACCTGCTTGATAAACATTATTTGAGAAAACATGGCCGGGATGCATATTATGGCCAGAAAAAAAAACCTGATCATGAGTAAGTGTGTTATTGGAATTGATTTTGGTACCCTTTCCGGACGCTCAGTCCTTATAGATGTTGAAAATGGCAACGAAATTGCGACGGATGTCCTTGATTATCCACACGGTGTAATGGACTCTGAATTGCCTGACGGAACAAAACTGGGGGTCGACTGGGCCGTGCAACATCCCGATGATTACATTGATGTAATGAAGAAAACTATTCCTGCTATATTAAAACATTCGGGAATAAATGCCGAAGATGTTATTGGTGTGGGAATTGACTTTACAGCCTGTACTGTATTGCCGGTCAAAGCCGATGGCACTCCTTTATGTAAAATCAGCAAATTTTCCGGGGAACCAAATGCATGGATTAAATTATGGAAGCATCATGCTGCCCAGCCTGAAGCTAACAAGCTGAATGAGATTGCAGATAAACAGGGGCAGAAGTTTCTTAAAAGATATGGGGGAAAAATATCTTCTGAATGGCTGGTTCCTAAAGTATGGCAGACACTGAATGAAGCTCCGGAAGTGTATCATGCAGCTGACAGGTTTATCGAGGCTGCCGACTGGGTAGTATGGCAGCTTACGGGTAATGAAAAGAGAAATACATGTACTGCAGGCTATAAAGCGATATGGCATAAGCATGAAGGATATCCGGAGGATAGCTTTTTTGCCTCGCTAAACCCCGGTCTGAAAGATCTTGTGAGCAAAAAACTTGCCCGGGAATTATTCCCTGTGGGAACAAAGGCGGGAGAAATAACACCGGAAGCTGCAAAAATAACAGGCTTGCTTGAGGGAACTGCTGTAGCAGTTGCAAACGTCGATGCCCACGTTTCTGTTCCTGCAGTGGGGATAACTGATCCGGGGAAGATGCTCATGATAATGGGGACTTCTACCTGCCATATGGTACTGGGAGAAAATGAAAGAACTGTGCCCGGTATGTGTGGTGTGGTGGAAGATGGTATAATTGAAGGCTATTTTGGATACGAGGCAGGCCAGTCATGCGTTGGTGATCATTTCCAGTGGTTTGTCGAAAATTGTACTCCGCCTGAATACTTCAGGGAGGCAGAAAAAAGTGGAGTGGATATACATGATATCCTGACAGAGAAAGCAAAAAAACTAAAACCTGGAGAGAGCGGCCTCCTTGCCCTCGACTGGTGGAACGGTAACAGATCGGTGCTGGTTGATGTTGACCTGACGGGCATGATGATTGGTATGACACTGGCGACAAAACCTGAAGAAATATACCTGGCCCTTATTGAAGCGACAGCCTATGGAACAAGAATGATAATAGACACTTTTCATAATAATGGTGTTCCTGTTGATAAATTGTATGCAGCAGGAGGTATTGCCGAGAAAAATCCTTTTATTATGCAGCTATATGCAGATGTAACTAACAGGGAGATAAGAATCGCCGGTTCCCCCCAGACCCCGGCACTGGGATCTGCTATGTTTGGAGCCGTTGCAGCAGGTAAGGAAAGAGGCGGATATGATAATATTGTTGATGCTGCCAGGGTTATGGGCAAAGTGAAAGACATAGTTTATAAACCATCTGTGGATAATGTTAAGATATATGATAAACTCTACAGTGAATATAAAGTTCTTCATGATTACTTTGGCAGGGGAGATAACGATGTGATGAAGAGACTCAAGGAGATAAAAAAACAGGTAAAATAAATGTACAGGTATACTGCAGTTATAAATTTAATAATGATTCTGGTATTATCCGGATGCAGGTATGATAATCACGTTTCAGATTCTTACTACCCCGTCACACCCGTGAAATTTACCGAGGTGACTGTAAATGATAATTACTGGGCTCCCAGGATAGAGACAAACAGAACCGTAACAATCCCTTTTGCTCTAGAGAAAAACGAGGAGACAGGGCGAATGGATAATTTCAGAAAGGCAGCAGGCATGCTTGACGGACCGCATCAGGGCAGGCGCTTTAATGATACCGATGTATATAAAGTATTGGAAGGTGTAGCTTATTCACTGGCAGTACATCCTGACAGCGACCTTGAGAGGCGTGCTGACAGTCTTATTGCTATAATTGCTGCAGCACAGGAAGAAGATGGTTACCTGATGACAGGAAGGACCATTGATCCTGCCAATCCTGCGCCGGGTCTTGGCAGTGAAAGATGGATACACCTGCAGGGTAGCCATGAGCTCTATAATTCAGGGCATCTTTACGAAGCTGCAGTTGCCTATTATGAAGCTACGGGAAAGACTAATTTCCTTGACATAGCTGTAAAGAATGCTGACCTGCTGCTTGATACTTTCGGCCCTGGCAAAAAACAGGATGCACCTGGTCACCAGGTGATTGAAATGGGCCTGGCTAAGCTTTACAGGGCTACAGGGAATAAACAATATCTTGATCTGGCAAAATTCTTTCTTGACCAGAGAGGTAAGCCTCATGAAAGAGAACCCTATCCCGAAGATTCTC
This sequence comes from uncultured Rikenellaceae bacterium, assembly GCA_964577305.1. Classification (GTDB taxonomy): domain Bacteria; phylum Bacteroidota; class Bacteroidia; order Bacteroidales; family VadinHA17; genus UBA9300. The sequence continues at coordinate 34,113 of CAZNYS010000015.1, forward strand.
CTTTTGCACTTTATAACGGTGATCTTTATATGCAGGACAATAAACCTGTAAAGGAACAGAGCGAAGCATGGGGGCATGCTGTACGTGCAACATATATGTATGCAGGTATGGCAGATATTGCAGCGCTTACAGACGATGAAGAATACAGGGAAGCAATTGACAGGATATGGAATAACGTGGTAAGTAAGAAATTATACCTGACAGGGGGAGTAGGCTCAAGGCATACAAGTGAAGCCTTCGGTGAAGACTATGAATTGCCAAATGCCGAAGCATATAACGAAACATGTGCAGCTATAGGTAATGCATTCTGGAATCACAGGATGTTCCTGTTATCCGGCAGGGCCGAATATATAGACGTGCTGGAAAGAACAATGTATAATGGCCTGATATCAGGCGTAAGCCTCAGTGGTAATCTTTTTTTCTATACAAATCCACTTGAATCACATGGTGGTTACGAGAGAAGTCCATGGTTTGAAGTATCATGCTGTCCCGGTAATATTGTCCGCTTCCTGCCATCAGTACCGGGATATATCTATGCAAAGCAGGATAATAAGTTCTATGTGAACCTGTATGTTCAGAGTGAAGTGAAGACAAAAATTAACGGCAGGCCTTTCAGCCTTAAACAGGTAACAGACTACCCGTGGAGAGAGGATATTAATATTGCCGTATATCCCGGTTCCGGAAGGACACTCGAAATTCTGCTCCGGATTCCGGGATGGGTTTATAATAAACCGGTACCTTCTGATCTGTACTATTTCAAGGATCCCGGTGAAGCCGACTGGAAGGTAACAGTAAACGGAGAGGAATATAAGGGAATAATTACTAACGGTTATATATTGATTGAAAGGGAATGGATAGATGGTGATGTAATAAGGTTAAGCTTGCCCATGAAGATACACCAGGTTAAAGCCAATGAGAATGTTGAACCTGACAGGGGAAAGGTAGCTTTACAGAGAGGCCCGTTAGTATGGTGTGTGGAAGAGATCGATAATCCACATGGAGTGTTCAATATGAAGATACCAGAGTCAGCAGATTTCTTATTAAAAGCAGGTACTGATATACCTTTTGGGGAAGGAGTAATAGAGGGAACAGTGGTTGACAATGACGGTAATGATGTTACTCTCAGGGCTGTACCCTATGCTTACTGGGCAAACAGGGGAGGTGGAGAAATGGCAGTATGGATACCGGAACGATAAATTATGATTTTTGAATTATGAGACAGCCCCTCAAAGATATAAGCAAAGGATAAAAATATTTAGGGATAATTAATGAGGATATTACGAAGTTTATTTTTGTTTAGCCTGTTAATTATGTTTTCATGTAATAAGCAGGAAAAAGTTTATGACTACGATATTTCACCTGTAGATATTGATAAGGTTAGAATAACAGGAGGTATGTGGGCTGAACTGGTTGCACGCAACAGGGAAGTTACACTTCCATACGCTTTTAAAAAGTGCGAGGAGACAAACAGAATAGAGAATTTTGCCCGTGCGGCTGGAATCACTGAAGGTCCACATGAGGGAGAACGGTATAATGACACTGATGTTTACAAGATAATAGAAGGAGCTGCATATTCACTGATGCAGAAACCCGATGCAAAACTGGAACAATATGTTGACAGCCTGGTATCCCTTATTGCTGCTGCACAGGAGCCCGACGGTTATATTTTTACCTCCCGTACCATTGATGCCACAAAACCTGCACCGGGTGCCGGAAGGGAAAGATGGATTGATGTATGGGTAAGCCATGAATTATATAATGCCGGTCATCTTGACGAAGCAGCAGTAGCATATTATAAAGCAACAGGGAAAAGAGAACTGCTGGATGTGGCATTGAAAAATGCTGATCTCATTTATGATGAGTTCGGCTGGGATAAGCGAAAGTCAGCTCCCGGGCACCAGGAGATTGAGATAGGCCTGGTAAAGTTGTTTGAAGTGACTGGAGAAAAGAGATACCTTGACCTTGCACAGTTTTTTATTGATGTACGTGGCTATCCACAGGAGCATCTAAAGCATGAGCCGGGGACAAGATTTGCCGTTTATAATGATCTGGAATACCTGCAGCAGCATAAACCCGTGCTTGAACAGGAAAAAGCAACAGGACATGCAGTCAGGGCTACCTATATGTACAGCGGACTTACCGATATAGCAGTTAAAAAGGGACTGGCTGAATACCTGGAAGCCTCTGAAAGACTGTGGAATAACGTTGTTAATACAAAGATATATATTACAGGAGGCGTTGGTGCACAACACCGTGGTGAAGCTTTCGGACCTGATTATTACCTTCCTAATGCAAGTGCATACAATGAAACCTGTGCTGCTATAGGTAACGTATTCTGGAATGAACGATTATTCAGGGCAACAGGCGATTCAAAATATGTCGACGTACTGGAGAGATCGCTTTATAACGGGCTTATCTCAGGGCTGGGATATGACGGTAAAACATTCTTTTATCCAAATCCACTCGAATCAGATGGTGATTATCAGAGAAGTCCATGGTTCGGGGTAGCCTGCTGCCCGGGTAACCTGGTAAGGTTTATTTCACAGGTAAACTCTTATATCTATGCACATACAGATGAAGCTGTTTATATAAACCTCTTTATACCTTCAGAAGCTGAAATTAGTTTAGCACAGGGGAATATAAGCATTATACAGGAAACAGATTACCCCTGGTCAGGGAATGTAAAGCTCACAGTTACTGTAGAGAACACTGTAGATTTCGACCTTAAAATAAGAATCCCGCAATGGCTGAAAGAAAGTCCGCTTGCCGGTGACCTTTACAGCTATACTGATAGTTCTTCAATGCAGCCGGTGTTGAAATCAGGGAATGAACCGCTTGATTACACCGAAGAGAAAGGCTATATGGTAATAAGCAGGAAATGGCATGGTGATGAGAATATTACAGTTGGATTTCCAATGGAGATCAGGAAGGTAGTAGCCAATAACAGGGTTGAGGAGAACAGGGGTAAGATTGCATTTGAGAGGGGACCTGTTGTATATTGCTTTGAAGAAGCTGATAATGGGAAGATCTTAAACAATAAAGTAATCGGAGAATCCAGCCAGGAGTTCAGCTTTAATCCGGACCTTTTAGGGGGGTCCGGATTAATTAATGTAAATGCCGTGGATAGTACAGGAACCCCGGTCAGGCTGACCGGAATACCTTATTTCAGGTGGGCTAACAGGGGCAAAGGAGAAATGGCAGTATGGATGGAAATTAAATAAATAGATTATAATATGTTCAGGATAACATTTAAAGCAGTATTGCTGGTGTCAGGATTAATCCTTGCCGGGTGTTCTGATAAGGAGGGTGAAACAGGAAGCAGTGGATATCCAATCCAGCCTGTCCCATTCACGAATGTAAAGGTAACAGATAACTTCTGGGCTCCGAGGATTAAGACAAACCATGATGTGACTATTCCTATAGCAATAGAACAGTCGACCATTACCGGGAGGATAAAGAACTTCGAAATAGCAGGAGGTATGGCAGAGGGAGAGTTTTGTTCCACATATCCCTTCGATGATTCAGATGTATTTAAAATCATTGAGGGGGCAAGTTACAGCCTGCAAACATTTCCTGACCCCGGACTTGAGGCAAAGCTTGATACACTTATTGCTAAAATTGGTGCTGCGCAGGAAGAAGATGGTTACCTGTATACTTACAGGACAATAATGGGTGATGACTCTCATCCATGGGTAGGGAAACGATGGGAAAAAACTCATTTGCTGAGCCATGAACTCTATAACCTTGGTCATATGTACGAGGCAGCAGTAGCCCATTATCAGGCAACAGGCAAAAAGAACTTCCTTGATATAGCCCTTAAATCAGCTGACCTGGTAAATGAAGAAATAGGGTGGGGTAAACTGGAAACATACCCGGGTCACCAGGAAATTGAGATAGGATTGGTGAAATTATATATTGTTACTGGTGAGAAAAAATACCTTGACCAGGCAAAATTCTTTCTTGATGTAAGGGGGCCTGACGGTGAGGAATATTCACAGTCGCATATGAAAGTGATCAACCAGCGCGAAGCAGTGGGTCACGCGGTGCGTGCAGCGTATATGTATACCGGGATAGCCGATGCTGCTGCCCTTACCAATGACCAGGAGTATATAAATGCAATAAACCATATCTGGGAAGATGTTGTACACGGGAAAATGTATGTGACCGGCGGTATTGGTGCTTCAGGTGGAAATGAGGGATTCGCTGAACCATACCATCTGCCAAATATGTCAGCATACTGTGAAACATGCGCTTCAATAGCAAATGTATTCTGGAATCACAGGATGTTCCTGCATCATGGTGAATCAAAATATTATGATGTTCTTGAAAGAACACTTTATAACGCCCTCTTATCAGGAGTCAGCCTGAGTGGTGACAGGTTCTTTTATCCCAATGTTCTGGAATCAGCAGGACAACACCAGAGACAGGCATGGTTCGGTTGTGCCTGCTGTCCATCAAATATCAGCAGGTTTATTCCATCTGTACCAGGTTATGTTTACGCAAGAACCGATGACGAGATATATATAAATATTTACTTAGATAACAGTGCCTCTATTAATAAAGGAGGCAACAAGGTAGAACTGGTTCAAAAAACAAATTATCCCTGGGATGGAGATATAGAGATTACGGTAAATACGGCTATTGAGGAACGCTTTGCTATTAAACTGAGAATACCCGGATGGGCACGTGGTGTGGCAATACCCGGTAATCTATACAGCTTCATCGATGAGGAAGATGAAGATATACAGCTCAGTGTAAATGGTAAAAATATAAAGGTCAGCGATACCGACGGGTATGCTGCAATAAAAAGAAAATGGAAGAAAGGAGACATTATAAAGCTTGTTCTGCCCATGCCCGTAAGGAAGGTAATTACAGACGAAAGGGTTGAGGCAGACAGGAATAAATTTTCTGTACAGAGGGGTCCACTTATGTATTGCGCTGAATGGGCTGATAATCCAGGGGAGGACGTTCTCAGCCTGGTATTTGATCCTGAGGCAGAAATGAATACAGAATTCATTGAGGATAAGCTAAACGGTGCTATCGTAATAAAAACTGTAGCCAGCCCGGCGAAGAAAACTCTTAAAAATGAGGTTTTGCTTGGCGACAGGCAGGAGGCAGTATTAATACCTTATCACCTGTGGAATAACAGGGGGCCTGGCGAGATGAAAGTCTGGCTGCCTGATAAGGCTGCATCGGCACGTCCGGCACCTGCACCAACTATTGCCAGCAGGAGTAAAATAAGTGCCAGTAAAATGACCAGTGGGCTTTCCACTATTAATGATCAGTATGAACCAAAACATTCAAACGACCATGAATGGTCATACTACCACTGGTGGCCTGATAATAACAGCTGGGAATGGGTCCGGTACGATTTTGAAGATGCTCAAACTGTTTCACGTGTTAAAGTATACTGGTTCGATGATCGTCCTGATGGTGGCTGCCGCATTCCTGATGACTGGGAAGTGCAATACCTGGAAAACGGGGAATGGCTGCCTGTGCAGGCAAGAACAGAGTATACCATTACCAGAGATGAGTGGGATGTACTTGATTTTGAACCGGTAAAAACAACTGTACTGCGTTTGAGAGTAAAGCTGCCAGTTGAATTCTCAAGCGGTATCCACGAGTGGATAGTAGAATAAAATGTAGTGGGGCTTAATATTTAGATGTTGTGGGGCTGAGCCCCACAACAACAAGGCTCTGATAGTGTGGGGCTTAGCCCCACACTATCAGTTATCCTAGTAAGTCTTCCATTTACCATATGAAACCACTACATCCAATAAACCCTCCATTTCGGCATAATTCCTGGCGGAACTGAACAAATAATCTTCAGCTTTATTTACCAGACCTGCTCTAACCGGGTTTTGATGTATATATTCTATTTTCTGATCAAGAAAATTATTACTGCTAATTTCAATAGCCATATACCCCCTTTGCCATATTTTATACTTCTGCTTAGTCTTCAGGTTCCTGGCTGCCAAAATAAATGCATTTAAGATCTCACTACTCCTTTTTTTAGGCAAGCTTGCGACATATCTCAGGATTTTACCGGCGGTAAACCTCATTAAATCCCTGAGAATATAAGATAAGCCCATTTCACCATCAGCTTTGCAGATAAGATGTATGTGATTTGACATAATGCAATAAGAATAAATAACTAATCCTTTGTTATCCTGACAATACCTGAGTGATTCGATTACCATTCTTTTCTGATGGTTGTCTTTGAATACTTCAATCCATTTAGTAATTGTCAGGGTAATAAAGTATACTTTGTACTGATCATGAATCAAGTATGCAGCGGACATGCAATTAAGTTACCACTTTTTAGTACCATTTGCAAAATAAAAAACGCATAGGGCTTTATTATATATGACAGCGTGGGGCTTTATTATATAGATAGCGTGGGGCTTAGCCCCACGCTATCGTTCTGCCCCACGCTATCTTATTTAATATAAAACTCTATCATTTCCCGGATAGCTTGCTCGCAAACTTTGCAGTAGCCTCCTGCTTCATTACTTTTCATACGGCAATCGATCTGGGGCCGGTATATCCCTTTAGCTGAATAGCCACCTCCCTCGAAAAGGCCGACCTTATCCCTGTATTCATCAGTAGGTGGTGTTGGAATGGGTGTGTCCTCTTCTATCATATCCTTCCATTTACTTTCAAAATCAACGAGAGTTGTTATATTGGGTTCCCAGGGTTCAATATTAAAGGGATAAAACTCCTCGTAGGCCACATCAGAAGTATAATACTCATCGGCCAGACCTGCAAAACCATGTCCGAATTCATGGGTAAATACCTGTGGAGTAAGTACATGATCGGAAGTGGTACCTGAATAATAATTATACATACCTCCGCCACCGTACCTCTCACTGTTTATCAGTACAATAATATTATCATATGGCACTACTGCAGCATAATCCCTTACTGACTTGATGTCAAAAGTGGTCAGGTATCGGGCCAGGTCAAAAGTATAAAAGCTGCTGTTGAGTGCAGTTTTCCTGTAGATTTCTTCTCCCGGAATATCTGTACCTGATTCTTCTGAAACAGCATCTACCGCCCAGATATTTATTCTGTCTGTATAATCTTTGTAAGGAGCATATTCAAATAATATCCCTGCCAGCCGTTTCACATCATTATGAAACTTGTTCATCTCTTCTGCTGTGTATCCTTCAGCTACGAAGACAAGATCAACGGCTTTGTGATGATCTGTCTCACCTGATATCCTTTCATATTCTGCTTTCCTCACAGGTTCCTTCCGTATAAAATAGTCTTCAGGATCAATTATTGTTTCATATACCTTTTGCAGACTTCCATCTTTCATATACTTTTTAAGCACAAACCTTACATCATTTTTTGGGAATGGGAAGGTGGCAACTTCGTAAAAACTTCGCTCTATATTTTTTGCCTCTGCCGTTGTCTGCCATTCCTGGAACAGTGATCCATATCCACGCGAATAGATAAGTGTTCCCGATTCCAGGTCATATATTTCGTAACGCAGGTTACCATAATGGAATGGATCAACCAGGTTTGTGAGTGACCCACCATAAAATGGTTCTTCTTTCATTTCCATGGGGTATGCAACTGTAGTTTCATGATCACCTGCCAGCATGAAATCAAAGCGGAGGGTTTTATCAATAAAATAATCGTCGAATTGCACCTGCCCTGAAGCAGACAGGTTCAAAAATACCATCATAACTAATAATATCTTTTTCATCACAAATGGTTTTATTTTAGTATAGAATCAATTCGGTTATCCAGAGCTGTCTGATCTGTGGTAAAGGAAGCCAGTCCTGCAAGGTTGAGAAGGGTGTCAGGGGCTATTTTACCGGCATTGATCTTATCCAGCCATACTGAACGTACAGGTATCTTACCATCATCACTTATCCTCTGTTTTTCTTCATCATTCAATACAGGGAATATATCTACGAAGCCCTCGTTCCGCATAATATCTTCAAGCTCAGGGCCTGTGGCGGGGGGATTATTACCGAGATGTTTTGCCAGTTTTGACAGCTTGCTGTCCACTTCCCAGAATTTATCCATGTTTTCCTGGTGCTGATCAATTGATAATCCGGGAGTATAATTTTCATTCAGCCTGGAAGTGAATGATCCTGACAGTTCTTTGCGTGCTGCTCCTGCCACCTTTGGTGGTATTGTAAATACATCAACCCCGGCCATCATCTCCAGCTGGTCATGATGCCTTATGCTGGCAGCAATAAGCTTTGTGCCTGTTTCCAGGTCGGAACGTATCTCCCTTATGTGCTTTTGTGTTTCAATAACGGTTTTTTCACCTATACATGAACCATCACCTATTTTATTATCAACGACATAAGCTCCTATTCTTCCGAGGAAAACATTAAGGAAATCAGGGCGCGCTATATTGGCGGCCATAACATTTTGTCTTGCACTGAATCCCAGTGTAAAATTAATTCTAACCCCTTTTTCTTTTAACAGCCTGGCTCCTATGAGTCCTGCAGCAGTATACGGTACCTTAATAATAAATTTCTCAGGGCATATATCCCTGTATCTCATACCGTAACTAATAATATCGTCTATATTATGTGAAATGGCTGTGTGTAGTTCAACACTCACAAAACCACCAAACTTCTTTGTAAGTCGAAGACCGTGCCTCGCATTAAGGATAAAGGCTGTTTCCATTATCTTCTTATCACGGGGCAGTGAAGCAAGTATTTCCTGTGTACGGGGAATAAAATCATCATATATACCTTTCTGAATAACCTTGTTTATCAGTGTATTATTGGTTGTCAAAGCTTCCATTTCACCGCTCCATACTTCCAGTGCCTCATCCATATCGCCCGTGTCAAGCCAGATTGTGGTGCCACAATTATGCAAGTTGGTCCAGAACCGGTCAGTATGACGATTTACGGTTTCTTCCTCTATACCTTTTAGTATATATTCTTTAATTTTATTCTCCGCAGTCATATTCTTTTTATCTGTTGGTTAATAATTTGAAATCATCGCCTGTAGGATTCTGGAATACCCTGAGCCCAAATTCATGAACGACAGCCAGCTTAAAACTCCAACAATTAATACGATAATCACTGTTTCGGGAAAAACTGATAACCGGTTACTGAGGCCGAGTTCCCGGAAGAAATCTCTCAGGAAAACAACAAGATCAAAATCACCTAACATGCAAAAGCCGTTTTAAATTTTAGCTCAAAAATAGGGAATAATATTGGAATAATGGAACGATGGAATAATGGAACCGAGGAACCTGAGCCCCGAGTACTCGGGGGCGAAGATGACGAGCTGGACGAATCCCTGCTGCACGGATCTGGAGATTCGCGCAAGCAGGGTGAGTCAATGATGGATTAATGATAGGCTAAGGCGAAGGTTGAGTCTAATACTCCTCTAACGCACAGAGATCTTAGACCTCAGATTATAATTTATCATTCTCTGCTCCCTGCTCCCTGCTCCCTGCTCCCTGCTCCCTGCTCCCTGCTATTTCATAGAGCAATATCCCGGCGGCCACCGATACATTCAGTGACTCAATACTTCCAGTCGTGGTAATTGAAAGATGTATGTCAGTAATTTTCAATATCTCAGGGCTGACACCACGGTCTTCAGAACCCATCACCAGCACTGAAGGGCCACTTAGATCGGAAGAGCGTATCTTATTATCTGCTTTTTCCGATGCACTCATAATCCTGAGACCCGAATTTTTAAGGAATTCAAGTGTTTTAACTATGCTTTTAACCCTTGCCACAGGGATCTTGTTAAGTGCACCTGCTGATGTTTTGACCGCCTCGGCATTTATTCTTGCAGCACCTTTTTCCGGAATAATAATACAGTCGACTCCAAAACATTCTGCACTGCGGGCTATAGCTCCAAAATTGCGCACATCAGATATATTATTCAGGGCAAGAAGGAGAGGATCCCTGCCAGATTCATAAATACCGGGCAGAAGGGTAGATATATCATGATATTCTATTTCAGAAAGCCAGGCGATTATACCCTGGTGATTTTTTTGTGTTATCCTGTTAAGTTTTTCAGCAGGCACGAACTGGTATGGAATGGAATGATTCTTCATCTCCTGCATCAGTTGAAAGTACAGGGATCCTTTTAACCCCTTTTTTATTATCAACCTGTCAATAGCCTTCCCTGATACTATGGCTTCAAGCACAGGTCTCAGACCATAGATATAATCGATTTTGCTCTTCATATTATATACCTGTTGGGTTATCGAGCCTGAACACTATGCCGGAGCGCCATGCGCGTATAGCCTCATCCCAGTAAGATGTTACGCTTTCGCTTCTCAGTAATGTATAGTCGTTCGTAGTGAAAGGATTTTCCCTTTGCCTGAAACTGAAATACAGGTATTCATCTTCTACCTTATACCTTATTCCCCATCCTCTCTTTACCTGTTTTTTAAGATAGCCCCATCTTTCGCCTCCGGGTGTTTTGTAGACTTTGTCGGGCGGGCCATAGATAATATATATCATTCCCCTGTCGGTGCGCCAGCCTTCTTTATGCGATGTAAAAAAATAATTGGCATAGAGCACCCGGTTAAAGTATATCCTGATTAATTCGCGCGAACGTTCTATATTACCTGTTATCTCAAGCCAGAATTCATCCAGTGCGACCTTCACGCGATCGCTTTTTTTCATCTCTTCTATTTCATTTTCGTTAGTAAGATAGATCAGAGGGTCGATCATGGTTTCTGGCTCACTCATGCCTGGAAACTCCTGTCCGAAATTGAAAAAAGTATAACCTTCGAGCCTGTTGGTATCAGTAGTACAAAGGTAAATACCCCTGTTCGGGAACATCAGGGGAAGAGTATCGGAATAGGCCAGGGTAACGATCTCTTCAGGTTCAGTATCAAGACTTCTTTCCGGCATTAACATTGACGGTGGTATGGGACTGGCATCATCAGGCTCAAAAAACATGATAAACAGGCTGTCCATAGGATACCTGTAAAGTAGATTAATAAATTCATTGGACCTGAGTACAGGATTAAATAATTCTATCTTATTGAAATGGCCACGTACTTTAAAATTGTTCATGCTCAGGTCGGAGGTCTTGTCGAAAGGCAGGTGTGTCTGAATCCTGGTTCTTCTGATAAGATCCCTGATTACCAGTTCGGCTTCATACTTTGATCCCGCGGAAGCCCGCATTGGTATGGTGTAAGTATATTGCCGGTTGCCCTGCTCTTTCCGTACGTTAATACTAAAAAAACCTGTATCGACAGAAACACGGCCCTGTGACATATCATATAACCTGTAAATTATTATAAGCTCAGCTTTGGGAATACCTTCAGGATTTGCTTCTGTGAAAAACAGGTCATTAGTAAAAAACTTGATAGTCAGTTCAGACAAATCTTCACTTGCATTATATATCTGGTACCTTGGATGAATAGGATTTCTTAAAGGGTTATATAAATACGACAGGTCCTTTGTATCTGTTGTTTCCTTAACAGTGGCACAAGATGCCAGTATGGTAATACCAACGAGAATATAAAATATATTATTAATCTTTCCCATCATTTCTATATGTTTCGTAAAAATAGCAAACTTTCTACTTTTATGTTTTCCAGCTTATCTTCAATCTGCATAATTCCTTGTTATCGTTTTTCCTTATAATCGAATGGTCAAATATTTTTTCTCCTGTTTCCGAAGCGCGAACTGTAATTTCATCCCCCGGGACTGATTCTGAAAGGTAGTTTACCTCTGCCGACTCAAATTTATTTCCGAGTATGAAATCCAGCGGGTAGGTGTCGATCGCCCACTTAATATATTGTACGTTATTTACATGCATGTTTATATCCAGATCTGAATACCTTACAGGAAACACCTGTGATGTATATGATGAAATTCCTGTTGCGGTCAATTTTGAAGGATACCGTTCAAGTGATGATTTATTATGCATATTCCCTTTTAGCTCTTCCAGCAATTTGTCCGGTCTGACCGGCCATCGGTTTTCCCTGTTAACCATCAGCCAGCATGAAGTTGCACCGCCATATTTCCTGCCATTATTGCCAAGTACTTCAAAGTCACGGAGTGCAAAAAGCTTATCCACACCCCGGGGCCATGTTCTTATTATTATTTCTTCTTCCCAACCCGGCATGTTATCCATTATTACAAGGATCCTTGACAGTACCCAGAACATATTATTCTGTTCAAGGTGTTCTTTCCCGAAGTTAAGTACTGTTGCGTGCCTGGCAGCAGCATCCTGGAGATAATTAAACAGACTGGTAATACTCAGCCTGCCCGATACATCCGCTTCATATGTGTTTACCCTGTATGGTTTTTCATATACCAGATTATTCATTCCTACCTGTTTTAACTATATATTGTTCAATTTCCATCGAGACCTTTTCCCAGTTAATCATTTCTTTTCGTATCATGCTGTTTATTTGCCTATACTTTTCAAAAAAGTCAGGATTTGATATATGGTCATCGTTTGAATATAATATTTCATCCATTTCTGTCTTACTCTTTTCCAGCTTTTCAATCCTGTCTTCAATCTCTGCCAGGGATTTTCTTTTTTTCCTTATGTATTTTTCATCCTCCTTCTTCTTCAGGTACTGCAGTTTATTTTCTGAATCCCTTTCACTGCTTGCGTGTTTTTGTTGATTATTCTTTTTCTCTGTGTCTCTAAGGTTTTCAATATTTCTTTTTTCCATGAAGTCATAAATACCACCATTAAATTCGCTGATTTTTTTATGCCTGAACTCGTATATTTTATCAGTAAGATCATTAAGGAAATACCTGTCATGAGATACAACAATTAGTGTGCCATCATATTTCTGAAGTGCCTGTTTAAGTATGTCCCTGGAGCGCATATCCAGGTGGTTCGTAGGCTCATCAAGTATCAGGAGGTTATACGGCTCAAGCAGTAATTTTATCAGGGCAAGCCGGGATCTTTCGCCCCCTGAAAGCACTTTAACTTTCTTATCAATGTCATCACCACTAAAAAGGAAAGCTCCGAGGATATCCCTTATTCTTGTCCTGATTTCACCCCGGGCAATATTATCAATAGTCTGAAACACTGTGAGCGATTCATCCAGCAGCTCGTCCTGGTTCTGGGCAAAGTAGCCTATATTAAGATTATGGCCTTTCTTAAGCTTACCCGTATAATCAAGTTCACCCATAATGATTCTTGCGAAAGTGGTTTTCCCTTCACCATTGCGCCCGACAAAGGCAATTTTCTCTTTCCTCTCAATTATAAAGTCAATATTCCTGAGCACTTCATTCTTCCCATAGCTTTTTGACAAGCCTTCTGTTTCGATTACTATTGTCCCTGACCGGGGTGCAGGTGCAAACTTTACAGATATTGCTGACGTGTCTTCTTCGTCAATCTCTATGTGATCAAGTTTTTCCAGTTTCTTTATCCTCGACTGCACCTGCACGGCTTTGGTGTTCTTATACCTGAACCTTTCGATAAATCTCTCATTATCTTCGATCATCTTCTGCTGGTTACGCCAGGCGGCAAGTTGATGTTCCCTGCGTTCTTTCCTAAGCAAGAGGTATTTGGAATAAGGTACTTTATAATCGTAGATATTACCAAGTGATAATTCAAGTGTGCGGTCTGTAATATTGTCGAGGAAGGCCCTGTCGTGAGAAACAAGAATTACCGCTCCGGGGTATGAATTAAGATATGATTCAAGCCATTGTATTGAAATAATATCGAGGTGATTGGTTGGTTCATCCAGCAGCAGGACCGACGGCTTTGCCAGCAGTATCTTTGCCAGCTCAATCCTCATTCTCCAGCCTCCGCTTAAATGAGCCGTTGGTTCATTAAACTGTTCACGCTCAAACCCCAGACCTGTCAGTGCCTGTTCAGCTTCGGCAGTATACTTTTCTCCCCCCCTGATACTGTATTCCTGTTGTAGATCTGTTAGCAAGTCGCACATCTGAAGGTATTTGACTGAGTGATAATCATCCCGCCCTTCAAGTTCTTCAGTAATAATACTGATTCTTTTTTCCATTTCCCTGAGCTCATTGAAAGCTGTCAGGGTTTCTTCCATTATCGTAGTTTTATCGGTAACCTTCATTTGTTGAGGGAGATATCCGGTTGAAGTACCGGATGGTATTGAAATACTGCCGCTGCCGGGCTTTATCAAACCATGGATAATCTTCAGAAGCGTAGTCTTGCCGGCACCGTTCTTACCTGTTAATCCAATCCTGTCCCTGGCATTAATCATAAAGGAAACACCTGAGAATAACCTAAAACCGCCGAATACAACACTTATATTATCAACAGATACCATATGTATATACCGTTCTGATAATTAGCAAAGATAGTAAAGTATAATTTCACTCACACGGGCAGGTGATTAGCATCACCCCATTTTTTCTCGTAATTAATATATTTGCAGTATATTTATGGATTCAAGATAAACGCTTGCCAGTAAATGAATAATGAGAGGAAAGATTTCGATTCTTTTATTTTTGCCCAGGCAATGGATGAGCACCTGTCAAGCCTGCGGTATGCAAGCATGATACAGAGATCATTAATGCCTGACACCTCATTCCTGTCAGGTATACTGAAGGATCATTTCATATTTTATCTTCCCAAAGACTATGTAAGTGGAGATTTTTACTATGCATACCAGAATTCAGGTTATACTATTATTGCCGCTGGTGATTGTACCGGTCATGGTGTACCGGGAGCATTACTATCTATCCTTGGAATAAGCTTCCTGAATGAAATACTGCAGATAAGGGATGTTCCCCGTGCCAACAGGATACTCAACATCATGAGAGAGAAAGTAATGGGTGCTCTTGACCAGAGGGGGCAGGACTATGAACAAAAAGACAGTATTGATATAGCACTCTGTGTTTATGAACCCTATAGGTCAGTTATACAGTATGCTGGAGCTAACAGGCCACTGATAATGGTAAGTGATGGTGAACTTAAAGAAATAAGACCGGATAAGATGCCTATAGGCATAGCCCCACTCGAGGAGGTGTCATTTACCAACCACAGGATAGAAGTTAAGGAGGGAGACCGTTTTTATATTTTCTCTGACGGCTACACTGATCAGTTTAGTGAAGAAACAAACAAAAAGTTTAAAATAAAAAATTTCAGGGAGTTAATAACTTACGTATCAGGCTGGAATATGGACAGGCAGAAGGCACATATCGAAAGTATTTTTTATGACTGGAAGGGGAGTACTGTACAGGTTGATGATGTGCTTGTTATGGGTTTTGAAATTTAATAACTATGAGACTAAGAGCTTTCCAAATAGAAAATTTCAGGTCAATTGTCGATACAGGCATGCAAACCATCTCACCCGATAATATAACCTGCCTGATAGGGCAGAATGAATCGGGCAAGACTTCAATACTGGAGGCATTAGCAGTGTTTTCATCTGGTGTGATCTGTGAGGATGTACTTAGAAGTGATCTTTCATTGCCACGCGTTACGTGCAGTTTCGAGATACCTGAAAACTACCTTGAAAATAAACTGCGCTCAGTAAATGATGATTTTGATAAGATAGTGAAATCATTGAATCATATAACCCTTATACGCTCCTGGAAAGCTGACCTTGAATCACAAATAGGTATAGGAGGAGAATTGCTGGAATATATTGAGAAGCTGGATAAGGACAGGAGCAAAGAATTAATTGATATTAAAGAAAAAATTAAGAAATTCTATTCTGAACTGAATAAAAAAAGGGGAAAGAAGAAATCTCTTACCGCAGAGCTGGTTGATATAAAGGAAAAACTGGACGAACACCCGGCGAGAAGGAGTGGCCTGAAATTATTCAGGAAGAGAACTGCAGAAGTGCAAGACGACAATGAAAATACCTTAAGTGAGCTCAATGAAGCTTTTGAGAAAGCCCGCAGTGAAATCGATAAAATAAATGCTTTCTTAATAGATAAAGACTCTCTGATCAGACTTACTGAGGATTGGTTAGAGACAGTAGGAGAACTTGATGGTATAAACAAAAAACTTGATGAAATTTCTGTCCGGTTGGAGGAAAGACATCAGACCATGACGTTACTATCAGGACCCACCATAGCTGACCTCTCACGTGGTGAGTGGGAGAAAGTACTAACTCAATATAAATCTGCAGTAAAGGAAAAAGAGGAGCTCGAAAAGGAGCATGATATGAAAATATTATTATGCAGTTTTATTTATGCTGGACTTGATGAAGAAAAGGCAAGGCTAAAACTGCAGACAATAGTAAACGACCGAAAGCTTGAATACCAGGCAAAGGAACTGGGGGAAATACTTTTGGCTGATTGCCCGCATTTCGAAATATTTGAAGATTTTGGAAGTTTGCTCCCAAACCGCATAGATATGGAAGACCTGGTGTCTGATAACCAGAATGTGGAAGGATATAAGGCAGCAAGGAATTTCCTTACCCTGGCCGACCTGGATTATACTTTCTTTCAGCAACCGTCATCCAGGATCCTAAAGCAGAAAATAGAGAATCTAAACGCAAAACTCACACTTGATTTCCAGGATTTCTGGCAGCAGTATGTAGGCAAACATAACAAGATAAGGATCAATTTTGAACTTGATCATTACAGTACCAATCATGGTGAAAAGGCAGGTAAACCCTACCTCGAATTCTGGGTTAAAGATGAAGGAGAACGATTGTATCCAAAACAGCGCAGCCGGGGAGTGAGATGGTTCCTGTCATTCTACCTTGAGCTGATGGCTGCCTCACGAATGGAAAGGAAACAGCTTATCCTGCTGGTGGATGAGCCGGGAGTGAGCCTGCACGCCCGGGCGCAGGAAGATGTACTGAAAGTATTTGAAGATATAAAGGATGATGTACAGGTAATATATACAACACATTCTCCTCACCTTGTTGACATAAATAAATTGCACAGGGTGCTTGCCGTGCAAAGGGATGATGTTGCCAGCCACAGGTCGGCAACAGTAATTCTCGATGCCGCCCGCCTGGGTGATGCCTCACCCGATACCCTGTCTCCACTCCAGAGTATAATGGGTAATCCCGTTGGTAACCAGGAATTCTCTGTAGATAAATACAATATTATAGTTAACAACGTAGGCACATTCTATATTATGAATGCTGCCATGAGATTAACGGGATATAAGGGTAGGATACACTTCATCCCTTCAACAGACTCCTCATCTATACCCCTTATGTGTAATATTTTAATGGGCTGGGGGATGAAGTTTGCCGTTCTGCTTTTCCATAATGAAAATGAGATAGAGATTGCACGTCAGCTGGAGAAAATGATGTTTACTGATCAACCAGGTGAGAATGAAAACATAATTATTATGCCTGAGGAATTTATGAATGCTGAGGACCTGCTGTCGACTCTTGATTTTAAAAACCTGATATTAAAAACCAGACAGGGAATTACTATATCCAATTCTGAGCATGTAAATATTAATGACCTTCCCCGGAATTTCCTCCTGAGCAAGTTCCTGGGTGATGTGAAAAAAGGAGAAATCACAAGGGATGATCTTGACGAGGAATCAAAGGAAAACCTTATACTCCTGGTGAATATCCTGCAGAAATTTAAATAAAGTAGAGACGCAAGATCTTGCGTCTCTACTTCCTGTACAAAGGGTAAATATCCTTTGGAATATTTTTGTACTCAATAGTGGTTAGGTCAGCCGGCCCAAGCCCCGGCGCATCAACTTCAAATATTGCCCCTGCAAGTCCGTTTTCAAAAAAACCGCGTCTGAAATGGACCCGTGATTTGAGTGAGATGATATCTATTTCATTAATATTAAGATCAAGGTCATCAATTATACCTGCATCTGTTACCTGGTGAAGTTCGGGGGTGATAATTACAGTATTGTTGTCACCAAATCTCACCACTGCTGTTTTATCAAACCTGCCATACTTATCAAAGTACTCAAGTGTGCCACTTATTTCAACCGGTTCACCTGCATATTCATCAGCATATCCGCCAAACATAACGTTTATCTTATCTCCGGCCTGTGCGCCAGACTCTTTCAACTGATCAATGAGTTTCTTATCTGATATGGTAGCTATACAGAAATTTTTTGCACCCTGCTTTATCAATTCTGCCAGTATATGAGTTGAGTTACCTGTCCTGTCGCTATGATCAGCTATTACTACTGGTGTCTTCCCGTCTTCTGCTGCCTTTATACTAAGGCGAACCCCTTCGGCTGTTTTGGGTAGTTTCTTACCTGCAAATTCATGCCTTACTCTCCAAATATATTCATTCATATCATCTGCTATTCTGTCCGCCAGTTCTTTATCATTGTTTGTTATAACCATTACTGTTGCTCCAACGTCGGGAACATCAGCATAAGCAAAACCAAAAGCAACCGAAACATAAACACCAGGTATACGGTCTTCCCATCGCCTTGCCCTTTCCATTATTTCCATTGCAGGTGAGACACCTGTGCCCTGGTATACACTTGGTGTGATAACGCCTGGTTTCCTGGTTGACATAACAGGTTTATAATCACCCCTGAGAGTATTAATCATCAGCCTGGCCGCCCTTTCCCCCTGGTAATGTGTGTCGTAATGAGGATACCTCTTGATTATTATAACCCCTGAAGCTACATCGGAGAGTTCATGATCTTCATTTGCATGCAGATCGAGGGTTACAATTATGGGTATGTCACCTGCAACCTCACGAATCCTTCTGACTATTTCCGCTTCAGGCTTGGGTATTCCTGTTACTGCCATGGCACCATGAAGGGACAGGTATATACCATCATAGGGGCTATTGGTTCTGATATCATCCTGCATTGCCCCGGTATATTTATCAAATGCTTCTTTTGTTATCCAGCTGCCCGAGGAGCCCCCAACTGCATCCCTCGGAGATGTTATTCCTTCCAGCTGTATACCTCCATATTCCTGTATACGCTCAACAAATCCTCTTATGTATGAATCTGCAATCAGTACTTCATCCCCTTTAAGGGGAGGCCCGTAATACTCAAACTCCTCTATACCTGTCGGACGGGGGCAGAAAGTGCATGTTTCATGTGAAAAGGTAGCTATACCAATCCTGAAATCATCACTATTTGATTGTTTTGTACTATCGCAAGAAAATAAGAACAGAAATGAAATGCAGAAAATTACTATTTTTTTCATCTTAACGCTTGTTTAGTAAACATACCAAGTTAAGAATTTAGGATCATATTTACTACCTTGGATCCCTGGGAACAAAACCGGCATATGATCCTTTACTTATAGCAGGCGACGGTTTGCATCCCTCCGGCAAAATGTATGGACTATGGGTCGATAGGATATATTCTCATGTATACGACCTTCTGAAATAGAGGATTATGAGTAAACGATTACTGGCGATAGGAGACTCACATGGTTGTTTCAGGCAACTATATAATCTGGTAACTGAGATTATCCATCTCACCATGGAGGATAAGCTGGTAATGCTGGGTGATTACATTGACAGGGGAGCCGAAAGTAAAGAAGTGCTTGATCTGATTATGGAACTAATTTCTGACGGGTACGATATTGTACCCCTGATGGGAAATCATGAGGATATGATGATCAATGCTCACAGGAGCCCCCTGGATAACTATAACTGGATGCTGAATGGAGGAGATGAGACTCTAAGAAGCTTTGGCGTGGTATCAGCAAAAGAGATTGATAAAATATATATTGATTTCATATCTGCAATGCCTCTATATCATATCATTGGTAATTTTATTTTTGTTCACGGTGGCTTTAATGACGATATAGATGATCCATTTGAAGATGAGTACAGTATGATGTGGGAACGACGGTTTGAATATCACTCGCCCGTTTTTAAAGGGAAAACCATTGTTCATGGTCATCGACCTCATGCATTAAGAGAACTGAAGGATGAACTGAAATTATCGCCTTCAGTTATTAATATCGATACAGGCTGCGTTTACGGTAAAGATTATGGGCTTGGTGATCTTACAGCTATAGACCTTCTCAGTATGAAACTCTACTCTATCAGCTGCTAAACTTATCACTTATAACTCAGATCTCATCACTCATAACTTGTAATCCCGAATTATGCCCGTGCTGTAAGAAATTTTTGGAAATGTCAGAAAGAAATAGCCACGCAACTCGGTATGAAATTTTACCTGGAAATAAAAAACAATGATAATAAGGTACCTGATAATATCCTCAATAAAAGAGTGTTTATGTCCTTACTTAAAGATATTGAGGACATAGATAAGAAAATTCTCGACTTAAAAGACTGATAATTGAACTTTAATTTCTTAACTTGATTAATATTTCTGACAGATAGGGTTGCTCAGAAAGGTTGTTCTATGTAAAGTTATATTAGTGATAAACAAATGAAAACCCGCACACAAAAAATAAGGTTAGGGATCTTCATTTTCATAAGTGGGGCAATATTGGTTGTCCTGGTACTGTTTTTTGCTGCAAACAAGCTGTTCGAAAAGTCTGATATCTATTATGTCTCATATCATAATGTATCAGTCGGCGGGCTCGAAGTGGGAAGCCCGGTGAATTACCTGGGTATAAAAATCGGTAGTATATCTAATATTTTTATCGACCCACAGGATATAAATTCGATAATTGTGGAACTGTCACTGCAACCAGGCACACCAATCAAGAAAGATGACTATGCTGATATTGTTTCACTTGGTATAACAGGACTCAAGACAATTCAAATAAGGGGAGGGAGCAACGAGGCAGACTTCCTTAAACGCGGCGAGTTCCTTGTGGCAGGCAGCTCAGCATCACAGGAAATCACAGGTCAGGCAAGTATTATTGCAGAAAAAGCTGAAAAAGTAATCAATAACCTTCAGGTATTTACAGATCCGGAGAACATGAATAAATTCTCCGATGCTGCTGAGAATATTAATATCCTGGCCGGACAACTGAACACAACAATTCAAAGGATTGATGCTCTGATCAAAGAAAACAGGGAAGGGATCAGGGAAGCAGTACAGACTGCTAACATGGTGGCAAGCCGCCTTGATACATCTGCCATACAACTTGGTGAAGCGATCAGCAGCATAAATAATATTGTTCAGAGTGATACTGTTCAGCAGATAGTTGGGTATGCACATGATCTGACACAACATCTGAGAGAAACAGATACTAAATTATTAATCAGTAATCTCGCTGAGATTACCGAACAGACAAGGCAATTACTGTTTAAGATCAACCAGGAACTGGATGTAAACAGCCAGGAACTGTCGGAGAGTGTCAGGCTGTTGAGGATTACACTATCTAACCTTGAAGAAACCTCAGACAAGATAAATTCTGATCCTTCTATACTGCTAAGGGGATTCGGAGATAAAAATATCCCTGACAGGCGATTAAAAAAATAACCTTTTTGATATAG
>CAZNYS010000016.1:0-54081 GCA_964577305.1 uncultured Rikenellaceae bacterium
CTTTCTCCTCCTCTTCAGAGGCCCGTACTGAGCCTGCCGAAATCCTCCACATAATGAACATATATATCTTTTTATTTTCTGAAGAAAAGGGTAGGTACACGTGTTGCTTCCGGGTTGAGCGGATCAATGATAATACCTATTCTGTAGCTTACAAAGAGGATAAGGAATAAAGCACGGTTATCATTGGTAGCCATGATAGGCAGTTTATTAGTATAAGCTTCAAATGCTGTACCCAGCTCTAAAGAGTGGATGACTTTATCATCTTTACTGTACTCAAAATTAAAACCACCTTTGACGAAAATTCCCGGGTATACTTTTATTTCACTCATACCTTTGAAAAAAGACGCCTTATTATATATGTATGTAGGGTCATGTATGTCTTCACTGAATTTTTCCTGCTTTATCTGCCAGGTACTTCCGGGTGTGTAGTACAGGACATTGTAATATATAGGTTTTGCTAATGCCAGTGAAGGTCCTCCGGAATAGAAGTACCTTATAGCCACTCCACCCAGATCCATTTTCTTGAATATTTCATGTTGATGTCCTATAGAGCCTCTGATGGAGTAAAGTTCATTCTCTTTCCCGAATACAAAACTACCGCCGGCCTGTACAGATGGATTTGATAGTTTTATCTCTTTGGGGTGTTTTATTATATTAAAATCAATATCTACGATCCTTTTGTTCAGGAAGTCAAGGCGTTTTCCTTCACGATAACTTATTCCGAGCCCGTTAGAGTTAAGGGTAAGACCAACAGTACGTTCATTCCTGTAAAATATCTTATTCTGCTCATCTATATCACCCTGGGCAAATAAAGGTTGAGCAACAGCTACTATAAATAATATAGTCAGCAGTTTTTTCATGCTCTACGTGTATTTGTTAATGAAAAAACTAACCGGGGAATTAACCGGTCTTAACCAATGTGCTCTGTGTCAGTATCTGCATTACTGTAAGCCGGACACACTTCATTGTTACATGAGCTTAATGCCAGCGCCAGAATAAAAGCTACTGCTATAATAACTGCAAATCTTTTCATCTCTTAAATTTTACTCCCACAAAAATAAACTTAAAAATTAAAATACAACTATTTTAATCCACAAGCTTTGTACCAAAAATAGAAAAATAATCAAAACTTTACAAAAAGGGGAGAAATGGTTCGCCAAGTAAAGTACCATCTCCCCTCTGAAATATTTAACAGTTTAAGGGTCTATCCTGTTCATTTAAACAATGGCAAAATATTTGGTGTCCAGTCAATATTCACCAATTTGAGATCATTCTTAAGCTTTACCAATTCAGTTGTATACAATTGTTCCAGTTTGCTATACTCTTTTTCAAACTTTGTCAATGCAATTTCATACTGTTCTTTCTGGGCACCTGTAATATCATTTTCAGAACCTGATGTAGCACTTACTGCAAACCTTATCCTGTTCATTATTGATGGCTCGGCAACATCAATCCTGACATCTTCTGTTCTGCGGCCGCTGATAGCAAAAATAATATCATCAAGTTTCTTTTCGACATTCTTTGTACTTAGTATCAGATCATTAGTATTGGCAGGAGTTCTCATCAGTTCTGACCTCAGGTTTTCCATCGCGTTTTTAAGGTCACTAGTATACGATTGTATTTTATTTATGGTGTTATTCAGGTCAGATGCGTTTTTGAGAAACTCGAACTTGGCCTTGTAATCCGCTTCACCCAGGGCATTATTATCCAGAGCAGTTATAATGAATTCCTTTTTTTCGTTAAGGTCAATATATTCTCCTTTCACATATTTTTCCATTGACACATAATATTTTCCAGGGGGCACAGCCGGTCCGCGTGAATCCATATAGTTCATATCCCAAGCCACGGTGCCAATACCTTTGCGAAGGGGTTCTTCTATTTTTCTCATTATTTCACCGTTACTGTCAGTAAAGGTAAATACCAGCATTACTCTTTCTTCACGGGCCTCAGCCAGCAATTCTTCATCGCTGGGGTATGCTATCTCCTTACCCTGTTTTTCAGCCTCACGCTGTGCTTTGATCCTTTGCTGCTTAAGTGTTTCATACCCTTCTTTCACATTATAAATAATCTTTGCTTCAGGTTCCGGGTTTGGAATGCTGAAATGTACTTCGCCCTGGTAATTCTGGTTAGTGCCCGGGTAATAAAGCAAGGCATCCTTAATATCAAAGATATGTGCTTCTTTTTCAAGTACGTCTTTATCCAGTTGCCTCAGGTACGAATAGTCATCGAGTATATACCAGCCTCTGCCGAAGGTTGCCACTGCAAGGTCGCTTTCCCTTTCCTGTATATCGAGGTCTTTAACCTGTATGGTAGGCAGACCGTTGCTAAGCTTAAACCATTCACCTCCCTGATCGAGGGTTACCCAAACCCCCCATTCAGTACCAATGAATAGTATATCAGGATTTATGTGATCTTCCTGTATAACATATATTGTCCCATCAGGCAGGTTTGATGCTATTGAAGTCCATGTTTCCCCTTTATCATTACTCTTAATAATATATGGTGTAAAATCGCTGTCATTTTTCCTGCCATCGAAGCATGCGTATACAGTACTGGCATCATGCTGTGAGGGAAGTATATAATTTACGAAGGTCATATCAGGTACCCCCGGGAAGCTGAAATATTTTATCCAGTTTCCTCCATCGTCATCTGTTCTCCAGATAAGCCCATCATCTGTCCCTGCATATATCATACCCTGGATAATCGGTGATTCAGCAAGGGCAAAGATATTTCCAAAAGGTGATGTTGATAAACTTTTAGCTATTGCTTCCGGAGGCCATATTTTACCCATCATTGGTAACAGGTCTACATCAAGCTGCCTGGAAAGGTCGGGGCTTATCTCTTTCCATGACTCGCCATAGTCAGTGCTCTTAAATACTTTGTTAGCTGCTACATACAGAGTTTTACTGTTATGCGGGCTAATGAAATACGGGGTATTCCAGTTAAATCTGTATACTTCATCTTCAAGGGGTTGTGGTTTGATAGATATAGTATTTTGTGTACGGTTGTCATACCTGCGCAGACCGCAATACTGTGATTCAGCGTAATGGATATCAGGATTGTCAGGGTCCGGTATTGAAAGGTAGCCATCGCCGCCGATAGTATAGGTAAAATCTGAGTTAACCAGGTTCCTGCGGGTAGTTCTGTTAGGTCCATACCATGATCCGTTATCCTGGGCCCCGCCATAGACATTATAAAACGGAAGGGCGTTATCGATTCTTACGTGATAGTATTGTGTAACTGGGAAATTAGATTTAAATATCCAGTTCTCACCCCTGTCCCAGCTTTCATATATACCACCATCACATCCCGCAAGGTAATAGTTGGTATTATTGGGATCGATCCAGAGAGCATGATTATCCACATGCTTATTCTTTTCACCCAGCCGTTCCCATGTTTTGCCGCCATCATTACTTACCATATTTCGCACATCCATTGATATTATGCGGTCAGGGTCAACAGGGTCGGCATATATTTCAACATAATACTGAGGACTGCCTGCTATTTCATTACTCATCTTAGTCCAGCTTTCCCCCATATCATCGGAGCGGTAAAATCCACCCGAATTTCCTGGTAGTTCAATCAAAGCATAAATAATATCCGGGTTTGCCGGGGCAATTGCCAATCCTATTCTCCCCACATCACCCGATGGCAGTCCACGTGTCAGCTTATTCCATGTTTCACCTGCATCAACTGATTTATATATAGCTGATTCAGGTCCGCCGTCGATTTTGGAATATACCCTTCGTTCTCTCTGGTGAGCTGCAGCAAATAATATATCTGGATTCCTGGGATCCATTTCCATATCGGATATGCCTGTATATTCACCTACAGAGAGTACCTGGTCCCATGTTTTACCACCATCGGTTGTTTTATATAAACCACGGTCGCCTCCTGGTCCCCATGCCGGTCCCTGTGATGCTACATAAACAACATTGGTGTTCCTGGGATCGATCATTATTTTACCAATATGTTCAGATTTTTTCAGCCCTACATTGGTAAATGACTTGCCCCCGTCGGTTGTCTTGTACACTCCGTCGCCATAGGCAAGATTCCTCTGGGAGTTATTTTCGCCAGTGCCAACCCATACCACATTCGGGTTAACCGGGTCAATAGCCAGTGACCCTATGCTGAAAACAGGCTGATTATCAAAAATAGCCGTGAACGTTGTTCCCTTGTTTTCAGTCTTCCACAGACCTCCTGATGCAACGCCAACATAATATTCAGAGGGATCTTCAGGGTTTACTGCAAAATCGGCAATACGGCCCGAATAAGATGCAGTTCCGATTAACCTGAATTTGAGAGCGCTCAGCATTGATGAATTGATTGTAAACTCATCAGATGCAGGTTCCGGGCTTCTTTTTCTCCTTTGAGCCTGAACCGGATTGATCATGCCTGTAATAAGGATTATGACGGCCATGATCAACACAGGTGTGGTTAATCTTTTGAATTTCATAGGTATAATATTTGAGGTTATTAATTTCCTGATGTAAATCTACACAATAATTTTTTCACGGTTGTTTACATGATAATTGTTAAACAACAGTTTTAAGAAATATTCTTATTAAATCATATTATAAAAGAACAAAACAGGTATAATAATTGTATTAGAAGATGAAATCAATGATTCTAATGATGAAGACTTTATATACTTTTGCATTATTTATAATACTGGCTATTATGGCAAACAAAACTAGCGGACAGGAAGAAAAGCGATATAATTTCCTGAATGAATTTGAGACATATGTTATTGAAAATAAGGGTACTGAGAGGGCTTGGACTGGTGAATACACCAGTCTTAAGGATGATGGCACCTATCTATGTAAAAAATGTGGCCAGGCCCTTTTCAGGTCCAATGACAAGTTTGATTCCCATTGTGGATGGCCCAGTTTTGATGATGAGATACCCGGTGCAATAAAACGAATTCCTGATGCTGATGGGATGCGTACCGAGATCGTATGTTCCAACTGTGGAGGTCATCTCGGACATGTATTTGAAGGGGAGGGATTCACAAGTAAGAACCTGCGTCATTGCGTAAATTCAGCGTCGGTTGATTTTGTGGCTGACGACCTTGAAAAAGGGAGGTATGAGACAGCCATACTGGCAGGAGGTTGTTTCTGGGGAGTTGAGTACTACCTGCAGCAAATGGACGGGGTTCAATCAGTTGTTTCAGGGTATACAGGTGGTCATGTAAAGAATCCTTCCTACAAGGAGGTATGTACCGGTCGCACTGGTCATGCTGAGGCAGTAAAAGTGGTATATGACCCGGATAAGGTATCATATGAGGATGTGGTACGTACTTTTCTTGAGATTCATGATCCTACACAGGTCGGTCGACAGGGTCCGGATATTGGCGAGCAGTACAGGTCAGGGATCTTTTATATGAACGAGTACCAGAGACAGATTGCGCAGAAACTCCTTAATATACTCAGGGATAAAGGGTACGACATAGCTACCGAGCTGACCATGGCCAGCGAGTTTTATGATGCTGAGAAATACCACCAGGACTACTATTTTGAGAAAGGTTCAACACCTTATTGCCATGGGTATGTGAAGAGGTTTTAAAAACGATGAATTATGAGATGCGAAAGATGAAAGATTAATTATGAGTTATGAATTATGATTTAATAACTCATCACTCATAATTCATAAATCCCTGTTTCTTCAATACATCAAGTAACAATTTAGAAAAAGTCTCATTATCACTCTTTTTATACCTTACATCGGTAAAGACCTGTGCCAGGGTTTCCTTATTGTTTTCTTCAATGAACTGTTTTGAGTCGTCACGCGCTTCTTTTTCGGCATAAAACCTGTCAATTTCCTGTTCAGAGTAGTTGCAGTATTTTTCTTTATGCAACACTGCTTTCAATGGGAGCCTGTCGATTTGCTCAGGGTTTTCGGCTGGCCAGCCAAGGGTAACTGTAGTGACAGGTACCACTCCGGCCGGGAGTTCAAGTATTTCAATAATCTGTTCTGCCATGTAGGTTGTTGTGCCAAGGTAGCAGATGCCCAATCCTTTCGCTTCAGCGGCCACGCATAGGGTCTGGGCTACTATAACAGCATCTATGGTAGCTGTCATAAATGAAAGGAAATTATCATATCCCGGTTTGGCTTTACGCTGGCGGCACCATTTGTTAAAGCGGTTAAAGTCGGCACAGAAGGTGAGCACAACCTGTGCTTCCTCAACCATAGGCTGGTTAAAATGACATGGAGCCAGCTTTTTTTTTATTTCCGGGTCCCTTGTTTCTACAATGCTATAAACCTGCATATTGCCTGTTGTTGATGCCCTGCAGGCAGCATGGAGCAATTCATTCAACAAGTCCTCATCGATATCCTCTTCAGTATATTTTCTTATTGTTCTGTGATTGGTTAAAATATTCAACATATTGATATATCAAATTTATTGTAATTCAAATTCAACACCCAGATCATCTGCGACTGCTTTAAGGTCATCGCGAACGGCAGCAACAAGGTTTATCCCTTCCTTATATATTCTTTCTTCAGCTTCCCTCTCAGGATCGCCGGGTATTATTATTTTTTCCTGTCCTTCAGCGGTACGTCCATTACGGAATGTTCTTATCCATTCATCCATCCTGTCCCTGAACTCACTTGCGGGCATAAAGGCATCAATTCTTACTGCTCCGAAAAAATGCCCTGTTCCCTTACCAACCTGTTTATCTTTTCTTGGCAGGTATGCCACTGCAGGCGGAACAAAGGGGCCAAAGTTAGCCCCGCTGACAACACCGGACAGGATGTCAACTATTGAGCTCATACAGTAGCCTTTGTGTGATCCGTGCAACCTGTCACCTCCGAGAGGCAGGATTGCACCTCCTCTTCTCAGGATAGACGGGTCTTCACTTGGGTGACCCTTGTCATCCTGGACAAATCCGCTTGGTAGTTTTTCACCTTTTTTCTCTGCTATAGAGATTTTCCCCCTTGCAATTGGTGTAGTGGCAAAATCTGCCACAAAATCGTGCTCTTTGTTAGCCGGAACAGCGAAAGCCACAGGGTTGGTACCAAGTAATCTTTCTATTGAAAAAGTTGGGGCAACCGTAGGATTTGCATTAGTTATACAGAAACCCATCATATCATTTTCGATAGCCATCATAGCGTAGTAACCTGCTATGCCGAAATGGTTTGAATTGCGGGTAGCAACCCATCCTGAACCTGCATGAGCTGCTTTTTCAATGGCTATCTCCATCGAGCGTTTTGCGCCTATCATTCCGAAAGCATTATCGGCATCGACAACAGCAGTACCCGGTGTTTCATGGACAATATGAATATCAGGTGAAGTATTTATTCTCCCTTCTTTCCAGAGTAAATGGTAGTCTTTGATCCTCAGGACTCCGTGGGAGGGTATATTTCTCAATTCAGCTTTCAACAGGATATCGGCAATAGTATCTGCATCATCCTTACTGCAGCCCATTTTTGAGAAAATAGCGGTTATAATACCGTTGAGATAAGAGTGACTGTACATAATCTGAATAATTAGTTTAACAAATATTATATAGTATCAATCCCTGTGTACAATGGTAGCTGATGCCTGTGCTGTTGGCATAATAAGCACGTCATCGATATTTACGTGATCCGGTAAACTCACGCAATAATATATAACATCAGCTATATCTTCACCTGAGAGAGGTTTTATTCCCTTATATGGTACTTCGGCTTTCTCTTTGTCACCCTTAAACCGCACATCGGAAAATTCTGTTTTTACCAGTCCCGGTGCTATATTACTTACCTTAATACCGTGCTCAACCAGGTCGATACGCATTGACCTGGAAAGAGCATCAACTGCATGTTTGGTGGCACAATAGACGTTACCGTTCTCGTATACTTCCTTACCTGCTATACTACCTATATTGAGAATATGCCCTTTCCCTCTTTTTACCATTCCCTGACTAACAACCCGTGTAACATATAACAGGCCTTTTATATTTGTATCTATCATTCTTTCCCAATCGTCGATCACACCCTCTTCAATATGATTGAGACCAACGGCAAGGCCAGCATTATTAAGCAGTACATCAATATTTTGCCAATCCCTGTCCAGGTTACCAAGATTTTCAACTACTTCGCTCAGTGACCTGACATCAAAAGCAAGGGCCAGCACTCTTATCTGATTATTATTTTTAAGAAGTTCTTTCCTGAGTTTATCAAGCCTTTCTTTCCTTCTTCCTGTAATAATAAGATCGTAGTTTTTTTCTGCAAATATTTTTGCTGTGGCAAGTCCTATGCCTGATGATGCACCGGTGATCAAAGCTATTTTATTCATAATAATATCTGTTTTAAGAACTAAGGTAAAATTAATCATCTTTGGCAGCAAATAAAATGTAATGAGGGTTAAAGCAGGTATTATTTGACATTTAAAAAAAGAACTTCAGGGCTCTTATATTAAATTATATATTTACAGTTCGTAAAAAATCATAGATGCGCAAGAAAGAGGAAGTAAGAATAATGTTTGACAGCATTGCCTGGAGGTATGATTTCCTCAATCATTTCCTGTCTTTCGGTACAGATCTCCTCTGGAGAAAAAAAGCGATAGATGAAATTGCAAAGAGGATTAAGCCCTCCAGGGTTTTGGATCTTGCAACCGGCACATGCGACCTTGCTATTGAATCGCTACGCCTGAACCCTGAAACAGTTACGGCAATTGACATATCCCAGAGGATGCTTGAAGAGGGAAGGAGGAAACTATACAGGAAGAAACTGAATGAGAAGATTGAACTGGTGATTGCTGATTCAGAGGAGTTGCCATTTGATGATTCTTCATATGATGTGGTAATGGTATCCTTTGGGATACGTAATTTTGAAGACTCCGAAGGAGGACTGGCCGAGATGTATCGTGTGCTCAGGGAGGGGGGAGTGGTTATGGTACTTGAGTTTTCAAAACCCTCAAAGTTCCCGTTTAAGTATATTTATAATTTCTATTTTCATAAAATATTACCCTTGTTCGGAGCTCTGTTCTCAAAAGACAGGTCAGCATATACTTACCTTCCAGATTCTGTTACTTCTTTCGCCGAAGGGGGTGATTTTTTGAAATTAATGAAGAGCACAGGATTCAGGGAATTAAAGCAGAGGAGATTAACAGGTGGTGTTGCAACGATATATACAGGATGCAGGTAATGCAATATTATAAATGTTTCTCAGTTAAGTATATTGAGTAATTATTATATAGTTTGAAGCAGTTGTACAGGAAATACGGAATTATAATTCTGGTTATTCTTGTTTTTGCCGTTAGCAGTGCCAGTGCTCAAAAAAAGAAACCCATGAACAGGTCGTGGTATGATGAAAAACCTGTTCATTTTGGTTTCAGTATCGGCTTTAACACGATGGATTTCAGGCTTACACCCAACCAGGATTATTACATAGTCGATTCGTTATATCCTGAAGTGGCTTATCTCAGTCCGGGCATAAATATACAGATTGTAATTGATTATCATCCGGCAGACTACTGGGACATACGGTTTCTTCCCGGTGTTTCTTTCGGGCAGAGAAAACTCAATTATTATAAGTCAACACTTGTTTATGATGATAAACAGGCTGTGGAATCGTCATTCCTGGAATTTCCACTCCTGCTGAAGTATAAGGGCTCGAGGTTAAATAATGTAAGGCCCTACCTCGTGGGTGGCCTGAACTTCAGGCATGATCTTGCAGGAAGGAAGGGTTATGACGATGATAAGGAGGTATACCTTCGTTTACGCCGTTCTGATCTGTATTATGAGTTCGGTGCCGGGCTCGATTTTTATCTTTCCTATTTCAAATTGTCCGTTGAAATAAAAATGTCAAACGGACTGAGGGATATCCTTGTGCGTGAGCCTGCACCCGGTTTCCCGCAATATGTCAATGCTATTGAAAAGCTTAAATCCCAGATATGGGTGCTGGCTTTTCATTTTGAATAAGCCGGCATCACTTTATCTTGCTATCCCTTCTGAATTCATTGCATATTATAGCTGCTGACATGGCAACATTGAGTGAGTCAATACCCGGTAAAGCTTTTCTGAATGGTGGGATAATGAGTTTATGTGTTATATAAGGCATTAATTCACCTGATATTCCTCTTGATTCATTCCCGAAAAGCAACAGTCCATTAACGGTTTTTGTTATGTCCTGTACAGGTTCACCATCAAGAGTGGCAGCGTAAACAGGAGTTCCCATTTTTGTTAGCTCAGGGATAAGAACGGCCAGGTCGGTATAGCTTACTTTTACATGTAAAAGAGCGCCCATGGATGATTGTATTGTTTTCGGATTATATACATCAACCGTTCCCTGGCTGCATAGAATATTTTCAATACCAAACCAGGCAGCAATTCGTATTATGGTACCAAGATTGCCGGGGTCTTGTATGTTATCGAGTGCGATGCTCAGGCTGTTGGCAATGAATATTTTGTCAGGGCTGTAATTTTCCATATCCACAAGGGCAAGCGTATTCTGTGGCGTCTTGAGCTGGCTTACTTTAGCTAGTTCCCGTTCATTTACTGCTATTATTTCCTTCACTGAGGATAGTAATTTATTGTCCGTGTTTTCTATCCATTCATTTACGGCCAGCAACAATTTTACCTGTTTACCGCTTTCAAGAAATTCATTTACCAGTTTATCACCTTCTATTACATAAAGCCTGGTCCTGACGCGGTATTTCTTGTACCTTAATGAATTTATCAGTTTGATATTTGCAGAGCTGAGCATTATTTTACCGTGGGTTTATTTAACAGAAAGTGAATATTTATTTGATATATTTGCGATTAGTTTATACAAAAGTTGAAATATTTTCCTTTAAATAAAAAACTATATTTATTAAAGCTGCCGTGCTTGTTACTTGTGGTACTGGTTTTCTATTCATGTAACCCGACCAAGTATGTACCATCAGATAAGACCCTGCTTGATAAATCTGAAGTAAATATAGATAATAATCGCATCAGGAAATCTGATCTTGAACCTTATATAAAACAGGAACCCAATAAGAAGATATTTGGAGCCCGTTTTCACCTTGGACTATATAATCTTTCCAATATAGAAAAAACAGGATGGCCTCATGGATGGTTGAGGAATATTGGTGAGGAGCCCGTTATCTTTGATGCTTTTTCTGCCAGCAAATCATCGGAACAAATTGAAAATTACCTCTTTTCAAAAGGTTATTTTAATGCCGAGGTCTCAACTGATATTTTCTCGCACAAGCAAAAAACAGATATTATCTATCAGATCCGGGCAAAAAACCCATACATGATAAGGAGGGTAATATATGATATCAGGGATGAGAAAATCAGGAACTTGTTTTTTATGGATACCATAAACTGCCTTATTAAGAGTGGCGAGATATACGATGTGGATGTATTGCAAAATGAAAGGATCAGACTGGAAAGGTTTATCAAGGATATGGGCTTCTACAGTTTTAGCCGCGATCATATATATTATGAAGTTGACAGCACTATTGGTAACAGGCAGGTTGATATTTTCTATGAAGTCAGAAAATTTCTCAAATATAATGATGGTAACAGGATTATTGAGTCAGAGCACCAGAGGTACAGGATAAATAATGTTTACATCTACACGGGTTTTGATCCGAAGAAAGCCCTTGATGAGGGTGATGCCTATTTGCAGAGGCAGGATACCACATTACTGAATGGTTATTACTTTTTGACTGACATGGAAAAGCATTCTGTAAAACCTAATGTGATTATACAATCACTCTATATCAAACCGGGTGATCTTTTCCAGGTTACCAATATGGAAAGAAGCCAGGACCACCTTAATTCATTACAGTCATTCAGGCTGGTCAGCATAAGGTACACTGAACCGGGCAACATACCAGACTGGGAACACAATGAGCTGCCACTGGATTGTATAATCAGGCTGACGCCGGTAACATTACAGGAATTCAGGATAGAGCTGGAGGGAACTAATTCGGCAGGTAATCTAGGGGGCGCGGTCAACTTTGTATACCAGCATAAAAACCTTTTCAGGGGAGCAGAACGACTTAATATTAAGCTTAAGGGAGCTTATGAGACCCTGTCAGAGCAGATAACAGGTTCGAGGAGTACACAGGAATACGGTTTTGAAACAAGCCTTACTCTGCCAAGGTTCATGCTGCCCTTCCTTAAAAAGGAGAGCTTTATTAAGAAATATAATCCCAAAACGGTTATTACCGCAGCGTATAACTATCAGAAAATGCCTGTATATACCCGTACGGTAGCCAATGCTTCCTTCGGGTATAACTGGCGAGGCAATCGTTTTACGCAGCATACAGTATACCCGCTTCAACTCAACGTTGTTAAACTTCCTTTCATAGATCCTGATTTTGAGATGAATATAGATACCTCATCGTACCTGGCATATAGTTATAAGGACGTTTTTCTTCTTGGAGGTAATTATATATATGTATTCAATAATCAGAATATAAAGAAGTCGAGGGATTACTGGTTTATCAAGCTGACAGGTGAACTGGCAGGTAATCTTTTAGCCCTGGGTTACATGGCAGCTGGTGTGGATACTGTAAGTGGTGGTAACTATGAAATATTCGGGCAGTCTTTTGCCCAGTATGCACGGGCTGATGTGGATATTCGATATAACCGTACAGTCAATGAAGTAAGCTCGGTGGTATACAGGGGCTTTATAGGGGTAGGTATTCCCTATGGTAACTCAAAGGCAGTGCCATTCGAAAAACAATATTTCAGTGGTGGAGCAAATAGCATCAGGGCATGGCATGTGCGTTCACTGGGCCCCGGCTCATATACTCCCGTTGACTCTTCGTTTTTTAATATGACAGCCGATATAAAGCTTGAATTCAATGCTGAATACAGGTTCAAATTGTTCTGGATACTCGAAGGAGCTTTGTTCCTTGATGTTGGTAATATCTGGACTTTTTATGAGGATGAAGACCGGACGGGAACACAATTCAGATTTGATAAGTTTTACAGGGACCTGGCCGTTGGAACAGGTCTGGGACTGAGGTTTGACCTAAATTTTGTAATTCTCCGAGCTGATCTTGGAATGAAACTGAGGGATCCGCAATTACCTGACCGTCCCAGGTGGATACTGCAGAGGCGCAAGCTGAATTTCAGAAATGACTTTACACTTAATATCAGTATTGGTTATCCGTTCTAACCTGAAACACAGGGCACAGAGCTCAGAGCTCAGGGCAAAGAGCACAGTTCTTAGGGGATACAGGGTTCACGCCTTCACTGAAGCTTCGGCGGGCAATGCAAGGCACTGTTCAAAGGGAGAGCTTTTCGCATCTATTTAGCAAATAAAGTTCGCATTAATATGCATTCTCTTTGTAATCTGTGAAAATCTGTGAAATCTGCTTCCATAACAACAAATTTGATTTGCAAATAATAACAATTCTAACCAATTTAGTCCGCTCTTTTAAATCTAATAAGAATTAACGCTAATAAACCAACAGCGATGGCAAATATCGAATTACCTATCAGGGATAGTTTTGGCAGTAAACTGGGAGTAGTAGCTGCAGCTGCAGGATCTGCAGTAGGGCTAGGCAATATTTGGAGATTCCCTTATGTGCTGGGAGCAAATGGTGGTGGTGCCTTTCTGCTTATTTACCTCGGTTTTATTTTTGGTATAGGCTTTCCCGTTATGCTGGCTGAGCTTACCATAGGTCGCAGGGCACAGAAGAATGCATTGGGATCGTTCAAGAAGCTGGCTCCCGGCAAACCATGGTACCTGATAGGTCTTATGGGTATAGTGGCAGCATTTATGATACTTGCCTTCTACAGTACTATTGCAGGATGGACACTTGAATACCTGGTACAGGCATTTTCCAATGGTTTTGCTGGCAAGAGCTCCGGCCAGCTAAAAGAGTCATTCGAGGTTTTCCAGGGTGGATCATTCAGACCGGTATTATGGCAACTTGTATTCATGTTCCTTACGGCATTCATAATATACAGGGGAGTAAAGAGGGGAATTGAAAAATATACAAAGATATTAATGCCGGTACTGGTATTACTGGTAATCATAATCTG
Source organism: uncultured Rikenellaceae bacterium (assembly GCA_964577305.1). Classification (GTDB taxonomy): domain Bacteria; phylum Bacteroidota; class Bacteroidia; order Bacteroidales; family VadinHA17; genus UBA9300. The sequence continues at coordinate 13,974 of CAZNYS010000016.1, forward strand.
CATTAGGTCACTAACTCTTGATGGAGCCAAAGAAGGACTTGAATTTTTGTTCAAACCTGATTTTTCAAAAATAACATGGTCTGTAATACTTGATGCTCTGGGGCAGGCTGCTTTTTCTCTCAGCATAGGCATGGGTACCCTGATAACATACGGATCATATATACAAAAAGATAATAACCTGTCGGTTACTGCCCTTCAGGTAACCACAGCTGATACAGTCATTGCAGTACTTGCAGGTGTAATGATATTCCCTGCGGTGTTTGCCTTTAATATTGATCCTGCTGAAGGATTCGGTCTTGTTTTTATAGTCCTTCCTAATATTTTTGAGCAGATGGCAGGCGGATATTTCTTTTCCATACTCTTTTTTATTCTTCTTGCAATCGCTGCTTTAACCTCTACAGTATCTGTGCTTGAAGTGGTGGTGGCATATTTTTCTGAAGAACTTAATATGAGCAGGCGCAGGGCAACTGTAATTGCTGCTTCCGCCATAAGTATAGTAGGCATTTTTGCCACTTTATCCTTTGGGCCACTGAGTAATGCACTAATATTTGGCAGAACGATATTCGCTTGGTTCGACTATCTGTCTGCCAACCTGCTTCTGCCACTGGGAGCCATATTTATCGTGCTCTTTGTAGGCTGGTACCTGGGTAAGAAAAATGTTAAGGATGAAATAACCAACCAGGGCGAGTTGAAAGGCAGGCTGGTAAATGTATTTATGTTAATTGTGAAATTTGTGGCCCCATTAGCTATTGCACTGGTATTTATCTATGGACTTGGACTGATAGGTTGAACAGAATAACAGATGTTTTTAATCGACCCTCAATCACTGACCATAAGCGAACGTATAAACTATGCGTTTGAGCCTGTGGTCAATTTTCTTGAGAATGTATTTTTCTGGGATCCTGTTAAAGCTGTTGGAATAGATATTGAAGCACAGGTGCCGATTGTTGTTCTCTGGCTAATCTTTGGTGGCGTTTTCTTTACCTTCAGGATGAAGTTTATTAACCTGAGGGCTTTCAAACATGCTTTTGCACTTATAAGGGGCAAATATGATAAACCTGGATCCTCAGGGGAGGTTAGCCATTTCCAGGCTCTAACCACGGCATTATCTGCCACGGTGGGACTGGGTAATATCACTGGTGTTGCAATAGCCATTGCAGTTGGTGGACCAGGAGCCACTTTCTGGATGATATTAGCTGGATTTTTCGGGATGTCGCTGAAATTTACCGAATGCACCCTCGGTATTAAATACAGATATATCGACGAAAACGGAAAGGTGTCAGGCGGTCCTATGTATTACCTGAATATGGCACTGAGGAACAGAAAGCTTGGGGCACTGGGAAAGATACTTGCATTATTCAGTGCGGGAATGATGGTGCTGGCTTCTTTCGGTGGCAGCAATATGTTACAATCGAACCAGTCATTTGTACAGTTTACAACTATCTTTCCCGCAATGGAATCCCATGGTTTCTGGTTCGGTGTGCTATTATCAATACTTATTGGCATTGTAGTAATAGGCGGTATACGCGGCATAGCCCGTGTTACTGAAAAGCTTGTGCCGTTTATGTCGTTCCTTTACATAGGAGCTGCTCTTATTATTATTTTTATGAACTTCAGTAAGGTTGATGATGTGTTCATCCTGATAATAAAAGGTGCATTTCAGCCTGTTGCTCTTAAAGGAGGTATTATTGGTGTTATTATAACCGGCTTCCGTCGAGGTGCATTCTCCAATGAAGCAGGCGTCGGATCAGCAGCTGTGGCACATGCTGCAGCAAAAACTGATGAACCTGTAAAGGAAGGAATAGTAGCCATGCTGGAACCTTTTATAGATACTATCCTGATATGCACAATGACATCCCTTGTAATACTGTTTACGGGATTCCACGAATCAGCATCAACCCTGGAGGGAGCTGAGCTTACTTCGGCTGCTTTCGAATCAGTATTTCCATGGTTTCCGTATTTGCTGGTGCTCGCCATACTGTGTTTTGCATTCTCCACCATGATATCATGGTCGTATTATGGATTGAACGGATTTAAGTTTCTATTTGAGAAATATATATACCGTATCAGCGGAATGAAGAACCTCACTGCCTATATTTATTACTCAATATTTCTTTTTTTTACAATAGTTGGGGCTTCTTCAACCCTTGATAATGTGATAGCTTTTTCTGACATGATGGTCCTTACACTTGCATTTCCAAATATTACGGGCCTGCTTATACTGGCCCCCGAAGTCTCAGCCGATATGAAGGATTATATCAAACGATACAAGGCAGGCCTGATAAAAAGATACAAATAGTGAATCCTTAAAAAACCAGTTTTTAGTATCTTTAATATATTAATCAAAAAATTATTAGATCTTATCAAATCTAAATAAATTATTGTTATACTTGTATTTAAAGGATTGATAAAGTAGAATAAATGAATCCTTATTTTTACTTACTTTCATGAAAAAAGCATTTATACTTTTAGTCTATATACAGTTTTCCCTTGTTAATTATGGGCAGATTATTGCTGATCATACAGTAGTTGACAAGTTTGATGAGATCCCACAGGTATATATTGATGAGGTAAAGAAGATGATGGTTGCTTTCATGGGAGAGTCTCATTCAGCAGCCTATAGAACAGGGATGGAGTTGTTAGAACAAGACTATCCTGAATATGCATGTAATGTTTCTACAGCTGAAGGATATACAGATCAGTATGTAAGGGTCGAAGACTTTGGCTGGGTTGGTGAACATATCTGGTTCACATGGTTTGCCTATGATGAAGGATCAAGACCTTATCCTTACAGTGAGGAAATAACAAATGCAATAACATCATATAATGATGACGGTCATCCATTCAGTGCGCTTGGATTTGGCTGGTGTGGCGATATGGTTATTGATGGAGGCAATGCCAGTGAGGATACTGATCCGGTTTACGGAGTTCACTGGTATGGAGCATCTTCTGGCGGACCGGATGGTAATCTTTGCTGGGGGCTTGATGCAGAGGATTATGCCATAACAGGGAATAGAGTAAATCTGGAAACATATCTTGGTGCTATGGAAGATTATATTGCACATTGTGCATCAGAAAGTCCCACAACAAGAATGGTTTTCACTACGGGCCCCGTAGATTATGAAGGAGACTGGGTTGGTGAAGCTGCATACCAGGGACATATAAAACACGAAGCAATCAGGGATTATGTGTATGCAGATGCAACAAGAATACTTTTTGATTATGCAGATATCTTATGTCATGATGATGATGGCAGTTTAACAACAGATACATGGAATGGACATATATTTCCATCAATAACTCCAACAAATGAGATGCCCCTGGCAACAGGACATATTTCTGAAGCAGGAGCAATAAGACTTGCTAAAGCTCAATGGTGGATGCTTGCAAAGATTGCAGGATGGACTGGTGGTAATATCCCGGTAACAGATATAACGGTAACCGGAGCAGGAGGATCAACAACAATAAGCACTATTAATGGCACTCTTCAGTTATATGCGGCTATAGAACCTTCAGATGCCACGGATAAGACAGTAACATGGTCTATATCTGAAGGAACAGGCCAGGCAACCATCAGTTCCACAGGGCTTGTGACCGCTATCGCTAACGGTACAGTTACAGCCAGGGCAACAGCAAATGACGGATCAGGAGTCTTTGGGACTCTGGTGATAACAATATCAAATCAGTTTGTGCCGGTTGAAAGTATAATAGTCACCGGGGCAGGGGGAGCCACATTAATTAGTACTATAGGCGGAACCCTTCAATTAAGTACTGAGATAACACCCAGCGATGCCACGAATAAGACTGTTACATGGTCAATCATAAATGGAACAGGTCAGGCAACTATCAATTCCACAGGGCTTGTGACGGCAGTCGCCAATGGGACAGTTACAGCAAGGGCAACAGCAAATGATGGCTCAGGAGTTTACGGAGAACTTGTAATAACAATTTCAAACCAGGTTATACCGGTAACTTCTATAACTGTAACCGGAGCAGGAGGATCTACAATAATAAACACTGATGATGGTACTCTTCAGTTAAATGCAGCGATATCGCCTGCAAATGCAACGGACAAGACTGTGACGTGGTCAATTATAGATGGTACTGATGAGGCAACCATAAATTCCACGGGACTTGTGACGGCCATTGATAATGGAACGGTTACAGCCAGAGCAACAGCAAATGATGGTTCAGGGGTTTTCGGTGAACTTGTGATAACAATATCGAACCAGATTATACCAGTTGAAAGCATAACAGTTACAGGAGCAGGAGGATCAACAATTATAAACACCGATGATGGTACTCTTCAGCTAAATACCACCGTATTACCTGCTAATGCCACGAATCAGACTGTGACGTGGTCAATTATAAATGGTACAGGCCAGGCAACCATAAGTACCACAGGTCTTGTAACAGCAATTGATAATGGAACGGTTACCGCCAGGGCAATAGCAAATGATGGCTCAGGAGTTTACGGAACACTTCTGATAACAATATCAAATCAGGTTATACCAGTTGAAAGCATAACTGTCACCGGAGCAGGGGGATCAACAACAATAAGCATTGATAATGGTACTCTTCAGTTATATAAAGCCATATTACCAGCTGATGCCACGAATCAGACTGTGACGTGGTCAATTATCAATGGAACAGGCCAGGCAACCATCAGTACCACTGGGCTTGTGACAGCCATTGCTAACGGTATAGTTACAGCCAGGGCGACGGCAAATGACGGATCAGGGGTTTATGGAGAACTTGTGATCACACTTTCAAATCAGGTTGTACCAGTTGAAAGCATAATATTAACAGGGGCTGGAGGAGCGACTTTAATAAATATTCTTGGTGGTACTCTTCAATTAAGTGCTGAGATAATACCTTCAAATGCCACAAATAAAACTATTACATGGTCAATTATAAACGGAACAGGTCAGGCAACTATCAGTTCCACGGGTCTTGTGACAGCTGTTGATAATGGAACGGTTACAGCCAGGGCAACAGCAAATGATGGCTCAGGTGTTTTCGGAACTCTTCTGATAACAATATCGAACCAGGTTATACCGGTAACCAACATAACAGTAACCGGAGCAGGAGGATCAACAACAATAAACACTGATAATGGTACCCTTCAGTTAAATGCTGACATATCACCTACAAATGCAACTGATAAGACTGTGACGTGGTCAATTATAAATGGTACAGGTCAGGCAACTATCAGTTCCACGGGGCTTGTAGCTGCAATTGCTAATGGAACGGTTACAGCCAGGGCAACAGCAAATGATGGCTCAGGAGTATACGGAACACTTCTGATAACAATATCAAATCAGGTTGTATCAGTTGAAGGCATAACAGTGACCGGGGCAGGGGGAACGACTTTAATTAATACTAAAGGGGGGACTCTTCAGTTAAGTGCTGAGATAGCACCCTCAGATGCCACGAATCAGACTGTGACGTGGTCAATTATAAATGGTACAGGTCAGGCAACCATCAGTGCCACGGGACTTGTGACAGCCATTGCCAATGGGACCGTTACAGCAAGGGCAACAGCAAATGATGGCTCAGGGATTTACGGGACACTTGAAATAACGATCTTGAACCAGGTAATACTGGTAACAAGCATAACGATAACCGGCGAAGGAGGTTCTACAACAATAAGCACTGATAATGGTACTCTCCAGTTATATGCAAACATATTGCCTTCAAATGCCACGAATAAGACAGTTACATGGTGGATATCTGATATAACAGGTCAGGCTACTATCAGTCCTGCAGGGCTGGTTAGAGCAATTGCCAGTGGTACGGTTAGAGTAATGGCAACAGCAAATGATGGCTCAGGTGTTTATGGGACACTTGAAATAACAATTTCGAACCAGCAGACTATTCCTGTCACAGGAATAACTATAACAGGAGTTGGAGGATTAACATCGATTACAGAAGAAAATGGAACTTTGCAACTTATTGCAACCATTACACCGTCAGATGCTACGAACCAGACTGTGACCTGGTTAATTGTCGATGGAACAGGGCAGGCAACTATAAACGCCACAGGGCTTGTGACAGCCATAAGTGAAGGAGAAGTAACAGCTATTGCTACTGCTAATGATGGTTCCGGGGTTACCTCAACCCTGGGAATAACCATAGAATATATGCATTTTAATGATTTCAGTATAGTTGTACGTGATGATTATGTTGAAGTCTATTTTAATGAGGACCATTCAGGATATCAATTAAGTTTATATAACCTTATGGGGGAACTGAAACAGAAGAAAATAATTAGTGGTGCTTCCTGCCAGTTTGATAAAGCACTTCTCCCTCGGGGAGTATACATAGTTGTACTTTCATCTTCAATGATACATAATGTTGAAAAATTCATAATATCTAGATAATACCATAATTCTTGTAAAATGGGATTATCTTTTGTTTTATAAGAATCTTCTCAGTAATCATGCTTATTTTTCGTATATTGCAGTGTCTCACTGCAAAAATTATATTATGAAATTCAGAAAGTTCCTGAAACAATGGCTGGGCTATAGCAGGAGGGAAAGAGCGGGTTCGATGGTGCTGCTTTTGATACTGGTGATGGTTCTTGTTGTAAGAACAGTAAGAACAAATGACACGCTTTTAGATAATAAGGTTGAGGCTAAGGTTAAGGTTAAGGCTAAGGCTAAGGCTAAGAATGAGGTACCTATTTCGATGGAACGGATCTGGAATCCGCGACAGGTGAATGATGAAAGAAATGGATTATATGATCCTGAAAGGCTTGGACTGCAACCGAGCCAGGGATACCGGAGCGAGCTTAACGAAGCGACGAAGCGTGGATTACAAAACCACCTCATCGATACGAGTCAAATCCACGCCAGCGGGGATACAACACCCTTGTCAGCTAACGCTGACATTCCCCATTGGATTAGCCGAACCCCGCTACACTCTGGTTTAAAGGGGGAACCTATTGACATTAACCGCGCTGATTCAGCAACCCTGGAAGCATTACCGGGCATAGGCCCTGTACTTTCAGTCAGAATAATAAAATACCGTTATTTGCTTGGTTACTATTACAGGATAGATCAACTGAACGACGTATACGGCCTTGATGAGGGTGTAATTGAGATGAACCGTTACCGGTTTACCTGCGACAGCACCATGGTAAGAAAAATAAATATTAACACTGCAGCCTACCCTGACCTTTTAAGACATCCATATATAAATCGCAGTCAGGTTGAGGCAATAATCAGTCACAGGCGATTGTCAGGTTCGTTTGCTGATATTTCCGAACTTATACGTAACAGGATTTTCAACAGTGATGAGTTAATAAGGTTAGAGCCCTACCTGAAATTAAAATGAAGGCACCCCTTCCCGGGATGATAATCTTTTGCTTTTATGGTATTATTTAATTAAATTTATGATTGAATGAATTACATTATTGCATGGGGAAATTTAAAGTTGAAGGCAATATTGTGTGATATTTTTTTGAAAAAATGATTACACTTACTATCTTTGCGGCTCAATTTTAAAAACAATAATTAGAATATGATAATTGTTCCGGTAAAAGAAGGCGAAAACATTGACAGGGCACTGAAGAAGTTCAAACGCAAGTTTGAGAAAACTGGTGTTGTGCGCGAGCTTAGGAATCGTCAGGCCTATATCAAACCTTCGGTGCGTCGCAGGGAAGAAGTGAAGAAAGCTGTTTATATACAGAAATTACAGGAAGGAGAAGAGTAATTCTGTTTTTTTTAACCTACAGGGTTCCTTTTATGGTTAATAAGGGATCATTTATTGATTACCTGCGTTTTGAGAAGCATTATTCTCAACATACTGTTCGTTCGTATGATAACGATATCGGGCAGTTTTTTTCATTTATAAATATGCATAAAGGCTCTGATAAGATGAGCGATATTAATTCAACAGATGTACGCTCATGGATGATCTTTATGCTTGATAAGGGATATTCAACGGTAACTGTTCACAGGAAAATTTCATCGTTGAGGACATTTTTTCGTTTTAATATGAGGGCTGGAGTAATAAAGGTCAATCCTGTTGAAAACATTGTTTTGCCAAAAAGGCAGAAACGTCTGCCTGTTTTTGTTGAGGAGGCATCACTGGACAAATTACTTGACCATTACAGTTTTGGAGAGGAGTACAGCGGAGTACGTGACCGTACCATAATAGAGATGTTATATACAACCGGGATGCGGAAGGCCGAGCTTATTGGCCTTCGTATTGATGATGTAGATGCAGGTAACAGGACCGTAAGAGTACTGGGCAAGCGTAACAAGGAAAGAATAATCCCTCTTATAAGTAGTTTTTGTGACAATCTTACGCAGTATATTGATATACGTAATGAGCATTTTCCTGACATTACAGAAAGCTGGTTATTTCTCACTGAAAAGGGGAATAAGTTATATGACAAATTCGTCTACAATACAGTGAAGAGATATCTTGATATGGTAACCACTATTGAGAAGAGGAGCCCTCATGTGCTGAGGCATACATTTGCAACTCATATGCTGAATCATGGTGCTGATCTCAATTCAGTAAAGGAAATACTTGGACATGCCAATCTTTCGGCCACCCAGGTATATACTCATAATACATTTGAAAAATTAAAAAAAGTATATAAACAGGCTCATCCCAGAGCTGATAAAGTTGAGGAGGACAAAAAATGAATATCCAGATCCATTCAGTAAAATTTGACGCAGACAGGAAATTATTGAGATTTATAAATCAGAAGGTTAAAAAGTTAAGTCAGTTCAGTAATAATATTATTGCTGTTGAGGTATTTTTGCGTTTGACAAAGGATCAGGAAAGGGAGAATAAAATCGTAGAAATAAGGGTTGAGTACCCGCGTGGACCTTTATTTGCAAAAAAGCAAAGCAAGACCTTTGAAGAGTCAACCGATAATGTTATTGAGGCTTTGAAAAAGCAGATTACCAAGCAAAAAGAAAAGATGAGGGGAGTGTAGATTTTCTGTCTTAAAAATAATACACTTATAGTTTGTTGATTAAATTAAATATTTCTACATTTGCAAACCGATTTTCAAGGGTGGAAATACTTAATTATTAGCGTTCTTTAAAATTGCCGATGTAGCTCAGCTGGTCAGAGCAGCTGATTTGTAATCAGCAGGCCGGGGGTTCGAATCCCTTCATCGGCTCACTGGAAACGATGCAAGTGTATGTCTTACATAGACATCTGAGTTTAAAGGGGGAGATACCAAAGCGGCCAACTGGGGCAGACTGTAAATCTGCTGTCAAATGACTTCGTAGGTTCGAATCCTGCTCTCCCCACTGAACAAGGATAATAGGGCCGGCACTTTCGCCGACGGCTATTGAACACGGCCTCTGTCGGGGGAATAAGCGGGAGTAGCTCAGTTGGTAGAGCATCAGCCTTCCAAGCTGAGGGTCGCGGATTCGAATTCCGTCTCCCGCTCTATTTTTTGCCGATGTAGCTCAGGGGTAGAGCGTTTCCTTGGTAAGGAAGAGGTCACGGGTTCAATTCCCGTCATCGGCTCAAATTGAATTTTTATAATGAATAAATTTTAATATTAATACGTTGGAGTTATGGCTAAAGAAAAATTTGACAGGTCGAAACCGCACGTAAATATCGGAACCATTGGTCATGTCGACCATGGAAAGACGACTTTGACTGCTGCTATCACAATGGTGCTTGCAAAGAGAGGTCTCTCGGAAATAAGAGACTTTGATTCAATTGATAATGCTCCTGAGGAAAAGGAAAGGGGTATTACAATTAATACAGCTCATGTTGAATACCAGACAGAAAATCGTCACTATGCACACGTCGATTGCCCCGGTCACGCCGACTATGTAAAGAACATGGTAACAGGTGCTGCCCAGATGGATGGAGCAATTCTCGTTGTTGCAGCAACCGATGGACCAATGCCTCAGACGCGTGAGCATATCCTGCTTGCCCGTCAGGTTAACGTGCCTAAGATCGTTGTATACCTGAACAAGGTTGACATGGTTGATGATGAAGAGCTCCTAGAACTCGTTGAAATGGAAGTACGTGAGCTTCTTGATTTCTACGAATTTGACGGTGATAAAACCCCTGTCATTCTTGGATCTGCGCTTGGTGCACTCAATGGAGATCCAAAGGAGGAAGAAAAGATAATGGAACTCATGAATGCTGTAGATGAGTATATTCCAATACCTCCCCGTGATAATGAAAAACCGTTCCTGCTGCCTGTGGAGGATATATTCTCGATCACAGGACGTGGAACAGTTGCAACCGGACGTATTGAAACAGGTGTTGTAAATACAGGTGATGAGATTGAAATGATTGGGCTGGGTGCCAACAAAAGAAAAACTGTTTGTACAGGTGTTGAGATGTTCCGTAAAATTCTTGACCGCGGTGAAGCAGGTGATAACGTTGGTTTATTGCTTCGTGGTGTTGACAAGCGTGAGATAAAGAGAGGAATGGTACTTGCCAAGCCCGGATCAATCACTCCTCACACCAGGTTCAAAGCCGAGGTTTATGTTCTGAAGAAAGAAGAAGGCGGACGCCATACTCCTTTCCATAATAACTACCGTCCTCAGTTCTACCTGAGAACACTTGATGTTACCGGTGAAGTTAAGCTTCCTGAAGGAACAGAAATGGTTATGCCCGGTGACAGGGTGACAATAGAAGTATTACTTATTACTCCTGTTGCCATTAACCAGGGACTGCGTTTTGCAATCCGTGAGGGTGGAAGAACGGTAGGAGCAGGCCAGGTAACCGAGATTATTGAATAAGATAATTGTTACAGGGATTGTAGCGGGGGGTGATTATACACTCCCTGACAACCGGTATACGGGTGTAGCTCAGTTGGTAGAGCACTGGTCTCCAAAACCAGGTGTCGGGAGTTCGAGTCTCTCCTCCCGTGCAAACTGTTTATGAAATGAAAAAAATCAGGAAATATATAAAGGAGTCATTTATTGAACTTATACATAAGGTTACATGGCCAACATGGAGTGAGTTGCAGAACAGTACTACCGTAGTAATGATTGCTTCACTTATTATTGCTCTGGCAGTATGGATTATGGACTATGCCTTTGATAATATTATGTCATTTGTATACAGGTTATTATATTAAAAAAAGGACGTTCCGATGAGTGAGAATGTAAAGAAGTGGTATGTACTTCGTGCGATAGGGGGAAAAGAGAAAAAGGTCAAGGAATATATTGAAAGCGAAATTAACCGTCTTGAACTCCAGGATTACATTTCACAGGTACTTATACCGCAGGAAAAAGTTTATCAGATAAGGGCAGGAAAAAAGATCAGCAAGGAAAGGAACTTTTTTCCGGGGTATGTTCTTATCGAAGCTGCCCTGGTAGGTGAAATACCACATATACTGAAGAATATACCGAACGTCATAGGTTTTCTGGGGACAAAGGAAGGTGAACCTGTGCCCCTGAGAAAATCAGAGATTAACAGGATATTGGGTAAGGTTGATGAACTGGCTGCCAGCGATGAGGAATTAAATGTTCCATTTTATGTTGGTGAGTCGGTTAAGGTCGTTGACGGACCTTTTAACAGCTTTACAGGTATTATTGAAGAGGTGAATGATGAGAAAAAGAAGCTCAAGGTTATGGTTAAGATCTTCGGAAGAAAGACACCTCTGGAACTGAGTTTTATGCAAGTAGAAAAGGAAAGTTAAGGAATTTTTAAATAAAGATATTGGTGGTTACAATAATTATAATGCTTCCTGAGTGACTGCCAAACTCTCGCGTAAACTAAGCAAAAAGTGAATTATGGCAAAAGAAATTGCTGGAATTATCAAGTTACAAATACGTGGCGGTGCAGCTAATCCATCACCACCTGTGGGCCCTGCACTGGGTGCCAAAGGTGTTAATATAATGGAATTCTGCAAGCAGTTTAATGCGAGGACCCAGGATAAGGCCGGGAAAGTTATTCCGGTAATAATTACCGTTTATGGTGACAAATCATTTGATTTTGTCACCAAAACGCCACCGGTAGCTGTTCAGCTTCTGGAGTCGGCCAAGGTGAAGAAAGGTTCATCCGAATCTAATATCACCAAGGTGGCATCAGTGACCTGGGACCAGGTGCGTAAGATTGCTGAAGAAAAAATGGAGGATTTGAACTGTTTTACGATTGAATCAGCCATAAGAATGGTAGCTGGTACTGCCAGAAGTATGGGGATTACTGTCAAAGGTGAATACCCCGGTAGTAACTAAAAATTTATTAAAGGATAATATGACTAAACTTACCAAGAACAAAAAGTTGGCCTTTGAGAAGATTGAAAAGGGCAGGCTTTATACACTGAGCGAGGCAGCAAAACTGGTGAAAGAAATTACTTTCTCAAAGTTTGATGCATCGGTTGATTTAGATGTAAGGTTAGGTATTGATCCACGGAAATCAAACCAGATGGTTCGCGGAGTTGTTTCCCTGCCCCATGGAACAGGTAAAGATACCAGGGTGCTGGTATTATGTACACCTGATAAGGAAGCAGAAGCGAAAGAAGCCGGAGCCGATCATGTCGGACTTGATGAGTATATTGAGAAAATCAAGGGAGGCTGGACTGATGTTGATGTGGTGATTACCATGCCAAGCGTTATGGGTAAGATCGGTCCGTTGGGAAGAACACTCGGTCCGAGAGGACTGATGCCAAATCCTAAGAGTGGTACTGTAACAATGGATATAGGTAAGGCTGTTTCTGAAGTGAAACAGGGTAAGATTGATTTCAAAGTTGATAAGTACGGGATCATTCATACACCTATAGGAAAGGTTTCATTTGAACCTCAGAAAATTGTTGAAAATGCCAAGGAGTTTATTTCAACAATTAATAAACTTAAGCCGGCTGCTGCCAAAGGAACATATATAAGAAGCATTTTCCTTTCAAGCACAATGAGCCCGGGAATAAAGGTAGACCCCAAAGGTCTGGAGGATAAAATCTGAAAATAAGGAGGAAAAATGAGACGAGAAGAAAAACAAGCAATAATAGACAGCCTGGCTGAACAATTCGAGGAATACAGCCACTTTTATCTGGCCGATATTGCTGAGCTTAATGCTGCCCATACATCGGACCTGAGAAGAATCTGTTTTGAAAAAGACATCAAACTGATTGTCGTGAAAAACACACTTCTCAAGAGAGCCCTGGTTAAATCTGAAAGAAACTTTGAAGAACTATATGATGTTCTGAAAGGTTCTACGTCTGTCATGTTTAGTAATATCGGAAATGTCCCTGCAAAAATGCTTCAGGACTTCCGTAAGAAACATGATAAACCCGTACTGAAAGGTGCATTTGTTGAAGAGTCAGTCTATATAGGCGACGCTTATCTCGAAAAACTGGCTGCACTCAAATCGAAGGATGAACTTCTTGCAGATTTGGTTGCACTGCTGCGCTCACCAATGCAAAATGTAATATCAGCATTGCAGTCGGGTTCAAATAATATTCATGGAGTGCTTAAAACACTCGCAATAAGAGACAATTAGAATAGTAATAATCATTTTAAAATAATCTGAGAGATGGCAGATCTTAAAAAGTTAGCAGAACAATTAGTAGGCCTAACTGTAAAGGAAGTTAATGAACTTACAGACATACTGAAGGAAGAGCATGGTATCGAACCGGCTGCTGCTGCAGTTGCTGTAGCTGGTCCTGCCGGTGGAGGCGAAGCAGCCACTACTGAAGAAAAAACCGAATTTGATGTTGTGCTGAATGCTCCCGGTGGTCAGAAACTGCAGATCGTTAAACTTGTTAAAGAAATTACCGGTCTGGGACTGAAAGAAGCAAAAGCTGTGGTTGATGCTGCACCTTCACCTGTTAAGGAAAGTGTTGCAAAAGATGAGGCTGAAAGCATCAAAAAACAACTGGAAGAAGCAGGAGCCGAGGTTGAACTTAAATAAGCTTTACCTGGTAAAGGTTTATAGGTTTGATCCCGGCTCAAATCGGGATCAAGCCTTTTTGTCGTTTAAATAATAAGTTCATATAATTCCATAATAAATGACCTCAAAAAGTAATAAAAGAATCAGTTTTGCAACCATTAAAAATCAGTTGGAATATCCTGATTTTCTGGAGGTTCAATTGAAGTCGTTCAGGGAGTTTTTCCAGATGGGGACAACACCGGAGAACAGGAAAAATGAGGGATTATACAAAGTATTCAATGAAAATTTCCCTATAAGTGATACCAGGAATAATTTTATTCTTGAATTCCTGGATTACTCTGTTGATCCGCCCAGATACACCATAGAAGAGTGTATAGAGAGAGGATTGACATTCAGTGTCCCACTGAAGGCAAAACTAAAATTGTACTGTACCGATCCTGAACATGAGGATTTTGATACTGTAATACAGGATGTATACCTTGGTACGGTTCCTTACATGACAGAGAGAGGTACTTTCGTAATAAACGGGGCTGAAAGGATAGTGGTATCCCAGCTGCACCGTTCACCAGGCGTATTCTTTGGCCAGAGTGTTCATGCCAACGGAACAAAACTATATTCGGCACGAATAATACCGTTCAAAGGATCATGGATAGAATTCGCCACCGATATAAATAACGTAATGTACGCATATATCGACAGGAAGAAAAAACTTCCCGTAACGACACTGTTGCGTGCCATTGGTTATGAAAGCGATAAGGAAATACTCGAAATATTCAAGCTTGCGGAAGAACAGAAAGTTTCCAAAACAAACCTTAAGCGACTGGTAGGAAGGAAATTAGCTGCCAGGGTGCTCAAGTCATGGTTCGAAGATTTTGTTGATGAAGATACGGGTGAGCTGGTCTCAATTGAAAGGAATGAAGTAGTAATGGACCGTGAAACAGTTATTGAAAATGAACATATTGACCTGATAGTTGACTCAGGTGCAAAGGATATATTATTGCACAGGGAAGACCAGAATGTTTCTGACTATGCAATAATTTACAATACTCTGCATAAAGACCCATGTAACTCAGAAGAAGAAGCCGTACTTTATATCTACAGGCAGTTAAGGAATGCTGAACCACCTGATGTGGCAACAGCAAGGGATGTTATTGATAAACTATTTTTCTCTGATAAAAGATATGACCTTGGTGAAGTTGGCCGTTACAGGATCAATACCAAGCTGAGCCTGAATACCGGCTCTGATGTTAAGGTTCTCACAAAGGAGGATATTATAGAAATAATAAAATACCTTATTGAACTTATAAACTCTAAGACGGATATTGATGATATTGATCATCTCAGTAACCGTCGTGTAAGAACAGTAGGGGAGCAGCTTTATAACCAGTTTGGAGTAGGACTGGCCCGTATGGCGAGAACTATAAGAGAAAGAATGAATGTCAGGGATAATGAGGTATTCACACCGGTTGACCTGATCAATTCGAAGACATTGTCATCAGTAATTAATTCATTCTTTGGAACAAACCAGCTGTCGCAGTTTATGGATCAGACCAACCCGCTGGCTGAGATGACCCATAAAAGACGAATGTCGGCATTGGGACCTGGAGGCCTTTCGCGTGAGAGAGCCGGGTTTGAGGTAAGAGATGTTCACTATACTCATTATGGCCGCCTGTGTCCCATTGAGACACCTGAAGGACCTAATATAGGCTTGATCTCATCATTGTGTGTCTATTCCAAGATCAATAACCTTGGATTTATAGAAACACCGTACAGGAAAGTTGACAATGCAAAAGTTGATCTTTCTAATAACGGTGTAGTATGGCTGAGTGCCGAGGAGGAAGAGGAGAAGGTAATTGCACAGGCCAATGCGCCTCTTGATGATGAAGGCAGATTTGTCAATCCAAAGGTTAAAGCGCGTTTCGAAGCTGATTATCCACATGAAGAGGCGGGTAAGGTGCATCTTATGGACGTAGCTCCTAACCAGATAGCTTCTATCGCAGCATCGTTGATACCTTTCCTTGAACATGATGATGCCAACCGTGCTCTTATGGGTTCCAACATGATGAGGCAGGCTGTTCCCCTGATGAGGCCTGAAGCCCCGATCGTTGGAACAGGGCTTGAAGCCCAAATGGTGAAGGATTCACGTATACTTATAGTGGCTGAAGGTGATGGTGTTGTGGAATATGTTGATGCAGAAGAAATTGTTATCAGGTATTCACGTACTGATGAAGAGAAGTTTGTAAGTTTTGATGATGATATCAAAAGGTACAGGCTACCGAAATACCAGAAGACAAACCAGAATACCTGCATTAACCTGATTCCGGTAGTAAAAAAAGGAGATAAGGTTAAGAACGGGCAGGTTCTTACTGAAGGATATGGTACCAAGGAAGGCGAACTGGCTCTTGGCCGTAATCTCAAAGTAGCATTCATGCCGTGGAAAGGTTATAATTTTGAGGATGCTATAGTTATTTCTGACAAGGTTGTCCAGGATGATGTATTCACTTCAATACACATAGATGAATACCTGCTTGAAGTAAGGGATACAAAAAGAGGTATTGAGGAACTGACATCTGATATACCCAATGTGAGCGAAGAGGCCACGAGAGATCTGGATGAGAACGGGCTGATACGTATTGGTGCCCATATTAAACCCGGCGATATACTTATAGGAAAAATAACGCCTAAAGGAGAATCAGATCCTTCACCCGAAGAAAAGCTCCTTAGGGCTATTTTTGGTGATAAGGCCGGTGATGTCAAAGATGCTTCACTGAAAGCCGGACCATCCCTTACAGGTGTTGTTACAGATAAGAAATTGTTCTCCAGGGCAGTCAAGGACCGCAGATCAAAAACTGTTGAAAAACCATTAATCGAAAAAATAGATGCGGAGTTTGAAAAGAGTGCCGAGGATTTGAAAATGAGGCTGGTAGATAAACTTTTTATTCTTGTAAATGGTAAAACATCTCAGGGTGTCAAGGATTATCTAAATGTCGATATCATACCTAAAGGCACTAAGTTTACCCTCAAACAGCTCCAGGATATTGATTTTCTGAATGTTAATCCCAACAAGTGGACTACCGACAAGAAGAAGAATGATACAATCAAACAATTACTTCATAATTATCTTATCAAGTATAAGGAGATTGACGGGATATACAAGAGGAAGAAATATAATATCAGTATAGGTGATGAACTGCCAGCGGGCATTGTAAGGCTGGCCAAAGTATATGTTGCAAAGAAACGCAAGATAAAGGTTGGGGATAAGATGGCTGGTCGGCATGGCAATAAAGGCATAGTGGCAAAAATAGTACGTGCCGAAGATATGCCTTTCCTTGAGGACGGATCACCTGTTGATATTGTTCTTAATCCACTTGGTGTGCCTTCAAGGATGAACCTTGGCCAGATATATGAGACTGTTCTCGGCTGGGCAGGACAGAAGCTGGGTTTAAAATTCTCAACCCCGATATTTGACGGGGCAACCATAGATGAAATAACGGAGTATACCGATAAGGCAGGATTGCCCAGATTTGGTACCACGTATCTCTATGATGGTGGAACAGGTGAAAGATTTCACCAGCCCGCTACAGTGGGAGTGATATATATGCTTAAGCTGGGTCATATGGTAGATGATAAGATGCATGCACGTTCAATAGGCCCATATTCACTTATCACACAGCAACCTCTCGGAGGTAAAGCACAGTTTGGGGGACAGCGTTTTGGTGAAATGGAAGTGTGGGCACTTGAAGCATTCGGTGCTGCACATATATTGCAGGAGATACTTACTATTAAATCTGATGATGTCATAGGAAGAGCAAAAGCATACGAGGTAATAGTGAAAGGAGAACCTATGCCTCAGCCCGGAATCCCGGAATCACTCAATGTGCTTTTGCATGAGCTCAGAGGGCTGGGATTGAGTCTCGACCTTGACTGATAATCAGAGTTTGTGTTTTGTGTTTGAATTTTTTTGATAATAAATAATTACATCATATGTCATTCAGGAAAGACAATAAAGCTAAAACCAACTATTCGAAGATCACTATCGGACTGGCTTCGCCTGAAGAAATTCTGGATCGTTCAAGCGGTGAAGTACTTAAACCCGAGACTATCAACTACAGGACATACAAGCCGGAACGTGATGGCCTGTTTTGTGAAAGGATCTTTGGACCTGTCAAAGACTATGAATGCCACTGTGGTAAATATAAAAGAATACGGTATAAAGGTATCGTATGTGACCGCTGTGGTGTTGAGGTAACTGAAAAGAAAGTACGTCGTGAGCGAATGGGTCATATATCACTGGTTGTACCTGTGGCTCATATATGGTACTTCAAATCCTTGCCTAATAAGATAGGGTATCTGCTCGGATTACCTACAAAGAAACTGGATTCAATAATTTATTATGAAAGGTACGTAGTAATTAACCCTGGGATAAAACAGGCAGATGGAATTAATTACCTTGATTTTCTTACAGAGGAAGAGTACCTTGATATTATTGAGAGCCTTCCGAGGGAAAACCAGTATCTTGAGGATGATGATCCCGATAAGTTTATTGCAGAGATGGGGGCCCAGTCACTGCATATGCTCCTGAGCCGCCTTGATCTTGATGATCTTTCATATACGTTACGTCATAAAGCAAGTACTGAAACCTCTCAGCAGAGAAAGAATGAGGCACTTAAACGACTTCAGGTGGTAGAGGCTTTCAGGGCTTCCAAGAATATCAACAGACCTGAATGGATGATTATCAAGGTCGTTCCTGTTATACCACCCGAACTGCGTCCACTTGTCCCTCTTGACGGGGGGAGGTTTGCCACGAGTGACCTGAATGATCTTTACCGCAGGGTTATAATAAGGAATAACAGGCTTAAACGACTGATTGAAATCAAGGCACCTGAAGTGATCCTGAGGAATGAGAAGAGGATGTTACAGGAAGCCGTTGATTCTTTATTCGATAATTCACGAAAGGTAAATGCAGTAAAAACCGATGCAAACCGTCCGCTTAAATCACTAAGCGACAGCTTAAAAGGTAAGCAGGGCCGTTTTCGTCAGAACCTGCTTGGTAAAAGGGTCGATTATTCGGCACGTTCGGTTATTGTGGTAGGACCTGAACTGAATCTTCATGAGTGTGGCCTGCCTAAAGATATGGCAGCAGAACTTTATAAGCCTTTTATTATAAGGAAATTGATTGAAAGGGGCATAGTAAAAACCGTTAAATCGGCCAAGAAAATTGTTGACAGGAAAGATCCCGTAGTATGGGATATACTGGAGAATGTACTCAAGGGTCATCCCGTGTTGCTTAACAGGGCACCTACACTCCACAGACTAGGTATACAGGCTTTCCAGCCAAAGTTGATTGAGGGTAAGGCTATACAGCTGCATCCGCTTGTTTGTACTGCATTTAATGCCGACTTCGATGGTGACCAGATGGCAGTGCACCTGCCACTGGGCAATGCAGCTATACTGGAATCACAGATACTAATGCTGGCCTCGCACAATATTCTTAATCCTGCCAACGGGGCTCCAATAACAGTGCCTTCGCAGGATATGGTGCTGGGATTGTATTATATTACTAAAGCAAGGCAGAGTACTGAAGATATTAAGGTTAAGGGGGAAGGACTGGTGTTCTACTCACCTGAAGAAGCTACAATAGCCTATAATGAGGGTAAAGTGGATCTTCATGCTGTAGTAAAAGTTAAGGTTAATAATATTGTGGACGGCAAGAAAGTTAACCACCTCATTGAGACCACAGTAGGTCGTGTTATCTTCAATGCATACGTTCCCGATGAAGTCGGATATATTAATGAACTACTGACTAAAAAATCGCTTAGGGATATAATCGGTTCTGTTCTTAAGAAAGCAGGTACAGCCAAAACAGCTGCTTTCCTTGATGCTATCAAAGACCTTGGTTACTCAATGGCCTTCAAGGGAGGATTGTCGTTCAACCTGGAAGATGTTATAGTACCGGATGAGAAAATAAAGTTTGTTGACGAGGGTTACAGCCAGGTTGAGGATGTACTTACCAACTATAATATGGGTTTCATTACCAACAATGAAAGGTATAACCAGATAATTGATATATGGACGCATATTAATGCCAAGCTCACACAAACCCTTATGAAACAGTTATCAAGTGACAGGCAGGGGTTCAATTCCGTGTATATGATGCTTGATTCAGGTGCCAGGGGCTCGAAAGAACAGATACGTCAGTTATCGGGTATGAGGGGACTCATGGCTAAACCACAGAAGTCTGGTTCAACTGGCAGTGAGATCATTGAGAACCCTATCTTATCAAACTTTAAGGAAGGCTTATCTGTCCTGGAGTATTTTATTTCAACGCACGGTGCGCGTAAAGGTCTTGCCGATACCGCCCTGAAGACTGCAGATGCCGGTTACCTTACCCGTCGTCTTGTTGATGTATCGCAGGACGTCATTATCGCTGAGGAGGATTGTGGTACCCTCAGGGGACTTGTTGCTACAGCCATCAAGAAGAGTGAAGAAGTGGTTGAATCACTTTATGAGAGAATACTGGGACGTACCACAGTACACGATATTTACCATCCTCTTACTGGCGATCTGCTTGTAAATGCAGGTGTCGAGTTAACAGAAGACCTGGCACAGAAGATAGATGAATCACCCATCGAACAGGTTGAGATAAGATCGGTACTTACTTGCGAATCAAAGAAAGGTGTTTGTGCCAAGTGTTACGGTCGTAACCTGGCAACAGGACAGATGGTGCAAAAAGGAGAGGCTGTTGGTGTTATAGCTGCCCAGAGTATCGGGGAACCTGGTACACAGCTTACGCTTCGTACATTCCACGTGGGAGGTACAGCATCGAATATAACAGCTGAATCCAAAATAATAGCTCGTTATAATGGTGTTACTGAAATAGATGAACTGAGAGTAGTTGAAAAAGAAGATCCCGACCTCGGGAAAATAAGTATTGTTATCGGCCGGCTGGGAGAATTGAGGATTGTTGATAAAAACACAGGTATTGTCCTTACAACTCATACCATACCTTACGGATCAAAACTGTATATAAAACCGGGTGATGAGATCAAAAAAGGTGACCTGATTTGTGAATGGGATCCTTTCAATGCTGTAATTATTTCTGAAATAGCAGGTAAGACAATATTTGAGAATCTTATTGAAGGTGTTACTTTCAGGGAAGAGTCTGATGAACAGACAGGCTTCAAGGAGATGGTTATCACTGAAACAAGGGATAAGACCAAGAACCCGACAATCAAGATAGAGGGTGATAAGAAGGAAATAAGCAAAATTTATAACCTTCCCGTTGGAGCTCACCTTGTGTCGACAGAAGGTAACAGGATTAAAGCAGGCGATATACTTGTGAAAATACCGCGTGCAGTGGGTAAATCAGGAGACATAACCGGTGGTCTGCCACGTGTGACAGAATTGTTTGAAGCACGCAATCCTTCAAACCCTGCAGTGGTGTCAGAAATAGACGGCGAAGTAAGTTTTGGTAAAATAAAGAGAGGTAATCGTGAAATAATTATCATATCAAAAGCCGGTGAAACTAAAAAATATCTTGTTCCCCTGTCAAAACAAATACTTGTCCAGGAAAACGATTATGTGAGGGCGGGTATACCATTGTCCGACGGTGCTATTACACCGGCTGATATACTTGCTATCAAGGGACCAACAAAGGTACAGGAATATATCGTTGACGAGATCCAGGAGGTTTACAGGCTTCAGGGAGTGAAGATCAATGATAAACATTTCGAGATAATCGTAAGACAGATGATGCGGAAAGTGGAGATCATCGATCCGGGTGACACCAAATTCCTTGAAAAACAAATAGTTGACAAGATAGAGTTCATGGATGAGAATGACTGGATATATGACAAGAAGGTTGTTATGGATAAAGGTGATTCCCAGACATTGAAATCGGGTCAGATAGTTACAGCACGTAAACTAAGGGATGAAAATTCGATGCTTAAGAGAAGAGACCTTAAGATTGTGGAAGCACGCGATGCAATCCCTGCTACTTCGAGCCAGGTATTACAGGGTATTACCAAGGCAGCATTACAGACAAACAGCTTCTTCTCAGCAGCCTCATTCCAGGAAACTACCAAGGTGCTTAATGAGGCAGCAATACTTGGTAAGGTTGATACTCTTGAAGGCCTGAAAGAAAATGTTATAGTGGGTCATCTCATACCCGCCGGAACAGGCGACAGGTTGTATAATAATATTGTCGTGGGTTCAAAGGAAGAATATGATGCACTCGTACATGGAGCCGAAACAGAGTTGGAAGAAGAAGTAGAAGAAAAAAAGCAATAAATAATTATGGCTGAAAAAATTAAGAATCCAAACCAGATTAATATTGAGCTCAATGAGGAGGTGGCCCAGGGTATATATTCAAACCTGGCTGTTATTACTCATTCGTCTTCAGAATTTGTAGTCGACTTTGTAAGAATAATGCCGGGCATAAAGAAAGCCCAGGTAAAATCCAGGGTAATCCTTACACCCGAGCATGCAAAAAGACTGCTAGGCGCCCTTACTGATAATATAAAGAAGTATGAGGCAGTGCATGGACCTATTAAAGAAGTAAAAGGATCGGGGCCAGTGATGCCAATGAATTTTGGTGGCCCCACTGCACAGGCTTAATAAACTGTTTAAAATAAATCTGCCGGAAGAAGCAATCTGGCAGGTTTTTTGTTCATATATGGTGATCATTGAAAGATGGCCAGAAGATAACTGGAACTTTTTAATTCTTGTGATTATAATTATGTTTCTTAACTTTGTTGTGTAATGGTTTATTAAATGAAAGTACTTTTAAAAATATTCTTCTTTGTATTAATTATAGTTACGCTATTCATAGGGTCGTGTAAGAAACAACCAAAATGTGGCTGTGATGGCGATATAATCAAGGAGCTTGTAGGTTTCCCCGTATTTGTTTATTATGATACAATCAATGTTGCTGCATGGTTTAACCCAGTAACAAATTCGTCATCAACCTATTATGTTTGTAATCCTTCTGATTATATGAGCTTTTTGAAAGGTTTTGATAACGGGGCGTATCTACTTGTCGACGGTCATGTTTATTGGGAATGTAATTATCTTATGCAGGCAAGTAATAATTCATACTACTCGTACTACTATAAGGCATACCAGATTGATGTGACCGATATGCACGAGGATCTCTACGGGAAGTAAAATTTGTTTAATGTTCCAAGTTCCGGGTTCTCGGTGTTCTGTTTGACTTCTGTCGTAGCATTTCCCTTAACCTTACCATCAGTCCCGAAATTCTTTCGCCAGAATGGCGAAATAGAATTTCGAGGACCCTCGAATTGAAGATTCGGGGCCTTAACCTAATTTTTCATATCTTTCTGCTGAAAACTCTAAGCTGGAAGATATGAATATTGTTATTGTTGGTGCCGGCAGGGTAGGTTCAGCCCTGTCTGTGGCTTTAGGTAAGTCGGGGCACAAAATATTGAAGATAATATCCCGCTCGGGTGAAAAGGCTGCAAGACTGGCCGCAATCCTTGAATGCGGGTATGGAAATGAACTGGTCATACCTCCTGAATCAGAAGTGGTGATTATGTCAGTAAATGATGATGCACTATACGGGGTACTTAAAGAAATAGATGCACCCGGTAGTGCAATTATTGTCCATACTGCCGGAAGTGTGAGCATGGATGTATTTGGCAAGGAGATCGTTAACCATGGAGTATTTTATCCACTGCAGACATTTATACATGGCAGGGAATATGATTTCAAGACGATACCTATTTTTATAGAGGGCAATAATGATCATTCAAATAATATACTTAAATCACTTGGATTATCTGTAAGCGAAAAAGTTTTTTACCTGAGCAGTGAGAAACGCAGATACCTGCACCTGGCAGCAGTATTCTCATGTAATTTTGTGAATCATATGTATTATGCGGGTAAAGAGATCTCAGGCCAGGCCGGAATGGAATTTAATGTTTTACTGCCACTATTGAGGGAAACTATGGATAAAGTTTCAGTCTTAGGACCGGAAAGATCACAAACAGGCCCTGCTGTAAGAAATGATAAAAAAACTATTGAAAAGCATTTGGATTTATTATCTTTCTCACCTGATTTGCAGAAAATTTACCAGGTGATAACTGATTCAATAATACAAAAGTATACCGGCTGAATTCATGAGGAATTTCACAGAAGACTTACAGAAAATAAAAGCATTTGTCTTTGATATTGACGGTGTTTTATCAAACCAGACCATAACCCTTGATATGAATGGTAATCCGCTACGAACAATAAACTTAAGAGATGGTTATGCACTTCAGTTAGCAGTAAAGAACGGGTATAAGGTATGTATTATATCAGGAGGTAATTCATTTCCTTTTAAGAAAAGACTCAATTCACTGGGTGTTGACCATGTTTATCTCGGGGTATCTGAAAAAGCCGCGATCCTGGGTGAATTTATGGCAAATTTGAAGCTTGCACCTGAAGAGATACTTTACATGGGTGATGATATTCCTGATTATCATGTAATGAAAATGGCAGGTGTGGCAGTATGTCCGGGAGATGCAGATAATGAAATAAAACAAATATCCATTTATATATCTGACAAGGTAGGTGGGGATGGTTGTGTCAGGGATGTGATAGAGCAGGTAATGAGACTTCATGGAAAATGGATGAATAATGACGCATTTATTTGGTAAATTATGGTAGCATTCCTAAAACTTATAAGGTGGCAGAATCTGCTTATAGTAATAATCACCCAGTTTCTTATCAAATATGCCCTGATAAATACACTGGCAGGAAATATGCTTTTGGAGGGTATGTTGCCCGGAGGACCTCATAGCTATATTGTCCTACAGCTTCCTTTCATAGATTTTTTAACCCTTGTTTTTGCAACTGTCTGTATTACAGCCGGAGGTTACGTAATTAATGATTATTTCGATATAAAAACTGATCTTGTAAACAAGGGTGAAGTGATTGTCGGGACCAAGATACCCAGGCGCAGGGCAATGATGTGGCATAATATACTAAGTGGGCTTGGTGTGGTTGCAGGTTTCTGGGTGTCGCACCGTATAGGCTATCTCTGGCTAGGAATATTCTTCCTTCTGGTATCGGGATTATTGTATTTTTATTCGGTAATATATAAGAAACAGTTCCTTATCGGTAATATTCTTGTTGCAATACTCACTTCTTTTGTCCCTTTAATGGTAGTAGTTTATGAACTGCCGGCAATTTACAACTATTACGGTCCAGAACTAGTAAGCCTGTACTCGATGAAAATTATTTTTTACTGGGTAGCTGGCTTCTCTGTATTTGCTTTCATGACAACACTTGCCCGGGAGATTGTTAAGGATATGGAAGATTTTGAAGGGGACAAGGCCTATGGCAGTCGCTCACTGCCTGTAGTGGCAGGGATAAGATTGTCAAAAGCTATTGTATCAGTTATAATAGCTGCCACCATAATACTTATGATTATTATGTGGGCATTATATATTAATGATATTATTTCACTTTTATATATTTTACTGGCAACTGTTATTCCTCTCGTGTTCAGTATTCTTGCACTTATCAGGGGTAAAAGTGCTGAACAGTTCAACACAGTAAGTACAATTATTAAGGGGGTAATGCTAACAGGAATATTATACACAGTACTGTTCTGGCTTATCTCCGAAAAAGGTCTCTCGTTTTAAATATGCTGAAAGAGGAGCTTAAAGATAAAGATGTAATACTTGCTTCCCGTTCACCGAGAAGAAAGGAATTACTTTCTGCCCTTGGTATCAGTTTCAGGATTGTAGAACCCACTGTTTGTGAAAATTATCCCGCCAGTCTTGAGCGGGAAGAAATAGCCTTGTATCTTGCTGCCAGGAAAGCAGAATCAGTTATTAATAAAGAAGAGGGGAAAAGTTCAGACCAGGTAGTAATTGCATCAGATACAATTGTTTGCCTGGATGATATAATTCTGAATAAACCTGCGAACAGGACTGAGGCTATACAAATGCTGAAAAAGCTCTCCGGTACATGGCATCAGGTAATAACAGCTGTTTGCATAGCAGGTAACTCTGGCCAGCAATCATTCTATTCAGAAACAAAGGTTTATTTTACTAAATTGCAGGATGAAGAAATAGAATATTATGTAGATAGCTATAAACCCTATGATAAAGCAGGGTCATATGGCATCCAGGAGTGGATAGGTTATATCGGAATTGAAAGGATAGAAGGATCATATTTCAATGTTATGGGCCTTCCGGTACAGAAATTGTATACCGAACTGAAGAATTTTATTAAAGAATAAATAATATCAATAA
This sequence comes from uncultured Rikenellaceae bacterium, assembly GCA_964577305.1. Taxonomy (GTDB): domain Bacteria; phylum Bacteroidota; class Bacteroidia; order Bacteroidales; family VadinHA17; genus UBA9300. Next base: position 40,067 of record CAZNYS010000016.1, read on the forward strand.
TTAAATTAATTGGTTATGAAAAAGTTAATTGTTGCATTGTTACTTGTTATGTTAGCAATCCCTTTCGCCAGGAGTGACGAAGGGATGTGGATACCTTTGCTTATAGAAAAATTTAACATAGAGATAATGCAGGAGAAGGGATTCAAGCTTACAGCAGAGGATATATACAGTGTAAACAGGGCATGCATGAAAGACGGTGTAATGATATTCGGAGGTGGATGTACGGCTGAGCTTATCAGTCCGGAGGGTTTATTAATTACCAATCATCATTGCGGATACGGGCGTATACAATCACACTCAAGCCTGGAACACGATTATCTAACCGATGGGTTCTGGGCCATGTCACGTGAAGAAGAACTACCCAATCCCGGGCTTACCGTTACTTTTTTGAAATACATGGAAGATGTCACAGACAGGGTAATGAGAGGAATAAAGAGAAGGATGTCAGAAGAAGAGAGAAATAAGATAATTGAGTCGAATATTTCTGAAATTGTAGCTGAGGCATGTGGAGGAAATCACTATTCGGCATTTGTCAGGCCTTTTTATATGGGTAACCAGTTTTTCCTTTTTGTGAATGAGACATACAGGGATGTAAGGCTCGTTGGTGCACCACCTTCAGCCATTGGAAAATTTGGCGGGGATACTGATAACTGGATGTGGCCGAGGCATACGGGTGATTTCTCTTTGTTCAGGATATATGCAGATAAAGATAATATGCCTGCAGACTATTCAGAAGATAATGTGCCTTATAAACCGGCTTACCATTTTCCTATATCCCTCAAGGGTGTTGATGAAGGTGATTTTACAATGGTCTTTGGTTATCCGGGCGGCACTTCACAATATGTTCCATCGTACCATATTTCGATGTTGATAGATTATGTATATCCTAAAATGATTGAACTCAGGGGCACAAAATTAGATATAATAAAAGAAGACATGGATGCTGATCCTGAGGTGAGAATAAAGTATTCAAGCAAAGATGCCGGAATTTCAAATTCGTGGAAAAGATGGATAGGCGAAAAGTCGGGAATGGAAAGGCTGGGCACAATTGAGAAGAAAAAGGAGTTTGAAAAGGAATTCACTGCCTGGGTGAAGGAAAAAAGAAAAAGGGAGAAAGATTATGGTTATTTACTTGACTCCTATAAATCTTTGTACGAACAGATGCAGGAGTACTACCTGGTAAACTCATATACCTCTGAAACAATTGGGCGTAGTGGTGTGGAGGCTATAGGTCTGGCTGCTTCGTTCATTCCTCTTATTGAAGCAGTAAATAGTAAAGCTGACAATGATGAGATAAAGGGTATACTGGAAAGGCTCTCTTCAGGTATCTCACGTTTTTTTCATAATTACAATATGCCGACGGATAAGAAATTGTTTGTGGCAATGCTGGAGCTTTATGGTAAAAACCTTGATGAAAAGTGGCAGGTCCCTGAATACAGAGATTTGTACAGTTCATGCAGTGGTAATTTTGAAATTATTGCTGATGATATTTACAGGCAGAGTGTCTTTACAAACCATGAGAAGGCAAAACAGTTTGTGTCTAATTTTGACAGTCGCCTTATCACTGAACTGGAGATTGACCCGTTGTATATACTGGCTAAAGGAGTGAATGCCTTTCTTGATGAACAGGTAAGGGAAAAATATATCAAGATATCGGGTGAAATAGCAGATCTTGACAGGTTATATATGAAAGCTCAGATGGAATTTGCCCAGGATAAAGTGCTGTGGCCAGATGCTAACTTTACTCTAAGGGTGGCATATGGTGAAGTGGGAGGTTATGAACCAAGAGATGCAGTATATTATACTCATTATACCACACTTGAGGGGATAATGGAGAAAGATAATCCTGAAATATATGATTATGATGTGCCGGATAAGCTCAAGAAACTATATTACGCCAAAGATTATGGAAGGTATGACCAGGATGGGAAAATGCCGGTTTGTTTTATTGCTGATAACCATACTACAGGAGGTAATTCAGGAAGCCCTGTAATAAATGCTGAAGGACATCTTATTGGTGTTAATTTCGATCGCGCCTGGGAGGGTGTAATGAGTGACCTGATGTTCAACCCCGAACAGAGTCGTAATATCAGCCTCGATATCCGTTATGCTCTCTTCCTGATAGATAAGTTTGCCGGTGCAGGATACCTTCTTGACGAAATGACACTAGTAGAATAATCATAAATATAATTATCATGAAAAATAAAGTGCAGGATAATATCAGGGTTTATTCAATGTTGCTGAAATCAGATAAGCTTGAAAAGGCTGATATTACGGTAATCGAAGAAGCATATTGCCCCAATGGGCACAGCCTTATCTCTGATGATGTTTTGTTTTGTGATTTCAAGGCAATACATCTCAAGATCAGAAACAAGAAGTATGTTTCGGATCTTTTTATTAGCCCTCTGGTAGGAGACAAAAGCAAGCTCTCACTTGATACAAAATTGAACAGGGATATTATTTACGAGTTCATATGTCCTGAATGTAAGGCCAGTTTACCAGTTGCCAGCCCCTGCTCATGCGGAGGTAACCTGATGACTTTGTATCTTGACAAAGATCTTAAACTGTCAAAGTCGGTAACCGTTTGTAACAGGTTTGGTTGTCCACATTCAGAAGTAAAGGGAATTGAGAACCTGATAAGTATGCAGCTGTAGTTTAGACAGCCACCTGTCAGGCTTTATAGGGGAGAGTAAAGCTGATTGTTGTTCCTTCTCCTTTTGTGCTTTCTATTTGCATATCACCCTTGTTAACATTTATGAGGTCGTAACACAGTTGAAGACCCAGGCCTGTTCCTTTTTCACCCCTTGTGCCCCTGGTACTTTTTGTTATCTTGTTATTTTTCAGATTTTCAAGGCTTTCATGATCAATGCCCACCCCTGTATCCCTGACAGATACCTTTAAATGAGGATTAATATCAGTAACTTCTTCTACCGAAACATAAATTTTACGCCTGTCAGGAGTAAACTTTATAGCATTTGTAATAAGATTCCTGAGAATGATAGTGAGGAGATGACGATCACACCAGGCAACGGGCGAACCCCTGTGCGAATAGCTCAACTGGATATTCTTCAGCTCAGCCTGGGCATTCAGCAGGTTAAAGCATTCGAGTACAATATCTGTCAGGTTCCACTTACCTGGTCTGTAATCTATCTGGTTCTGCTGGCCCTGACCCCATATAATAAGATTATCAATAAGATTAATAGTGAAATCGACCTGATTGCCTATCTCTGCTTTGAGAGTTTTGCGCTTTACATCGTCTGATATATTCTTTAAGTTCTCAATCAACATTGCCAGGTTAACAACAGGTGTTTTCAGGTCTTGAGAAATTATTGAAAATACTCGGTTTTTAATATGAATATTCCTTTCAAGCTCTACATTCTTTAACTCAATTTCTTCTTTCTGTTTTTCCAGATCACTTTTCTGGTTTGTCAGTTCAGAGGTCCTTTCATTAACAATCTTTTCCAGGTTCTGGTTTATGTATTCAAGTTCGACCAGGAGATTTTTTTCATGTTTGAAGGAATTAACCCATCTGTAAATAAGAATTATCACTTGCATGAAAATGAAAATGATGATTGAATATGGAAGTATATAGGTGTCAAAAAGAAAAGTATTTGATCCTGAGAGTGTTACATCGTTTATTACACCTGTCAGCAGGGCAATGAATCCTAAAGTATTCAGAATGCCTGTGCTCCTGGCTTTAAGCAGTGATATAATACTTTTAGTACCATAATATAACAGTATCAGAACAACAATTGGGATAAATATCCTGATTGAATTTGCGAAAATAATTACGGGACTGGTAAATATCAGGATAACACCCAAAGAGAAGAGGACGGTAATAATAGTGCTGACTATCTTAAAATATTTATCAGGAAATATATTGTAGAAATACCATGCTCCGAAAATAAGGGCGATAAATGAACCTGTATATTCAAGCCTTATCAACCCGGTCCAGTTGATATTTATAAAAGTCATAATGAGGAACGAACCGGTACATATGCTCCGCAATAGTATTCCCAGGGTTGCCATTGAGAAAAAAAGCATTGAATAATCACCCCTGAATATCAGGGAGAATAGCAGGAAGAAGGTTATGAATGACAGTAGTATTCCTGCTGAGATGTCAGATAAAGTATTCTGGCGGTCAAGGTTCTTAGTCATTACCTCCGGTGTTCCTATTTTCATGGGCATCCAGAAACCACCCCTCCGGTGATGATAATTGGAAACATTTACTATAACTTCAACTTTGTCATCCGTAATAATATGCTCATATGTAAAGGGATCGTATACGGGTTTTGTTTCTGCTTCACTTTCACCGGCCAGTCCGTTGCCACCGACATATTTTCCGTCAATATATATCCGGAATGCTGCATCAAACACAGGGATGTCAAATACTATCTTCCTGATGTTTTCAGGGAACAGAATAATCATACGGTACGTGGCATGTCCTGTATTTCTTATTTCCGGTATTTCACTGGAATAATTGATCCAGTAGGAGGGGACCATTGCCCACATGTCAGGAGATGGCTGACCCACTTCAGTAAAGTCGGAAGGGCGCAGATGCTTATTCCAGTAAAACTCCCATTCGCCGTTAAGTTTAATTATTTTATTTCTGAATTGTTCATACCTGAGATCCAGAACACCCTTTTCAACTTTCTTCTGTGCATATGTTGCTGAGGCGAAGAATAATAATAAAATGAGATTCAGCAGGATGAAAATTTTTCTTACAGCGTTGTCCCTCTTCATAGTATCATAAGTTGAACAAAATTATCAAAATACGACACATAATAAAAATAATTCATCCCATTATCATATATGATATAAAAAAAAGGATGGGCTCAGGGAAACGAACCCATCCTTAACAACAAAACCTGAAACTTGATCGTAGAAGAAACTATCCAACTAGCATTTGGAGCTATCTGAATGCGAATACTTTTTCATAGTCCTTAACAAGCTTTGGGAAATAGACCGATATCAGTTTTACATAATCTATATCGCTCTGTCGAAGCGGAGTTATAACTTTTTGGTGAAAATACTCCGAGCGGTCGAGTGACAGATCTGACGTAGACATACCGTCATTTAGATATTCCCTGTCAAGTCGTTCCACACCAAAATATGTCCCGTTGCACTTGTACTGTATTTCAAGCTCATCTGACAATACAATGAACCTGGTGCATTTTCTGTCGGAGTTGTCAATGCCAATCCTGACAGTAAGATCTGAGTTTTCATAGGATACTATGAAAGTCTTGAGAGCTTTCCCATCAACATAAATGGGATCAATGGCATTATCAACAACATAATTGCCCAGACAGCAGTAGGTTTTACCTTCTGCAACCGGGCCCTTAGCAAATCCTGTCAAACTTAGGATTAAAGTAATAGCGAATAAATACAAGAATTTTTTCATGGCTGCACTTTATTGGTTTTTATATTATTACAGTTGAATCTGTCCAAAAAACTGTAAATTATTTCCATACATACTATAGACGCATAATTAGTATGTATGTTGCAATCTTTTTTGTTAATTAAATGTTAATGATTTACAAAAGCTATAATCTATTATGTGAATCGATGTCTGAACTTAAAGAATATCAAATACTGGTAATAATTGTTAAAAGCAGGATAATGGATATAAAGAATCTCAAAATTTTGTATCTTGCGTTTGATAAAACATGAATTATGATCCAACAACTATGTCATAGTTTTATGTATAACCGTCTCGGAAAGCGATTATATGAATGCTGGATGTTCTATTTATAGCTTTGATTGATCCTGTTTCCCGATCCTGACTAATCTTTAACCATATTATTTTATTATACATGAAAGGTTTGATATTCAATATCAAAAGATATGCAATACACGACGGACCCGGCATACGGGTAACCTTCTTTATGAAAGGCTGCCCCCTGGGATGCTGGTGGTGCCATAATCCTGAAGGTATCAGTGCAGACGTGCAGGAAGTTGAACGGGTGGACCGGATAGGAGATAAGGAATTTACAGTTAAAGAAACAGTTGGGAAATATTATACTGCAGCAGAGTTACTGGAAATAGTAAAGAAGGATATGGTATTTATAGAAGAGTCAGGTGGCGGAGTTACCTTTTCAGGAGGTGAGCCACTGATGCAGTCCGGTTTCCTTTCAGAAGCATTAAGAGTGTTCCGGGAAGAAGGCATTCATACAACTGTTGATACCTCCGGTCACGCTAAAAGAGCAACTATTGATACAATACTTCCTTTAACAGATCTTTTCCTTTTTGATATCAAACACCTGGATCCTGAAAAACATAAAAAATATACAGGCGTATCAAATGAGATCATTCTGGATAATTATAATTATATACTTGAGAAAGGTAAGAAAGTGATAATAAGGATACCGATAATACCGGGATTTAATGATGATATCGGGCAATTAGAGGCATTCAGAAATTTTGTTGATGCACAACATGGAGCAAATATCCACAGGGTGGACTTGCTGCCATATCACAGGATCGGAAGCTCAAAATACAGGAAGCTTAAGCTTGATTACAAAATGCAAAATATTGAACAACCTTCTACCGGAAGGATGAAAGAACTGAAGAACTTTTTCGCCGGAAGTGGTGTTAATGTAAAAATTGGCGGATAAAAAATACTGGATATGAAACTTACAAACAGAGTAAAAAAATTGAGAGAACAAAGCCTTAATGCTGTTGAGACTATTTCAGCAGAAAGGTCAATGCTGGTTACCAGGTTCTATAAAAGTGACATGGCAAGGGAAGTATCGGTGCCTGTACGCAGAGCCATGGCATTTGAATATATACTGAAAAACAAGAAACTATGCATCAACGATGGTGAACTGATAGTTGGGGAAAGAGGACCTGAACCCAAGGCAACACCAACATACCCTGAAATAAGCCTGCATTCACTTGATGATCTTGAGATACTTGATACAAGAGAGAAAGTATCCTTTAGAGTAAGCGATGAGGTAAAGGATATTTACAGGAAGGAAATTATCCCGTACTGGAAAGGTAAAAGTAACAGGGACAAAATAATGGAAGCAATGACTCCTGCCTGGAAGAAAGCATATAATGCAGGTGTTTTTACCGAATTCCAGGAACAGAGGGCTCCGGGACATACTGTCCTGGGTTATAAGTTATTCAGCAAGGGTTTTCTGGATCTGAAAAAGGAGATAGAAGAAAGTATGCACGATCTTGATTATTATAATGATCGTTATGCCTATGACAAGTACGAGGAACTGAAAGCAATGAATATTGCATGTGATGCTATTATAATGTATGCCGGCTGTAATGCTGATGAACTGGAGAAAATGGTGTCAAAGACTAAAGATGAGAACCGTAAGTCTGAATTGAAGGAAATGGCAAGGATATGCCGTAAAGTACCTGCCCATGCTCCGGATACTTTTCATGAGATGTTGCAGCATTACTGGTTTATTCACCTTGGTGTTGTTACGGAACTTAATCCATGGGACTCATTTAATCCCGGCAGACTGGATCAACATCTTTTGCCGGTTTATCAAAAAGACATAAACGAAGGGATATTAACCAGGGATAAAGCTTACGAACTGCTTGGATGTTTCTGGGTTAAGTTCAATAATCATCCTGCACCACCCAAGATAGGGGTTACAGCACAGGAAAGTAATACTTATACGGACTTTTGTCTTATTAACCTGGGTGGAGTAAAAGCTGACGGAACAGATGCAGTAAACGAGATGACCTATATATTACTTGATGTTGTCAGGGAAATGAGGATAGTACAACCGAGCTCCATGGTCCAGATATCAAAGAAGAATCCCGATAAGTTCATTCATAAAGCACTCGATATAATAAAAACAGGATTTGGCCAGCCCTCATGCTTTAATACCGATGCCATAATCCAGGAATTGATGTCACAGGGTAAATCTATTGTTGATGCACGCAATGGGGGTGCCTCAGGCTGCGTTGAAACAGGTGCTTTTGGTACTGAATCGTACTGGCTTTCAGGATACTTTAATCTTGCTAAAATTCTTGAAATAACACTGTATAACGGGATAGATCCCCGCACGGGTGATACAGTGGGCTTACCTACAGGAGAAGCGAAAAATTTTAAAGATTTTGATGATCTCTTTATGGCGTTCAAAGAACAACTTGGATATTTTGCTTCTACTAAAATACGTGGTAATAATGTCATAGAGAGGATTTTTGCCAGGAATATGCCGGCACCTTTTCTTTCCTTGCTGATTGAAGATTGTATAGCAAACGGAAGGGATTATAATGACGGTGGTGCCAGGTATAACACTACTTACATACAGGGCGTGGGCCTGGGTACCATAACTGATATGCTCAGTTCAATTAGGTATAATATCTATGATAAGAAGAAATATTCATGGAAGCAGTTGATGGACGCAATAGTACATGATTTTGAAGGATTTGATGATCTGCAATATGACCTTGTATATAATTCACCAAAGTATGGTAATGATGATGATTATGCCGATCAGCATGCTGTTATGGTTTTTGAAACATTCTATGATGCAGTTAATGGTCATCCTACACCAAGGGGAGGTATACACAGGATTAATATGCTTCCCACCACCTCGCATGTTTATTTTGGTTCCGTAATTGGTGCCACCCCGGATGGAAGGCGTGCATATGTACCCCTGTCAGAAGGTATATCACCATTCCAGGGTGTCGACAGGCTGGGACCAACAGCTGTAATGAAGTCAGCTTCAAAGATCGATCACCTTAAAACCGGGGGAACCTTACTAAACCAGAAATTCAGTCCACAGTTTTTTGAGGATGAGGATAGTTATTCAAACCTTACTGCACTGATAAGAAGTTATTTTAAACTGGATGGTCATCATGTTCAATTTAATGTTGTTGATGCCGACACCCTGAAAGATGCACAAAAACATCCTGAACTTTACCGTGACCTGATTGTCAGGGTTGCAGGCTACAGCGATTATTTCAATGACCTGGGTGAAGATCTGCAGAACGAGATAATAAGAAGAACAGAACACGAATCAGTATAATATAACCAATCAATAATATTATGTTTAAGAAAGAAGTTTACATAAAAAGAAGAGAAGAACTTAAGAAAACAGTTGGATCAGGTATGATCTTACTGCTGGGTAATGATGAAAGCCCGATGAATTATGCTGATAATCCGTACCATTTTCATCAGGATAGTACTTTCAGGTACTTTTTAGGGCTCAATTTCCCCAACCTGGCCGGTATATTGGATTGTGATACCGGTGAGGATATAATTTTCGGTGATGATCTTACTATAGAAGATTTTGTCTGGATGGGACCCCAGCCTACGATAAAAGAAAGAGCTGCGGCCTTTGGGATTACTAAAGCTGCGCCGCTAAAAGAACTGGTAAAACTTCTTCAAAAGGAAAGAGCCAGAGACAGGGCCATACATTTCCTTCCCCCGTACAGACCGGAGAACAAGATCAAGCTTTTTGAATGGCTTGGCATTTTGCCTGCTGAGTCTCATGCCGAATCATCCATTGAACTTGCTAGGGCAGTGATCGCACAGCGTAACTATAAAACTGCTGAAGAGATAGAAGAGATACGTAAAGCGGCTGATATATCAGTGGATATGCACCGGACTGCTATGCGCATGGCAGCTCCAGGTGTTACAGAGGCACAAATAGCAGCAGCTGTTGGTCATGCAGCTGAGGCAGTGGGAGCCAGGATATCATTCCCAATTATTGCAACTATTAATGGGCAAACACTGCACAATCATTATCATGGCAATACCCTGCAAAGCGGGCAGATGTTCCTTCTGGATGCAGGTGCCGAGGTTGAATCAGGGTATGGTGCCGACCTGTCAAGCACTGTACCTGTGGATGTCCATTTCACCCCAGTGCAAAGGGACATATATAATATTACACTCGACAGCCATAATACTGCCATCAGTATGCTTAAACCCGGTTTAGCCTTTAAGGAAGTTTACCTTGAATCAGCAAGGGTTATTGTGAGGGGATTGAAAGACATGGGACTTATGAAAGGTAATGTGGATGATGCTGTTGCCAGCGGAGCACATGCACTCTTCTTTCCATGCGGCCTCGGTCACATGATGGGCATGGACGTGCACGATATGGAAGACCTGGGTGAAACATATGTTGGATGGGATGGACAGAAGAGACCCACCCAATTCGGTATAAAATCACTGAGACTGGGACGTAAGCTTGAACCCGGATTTGTCCTGACCATAGAACCTGGGATATATTTCATTCCTGAACTTATAGACCAGTGGCATGGAACAGGTAATAACAGTGAGTTTATCAATTTTGACAGAGTAAACGACTTCCGGAATTTCAGTGGTATAAGGAATGAGGAAGATTTCCTTATTACCAAAACAGGATATGAACTGCTTGGTAAACCTAAACCAAAAACCCTGGAAGATGTAGAGGCAGAGCATGCTAAAGACCTGCCACTCTAGTACTGTCACTCTGGGTGCCTCGACCACTGTAGCTTTTCAGGCATAGGCAAGAAGCCCACAGAGCGCAACGAAGAACCTGTAAAGTTTAAGTAGTTTAAGTGATTTAAGCCCTTGATCTTTATATTATCGATTGCTTAAACTACTTACTATAAATACTCACTGTTCATCTCTCACCGCTTACTGCTTCTACCTCAGCCTTACAGTGTCCACCGTAGCTGTAGCGGAGGTGGAGTCTCAGCCTCAGCCTTTACCTTGGCCTTTGTATATACTTTTTAATTTTCTTAATTTCCATTTTTTTCGTAACTTATACCTGATCTTATCCGGCCTTTCCGGGATATTCGTTATATCTAATACAAGTTCTTGAGTCTCATACATAAATTATGGCAGAAAAATTTTTTAAATACTTTGATGAAAGGTACAGGGGAGATGTTCTAAGGGGTTCATCAGATAGCTCCGGTCCTATAATTACAATATCCAGGCTGACAGGTTGTGATGCTGTAGCTATTGCAAAAAATTTGGTTAAATGTCTGAACAAAGAGGAGAATACATCAAAGTGGAGGTGGATTGATAAGGAAATACTATTGAATACTGCACGTGAACTGGATACAGGTGCCTATAATGTAGAAAGTTATATTAAAAGGCACCAGCTTTCTGGCTTCTCGGAAATGCTCATGGCTATATCAGGCAAATATATAAGCGATGCAAAAGTCAGGAAAACCATCAAGGATGTTGTGCTTACAATATGCAAGGAAGGGTATGTCGTTCTGGTAGGCAGGGGGGGAGTAGCCCTGACTGGTTCTGTGAATAGAGCTCTTCATGTGCGCCTTGTAGCACCTTTCTACTGGAGGGTTGAAAATGTTATGAAGAAAAAGGAACTTGATATCGAAGCCGCTGAAGAATTTGTTATTGACACAGATGAAAAAAGACATAATCTTATAATTAATTTCCTTGATAAAAAACCTATAACTCTTGATTATCTCTTTGATGTTACTATGAACAGGAGTTCTTTTACGGTGGAGCAGATTGCTGAAACTCTATGTGTGCTGTATAAAAAGAAACTGGAATTTGTATCGACCGGTGGCTTTAAGTCAAGGAAAGGCCCCCTGATGGATGCATACGGATAAAAAAAGAGGATACCCTGGAGATATCCTCTTTTTTATTACAGTAAACTTTTAGTATTCAATTGGTTTTATACATACACTGGCGATATCCTGAATATGTTTTCTAACCCTGTTATCCAGGTTTTTCTTATATGCATCCCAGTCAGTAATGTTTTGCCTTGCTACCCCTGAGTCCATGGCTGCTTTGGCCACTGCTGATGCAACCCAGGATATAAGTCTCAGGTCAAGTGGTTTGGGAATAATATAATCCCTTCCGAATTCAAGCTTATCAACATTATATGCCTTTGCAACTTCTTCCGGAACGGGCTCTTTCGCGAGGTTAGCCAGTGCATAGGCAGCTGCCAGCTTCATCTCCTCGTTTATGTCTCTTGCCATAACGTCGAGAGCACCACGGAAAATAAAGGGGAAGCCAAGGACATTATTTATTTGATTCGGATAATCAGATCTTCCCGTAGCAAAAATAAGGTCATCCCTTGTTGCCATGGCATCTTCGTAAGTAATCTCAGGATAAGGATTGGCCATAGCAAAAACAATTGGATTGGGAGCCATGCTGGCAAGCATCTCCTTTTTCATCATGTCAGCAACAGACAAACCGAGGAAGATGTCAGCACCAACGCATGCTTCGGCCAGTGAACTTATGTTCCTGTCAGTGGCAAACTGAGCTTTATATTTATTAATATCAGTCCTCTTCTTGTTGATCACTCCTTTGGAGTCGACCATTACAATGTTTTCCTTCTTAATTCCAAGTGCCACATACAGCTTTGTACATGATATGGCACCGGCTCCTGCTCCACACACAACCAGTTTCACGTCTTCTATCTTCTTGCCGGTAATTTCCAGGGCGTTAAGAAGGCCTGCTCCTGATATAATTGCAGTACCATGCTGATCATCATGGAAAACAGGGATGTCAAGATCTCTTTTTAGTCTTTCTTCAATCTCAAAACACTCAGGTGCTTTGATATCCTCAAGATTAATACCTCCAAATGTAGGTGCTATCTTTGTGCAGAACTCGACCATTTTATCGACATCCTTCTCATCAACCTCAATGTCAAAAACATCGACGTCACCAAATACTTTGAAGAGTAATCCTTTGCCTTCCATTACAGGTTTACCGGCCAGAGCACCGATATCACCCAGCCCAAGAACGGCTGTACCATTTGATATTACTGCAACCAGATTTGCCCTGGCTGTATACTCGTAAGCGTCAAGGGGATTTTTTTCTATTTCTTTACATGGGAAGGCAACTCCCGGGGTATAGGCCAGACTCAGGTCAAACTGGGTACTGAAAGGTTTTGTGGGAATTACCTCAACCTTTCCTTTACGTCCTGTACTGTGATACTTAAGGGCATGTTCTAATGTTACTTTTGGCATAGTTTGGATTTATTAGGTTATATACTATGGTTATTTATGAAATCTCTTATCTGGTCATGCCTGTCTATGTGAATATATAAGATATCGGCATTGAATTTATCAAATATGCTGGTTCTCCTGAGTACTTTCTTAACCGGTATGTATGAATTGTATCCTTCTTTTAATAATATATCGTTAATCAATTGGCGGTTTTTTTGTTCCAGTTCAATCTGTATAATAGGCCTGTCGCGTTTAATTATTTCTATAAATCCGGGAATAACCCTGTTTTCGTAACCTTCAATGTCACATTTAATATAGTCAACCTTATCGAGGTTACCGAAAAGTGTCAATGGGGTTTTCACCTCAACCCTTAAACCGGTATTATCATCTTCCTCTTCATGTTTAATTATACGGGTTAGTCCGTGCCTGTATGGCTGATCACCGGGTATCCCCATATATTCAACCGATTCCTTATCCCCCAGTGCATATGGAAGAATTATTATGTTTGAGATTCCATTCAGGTTTTTCTTCAGTATTTCACGGTATAACGGCACTGGCTCTACGGCCCATACAATACCTTCACTCCCTGTTGCCCTGGCAAAGATCCTGGTATAATACCCCAGGTTAGCTCCAATGTCAATGATCGTATCCCCTTTTCTGATCAGCTTTGACACAAAATAGTGCATCTTGAATTTACTGGATATCTTAAGGAGCCCTGAATAATACAGGATAAAAAAAGACATACTTATTATCCTGAAATAAACCCTCTCATCAAATATCAGGTATAATACTTTTTTAATGAACTTCATTAGTAGTTAATAAACAAGGATTTGAGATCAGAATAAAAGTATCTTATTACAGATACTAAATTACAATTTAAAATAGATACTGTGAAACAATTCCACCAAATGATGGTATGTCAGATAACATGTTTTTAATGGAATATTGTAGCCTAGCCCCGAGAACTCGGGGCTAGATCGCTGAAGGCAATAATGGAATAATAGATTAATGGTGTTTGTCATCCTGAACGAAGTGAAGAAACTTTTATAGTCTGGAATAGTGGATTACTGGAATAATGGAATAGTGGGAGTCGATGCTAAACTAAATTTTAACCCTGTATCCGGCTACAG
>CAZNYS010000017.1:0-53869 GCA_964577305.1 uncultured Rikenellaceae bacterium
GAGTACTCGGGGCTCCGGAGGGCAGGGAAGGATAAGGAATGATAGATTATTGGAACCGAACAGGACGAGTATCCCGAATACTCGGGATGCGAGTCCTGTGAGCTCGACGAAACTCTGCGTTAGCGGAGTGAGTCATTAATGTAGGATGGGACAGCAGGAATGAGGCTGAATCGAAGGCAGGTAGAGTTGCAAGGCCTTGCGACCAGGGTAATAATGGGTTTAATGCAAACAGTTAGAAAAAAACAGACTTTTATCAGGCAGACATTCAAACATTCAAACTTTTATTTACCTTGATTCACTATGTCGTATGGTAAATAGCTGAAAATGGTTATTTGCGCTATTTCAAGGCTATTTGCGGCGATTATACTCTTTGTATGTACCATCGGGGTAAAAAATGATGATCCGTTCTGAAAAGCGCTCGTTTACGTTTGTATCAGCATCCTTATTATATGATTCTCCTTTTTCATTACCTTTGTCCACAATCCTTTCTCCAGTGTCAAAAAGCCCTCCAATCTCAATTTTAGTATTTTCAGAGATATCTGATTCGGGCTCATTATCAATGAATAAAGTGGGCTTTTCTTCGTTTTTGTACATTTCACCCTTTCCAAATAAGAGCCAGTCAGTGTTTATGAATTTGTAAGTAGTTAACATTTTCAATACAAAATCAAGACTCGGTTTGTTTCTTCCTGAAAGTATATGTGATATTCCAGAAGGCTGTACACCGACTTCCTCAGCAAATTGTGACGAAGATTTATTCTCTTTATCCAGAAATAACCTTATCCGATCTTTCATATTATATAGATTTGGTGTTTACAAATGTAAAAAGAAATTAATTTACATGTGTAATTTTTAGTAATTCACAATTGTAACTTGGTTGAAATCTGTGATATTATACAAAGTAAGAACTAATTGTTATATAGCTAATAATAAGTTTTTTATAAATACACATAATTTAAAGCTTTTATTAATATTAGAATGCCATATAACTGGTTTAGAGTTATATAATGTGATATTATTCATTTATCTAAATCCCTTTAATGTAGTTTAACGTATTTTTGTTCAATTATTAGTTTATACAAATCAATTATATAACTGGTTATTAACTTAATATGATAAATAAATGCCTACGCAAAATATTATTCACATTTATAACAATAATTCTGCTTCACATTTGTATATTTATATAATATTATACAATATTCCATTGTTTACATCTGTAAATTGCTTGTTGCTTTGTTAAATTACCATTTGTAATAGTTAAAATTCACTTTCATAACATAGCATTTCTAAAAAATCTACAGGCTATTATAAAATAGTCAATTTTCTACGCCAAGCTGGAAATGAAAATATCCCCTATTCCAATAATACAGTATTTAAGTATTATAATTTTAAGATCCTTTGGTCACTTTACTCACCCAGGATGGCAGTATTTCAGTACATATATCTGATCTGAAATAAAAAAGCGCTTCTGAAAAGGATAAAATGCTGTTTAAAGTATATTATTTAACTATATTACAGCAATTTATAATATGATTTGAGATTATTTGTTCCTGATATATCGAGAGAAATTCAGTGCTGAATAATGTGAAAGAGGGTTTTAATTAAAAATTAGGCTGGGCCTTTTGCTTAGCTGCCAGTTTGCCGTTTCTTTTTTGCTCGCTATAATTAATAATATTTGCGATAGTTGAATCGCCTGTAATGTTAACTGAAGACCTCAGCATATCCAGCGGTCTGTCTACTCCAAGGATAAGGGCAAGGCCTTCAACCGGAAGACCTACAGATGTAAGCACCATAATAACCAGCACTATACTGCCACCTGGTACACCCGGAGATCCTATAGAAGACATTGTTGCCATAAGTACTATTGTCAACTGTTGTGCTATAGTAAGGTCTATACCATACACCTGTGCGATAAAAACAGCGGCAACCGACTGGTAAAAGGCTGTAGCATCCATATTAATAGTTACTCCAACAGGGAGCACAAAATCGGCCACCTCTTCAGAAACATTCAGTTCTTCAATATTCTGCCTCATATTAACAGGAAGCGCTGCTGCGCTGGAGCTGGTTGAAAAAGCTACCATTTGAGCAGGCAATACTGCCTTCAGAAACTTGCTTATTGGGATCTTTCTGGTAAATATTTTAAGATAAATTGGATACACGATAAGGATCAAAATGAATAATCCTACCATGACTGTTGTAAAATACTTACCCAGGGCGAGAAAGATATCGGCATCTCCGGCAAAATCGACAATCACGCCTGCCAGCAGGGCGAAAACCCCATATGGTGCAAATAGCATGATCAGTTCTATGATCTTTATTATAATATCATTCAATCCGTCGAAGATATTCTTCACTGTTTTTACCTGGCTTTCCTTTAAAAGAACCATAGCAACGGCAAAAAGTATGGCAAAAAAGATAATCTGAAGCATTTGAGAGTTGTCACCCATGGCATTTATGATATTATCCGGCACCATATCGACTATAAACCTGAGAGGTGAATGATCGCTCGATTCAGCCAGTAACTGGCTTTCGTCTATTGTTCCCTGCCACTTGTCCATAAATTCCGCTCTTTTCTCTTCCGGAAAAGTATTTCCGGGTTTCACCGTATTCACTAAAAACAAACCGAAGGTGGTTGCGATAAGGGTAGAAGCGATATAGTAAGTAACTGTCTTCACCCCTATCCTTGAGAGCTTTGAAATATCGGTAAGACTCGATATTCCTTTTACAAGGGAAACGAAAATAAGAGGTACTGCTATAAGCTTAAGCAGCTTCAGGAAGATTGTACCCCATGGCTTTATCCAATCAAGTGTAAACTTGCTCAGTCCTGTTCTGGTAGCTATCATCCCCCAGATAAGACCCAGGGCCATACCTATTATTATTTTAGCCCATAGTGGCATTCGTTTCCACATAGGTTGCTCAGTTTATTAATTAATTATCATTATCATCATCAAAATCTTCAACACCAACTTCATTCTCGGTAGATGCCACTATGCTTGCAATAGCTGAGTCACCGGTTACATTAGCAACAGTACGTATCATATCAAGGGGGCGTTCCACGCCCATTATCAGTGCAAGTCCTTCTGCGGGTATGCCAACCGAACTGAGGACTATAACCAGCATGATTACTGCTCCTCCAGGTACTCCGGGTGCCCCTATGGACGCCAGTGTGGCAGTAAGAATAATAGTAAGTTGCTGAGTCAGGTTCAGATCAAGGCCAAAAACCTGGGCAATAAATACTGCTGATACTGCCTGGTAGAATGATGAGCCATCCATATTTATTGTCACTCCCACGGGAAGTACAAAATTTGCTACGCTCCTGGATATCTTGAGTTTTTGAGTACACTGCTTAAGTGTCACGGGTAATGTTGCAGCACTTGAGCTGGTAGAAAAGGCTACCACCTGCACAGGCAGAAGATTCTTATAGAAATCCCTGGTTTTGATCTTGGTGAACAATCGTATATATGTGGGATACAAACCAAATATCATTATTAAAAGGCCGACGATTGTGAGAGCTGCATATTTACCAAGGGCCACAAACAGCTGTACATCACCGGAAAATTCAGCGATAAGGGCTGAGAGCAGAGCAAATACCCCTATGGGTGCAAACCGCATGATGATATCTACTATTTTAAGTATGATATCGTTAAGACCATCAAAGAGCTGCTTTACTACCTTAACCTGTTTGGCTTCAAGGATTATTATAGCTATGGAAAACAGGAGAGAAAAGAAGATAACCTGCAGCATTTTTGAATTATCCCCGCTGGCAGCAATTATATTATCGGGGACCATATCTTCAAAGAAAGCCAGTGGAGGCCTTTCCTTTAACTGCCCGGCAATACCTTCTGAATCCTTTATATTATTCTCATACTGAAGCTGAAATGCCTGTCTTGTTGCCTGGCTGAATGCATGGCCCGGCTTAACGAGGTTTACAAGCACAAGACCAAAGATGATAGCTATAACTGTTGAAGCAATATACAGGCCAAGGGTTTTAGCTCCAATCCTTGAGAGTTTTGTGATATCTGTAATACTGGTAATCCCCTTTATCAGCGAAACAAATATTAGTGGGACGGCGACCACTTTTAACAGCTTGATAAATATTGTACCCCATGGTTTAACCCAGTCTTCAGTGAAATTTACCAGTCCGGTCTTAACAGCAATTAATCCCCATATAATGCCAAGGATCATTCCAAATATTATCTTGAGCCAGAGGGGGTATTTTCTCTTTTTCTGTTTCATACAAATACCAAAAACTTACTGTCAAATATTCATACAGTTTCAGATCGCCTAAATTAGGAATAATAATTCTACCGGAAATTACTTCAGGATATTATACAGCATAAAAATTAAAAATCAGTTTTACCTAACAAGTGCCCGAACATCCATCATGGCTCCCGCATGTACTGCAACCATCATTATTGTATATATTCAACTCGCCTTCTGTTGCTTCCCTCACATTCAGGATTTCTCCGGCAAAATGCAGATCAGTACCTGCCATGGGGTGATTAAAATCCATCTTAACTGATGAATCTGTATGTGATAATACTGTCCCGATAAGCCTATTCCCCTGTGAATCAGCCATGGGCACCTGGTTGCCTGTCGTCAGCAGGTTTTCATCAACTTTCCCTTCAACTTCAAATACTGACATGGGCAAATCAACAACCAACTCCTCCCTCTTATCTCCATAAGCTTCATCCGAGGTGAGCTTGAACTCAAATTTATCCCCTTCGGCCAGTTTTTCAATATTTGATTCAAAACGGGGAAGCATCTGTCCTGCACCATAAAGGAATTGCAGGGGATTATCATTCTTTACTTCTTCTACAATGCTGCCTTTACTGTCTCCTTCTCTTAATACATACTTAAGAGATACCATCATGTCTTTCTCTATTACCATAATATTTTCCTTCTTTAAATTGTATAAAGATGCCAAAAGTAATGATTAACTATTAATCCGCCAATTAAATATCAATTCAAAAAAGAAGAATTGAAGATTGGAATGATGGAAAACTGGATTAATGGATAAACAAAATGAGCAGTTGGTTAAATGAGTAAGTTAAAACAGGAGATCTATCCGTATTTCAGGCCTGTTATATATCTGGTATTCAGATTCAGTGATAGTCCACAGGAAGGTAACATTAAATGATGATTTCATTCCCATAGGCTGGCTGAAACCCAGTCCGGCCAGAGCCGTATGTTCCCAGAATCTTGAATCATCAGTATAAACACCTGTCCAGAAATCAGAGGCGAGGCTCAGAGCTTCATATTCAACGTGTACGTAGAATCCAAACCTCATTCCAATGGGGATGATCTGGTTTAAATCCTGTATAAACATAAATCTCAGGAAGCTTCTTCCACCGTAAATACTTGTCTTACCCAGGGGATCTTTATAATATTGCCAGGATGGTCCTGCTGCAACAGCAAGACGAGGCAACAGCCATATTCCGGCTACAGGTGAAAGCTCTATATTTGTTATTGTACCGAACTGCAGGCCAAAACTACCTCCGAAAAATACCCTTTCCCCCAGAGGAGGCCTGCCATTATCCTGCCTCGCATACTGGCCACTTGATGTTAAGCATGAAAGACCCAGAACAAGGATAAGCGGTAATACTTTTTTGCTGATACAGGACATATCTGTTAATTTCACTTCAGTAATTCAGGATCCCTTTTGAAATTCAAAAATCGTAACTTTACCTGCAATTATACAAATTTTGAACCAAAGAAACATTCAAATCTCATACGTATGAATATCGTAATTACAGGAGCAAGCAGAGGTATAGGAAAAGAGACAGCTTTAGTTCTGTCCAGAAGCAGGGAAAATCATATTCTGGCTATTTCAAGAAGTGAATCATCACTTCTGAAGCTCTCAGGCGCATCAGAATTCAATAATATAAGTTATATAGCCACTGACCTTAATAAGAGTCTTCAAAGCCCGGACAGCTTCTTAAAACAGCTTGATTCGCATTTTACAGGCATTGATATCCTGATAAATAATGCGGGCATATTAATAAACAAGCCCGTTACGGAACTAAGTAATTCAGAAATAAGACTTATGACTGAGACACATTTTCTTAGCCCCCTGTTGTTGATAAAAGAGCTATTCAGCAGGTTTCACAGGGGGAGTCATATAGTGAACATAAGCAGCATGGGTGGTTTCCAGGGAAGTTCCAGGTATCCGGGCATGGCGGTTTACAGTGCCAGCAAAGCAGCTTTGGCTAATCTCACCGAAAGTCTTGCATCGGAATATGAGAAGGAAGGTATTTTCTTCAATTGTCTTGCCCTTGGTGCTGTACAGACAGAGATGCTTGAGGAGGCATTCCCGGGTTACAGGGCTCCCGTCAGGGCTGATGAGATGGCTGAATTCATAAGCTGGTTTTCTCTTGAGGGCAGCAAGTTTTTCAATGGGAAAGTTTTGCCGGTATCGGTAAGTAATCCCTAGGACTTAATCAGGCCGGACTATATTTATTTATATTCCTTAATTTTGATCTTTTTATCTATAGCCATCAATCCGCTGTAGGCCAAAGCCTGCAGTTCATCTTCCCCCGGATAGATGATCACATCTGCTATGAATCCCACCATTTGCCTTATGTAATCTGTATGG
Organism: uncultured Rikenellaceae bacterium; assembly: GCA_964577305.1. Taxonomy (GTDB): domain Bacteria; phylum Bacteroidota; class Bacteroidia; order Bacteroidales; family VadinHA17; genus UBA9300. The sequence goes on from CAZNYS010000017.1 coordinate 6,596, forward strand.
GATTCCTCGTGTGCCATTCCACCTGTTAATATTATGGCATCTACTTTCCCTTTCATCACTGCTGCACAGGCAGCAATATCCTTCGCTATCTGGTATGACGATGCTTCCTTCACCAGTTTTGCCTCTTTATCCCCTGAAGCAGCTTTCTCGCATATCTCAATGAAATTATTAGTATCGAGGTATGCGACCATTCCTCCCCTGCCGTTGATCATTTTCATCACTTCTTCCTCTGTATACTCGCCTCTGAAACATAACTTAACCAGCTGGCCTGCTGGCAAGGTACCTGACCTTTCAGGTGAAAATGGTCCCTCACCATTAAGTGCATTGTTAACATCCACCACCCTGCCCTTCATATGGGCTCCTACGCTAATGCCTCCTCCCATATGGGCGACAATAAGATTAAGGTTTTCATAGTCTTTATTCAATGACTCTGCGTAGGTTCTTGCCACAGCCTTCTGATTAAGGGCATGAAAGATTGATATACGCTGCAATAGCGGATGTCCAGACAGACGGGCTACATCATGCATTTCATCTACCACAACGGGATCGACAATAAATGCCCTGGAACCGGGGATATCTCGTGCTATATCAGCAGCTATCAGTCCCCCCAGGTTACTTGCGTGTTCACCTCTTTCACTGCTTTCCAGGTCTTTCCTCATCAGGTTATTAACCTCGTACACACCTGATTCAATAGGTTTTAAGAGCCCTCCCCTGCCAACAATTGCTTGTATATTTTTCACAGGAATATTTCTTTTTTCCAGCTCTTTAATTATCAATGCTTTCCTGAAAGAAAACTGTTCGCTTATCCTTCTGAAACCTGATATTTCTTCGACACTATGACGTATTGTTTCACTAAAAATAATTTTATCATCCGCATATACCCCGAATTTAGTGGATGTTGATCCCGGATTAATTGCGAGTATCAGTCTTTCCATAATAATGAACTAGTTATTTTTTTCTACCATGAGGCATGATAAAGCTATACAAAAGAACTTGGATTTTTCACTTTCACTTCTTGACATCAGCACAACAGGTACCTCTGTTCCCATCAGCATTCCGGCCAGTTCTCCCTTACCAAAAAGCATCAGACCCTTATAGAATGGGTTGCATGCTTCCAGGGAGGGAAAAATAAGGATGTCTGCATCGCCTGCAACAGGTGTATCAACACCCTTTATCTCAGCACTCTTCTTATCACAGGCGAGGAAAATATCCAGTGGCCCGTCCATTATGCAGGGACTTATCTGCCCTCTTTCTGCCATCTTGCACATAATAGCGTAATCAACCGCATTCTGAAAATGTTTGCTCATTTTTTCCGAAGCGCCAATAAGTGCCACTTTGGGCTTTTGTATTCCGAATTTAACGGCCATTTCTATTGCATATTCAGCCATTGCCACTTTCTGGTCAAGATCGGGAAAAGGAAGGACAGCAGTATCGGTAATAAACAGGAGTTTGTGATAATCAGGCACATCAACAGCACACACATAGCTAAGTACAGCCTTGGGTTTCATCAGGCCATTTTCCTTATCGAGCACTGCTTTAAGAAACTTATCTGTGCCTATAAGGCCTTTCATTAGTATATCAGCCTCACCTGATTTTACCAGCCCCACTGTTTCTTCTGCTGCTTCTACCTCATTATCAACATGTTGAATATTAAAGAGATCAATATCAAGACCCAGCTTAAGAGATGTTTTTTCTATCATGGATCTGTTTCCATAGAGATATGCTTCAATCATATTCTCCCTTACAGCTTTTCCCACTGCACCCAGGGTATTTTCATCCTGCGCCCAGGTTACGGCCAGTTTTGGCTTATCCTTCTTGTTTTTTACTATATCTGCCAGCTGATCAAGTGAAGTTATCATATAGTATTTATTTTACTGTAGCTGCTGCAAGGAGTATGCTGTCGTATTTTGCCTGTTCACTGTCTGACCTTGAAGTAAGCACAATCGGGACGGATGCACCGAGTATCAATGCGGCCACTTTCGCCCGGGCAAAGAACACCAGAGATTTATACAGTACATTACCCACTTCTATATCTGGCATCAGCAGAAGGTCGGTATCGCCAGCCACTTCTGATCTTATGCCTTTTTTTATTGCACTATCGAGGCTTATTGCATTGTCAAACGCCAGTGGACCATCTATTAAACAATTCTTTATCTGGTCACGCTGATTCATCTTTGAGAGCAAAGCGGCATCGAGGGTTGCCTGCATACTTTCATTTACCATCTCCACCGCTCCCAGTACAGCAACTTTTGGCATTTCAATCCCGAGCATATTGAGACATGCAACAGAATTATTTACTATAGATATTTTTTCCTGAAGATTTGGTGCGATATTCATTGCCACATCAGTTACTGCTATCAACTTATGATAGGTTTTGACTTCGAATAGGGCAATATGTGAAAGCAGGTTACCTGTTCTTAATCCCCATTGCTTATTAAGCACATGTTTGAGCAATGTAGAGGTTCCCACTTTCCCTTTCATCAAGATATCAGCCTCCCGTTTATTAGCTATTTTTACGGCCATCTCAGATGTTTTCTCTATATCAGGTTCATCAATGATCTGTATTCCTTCAAGATCATAATTACCTTCCAAGGCTAATTTCCTGATCTCTTTTTCATCGCCAATAAGGACGGGCTTGATAATTTTATTAGCTGCTGCCTTGAGCACGGCTCCCAGTGACTGGCTATCGTGTGCTGCTGCCAGCACAAGCCGTTTAACGGGTTTATTGTCAATAAGTTTCTGTAACTCGCTTAACTTCTTAAGGATCATGGTTCAAAAGGGTTAATTTCTTACTTCTTTTTTTGCTGGTTACTATATTCTTCGTATCGGTTGCTATTACCAGTTCTTCATCTGTTGTAACGGCCATAACTGTTACCCTGGATGTTGGTTTTGATATAATTACATCCTGGCTTTTCTTTTCATTATTTTTTTCAACATCAAACTCAATACCCATATATTCCATATCTGCGCAGATCATCTTCCTTGCGTTGAAATCATTTTCACCGACACCACCGGTAAAGATAAGTAAATCCAGTCCATTCAGGGCTGCAATGTAAGCTCCTATGAATTTTTTGACTTTATAGGCATACATTTGAAGAGCCAGTATAGCTCTTTTATTCCCCGAGCTTGCTGCCAGTTCAAGGTCGCGCATATCAGATGACAGGTTTGTTATACCCATTACCCCACTCTGCTTATTTATCATATTGCTTACTCCCTGTACATTAAGATGTTCTTTATCTGCTATATAGATTAGTACGCCCGGGTCAATCTCCCCTGTCCTGGTTCCCATGATCAGACCATCAACAGGTGTAAATCCCATTGAGGTATCGATAGACTTACCATCCTTAATAGCCGCCACGGAGGCTCCATTACCCAGGTGGCAAGTAATTATTTTCAGGCTCTTAAAATCTTTGCCCAGGATTCCGGCAGCTTTTCTGGCCACAAATTTATGACTGGTGCCATGGAATCCGTATTTACGTATCCTGTATTTTTTATAGTATTCATAAGGAATGGCGTACATAAATGCAAAATCGGGCATGGTCTGGTGGAAAGAAGTATCAAAAACTGCCACCTGAGGCACTCCAGGGACAAGTTTTTCCACTGAGAGTATTCCTTTAAGGTTAGCCGGATTATGCAGGGGAGCCAGCTCACAACACCTTTCTATATCCTTTTTGACCTTACTGTCGATAAGTACACTTTCGGTAAAATTCTCTCCTCCGCTTACCACTCTGTGTCCAACAGCGATTATATCCTTTACATCTTTTATAACACCCCATTCTTTATTTGTAAGCGCATCTATCACCAGGTTTATACCAACCGTATGGTCAGGAATATCTGTAACATCTACATAAGGGGCTTTACCGATTGGCTTGTGAGTAAGTATACTGTCGCTAATACCTATGCGTTCCACAAGGCCCTTTGCAATAACATTTACGCCACTATCCACATTAAAGACTTTATATTTAATAGATGAACTGCCGCAATTGAGGACAAGAATTACCATAATAATGTTGAGTTTATAGAATAAAATTAAATATTACAAGATAATAATAAAGTCTTAAACTGGAGAATCCGGTGCCAGTTTAAAACACTGTTTTTTTTTAAGCAGACTGATTAGCTGTTATAGCCACCAGGCTTACTATATCGCTAACCGAGCATCCTCTTGAAAGGTCATTAATAGGTGCAGCCATGCCCTGCAATACCGGGCCAATAGCTTCAGCTTTGCCCAGCCTCTGAACCAGTTTATATGCAACATTACCAACATCAAGTGATGAGAATATCATAACATTTGCCCTGCCGGCTATTTTACTATCCGGTGCTTTTTTCTTTCCTATTGCTTCTACCAGTGCGGCATCAACCTGCAATTCGCCATCAATCTGTAAGTCAGGAGCCATTTCCCTGGCCATCCTGGTAGCATTTACGACTTTATCGACCATTTCATGCTTTGCACTGCCCTTGGTACTAAAACTGATCATCGCAACCCTTGGTTCTATTCCAAGTATTGATTTCGTTGTTCGTGCAGTGGCTACCGCTATTTCTGCCAATTCCTTATCAGTGGGATCAGGATGAACGGCGCTATCGGCGAAAACCATAACGCCGTCATCACCGAATGAGGTATCGGGATGGATCATAATAAATGCACCTGAAACAACAGATATTCCGGGTTTGGTTTTTACATACTGGAAAGCCGGTCGCAGCACATCTCCTGTTGCATTGGTTGCTCCGGCCACTTCTCCGTCAGCGTCACCATTTTTGATCATCATCACTGAAAGATATAGTGGATTTTCGATCAGATTCATTGCTTCATCCCTGGTAAGACCTTTATGTTTCCTGATATCAACCATCATATCAACATAATGATCCTTCATTTTATGTGAAACCGGATCTACAATTTGCGCTTTCCCAATATTTTTCAGGTCCAGCTTATCAGCCAGTTGCGAAATCTCCTCCGGGTTGCCTATAAGTATTATTCTTGCCAGCCCTTCCTCAATCACCTGGTCAGCTGCCTTAAGTGTTCTCTCTTCAGTCCCCTCAGGTAATACGATTCGTTTATTCAGCTTACGTGCCCTGTCTTTAATGTCATTTATTAATTTCATTGAGAATCAGTTATTTATGAAGGTAAAAATAATTCTTCAAAAGTATAAAAAAATGCTTATAACATCAAGGCTGAAAAACATGATTAATATCAGAAAAAACTGTCTGATGTAAGTATGATATTAACATAATAAATATGTTTCATAAGGTTGATAATATTATATATTTTTACCCACCAAAATGTATCTCAACAAATGGAGCGGGACAAATCACTTGATAACCTGGCAGCTTCGCTTAAGGGCGGTTTAAATTACGACACCATTACCAGGGCTATTTACAGTACTGATGCCTCAATGTACAGGGAGGAACCTCTTGCTGTTGCATGGCCTGCCGATGATAAAGATCTTCACCTTCTGATAGAATATGCACATAAAAATAAATCGAGCCTGATAATGCGTGGTGCAGGAACATCACTTGCAGGCCAGGTTGTAGGTTCCGGCATAGTAGTCGATATTAGCAGGCATATGAATAATATCCTGGAGATCAATACTGATGAGAAATGGGTAAGGTTACAACCGGGTGTAGTGCTTGATGAATTGAATATAAAGCTGGCTGAATATGGCTTGTTCTTTGGTCCTGAAACATCTACAGGAAACAGGTGTACCATGGGGGGAATGGTTGGCAATAATGCATGTGGTCTGCATTCGCTCATATATGGTAGTACACGTGAGCATATACTGGAAGTGAAAGCAATACTGAGCGACGGCAGCAATGCCGTATTCAGCGAACTGTCTGTTGATGATTTTAAAAGAAAATGCGGTTTAAACAACCTGGAGGGTAAGATATACAGTAAACTGAATGATATATTATCCGATCCTGACCTGGTCAGGGAAATAAAGAATGAATATCCTGATCCCTCGGTACCAAGAAGAAATACAGGTTATGCACTGGACCTTCTTCTGCAAACTTCAGTTTTCAGTGATGAAATTAGCACTGATATTAACCTCTCCAGGCTTATTGCCGGTTCTGAGGGTACCCTTGCCGTCATAACTGAAATAAAGCTTAACCTGGTACCTCTGCCTCCTCCGGAAAAAGTACTGTGCTGTGTACACCTGAAAGAAAGAAACGAGGCCTTCCTGGCAAACCTGATAGCCCTGCAGTATAAACCGGGTGCTGTCGAGATGATGGATGATAAAATTCTGGATCTTACAGGAGATAATATTGAGCAGAGAAAGAACAGGTTTTTTCTCGAGGGCAAACCCGCGGCCATATTAATAGTTGAGTTTGCCGGCCATAGCCCCGAGGAGCTAAATAAAGTCTGTGATTCTATGGAGCAGTCAATGAGAAAAGAGGGATATGGATATGCTTTCCCTCGAATATGGGGTAGTGAAATACCAAAAGTATGGAACCTGAGGAAGGCAGGTGTAGGTGTACTGGCAAATATGAAAGGTGATGCCAAACCAGTGAGTCTTCTTGAAGATACAGCTGTTAATGTGAACCTCTTACCGGAATATATGCATGAATTTGACAGGATGCTGGCAAAATACAACAAGGAATGTGTTTACCACGCTCATATAGGATCCGGGGAGCTTCATCTGCGTCCTGTATTAAACCTGAAGGAAGCCCGTGATGTAGAATTATTCCATACCCTGGGAATGGAGACCGCTATGCTGGTAAAAAAATTCAGGGGTTCATTAAGTGGTGAACATGGTGACGGTAGATTAAGGGGGGAATTCATTCCTCTGATGCTTGGAGACAAAATATATAATACACTTAGAGAAGTAAAGTACACCTGGGACCCGGAAGGTATACTTAACCCAGGTAAGATTGTTGATACTCCTCCCATGAATACTTCACTCCGTTACAAACCAGGCCAGGAAGTAAAGGAATTGCAGACCTATTTCAGGTACGATGACTCAGGCGGATATATCAGGGCAGCAGAGAAATGCAATGGCTCAGGCGACTGCAGGAAAACTGAAATAATAGGTGGAACCATGTGCCCCAGTTATATGGCCACAAGGGATGAAATGAACACTACCAGGGCCAGGGCAAATGTTCTGAGAGAATTTCTTAACAAATCCGGGAGTAATGGCTGGGCTCATCCTGAAATATACAAAATCCTGGATTTATGCCTCTCCTGCAAAGGTTGTAAAAGTGAATGCCCTTCCAATGTGGATATGGCAAAGCTTAAAACAGAATTTATGCAGGAGTGGTACGATAAGCACGGTATACCACTACGAACAAGGCTGATAGCCTATATAAGCACTTTAAACAGGTTGGGCTCAATATTTCCTGCATTTTATAACTTTTTCTTACAAAACAAGTTTCTATCAGGTCTTTTCAAAAGGATGACAGGCTTTGCCCGTCAGAGGTCAATACCAGTAATATACAAGACTACTCTGAAGAGATGGGCCAGGAAGAACCTTCCCCTGCTTAACCCCGTACAGCCTGTAAAGAAAGTATATCTTTTCGCAGATGAGTTTACCAATTATAATGATACTCTTGTTGGTATCCAGGCAATAAAACTCCTTACCGCACTTGGTTACGGTGTAAACATACCTGATCACAACCTTAGCGCACGCACATTTCTTTCAAAAGGTCTTTTGCGCAAAGCTAGGAAGATAGCCACCGATAATGTCATTAAACTGTCTGCACTGGTAAACCAGGATAATCCACTCCTGGGTATTGAACCTTCGGCTATTCTTGGCTTCAGGGATGAATTTCCTTTTCTGGTACCTGAGAAATACCGTATTCATGCTCAGAAGCTTTCAGAACATGCACTGTTAATCGATGAGTTTTTAAGCCGGGAATACAGAAACGGGAATATTAAATCATCTATGTTCAGCACAGAATCAAGAAAGATATTGTTGCACGGCCATTGTCAACAAAAAGCTGTTGCAGATACAGCAGGTACAAAAGAGATGCTGTCGATACCTCCAAATTACAGTGTTGAAGAAATACCCTCAGGATGTTGTGGAATGGCCGGGTCTTTTGGTTATGAGAAAGAACATTTTGATTTATCAATGAAGGTTGGTGAACTGGTATTATTCCCGGCTATAAGGAATTCTGACGAAGAGGTAATTATTGCTGCACCTGGAACGAGTTGCAGGCACCAGATAGTGGATGGCACAGGACGCAAGACCATGCACCCGGTAGAGGTATTGTACCAGGCATTATCAGTCTGAAAGCAGCTTAAACTTATCAGCATCAATCCATACCGGGAATTTTTTCCTGAAGAGCTTCAGTTCATCCAGTGAAATTTTATGTGTAATTAATTCCTCGGTATTCATTTTTGTTTGGGCAACAATTTTTCCCATGGGGTCAATAATTACCGAATCACCACAATAATCAATGCCGTTTCCATCTCTTCCTATCCTGTTGACCCCAACCACAAAACATTGGTTTTCAATAGCTCTTGCCATCAATAAGGTATTCCATACATTCCTCCTACTCTCAGGCCAGTTAGCGATATACACAAGGATATCATATTCGTTATTTACATTACGGCTCCATACAGGGAACCTGAGGTCATAACAGATCTGCAGTGAGAACTTCCATTCCCTGAATGAATCAATTACTGGCCTGGTTCCTTTGGTGTAGTACATATTTTCCTTTTCCATTCTAAACAGATGGCCTTTATCGTAGCTGCAGTAATTACCGTCAGGTTTCATAAAAACAAGTTTGTTATAGTATTTCCCCTTGTCAATACTAATAAGACTCCCTATCATTCCAAAATCAGCCACGGAGGCTATTTTACGCATCCATTTTATGGTTTCCCCGTTCATACTTTCGGCCAGGTAATCACAGTTCATCGAGAATCCTGTATTGAACATCTCGGCCAGGACTACCACATCTGTTTTACCGGCAAGGCCTTTCAATAGTGATTCATATTTAGAAAAATTAGCCTTTTTGTTTTCCCAGGCTATATCTGCTTGTACTAAAGTTATTTTCATAATTCAGGAAATAAAAAAAGACAGGCTGTAAAAAACAGCCTGTCTGAAGTCAATCAACAATATATAACTATTCCTGTTCAAGTTCAAGATAATAATCAGTCAACATTCCTGTCAGCAGAGGTTTATAGTACTGCCAGAAGAATCGGCGGGTATCGTTCATCTCCTCATCATTGTAGAGTAAACCTTTAATGATATTAAGGTCTCCGAAACAGGCTGTCCATGGGGGGAGGTTACTGGTAGCAAAGTCACCACAGAAATATACTGATCTTGTATCACCAGGGTTAGTGATTACTGCCGGGAATTCACTTGTAAGGAAGTGTTTGTCAAGCAGTAACGCTCCTTCTTCTGTTGTCATTAGTTGAAAAGTTGAAAGTACCTCGTTATCCAGTGGCTCAACTATCTCAAAAGGTTTATCGAAGGGGACCTGGACAGCAAGATTGTAATTATCGGCCACGGTCTTATCGGTCATTATAAATGGCAATGCATTTTCCAGGTGTACACCTTCTTCAAGAACCAGTATTTCATTTTCTCCTTTAAGCAGTATTATTCCAGCATTTTTAAACAGCCAGGGTACCCTGTTTTTCTTTCTATACAGGCTCATTACCCATATCGGCAGATCAGCACCGGTTGAATCAAGTGAAGGGTAGTACTGCCCCGTCCATCCCGTTGATTTAAAACCCATTAATTCCTCAACACGGTATCGTTCATAGGCATCGGTGGGATAATCAAAGGTATTATATTCCAGTATTGTCAGTTTATCGCGTTTTCTCATTTCAGAGAGGAGGAGGTAATCGTTGTTATTCAGTCCTCCGTAGAGTTTCCGGGAATATCTGCTTCTATTTATTCCCTGGTACCAATCATTAAAGAAAACACCGTATGTATCAGCATAATAAAGGGCGTCATTATTATCTGCTATGTTGATCACCTCTGCAAGACGATAATCATTTCTCCGGAACTGTTTCGACCTCAGCGGCTTAATTGGATAGAAGCCATAATAATCTTTTCTCAGCAAGTACTTTCGGTTATTCTCTTTAACAAACCTGCTATCGGCCAGGACCCATGTAAGTGAACGATGTTTTACGCGGTCAAGAGTATGAACTGTTTTGTCCAGTATAACTACATCAATTGGTTTCTTTTCTTTAAAGAACCATCCAAAAAATCCGATTGCCGGAAGTATGAGGATGATAACCAGAATGATGATAGAAATTATCAGAGTTTTTTTCATATTACAGCTATTTGAAACTATTCAAATATTTTTCTGGTTTTACGGTTTCAATTGATAAAAGTATTAATTTATTTCATTTAATGAAAAAAAATCCTGTGTATTTACCAAAAAGATAATAAAAACCTTAAGTCAGTAACCACAGGCTATATCATCGCCTCTTGAGTCGGCACCAGCTTCCAGACGACCATCGGGAAGTATCCTTATTGCATCAACTCTTCCTATTGAAGAACGAAGCCTTATCTTATGTCCAAAATTTTCGAGTTTCTGCATAAGAATTGTATCAGCTCCTTCCCGTTCAAAATAAATAACATCAGGCATCCACTGGTGATGGAATCGCGGTGCATCAACAGCCTGCTGCATATTCATTTCATATTCTATTACATTAAGCAAGGTTTGAAAAACTGAAGTAATAATTGTGGATCCCCCGGGTGATCCCAATACCATGTAGAGCTGTTTGTCTTTTTCTATAATAGTGGGTGTCATGGAGCTTAACATTCTTTTCCCGGGCTGTACAGAGTTTGCTTCGCCACCTATAAGACCGTATATATTAGGATGCCCTGGTTTGGATGAAAAATCATCCATTTCATTATTCAGCAGGAAGCCCGCTCCCTCCACCACTATACAATTACCATAACCACTATTAAGCGTGGTTGTAAAAGCAATTGCATTACGGTCTCTATCAACCACCGAAAAATGTGTTGTTTCCTCGCTTTCTGCAGCGGGGATTAACCCATATGATATATCGTCAGAAGATGATGCCTTCAGTGGATTAAAATCAGACATCCTTTCAACCAGATATTCATTACTCACCAGTTTATCAACAGGTATATTTATAAAATCCGGGTCACCCAGATAATAAGACCTGTCGGCAAAAACCCTTCTTTCAGCCTCTGTAATAAGGTGGATATCTTCTTCAGAATGGAAAACAGGCTGGTCAGGCAGCATGTTTTCCATTATACCAAGCAATTGGATTAATGCAACACCGCCGCTTGATGGTGGTGGCATTGATACTATTTTAAGCCCTGAATAATTACCAATTATCGGCTCCCTCCATACGGTTGTATAGTTTTCAAGGTCATCATGACTAATAAGACCGTTTCCCTTTTTCATTTCGGCAACAATCAGATCTGCAGTCACACCACTATAAAAGCCTATGTATCCATAATCACGTATCCTTTCAAGTGTTGTGGCCAGTTCTTCCTGTACCAGCAGGTCCCCTTCAGTCCAGAGACTATCTTTTACAAACGCCACCGGATGATCATTTCTTTGAATGAACCTGGTACGAGCCATGTTCAATGATTCGGCCTGTTTGCGGGTAACAGGAAATCCATTACGTGCCAGGTCTATAGATGGCTGGATAACATCTTCAAAGGGAAGAATTCCATACCTTGAATGCATTTCCAGTACTCCTGCAACTGATCCGGGCACTCCACTTGCGGCAAGAGTATTGGTACTCATACCTTCAATGATATTACCCTCCTCATCCTGATACATATCGTGCATTGCATGCCCGGGAGCTTTTTCCCTGCAGTCGAGTGCAGCATAATTACCATTGGCGTCCCTTAGAACCATAAGCCCGCCACCACCAATATTACCTGCAGTAGGATAACTTACAGCAAGGGCAAAAGCTGTTGCTGCGGCAGCATCAAATGCATTGCCTCCATTAATAAGTATCCTGACTCCTATATTTGATGCCTCAGGATGAGCAGAAACAACCATCCCATCAGGGCAAACAATACCACTGCCCTTCTGAATTTCATGTCCGCGATCCTGAAAGGATAATACCAATAATGGAATAAACAGAAGTAAAACGACCCTCCCTGAATATTGTTTAAGCATAATTATTTTTTAACCTATTTCAGACAATACTTTAATTAGATCATTTGACAGTATCCTTATGTTTTTGCCATCAAGATCTATTATTTTATCATTTTTAAATTCATTAAGTGTTCTTATCAGGCTTTCCTTGGTGGTGCCTATTAATTCGGCCATTTCCTGCCTCGTAAGCGACACAGTAAACTCATTGCTTTTGAATACTTCTTCGGAAAAATACCTTATCAGGTCGGCCACCCTGCCGGGCAACTGCTTCATTGAAAAGGTAACCAGCTTGTTAGATATATCCAGTATCTCCTCTCCCATCAGGTTAATCAGGGAAAGAGAGAACATACCGTTCTGTTTCAGGATATCCCTGAGGTTTTCTTTCCTTATCATAAGCGCAACTGTCTTTTCAATTGCAGCTGCTGAGTTCCTGTAAACATTTGATGCATATGCACTTGATAGGGCCGCAAAATTACCAGGTCCTGCCAGCTTGATACAAACAACACGGCCACCCCTTCCTCCACTGTATACTTTTATGAGCCCACTGATAACATATACCACATGATCAGAAGGCATATTCTGTTTAAACAGTATATCCTGCCGCTCAAAAGTCATCAGGGTTACACCTGAAGATAATTTAACTTTCTCATCCCTGGTTAGATAATTAAAGATACCTTCATCAGGAATTAAGTTTTTAGAATTATTATATTCCGTGTTTAAACTAAAATTTTTCATTGATAATGATCACCTGGCTACAAAACGAAACCAGACAAATGTATTATTTTTTTGCATAATGATGATTTAAATCACCATAAAACGGTGATATTTTTTCCAATTTCCGGGGATTTACAATTCCATATTTTCTGATCTTTACCCTCGATAGTCAATTTACAGCAGATGAGTAATAAAAATATACTTATAATTGATGATTCGAACACTAATTTAGTACTTCTTGAATCACTGTTCAGACGTAACGGCTACAGGGTGTTTTCAGCCATTAGTGGAAGGGAAGGTCTGGATTTACTGAAAAAGAATATCCCCGACCTTATATTTCTTGATCTTAAAATGCCAGAGATCGATGGTTTTGAATTTATGATGCTATTAAAGAAAAACGCAGACTGGGCAAATATCCCCGTTGTAATACTATCTGCCATATCTGATAAGGAAACAATAATCCAGAGCATTGAGATGGGAGTGGTTGATTACCTTACCAAGCCCCTGGAGATTGAAAAGGTCATATCCCTGACAAAAAGCATACTGAACGAATAACCATCTGTTTCCCAGGTTTTTAAAAGATAACTACCACTTACTTAACAATTCCTTAACATTAAATTCATTAATATATAAAAATAGCTGGATACATTTGCGAATATTTCTAAAATACTAAATGGAGCAGTTTTTCATTTTTACTGTTGTTATTTTATTCCTGCTGGCTATATCAGATCTGATAGTTGGTGTAAGCAATGATGCGGTAAATTTTCTCAATTCTGCTTTTGGATCGAAGGTAGCTCCATTCAGGGTTATCATGATAGTTGCAATTTTAGGGGTACTTGTGGGGGCAACCTTTTCCAATGGCATGATGGAGGTTGCAAGAAAAGGGATATTCAATCCCGGGGAGTTTAATTTTGATGAGATTATGGTTATTTTCCTTGCAGTCATGCTGACTGATATTATTCTCCTGGATCTTTTCAATACGTTTGGCTTACCCACATCCACAACTGTTTCCATAGTTTTTGAACTGCTCGGAGCTGCAGTGGGTATAGCTATGGTCAAGCTTCTTGCTGATCCTGAAAAAGCTCATACCCTGGGTACATATATTAATTCAAGCAAAGCCCTGGCGATTATTTTCGGGATTTTGCTGTCAGTTGTAATCGCTTTTGTTGTAGGTGCAGTAGTAATGTATCTTACGCGTATTATCTTTTCCTTCAATTACAGAAGATATTTAAAATATTTTGGAGCAATCTGGGGTGGAATTGCAATAACAGCCATCACATATTTCATATTAATCAAAGGCGCCAGGGGTTCTTCTTTCATGAGTGACAGTACTGTTGCATGGATAACCCAGAATACCGGCAAATTATTAATATACAGCTTATTAAGCTGGACTATCCTATTACAGCTTCTCCAGTGGCTATTCAGGCTCAATATACCAAAGATGATCGTACTGGTGGGTACTTTTTCACTCGCTATGGCATTTGCCGGCAATGACCTGGTTAACTTCATAGGTGTTCCACTGGCAGGTTTTGAATCATACAAAGAGTGGGCAGCAAGCGGTTTAGATCCTGATATCCTGCAAATGAAAGCCCTGGCCGCTCAGGTAAGAACCCCAACCTATCTTCTTCTCATAGCCGGGCTGGTAATGTCTCTATCCCTGTGGTTTTCCAAAAAGGCCAGGTCTGTAACACAAACTACCCTCAACCTTAGCAGGCAGGAAGAAGGTCTTGAGCAGTTTAAATCATCATATATTGCGAGGGGCATGGTACGTACCACATCGGGTATCGCAAAGCTTATGAAGCGTTATCGTAGCGACAGGTTGAAGGAGTGGATTGAAAGCAGGTTTAATACCTCGGAGTCGGAAACACTGAAAGACAAGAAAGGAGTATCTTTTGATTTACTGAGAGCTTCTATTAACCTGGTCGTAGCCAGTGCTTTAATTGCTTTTGGTACTTCACAAAAATTACCTCTGTCTACGACTTACGTTACATTCATGGTAACTATGGGAACCTCCCTTGCTGACAGGGCATGGGGCAGGGAAAGTGCAGTATACCGTATAACAGGTGTTATGGTAGTAATTACAGGGTGGTTCTTAACAGCCATGGCCGCTTTTACGGGTTCTTTCCTGATAGCTCTTTTCATAAACTGGGCGGGATTGACAGGAATATTAATTATTATTGGCCTGATTCTGGCGGTACTGGTTAGCAGTTATCGGGCACACAGGAACAGGGTTAAAAAAGCCAAAGATGAGGAAGCTGAAGTTGAAGCAATTGAAAATGAGGCCACAATAACTGATATTACGAGGGATATACTTATCAAACAACTTCTGTTAGTATCCTCTTTGTATAACAGGACTATAATTGCTTTCCTGAATGAGCGCCTGAAGTCACTTAAAACCCTCAAAAAAGAAATCAAACAATTCGATATTTCAGCCAAGCTCAAGAAAGATAATGTACATAAATTTATAAGGAAACTGGATGACTCGAGAATGGATGCAGGTCCGTATTATGTTCAGATACACGATTACCTAAGGGAAAGTGCCCACTCATTATCCTATGTATTTGACCCTGCATACAGGCATGTTGATAATAATCATCAACCACTTAACCCTGACCAGCAGGAAGATCTTAAAACCCTCAGCCGTGAACTCAGTGAATACCTTAATTTTCTTGTGGCTATACTCAAGTCAAATCATTTTGAAAATATCAGGCAATCATTTGACAAGCAGGCTAAACTTATCGATTCAATTGATTCTATACGTAAAAAGCAAATAAAACGTATCAAGAAAGGTGCATCGGGAACAAAGGCAACAATTCTGTACCTTGATATGCTGACCGAAACAAAAAACCTGGTACTGCAGTCAGGTAACATCCTTAAAGCTTACCGTGACTTCTGCAATGTTATGAACAGGTAGACCAGAATTTCATACCTTCCCTGACTATTACAGTAACGATAATTGGTTTTCATTTGTTAATTTTGCTGAAAACTGTACCATGTTATCAAACAAACCCCTTGCAGAAAGGATGAGGCCTGGAGCCCTCTCTGATTTTATAGGCCAGGATCATCTTACAGGTACTAATTCCGCCCTCAGAAAGAACATTGAATCAGGAGGGATACCATCGTTTATACTATGGGGCCCACCAGGGGTAGGTAAAACAACACTGGCAGGTATTATTGCCGCAATGCATAAAAGGCCTTTCTACCAGTTGAGTGCGGTGCATTCAGGAGTGAAAGATGTACGGGAAACGATTGAGAAAGCAAAAAAACAGCAGTTCTTTGATAACCCCAGTCCTATACTGTTCATTGACGAGATACACCGCTTCTCCAAATCACAGCAGGATTCGCTCCTTGGAGCCATTGAAAAAGGAATAATTACACTTATCGGTGCAACAACTGAAAATCCCTCTTTTGAAATTATATCTCCCCTCCTGTCCCGATGCCAGGTATATGTCCTTAAACCGCTGGAAGATGAATATCTTAAAAAACTGGCAGACAGGGCATTAAAGGGAGACAGTTACCTTAAGGAATTAGATATTGAGATATCTGAATATAATGCTCTGATAAAAAATTCAGGAGGTGATGCGCGTAAACTGTACAATGCACTAGAACTTGCTGTTTCTTCAGAGATGCAGGCTTTGCCTGATAAAAAAGGAAAGATAATTATTACTGACAAAATAGTAATGCAGCAGATACAGAAGAATATGGCCCTTTATGACAAAGGAGGAGAACAGCATTATGATATTATTTCAGCTTTCATTAAGTCTGTACGGGGAAGCGACCCCAATGCTGCTGTTTACTGGCTTGCCAGGATGGTTGAGGGTGGTGAGGATGTTAAGTTTATTGCCCGCCGGTTGCTAATACTGGCGGCTGAAGATATTGGCCTGGCCAATCCCAATGCATTAGTAATTGCACAATCATGCTTTGATGCCGTTCACCTCACCGGATGGCCTGAATCACGAATAATACTTTCCGAGACTGCAATTTACCTTGCCTGCTCACCAAAAAGCAACACCGCATATATGGCCATTGACAAGGCTATTGAGGAGGTCAGAAAATCGGGTGACAAACCCGTACCACTAAATCTTCGAAACGCTCCCACCAGGCTTATGAAAGATCTTGATTATGGTAAAGACTACAAGTATCCTCATTCATATGAAGGCCATTTCACAGAAGAAAATTATCTGCCGGAAGAACTTCGTGGTACTGTTTTTTATTCACCAGGTGATAACCCGAGGGAGAAAGAATTCAGAAACAGGTTAAAAGCTCTCTGGAAAAAATATTACGATTACAACAACTGAGGTTTTCTTATTTCTTAAATATTACCTTTATAAACAAAAACCGGATGATTCCTGTTTTACCTAAAATAAAATTTACCGGAAGTAATAATTTTTTTCTTATTGCCGGCCCCTGCGTTGTAGAGAACAGGAAAGTGTTGCATGAGGTTGCCGCCGGTGCAAACATGCTTGACCTGGGCCATCTTGATAAATTAATGTTCAAACTGTCAGAGATACGTAAAACTATTTATAAACTTGATAAAAAATAAGAATGAAAAGACTATTGGTTATTTTGTTAAGCTTAATTGCTATAGGCACTTTAGGTGCACAAAACCTTGATAAGGTAATTGAGAAACATTTACAGGCCATTAATGCTGAAAAACTCTCACAATTCAAAACTCTTATTATTAAGGGACATATTAATATGCCGGGTATGCAGCTCGACATGGAGATGTACGAGAAAGCACCTGATAAGATCAAATCAGTGAGTAATTTCAGCGGTATGGATATGGTACAGGTTATAAACGGCGATCGTGGTTATATGATAAATCCAATGATGGGCTCAAATGAGGCTGTTCGGCTCTCAGCCGATCAGATTGCCACAATAAAGAACAGCAGTATACTTAATGCCAGTGTGGAAAATGCATACAGGGCAGGAAATATGGAGATGGAAGGAGAAGAGGCAGTAGGCGGAAGGCCTGCGTTTAAGATTAAAATATCAGCCCCTGAGGGAACAAGGTATATCTTTATTGACAAAGAATCATATTATCTAACTCAGATGAGAATCAATGTTAACCAGATGGGAGCGGATATTACAGTCGAAATGAGGATGAGGGATTTTGTTGATACAGATGGAGTTATAATGGCCAGGACTATTGATACATTCATGAACGGCCAGCCTGCCGTTACAGCAGTATATGAAAGTATTGAATTCAACAGGGAGATTGACGACTCCGAGTTTGAAATAAAATAATGCAGCAAACCTGTAAGCCGGATTCTGTAACCTGCCCTGTAATCTCAAAGAGATAAACGGGCAGGTTTTCTGTCATTTCTCTATACCATTCATCACTGAATAGTTTTAACGACCTACCCCCCGGCATCGGACGAGCAATCCTCAGCACCGGTATACATGGTCTTTCAACCCATAAGACGTACGGCACCCCGTGTCACCACTGGGCCCGGTGAGCTCTTACCTCACCTTTTCACCCTTATCCCGAGTATCCTTCGACGAGCTCAGGACAGGCATCGGGACGGTTATTTTCTGTTACGTTACTATACCCTCGCGGGTATCTTCCCGTTAGAAAGTATGGTGCTCTGTGTTGTCCGGACTTTCCTCCCCATACACTGCTGTATGGAGCGACAGAACGGTTTGCTGCACTACAAAATTAATCAAATATTATTAATCAGAATACAGTAACAGTTTTTATATTAACAAATTCCAGGATTCCGTACTCTGAAAGCTCCCTCCCATAACCTGATTCCTTAACTCCTCCAAATGGAAGTCCGGGGTCGGATTTGGTAAAGCTGTTAAAAACTATTGTCCCTGTATCAATATCACCGGACAACTGCTCCATCAGTTTTCTGTTATTGGTAAATACCGAGCATCCCAGTCCGAACCGTGAATCATTAACCCGGCATAATAACTCGTCATAATCCCTGAAGCTAAAGACAGGCAATACCGGTCCGAATACTTCTTCTGTAGCCAGGGGGCTTTTAAATGATACATTAACAAGGACTGTAGGTTCAAAGAAACACTCGCCTGGTTTCCCGGCTTTGCCTCCGAGTATTATTTCAGCGCCCATTTCCACAGTTTGACTGACCTGCCGTTTCAGTTCCGACACTGCGGATTTGTTAACCAGGGGCCCGATAAATGTATCATGCAATGAAGGATTACCCGCCTTAAGAGCTTTTATGCGTCCTGTAATCAGGCTCAGGAATTCAGGATATACCTGTTCGTGAACGAAAAGGCGTTTTGAGGCAATACAACTTTGCCCGGTATTCTGAAAGCGTCCATAAACAAGAGCTTCTGCAGCTTTATCCAGATCAGCATCATTAAAGACAATAAAAGCATCATTACCTCCCAACTCGAGCACCAGCTTCTTAATATTTCCACCTGCCAGGGAAGCAACTTTCTCACCTGCGGTATTACTGCCGGTAAGACTAACTGATCTGACATACTCAGATTTAAGAACCAGTGCCACCTGGTCATGATCAATAAACAGGTTTCTGAACACATCAACGGGGAAGCCGGCTTTTATTACCCAATTCTCAATATTTTCAGCACATTGTGGTACATTGGAAGCATGTTTCAGGAGAACACTGTTGCCGGCAGCCAGCGCAGGTGCCATGCATCTTATCACCTGCCAGTATGGAAAATTCCACGGCATTATGGCAAATACTATCCCCAGAGGATCAAATCTTACCATGGATGATCCGGCTGAGGAGGAATGTTTTCCCGGCTTCAGAAACTCATCGGCACGTTCAGCATAGTACCTGCAGACCAGTACACACTTTTCTATCTCGGCGACAGACTGGTTTATCGGTTTACCCATTTCAGAGGTAATGCTTGCTGCATGAAAATCCTTCTCGATCTCCAGCAGATCGGCGAGCCGGAGCAATAGATCCTGCCTTTTTTCAATACTCACCTTTCTCCATTTCCTGAAGGCCCGCGAAGATGAAAATATTATACTATCCAGCTCCTCGTTGCCGATGTGATCATACGTTTTATTTACCTTCCCTGTATAAGGATTAATACTCTTATAGGCCATACTATCTCATTTGATTAATTATTCCATACTGCTACTAACAAATTTAGTTATTTTTGTGCACCTTATAAGGTTTTATAACATTTTAATAAGGCAGGAATACAAATCATAAATCTAAAAGTGACTGAGATCCCCAGAAATATCAAGATAAGAGATTATACCTATGTATTGCCCGATGAGAAGATTGCAAGGTATCCTCTTGATGAGAGGGATTCTTCCAAACTTCTCGTGTATCGTTCAGGAAACATTGGACATGATGTTTTTAGCAATCTCAGCAGGTATCTCAATGAAAATGATATACTTGTCTACAACCAGACCAGGGTAATAAGGGCCAGGCTGATATTCCGGAAACAGACAGGTGCAAATATTGAAATATTCTGTCTCGAACCTGAAAAACCATCAGATTATGAGAGGAACTTCTCTGCCAGAAAAGTTGTTGAGTGGAGGTGTCTGGTAGGTAATCAAAAGAAATGGAAAGATGGAAGGCTTGAAATGGATTTAGACCATAAAGATATAAAAGTAAGCCTCTACGCGGAGCAAATTGAAAGACAAGGCATAGACACCCTGGTTAGATTTACATGGGATAATGAACAGATGAGTTTCAGCGAGATACTGGATATAGCCGGGCATGTTCCCGTTCCTCCTTACCTGAAAAGGGATGATGAAGATATTGACAAATTACGGTATCAAACGGTTTATTCAAAAGAGGATGGATCTGTAGCTGCTCCGACTGCCGGACT
Source organism: uncultured Rikenellaceae bacterium (assembly GCA_964577305.1). Classification (GTDB taxonomy): domain Bacteria; phylum Bacteroidota; class Bacteroidia; order Bacteroidales; family VadinHA17; genus UBA9300. The sequence goes on from CAZNYS010000017.1 coordinate 27,119, forward strand.
TCATTTTACAGGGAAGGTACTGTCAGATCTCAGCAGGAAAGGAATAAAAACAGGAGTATTAACCCTTCATGTAGGGGCAGGGACCTTTGTCCCGGTTAAAACGGAAACAGCAGGCGGTCACAGTATGCATATTGAACATTTCAAGGTTGGAAGAGAGATGATAGAGAATATCATCGGCAGGCGGGTAATTGCGGTCGGGACAACTTCCATGCGCACTATGGAGAGTCTTTACTGGCTGGGGCATAAGATAAGCAGAGGAATGATACATTCTCCTTCGGACATTTACCTGGAACAATGGTATCCCTATGATAATGTGACAAATACCGGTTATGAAGAATACCTCACTACAATCCTGGAATACATGAATGACAATAACCTCGAATACCTCGAAGCGCGAACTGGTATTATTATAGTCCCGGGGTACAGGGTAAGAATAGCCAAAGGTCTTATAACAAATTATCATTTGCCGGGTAGTACGCTGCTCTTACTGGTAGCTGCCTTCACCGGTAATGACTGGAAAAAGATCTACGATTACTCCCTGAGAAATGGTTTCAGGTTCCTCAGTTACGGTGACAGTTCCCTTTTGTTACCCTGATTTCAGCTATGGAATTCTTTCATTTTCTTTTCAAGCAGATCGGCAAATCCTTCAATATCTTTTTCAGTTGTATCCCAGCTGGTCATCAGCCTGTATTCTGATAATTCCTCATTCCAGGGATAGAAAAAATAACTTGATCTTACCTCTTCAGCCACATCTCCCGGGAGAATAACAAATACTCCATTACAATGCACATCCTGAGTGATTTTTATTCCTTCTATCGTATTTATGCTTTCGGCCAGCCTTCTTCCCATCATATTGGCATGCCTGGCATTCTTAAGCCACAGGTCATTTTTAAAATAAGCAATAAACTGTGCAGAAACAAAACGCATTTTAGATGCCAGTTGCATACCCTGTTTCCTTATATATTTGAAGTTCTCAGATAATCCCTCCTTAAGAAAACATACTGCTTCACCATACATCATTCCATTTTTTGTTCCGCCAAACGAAAGCACATCCACTCCTGCTTCAGTGGTAAAATCCCTGAAAGGGAGATCCAGCGCAGCAGCTGCATTTGCTATCCTTGCACCGTCCATATGCAGTAGCATTCCATACCCATGGACAAAATCAGCCATGTCGCGTATTTCCTCGGGAGTATATACAGTACCCATCTCCGTAGCCTGGGTTATTGAAACTACTTTTGGCTGGGAATGGTGTTCAAAGTTAAATCCGTGCAGGTGTTTGGCAAATAACTCCTTTCTTAGCTTACCATCTGGTGTATCCACTGTAAGAACCTTGCAACCTGTATATTTCTCGGGTGCACCACATTCGTCCTGCTCAATATGGGCAGTGAATGCGGTTATTACGGAATTCCAGGACCTTGTTATTCCAGTAAGCCCCAGTACATTGGCAGCTGTACCGGTAAAAACAAAATAAACCTCGGTTTCATCTCCGAAGATTATCCTGAACAGTTCTTCGGCCTCCCTTGTATAATGGTCATCGCCATAGCCAATAACATGTCCTTTATTGACTTTCTCAATTTCTTTCAGTATTTGCGGATGTACCCCCGCATTATTATCACTCGCAAAACCTCTGCTGATATTCTTATTATTTTCCATATACTGATATTTAACCGTAAAGGAAATTACAGATCAGCGTTACTTCCTTAACAGTCAGAATACTAACTACTGTTTTTTCTGCTTTACTTTTCTGAATGCAAAAAACAGCATCACCACTCCGAATACAAGCATTATCAGACCCATGATCAGGTTCACGTTAATGCCCAGTGATTTTTCATACAAAGCGGCATCTGACGAAGTGAAAATGCCAAATATGGTTACCAGTGCACCGACTATTGAAAACATTAAACCTATTGGAATTCTTATATCTACCATTTTAATTTCCTCCTACCAGAATATTATACTTAATACTACCAATATCGCTATAATAAAAATTGCGAGAGTCAATGGCCGTTTATGCCATGGCAAGTCTGTATCTACCTCGTGTGGTGTAAGAGAATATACCAGCCCCCGCAATTGTTGATTTGTTTTTTTCTGCCGAGTGAGCAGTGTCAATCCCACAGTTATTATGGTACTGGCTGAAAATGCTATTATTGCAGTCCAGAAGTTTTGTGCCATTTCTACGGGATAAGTATGCACTGTGGCAAGCCATCCGCCTTTGACCAGTGTGGTTGATCCCTCCGGGGATGTCAGGCCATGATGCAGCAGGGCGAATACAAATCCCATCAGCAGGCCCCAGAATGCGCCATGCCCTGTTGTTCGCTTCCAGAACATTCCAAGGAATATTACGGCAAATAAGGGAGCATTTATCATGGCGAAGATTGTCTGAAGGAAGTCCATTATATTACCGAACTTGCTGGCAATATATGCAGCTGCAATACTCAGTAAAACTCCACAAACAGTAGTAACACGACCCACTTTGAGATAGTGTTTTTCATCAGCCTCTTTATCATCTGTCGCTCCCCTGATATAGCTCTGGTATATATCATATGTCCAAACAGTGTTGAAGGCCGATACATTACCTGCCATACCCGACATAAATGAAGCCAGCAGGGCAGTAATACCGAGGCCCAGAACACCTGCAGGAAGGTACTGTTTCAGTAACATAATAATTGTATAGTCATAAATAGGTGCACCTGCTTCATTGAGCGGCAGGATAAAATTCTTACCAGGATCATTTAGAAGAACTATTGCGATAACACCGGGGACTATTATAAGGAAAGGAATTAGCATCTTGGGTACTGCACCTATCAAAGGCACTCTCCTGGCTGCAATTTTTGATTCAGCTGCAAAGGCCCTCTGCACGATCAGGAAATTTGTACACCAGTATCCAAATGAAAGGACAAACCCAAGGCCGAACAGTATGCCATACCATTGTACACCGAGCGGATTACCGGTTGCAGTGCCTGTATATTTCCAGGTAGTCAACATTGTATCAGATGCATATCCCTGTGTTTCTGCAATCGGGGCCAGGCTCTCTTTCAGTCCTGCCCATCCTCCTACATCCTGAAGACTCAGGAAAACAAGTGGCAACAGTCCTATTACAATAATGAAGAACTGGAGTACTTCATTGTATATTGCGGAAGAGAGACCGCCGAGGTAAGTGTATCCCAATACTATCAAGGCTGATATCCAGAGACTGACATTAAAGTCCCATCCCAGGATTTTTTCCAGAAGGATGGCCAGTGCATACATTGATATACCGGATGCAAGGATTGTCATTACTGCAAAAAGGATAGCATTCAATCCTCTTGTTTTTTCGTCGTATCTCAGTTTCAGAAACTCAGGCACTGATCTTGCCTTGGACCCGTAATAAAAGGGCATCATAAACAGAGCCAGGAATATCATGGCAGGTATTGCTCCTATCCAATAAAAGTGGGTGGTAAGCATCCCGTATTTCAACCCGGAGCCCGTCATACCCATGACTTCAAGTGCTCCCAGGTTTGTTGAAATAAAAGCGAGGCCCGCAACCCAGGCAGGTATTGACCTCCCTGCCTCAAGAAAAGCACTGGCATTCTTCATGTATTTGCGCAAGAACCAGCCTATGCCCAGCACAAAAGCAAAGTAGATCATCATTATCAGATAATCTATCCAACTTAAGTCAACCTTCATAGTTTAAGATTTTAAATAAGAATTAAGAAAAAATGTGAATCAATAAATCCTGATTCCGGTAAAAGAAACAAAAATACTTATTACAATGAATTATCAAATAAATTAATACCATATTTTTCCTGCCTCAGGCGGGAGGTATAATTTTCTCAGCTTCTTTCAGGGCAGCAATGTTTGATAACCAGGAAAATATTATAAAATATTATATTTGTTAAAAATGCCTTTGAAAAAAAGATACTTCATATTTCTCTCATTCGATGGTACCTCCTACCACGGGTGGCAGGTTCAGCCTGGAAAAATAACTGTACAAAGTAAGCTTGAGGAAGCATTGTCGGTGATCCTTCGTGAAAAAATCAAAACTACCGGTGCCGGAAGAACAGACACAGGCGTGCATGCCCGGTCATTTGTTGCGCATTTTGACAGCGCAAGAGAAGACCTGGCAGGGAACCAGAATATTTTGTTTCGCTTAAATACTTACCTGCCAGCTGATATTTCAATTGATGATTTACTGATGGTTAATAACCAGGCCCATGCACGTTATGATGCAAAGTCCAGGACTTACAGGTACTATATCTCACTGAAAAAAGATCCTTTCAGCCGTAAATATACATGGTACAGGTATGGTAATATGGATATTGATGCAATGAATCAGGCCTCTGCTTACCTGATGAAATACGAAGACTTTACAAGTTTCAGCAAGTTACACACCCAGGTAAAGACCAACATATGCAAAATATACGAGGCAGGCTGGATAACAGACAATAATATCCTGGTCTTTAATATAAGAGCCAGCCGCTTCCTGCGAAATATGGTCAGGTCAATTGTGGGGTCAATGGTTGAAATAGGCACAGGGAAAAAATCTCCCGCAGAGATAGAAAACATAATTATGGCAAAAGACAGGTCGGCCGCCGGTGTATCAGCACCTGCAGAAGGACTTTTCCTTGAAAACATAGAATATGATCCTGGCATATTTCTCTGAAAGGTTTATCTTTTCCATATCTTCCAGGCTTTTTCAGCCTGAATAAGCAGCATCTCCATACCATTCTTTATCCTGCAGCCCCTCTCCTGTCCGAGTCTCAGGAAAAGTGATTTTTCGGGATTATAGACGAGATCATAAAGAATACAATCCTCGGTAAGTGAATCATATCGAATATCCGGGGCATTTTCCGTATTGGGAAACATACCAAGGGGTGTAGTATTGATTAACAGCTGACAGTTCCTGATAATATCGTCTGTCAGGTCCTGATAAGTCATTTCGGCTTTCGTCTTATCGCGTGAAACGACAGAATAGTCTATCCCAATATCATCAAGACCAGCCTGCACAGCCCGGGATGCTCCACCTGTACCCAGTATAAGGGCTTTCTTTATTTCCCTGTCCAGCAATGGTTTCAATGACAGCACAAAACCATCAATATCGGTATTGTATCCCTTAAGTATCCTACTGCTGCCTTTCCTGATGATACTGATAACATTTACAGCTCCTGCATGTAGTGCCCTTTTATCTATATCATCCAGGTATTTCATAACCAATGACTTATATGGTAGTGTAACATTAAGACCTTCAAGATCAGGATATTGTTCAATCAGACCTGGAAAATCATCAAGTATTTTCAGGGGGAAATTATCATATATCGCATCTATTCTTTCCTTCCTGAATTTAGTCGCAAAAAAATCCTGCGAGAAAGAATGCTCCAGGGGATATCCAATCAGGCCATATCTTCTCATATTTACTTTCGGCTTACGTTATCCAGTATTATTACAATAATAAAAGCTGCTATCATCAACAGAAGTGCAGGTACCAGCAATGGTTCTGAGCCTGTTATATCATGGTAGAGGTAAGGCATAATATTACGCTGAACCACCGGTATTGTTTCTCCATGTGATGTTACAGCAGAAGTGATTGTTTCTTTCCATGGCCATATCTTGTTCAGTGAACCTATAATAAACCCGGCCAGTACTGAAATGGTCAGGTCATGATACCTTCGGAAAAGCCATGAAAGAAGGTTAGCAAAACTCAGCAGCCCAGTTATTATCCCGAGGCCGAACACTAGTAATACAAGTAAATCAAGATTGCTTACAGCGCTCAGTATAAACTGGTATTTACCAAGAATAAGAAGGATGAAGGCACCTGATATCCCGGGCAGCACCATAGCACAAATTGCTATTGCCCCGGTAATAAATATATACCAGTAGGCATCAGTTGTCTGGGCCGGTGCAAAGCGGGTAACAAAGAACATCAGTATTGTACCTGAAACCAGACCGGTCAGCCTGGCAGCATTCCACGACCTTATCTTCCTTATAACAACCAGCGCAGATGCCAGGATAAGGCCAAAGAAGAATGCCCATATTAAAACGGGATGATTGGCCAACAGCCATTTTAGTATCCTGGCAAGAGAAAACACACTTACGAGTACTCCTCCAAAGACAGCAAGCAGGAAATTGCCGTTAATTTTTTTCCAGAAAGGCTCGAATTTAAGTTTTAAAAGCAACCTTAGGGCTTCCAGGTCAATTGACCTGATAGATGTTATAAGCTCCTCGTAAATTCCTGTAATAAAAGCTATTGTGCCACCTGATACTCCGGGAACGACATCTGCGGCACCCATGCCCATTCCCTTGATGAACAGCAGGCTGTAATCTGAAAATTTTCGCATATAATATTATTGGCCCTGTAAAAACCGGAAAAAGGTATCTCCCCTCAATCCATTCCTGAGTGACTCCAGGGCTATTATTTCATTGGGAGCAATATTACCAAGGTTTACATTTGCTCCAAACTGCTTTATAAACCATGCCTGCTGGGATTTGAGGGGTGCCTCCCATATAATACGGTCAAACCCAACCTCACTCGACAACTTATCAATCAGGGTAGTATTAATTGAACCATCGTCATTATATATGCCTGTTGTTCCACTTTCCCTGGCTTCTGCAATAACTTTGGCTGATCCGGCTTCCAGTTCTGAAACCATCATTTCCACCCATTCTTCCGGGCTATATATTACGTCTTTCTTCTTTGAGCCCACTTCAGAAAGGACATAATATTTTTCTGCAAGCCTTCTTATAAAATCTGTCTTTATATCCTGCTCCATTTCATATGAACCGTCTGAGACTTCAATTGATTTAATGCCCAGTTTATCAATAAGCTCCACGTATTCATCAAACTTGTTACGCACGACAAAAGCTTCAAACAGGGTACCTCCCAGATATGTTCTTACACCAGCTGATTCATACACCTGAACTTTCTCCCTGACCCCGGGGGTAAAAACGGAGGTCCCGAATCCAAGCTTGAGGTAATCAATATAATCACTTCCAACGCTCATCAGGTCTTCTGCCTCCCTAACGCTGATGCCCTTATCCATTACCATTGTGAGGCCGCTGTTCCTGGGTTTTTCCGTTCTGTCAGGCATATCCGGCAAATTAACTATCATAAGGCTATTTTTTTATATTCTTTCTAATAATTTTTTGCATTCTCTTGTCTATCATTTGATCAGGAAACAGTGACCGGAAGAATCTATAATAGCCGGGTGAATCAGTCAGGGCTTTTTCGAGATGTGTAATGAACATATCTTTATTTCCTGAAAAAAGATATGTTGAGGCCAGTATATACCTAATACCATGAACATCACCTATAACTTTCATTCCTTTCTCCAGTAATCCTGCTGCATGACGATAATATCCACCCGCGATAATTATCTTTCCCATTTTCAGCCATGCATTATCATAGTATGGATTAACAGTGACTGATTCAACAAGTGATCTGAACGACTCTTTCAAATTATGGCAATAATAATAAGCTTCAGAAAGGTAGTACCAGTATTCCGGCTCATCTGATTTAAGAGTCACCGCTTTCCTGAAGTACTTTAGACTTTCCTGTGGTTTTTCATGAAGCAACAACAGACCGATACCATACCATGGTTCTGAGAAATCCGGATCCATATCAATAGCTTCATTATACATTTTAAGCGCCTTTTCCCTGTCACCTGTTTTCTCATAACACTCTGCGGCATAAGTCATTGCCTCTGAGCTTTCTTCTTCAAATTCAAGGTAATGAAGATATGCCTCAAGTGCTTCCCTGTACTTTCCTTCCTTACTTAGAATATTTGCCATATTAAAAATAGCAAAGAAGTTTTCAGGATTTACGGCAATAGCATATTCATAGGCATCCAATGCTTTCTTTCTCAAACCTTCCCTGGTGTAAAGGAGTCCTAAATTATACCAGGCATTATCTGAGAAAGGTTCTTCATCCAGGTATTTCTTATAGTAGTGAATACTGTTTCTAGAGTCTCCAAGCTTTTCATAGGCAAAAGCCAGGTCATACAGATGACTGCTGTATTCAGGTTCCAGCTCAACCAGGCGCAAAAGATATTTGGTCAATAAGGCATAGTGATTCAGGTTATTCAGTATCTCTGTAATATTAAAAAGAATATTTATCTCTTCAGTTTCGTCAACAGAAAGGGCTATGTCAAAATATTTCTTTGTACCGTTTAAATCACCCAGCATTCCCAGAGCAGCTCCTTTAAGCAGAAACACCTCATAATTACTGGGCTCAAGCTTTTCAATGACCTTGGCTATTTTGAGGGCATCAACAGGTCTTCCTTTATCGATAAGTACTTTTGCCTTTCTAAGTTGGATAGAGGATGAAGCAGGATGTTGTGCTGATGCCGACTCTGCTGCTTCAAATGCATAGTTCACATCGTTAAGTTCAAGATAGTAATCGATTATTGTCTCAAACTCTGCAACATCAAAGAAAAAGTTCTCATTATTCTTTCGCATGCGCTCATAGCGCCTGACTATTTCACTTATTTCCTCCTCTATATGTCCAAATCCCTGGTCTTCCATCAGGATAAAATGTTTCATGCAAAATTAAAATATTTTATTATACTGTCGACAACATGCCGTTTGATTTATAAACATGTCAATCATTTTTTTAAACACCTGTAATACAGGCTAGAACACTTAATTGTTAATAAATAGTCAAGAAAGAAAGAAAGAAAACGCAACCTTTTGCACCCTCTGTTCATCATAGAAATGTAATTAAAGGAAAAGTTAACGATTACCCTCATACCCTTAATTACCCTAAAATTAACCTAAATTCTACCTTCAAAGAGCCGGGTTTCTGCCCGGTTTTTTTTTGATTATTATTTTTCCATATTTTTGAAATGCCATAATTAAACGTTTCGGATATGAAAAGAACATTAACCATATACATTATCACCCTGTTAATAATGGTAATAACCGGTGGGAGTAATTGTTCGAACAAGGATAATAATCCGATAAATTATGAATCGGGTTTATTCCCTGAAGAAATTTACAACCTTGAGGGTATTAATTCATCCTATGATGATTATAACGTAGCCCTGCCCCAGATAGCGGGTGAGCTGCCTCTCATGTTCTCGAGCAACAGAAACAGTCAGGGTTCCCAGTTCGATATCGTAACAGGTTATATTTTTTTTACGTTCAGCCAGTTTGACGCTGGATTTTGTGTTGAAAGCAGTATGTTAAATAACGCTTTTTATAGCTCCCTTGAGCAAAAAGTAAATACAGAAAGGGATGAACTGGGGCCTCTCAGGTTTTTCAACGGTAATAACGGCCTTGAATATTTCTTTTATGCCGAAGAAGATGAACTGGGCAGCCTGGATCTTAAATACCTGAACTACTCACCGGCAGATCCTTACAATTCACTTCTCATTCAGGAACCTGCTGAAATAACCGCATTAAACAGCAGCTCTAATGAAGCATATATTTGCTTTGACAATGATTTTACAACTGTTTACTTTACCAATGACAGTGATGGTGATTTTGATATAGTGGAGGCCGCGATAGGTGACGTATCATCATTTGACAGCTGGCTCAAGGGTGATCCTGCAACTATAAATGTTGTTGACAGTGTTAACAGTGACTATAACGATAAATGTCCTTATATCAGGAAAAATATAATGATATTCACATCAGACCGGCCCGGCGGCATAGGAGGTTTCGACCTGTACTACTCGGTTTACAGGGAAGGTAAATGGAGTAGTCCGTATAATATGGGCCCGGAAATTAACACTGAACATAATGAATACAGGCCACTTATTGGCAGTTGTCCCGATTACAGTAATAATTTCCTGTTATTTTCGTCGGACCGTCCTTCAGGTTTTGGCGGTTATGATCTTTACTTTACAGGTATAGATCTTGAGATTCTTGCCGAATAGAATCAGTATTTTTGTTTACAGGCTTTAAGAGTATTCTGCAGCAATGATACTATAGTCATTGGACCTACTCCTCCAGGCACAGGGGTTATAAAAGAGCATTTGGGAGCTACATTTTCAAAATCAACATCGCCTTTGAGTTTCCATCCTGATTTTGTTTTATCTGATTTTACCCTTGTTGTTCCCACGTCTATTATTACAGCTCCCTCTGACACCATATCTGCTTTTACAAATTCCGGGATACCCATGGCTGCAATTATTATGTCTGCCCTTCTCACTATTTCTTCCAGGTTTCTGGTCCTGCTATGAACAAGCGTAACAGTTGCATCAACTCCCTTTTTTGACAGTAGTATACTTACCGGCCTGCCAACAATATTACTTCTTCCTATTACAACACAATTTTTACCTGATGTTTCAATATTATATCTTTTAATCAGCTCCATAATCCCTGAAGGAGTGGCAGGAGTGAATGAGGGTAATCCTATAGTCATCTTTCCCAGGTTGACAGGGTGAAAGCCATCTACATCCTTTAAGGGGTCCACTGCTTCAATCACCTTGCTCTCGGATATATGATCCGGCAAAGGCAATTGCACTATAAACCCATCAATATCATCATCAGCATTAAGTTCATTAACTTTATCCAGCAATTCTTTTTCGCTTACAGTACTTTCCATCCGTATAAGGGTAGATTTAAAACCCACCTGCTCACAGGCCTTCACTTTATGTGAGACATAGGTTTCACTGGCCCCGTCATTACCTACCAGTACCGCGACAAGATGTGGTACTTTTCCTTTTTCTTCTTGGAACTTCTTTACTTCCTCTGCAATTTCAAGTTTGATATCAGAGGATACTTTCTTTCCGTCAATTATTGTATACATATCAATTTTTATTTGGTTCTCAGCATATTTGAAAGTTGTGCAGCTCCTCCTTTTCCTGATACGGCCTTCATCATTTTCCTGGTTTCATTAAATTGTTTGAGCAGCTGGTTCACCTCCTGGACAGTGGTCCCGGAGCCATTAGCGATTCTTTTCCTGCGACTCCCACTAATCAGTACAGGATTTGATCTTTCTTCAGGAGTCATGCTATGTATTATTGCCTCTATCCCTTTAAATGCATCATCGTCGATATCAAGGTTTTTCATTGCTTTACCCACTCCCGGTATCATATCCATCAGGTCCTTAACATTACCCATTTTCTTTATCTGGCGTATTTGCGAAATGAAGTCATTGAAGTCGAACTGGTTCTTTGCTATTTTCTTCTTCATCTGGGCAGCTTCACGCTCATCGTATTGTTCCTGGGCTTTTTCGACAAGTGAAACTATATCACCCATTCCCAGTATCCTGTCGGCCATCCTGTCAGGATGAAAAATATCAATGGCATCCAGTTTTTCACCTGAACCAATAAATTTGATTGGTTTATTAACGATCCCCCTTATTGATAAGGCTGCACCACCTCTTGTATCACCATCCAGTTTAGTAAGCACCACACCGTCGAAATCGAGTCTGTCATTAAATTCTTTGGCAGTATTAACAGCATCCTGTCCTGTCATGGAATCTACAACAAATAATATTTCATGCGGATTGACTGCCTCTTTGATGGAAGCTATCTCGTTCATCATTTCCTGGTCAATCGCCAGGCGGCCTGCGGTATCAATTATAAGCAGGTCAAATCCCGAATTCTTTGCTTCTTTTACTGCTCTTTTGACTATTTTTATAGGATCATTATTTTCATCTTCTGTATATACTGGCACTCCAATCTGCTCACCAAGCACTTTTAACTGTTCGATAGCTGCAGGACGATAAACGTCACCTGCCACCAGCATGGGATTCTTACCATTTTTACTTTTCAGCATCCTTGCAAGCTTAGCACTAAAAGTAGTTTTACCTGACCCCTGCAATCCTGCTACCAGTATAATGCATGGATTACCCTTAAGGTTAATATCAGTTTTTTCACCCCCCATGAGGCTGGCCAGCTGATCATGAACAATCTTGACCATCATTTGTGATGGTTTAACAGCATTAAGCACATTCTGTCCAAGGGCTTTTTCTTTTACTGTATCGGTAAATGTTTTGGCTATTTTATAATTAACATCTGCATCAAGCAATGCACGTCTCACATCTTTTAAGGTCTCAGCAATATTGATCTCTGTTATCCTACCCTGCCCTTTCAGCATTTTAAAAGACCGCTCCAGCCTGTCAGTTAAATTTTCAAACATTACTTTTCCTCTTTTTTATGCTTTATCAAATATATTAATAATATTACATTCTCTCTGGCATATCTATGCCCAGCAGCCCCATTGACTCATTTATGATTTTGCCTGTATATTCTGATAAACCTATCCTGAAACTCCTTACCGAAAGGTCTTTTTCGCCAAGAATGGAATAATCATGGTAGAACTGGTTAAACTCCCTTGCCAGTTCATATGCATAATTTGCTATTACAGAAGGATTAAGTGTTTCTGCTGATTCAAGCACCACTGTCTCAAACCTCCTGAGGAGCTTCACCAGGCCTGATTCTTTCTCATTCAGTTCAAGATCACCACTTTTAATGTCCTCTGAATAATCATAATCTTTTGCTTTTCTCAATACTGATTTTATCCTGGCATATGTATATTGGACAAATGGCCCGGTATTGCCGTTAAAATCGATCGATTCCCTGGGATTAAACAGCATATTCTTACGTGGATCAACTTTAAGGATAAAGTATTTCAATGCACCCAGACCTATTTTACGGTAGATGTTTTCTTTTTCCTCAGCAGTGTAATCATGCAGCTTACCGAGTTCTTCAGACATCTCCCTGGCTGTAATAAACATGGTGTCTATCAGGTCATCTGCATCAACCACTTTGCCTTCTCTTGATTTCATTTTACCTTCAGGCAGGTTTACCATACCATATGAAAAATGATGTATGCCATCAGCCCATTCATATCCCAGTTTACTTAATATTAATTTGAGAACCTGGAAGTGATAATTCTGCTCGTTACCAACCACATAGTATTGCTGGTCAAATTTATAGTCATTATATCTTTCCACTGCCGTACCAAGATCCTGTGTCATATAAACAGCTGTACCATCGGCCCTCAATAATAGTTTTTCATCCAGTTTGTCCGATGACAGGTTCACCCACACTGAACCATCCTTTTTCCTGTAAAAAATCCCCTTGTCAAGTCCCTCCTTAACAATGTCCCTGCCCAGTTTATAGGTATCCGATTCGTAATATATCTTATCAAAGTCAACACCCAAAGCCTTATATGTAATATTGAAACCTTCATATACCCAGCTATTCATTTCCTTCCAAAGATAAACTGTTTCTTTATCCCCTGCCTCCCATTTTCTCAGGAGTTCTCTGGCTCCTGCCATCATGGTTGATTTTTCAGCTGCCTCTTCTTCAGTCATACCCATCGCGGTAAGCTCTCTTAACTCTTTTTTATATGCTTTCTCAAACTCAACATAATATTTACCTACAAAATGATCACCCTTCATCCCGCTTTCATAAGGAGTTTCGCCTTCCCCGTAGAGCTTCCAGGCTAACATTGATTTGCATATATGTATACCCCTGTCGTTTACTATATTCGTCTTATAAACCTGATGGCCGCAGGCACTTAATATTCTTGAAAGAGAATATCCCAGGAGGTTGTTTCTTATATGGCCCAGGTGCAAAGGTTTGTTGGTATTAGGTGACGAGTATTCAATGAGAGTGGTCTGCCCTTTGCCTTTTTCTGAAAATGCATACCCTGATTTTACCGACCGCAGCTTAATGAACTCCTCAAGCCATGCTGTATTATTTACCTGCAGATTCAGGAAACCTTTTACCACGTTAAAGGCATTGATACCAGGATTGATTTCAAGTATATAATTGCCGATATCATTCGCTGTCTCTTCAGGTGGTTTCCCTGAGTACTTAATTAATGGAAAGACTACAGCTGTAATATCTCCTTCAAATTCTTTCCTGGTTACCTGGATCTGGAGATCTGCCGTATCGATATCCGAACCATATAGCTTCTTAACCGCATCGATAATGTTTTTTTCTATTGTCTTCTCCATCTTTTGATAATACCTGTCAGCCTGCAAAGATAATATATTTTATGTACAGGATTTTGATCAGAATAACTTGCATTTTTTTTATATTTGTATAAAATGCAGTTCTTCTTTGACAGACTGCAGATATTTTTTGACGAACAGATAATAATGTCTCAAAAAAAAGGTATACTTTTGAAACAAACCACCAACTTTTCCGTTGAGGCTGAGTTATGAATATTTCAAAACTATACATTCCAGAATCCAGGAACACACCCGAGATTGATTTTGATCCGGATGAAGGGGTGTTGATTCTTAAAGGTAAATCAACACCTGAAAATGCTACAAAAATTTATGAACCAGTATTAGACTGGATCAAGGAGTACATCAAGAATCCGGTTGAAAAAACCTACCTGCATTTCAACCTATCCTATTTCAATACTGCCTCATCAATATGGATGGCCCGCATGGTAAAGACTCTCTCAAGAATAGATGATCGTGATAAGCTTCTGACAATCAATCTTTACTTCCATGTAGAAGACTATGACGAAATGGATGATGAAGATATTCAGGAAGCTGTTGCCATGGTCCTGAAAGTTATCAATGATGCTACAGTAAGCCTGGGGGCTAAGGTATTCGGGATCGATGATTATGGTGCTGTTTTGAAAGAAAGACTCATCCTGCTCTGATAAATACACTAAAGACTTTTTCTTTTCTGCATCTGTTTTCTTAATTTTATTAGCGGTAATTATTTTCCAAAACCTATGAAAACCATTTATGGATTTCTGATAATGATATTTATGACCATGAATATTTCAGGCCAGCAAAAAGGACATGACAGGGATCCCGTTGTGGCAGGATCATTTTATCCTGCACGGGAATCAGAATTGAAAAGCCAATTGGATCAACTTTTTAAGGATGCTGCAAGCATGAGCTCAGAGACTTTAAAGCCTGAAGGGAGGGTTAGGGCTATAATCTCACCGCACGCAGGGTATGTTTTTTCAGGAACTGTAGCTGCTTCTGCTGTTGGCTTTATACCATCAGGCACAAAATATGACAATATTTTCCTTATTGGTTCCAGTCACAGGGTATCTTTTCCAGGTGCATCTGTTTATACAGAGGGGAACTATAAAACACCACTGGGTACTGTTAAGGTAAATACTGAGCTTGCAGAACAACTGATTAATAATTCAAAGGTATTCAGTTACTTTATAGCCGCCCACAGCAGTGAACACAGCCTTGAAGTGCAGATACCCTTTCTCCAGTATCACCTGGGTAATGATATCAGGATAGTCCCAATTATTCTCGGTACACAGAACAGTAAAGTATGCAAAGATATAGCCGATGTCCTGAGACCCTATTTCACTGGTAATAACCTGTTTGTAATAAGCAGCGATTTCAGTCATTACCCATCATTTGAAGATGCAACTGAAGTTGACAATGCAACTGTGAAGGGACTGCTTTCAGGTGACCCTGATACCTTCCTCAGAACACTCAGGAAGAATTCAGAAATGAATATAGATGGCCTGGCTACCAGCATGTGTGGATGGACCTCGGGTCTTGTGCTGCTTTATCTTGCTGAGGCACAGCCCGGACATGAATTTAAGCATATTTTATACCGCAATTCCGGACACAGTAATTACGGAGACAAGTCTGGTGTAGTAGGCTATCACTCTGTTGCTCTTATTGATAAGGACTATAATAGTAATATCAACACTGATTTCAGCATCAGTCATGAAGATCAGCGTAAGCTGCTTGAAATTGCACGGGAATCAATCAGATCGTTCCTTTACAAGGATAAACAGCCGGTAATAAAGGAATCGAATCTATCTCCGGCATTACTGAAGAAACTGGGTGCATTTGTAACACTTAATATTGATGGCCAGCTGAGGGGTTGTATAGGCCGGTTCATGCCGTCTGAGTCACTATACGAAACTGTGATGTTAATGTCACTCGAGGCTGCTTTTAATGATGCACGGTTTAGTCCCCTGAGCCAGGAAGAGTTTGAAAAAGTCAGTATTGAAATATCAGTTTTAAGTCCGATGAGAAAAATTGATGACATAAACGAAATAATACTGGGCCAGCATGGTGTTTATATAAAGAAGGGAATACGCTCCGGCACATTTCTCCCCCAGGTTGCCCATAACAGGGACTGGACAGTTACTGATTTCCTGGGTCATATTTCCCGTGATAAAGCAGGACTGGGATGGACAGGCTGGAAAGATGCCGAAATTTACGTCTACGAAGCATTTGTTTTCGGGGAGGACTAAATGTTATGTATCATGTAATAATTATAGGTATCATTTCAGTCATTTTGTACTTCCTGACCCTTACCGGCAGTAAATTTGGTCTTATTACAACCAGAGCTCACAGGTCATTCTGGAATACCATTCTCCTGTTTACATTCCTTATTACGGCTACGGCGGGTATCTTCCTTGCTCTTCAATCAAATTATAAATGGGATATAGAAGGTGTGGAAAAGATACTGAACTGGCATGTCGATTTCGGTATTGCCCTGTCATTTACCGCCCTTATACACCTTACATGGCATTTAGGTTATTTTAAAAGCTTAATAAAGGGTAGTAAGGAAAAGCAGAAGACATATGACACCCCGGAAGAAAGCATTTTGCCGGCAGGTAATTTCAGGATAATGCTCTTACTGCTGGGCTTCATTTCAGGCGCTGTACAGGTTATCTTTCTAAGAGAAATATTAAACCTCTCAGGTGGATATGAAATAGCGGCAGGTGCTGTCTTCGCATGCTGGATAATTGTATCAGCCCTTGGAGCAAAACTGGCCGGAAAAAACAAGCGGACAAATATACTGACCTTAACAACCATACTGCCTCTCGGGAGTATAATTTCCTTCCTGATATATATTCTACTTTCAAAGATATTAATTGAGGAAGGTGTGACACCGGGAATTATCTATACACTGATAATAACAGGCCTTTCATTAATCCCTTTTTGCTTCTTATCCGGATACCTTTTTGTCAGGCTCTCATTTAATGCAAGCAGGGAAACTTTATTGCTGCCCGGTAATTCATTTGCTATTGAAACAACAGGTAGCATGCTTGCCGGTATACTTGTTACTCTTTTTACCGGTAACATACTGGGTAACTTCCAGATATTAATAGCAGCAGTCCTTCTATATTACATTATTTTTCTCCTGGCAGGAAAATTCAAGTTTCACAGGTTGTTAGTCATCATTGCATCATTGTGTTTGGTAACAGTAATTATCTTTGAACCTGACACATATATCAGGAATATCCTTCTCAGTAGCGTAAAAGTGATAAAGAGTATTGATTCAAAATACGGCAATATCGCCATAAGTGAGTACGAAGGTGAAAAAAGTGTTTTCTATGATCACCGGCTGATTGATTATGAACAGGATGTAAAACAAAGGGAAGAAAATATCCACTATGCTATGGTTCAACATGATAAGCCTGAAGATATACTTATTATATCAGGAGGTACCGATAAACACATACAGGAAGCTCTTAAATACGGATCAGTAAAATCAATAACATACCTCGAGCGCGATCCTGAACTAATAGCATGCACTCAGGATACAACCATAGAATATACAGAAGCGGAAGTATTCATTGAAAACGATGATGCTTTCAATTATATCCGCAGACACAGGAAGAAGTATGATGTTATAATTTCCCTTCTGACAGAACCTGATAATATAGTGACAAACCGCTTTTATACTAAGGAATATTTCCTTGATATAAAAGAGATATTAAATAAGGGCGGGGTATTTATGCTTAAAGCAGGTTCTTCCAGCAGTTATATAAGCGAGGAAGAATCCGGTTTCCTGTCAACCGTATATAACAGTTTAAATGATGTATTTTCATATATACTCCCTATTAAAGGTGAATCTGTATACCTGCTATCTTCAGATGAAAAACTGAAGATATCAATACCTGAGCTTATCAGCGCAAGGGGCATAGACAATACTTACGTGAATGGTTATTATCTTAATAATGAGATTATCAAGTATAATTCTGACCAGGTGTTAGGGGTAATTGACAGCAGTCTGCAAAAAAACCTGCTGGATAAACCAAGGGCAGTTTTTTACATCCAGAAGCACCAATTAGAAAAGACAGGCAGTAACAGATTGTTTGTTATTATAGTCATCTGCCTTTTGCTGCTTTTTCCCTTCTTTACAGGCAACAACAGCTCCAGGACAATGTACAGTACATCACTTAACCTTGCGGGCACAGAGATACTGGCTCTTATCCTGATACAATCAACTGCAGGTAATTTCTATCAGCTGGCGGGATTGTTGATAGCTGTTGCTATGGGTGGACTTGCTATTGGCAGTTCTTCTAAGCTAAATATCAGGATAAAACTTGTTGACATGAGTCCTGCCCTGCTTGGCTTACTGGCAATACTTTTTGCATTATTATCCCCGTTGATACTGGAAACCAGGTATGGTAGTATCCCGGTTATAATATCACTTGTTATTATATTAATTCCTGCTATTCTGGCAGGCTATTACTATCGCAGGAAAACAGATGGAAAGATTAATTCAAGGATTATTTCAAGTATTTACTTTGCTGACCTGTGTGGGGCTGCCCTGGGCTTTATGGTTATAGCAGGAATATTTGTACCGCTTTATGGTATAAAATTGACATTCTATATTCTTGCTTTTATTAATTTTGCCTCTTATATTACCAATCAGGTAATAATTGGTATCAGGAAACTGATTTATTAAGAAACATAGACGGATCTATGAAAAAGCGTGAATTTGTCAAGAATTGCCTATTGGCTGCCGGAGGGATGAGTATTTGTCCGAATTTCATAAATGGCAGTCCTTTAAGCCAGGTGAATAGAAACAATTACAGGCTTGCTCTGTACCAGGAAGAGTCAGCTAAAGGGGTAATGTGTAGAATATGCCCTAACGAATGTGTATTAAAAGAAGGTGAATTAAGTGATTGCAGGAACCGTATTGTAAAAGACGGTAAATTATATACCATGGCTTATGGTAATCCGTGTTCAGTTAACCTCGATCCCGTTGAGAAAAAACCGCTGTATCATTTTATGCCTGCTACGCTTACTTTCTCCATTGCCACTGCTGGGTGTAACCTGGCATGCCTGAATTGTCAGAACTGGACCATATCGCAGACAAGCCCTGACAAAACACGGAACACCGACCTTATGCCCGATAAAGTAATAAGTAATACTCTTAAATATAAGTGCAAATCAATATCATACACTTATTCAGAGCCAATAACTTTCTATGAATATGTATTTGATACGGCCACCCTTGCCAAGCAATCAGAGCTGAGAAATATTCTCGTTTCAAACGGCTATATCAACAATGAGCCACTCCTGAAGCTAAGCAGTGTTATTGATGCTGCTAACATTGATCTTAAATCCTTTAATGATAAAACATACCTTAAACTGACAGGAGGAAAATTAGAGCCTGTACTGGAAACACTCAAGACACTGAAAGAACAAAAAGTGTGGCTCGAGATAACCAATTTAATTGTTCCTGATTATACTGACAAGATGGACGAAATAAGAGAAATGTGTAAATGGCTTTATGCAAATGGCTTTAGTGACACCCCTCTTCATTTCAGCAGATTCCATCCCATGTATAAGCTCGAACAGCTGCCTCCAACGCCAGTCAGTACCCTGAATAAAGCATGGGATATTGCTAAGGAAGAAGGTATTAATCACGTATACATCGGTAATGTACCAGGTACGCACGCATCAGATACCTGGTGTGATAAATGCGGAAAGAAAGTTGTTGAAAGAGTAGGATACAGAATTATTACAAATAATATTGAAAATGGCAGATGTAAATTCTGCAATTCTGTGATAAACGGGGTATGGGAGTAATGTAAAACAGATTTGAAAAAAGGAATGAGAGATAAAGAAGCACATGGTCGCATAGAACAGCTTAAAAAAGAAATTAACGATCATAATTATAATTACTATGTAGTTAATAAGCCCCTGATATCAGATTTTCAATTTGACCTTCTTCTGAAAGAATTAATTGATCTGGAAGAAAAGTTTCCAAATCTCAGGACCGATGATTCCCCGACCAGGAGAGTTGGCAGCGATATAACCCGTGAATTCAGGCAGGTAAACCATAAATACCCAATGCTCTCGCTTAGTAATACTTATAGTGAAGAGGAGATATATGATTATAATAAACGTGTGACCGGTGCATTGGGCAGGGAGGTTGAATATGTGTGTGAGTTAAAATACGACGGAGCATCAATTAGTATAACATATAAAGACGGTATTCTCGATACAGCTGTTACCCGTGGCGATGGCGAGATGGGTGATGATGTAACCAACAATGTTAGGACCATCAGGAGCATACCACTGAAATTACGTAATAATGATTACCCTTCTGAATTTACCGTCAGGGGTGAGATTTTTCTTCCTGTAGATGGTTTTAAAAAGCTTAATGAAGAGCTTCTGAAAAAGGGGGAACAACCATTTGCCAATCCAAGAAACACAGCTGCCGGTACACTAAAAATGCAGGACCCTTCGATAGTGGCCAGCAGGCCGCTTGACTGTTATCTTTATTACATCATGGGAGATTCTCTCCCCTGTGATAATCACTATGATAACCTCCAGAAAGCAAGGGAATGGGGATTCAGGATACCACGTGAAATAAAATTATGTAAAGGCATGCCTGAAATTATGGAGTATATCAAACGATGGGATAAAGAAAGAAAAAACCTGCCCTTTGAGATTGATGGCGTGGTTATAAAAGTCAATTCTATTGATGATCAGAAAAAACTTGGCACAACAGCCAAATCACCAAGATGGGCTATAGCTTACAAATTCAAGGCTGAGCAGGCAAAGACAAGGTTACTTTCAGTAACATTCCAGGTAGGCAGAACAGGTACTGTTACTCCTGTGGCTAACCTTGAACCGGTGTCGCTGGCAGGTACAGTGGTAAAAAGAGCTACTCTGCATAATGAAGCCCAGATAAAATTACTGAATCTTCATATAAAAGATACGGTTTACGTCGAAAAAGGTGGTGAAATCATACCCAAGATAGTTGGAGTTGATATAAATGAGCGTGATGATGATGCAAAGCCTGTTGAGTTTATAAACAGCTGCCCGGAATGTGGAAGCCCCTTGAGGAAATTACCTGGAGAAGCAAATCATTACTGCCCTAACATATATGAATGCCCGCCACAGATAAAGGGAAGGATTGAACACTATATAAGCAGGAAAGCAATGGATATTGATGGCATGGGAGAGGAAACAACCGACCTGCTGTACCGGTCGGGACTATTAAATAACATAGCTGATCTTTATACCCTGGATAAAGAATCAATTGTCGGGCTGGAACGTATGGGTGACAAATCGGCTGATAATATCTTAAGAAGCATAGAAGAATCAAAGTCAGTTCCATTCCACAAAGTATTGTATGCCCTGGGGATACGGTTTGTTGGTGAAACTGTTTCGAAACTATTAGCAGCTCATTTCGGTTCAATAGATAATTTATCTGTGGCAAAGTTTGATGACCTGGTTAATATACCTGAGATAGGGGACAAAATTGCCGGCAGTATAATCAATTATTTCAGGTCGCCCAATAACAGGGAGGTTCTGGACCGGCTTAGGAAATATGGTGTTAAAATGGAATCAGGGGAGCCTCAAAAAACAGAATCAGATATCCTTGAAGGTAAAAATATAGTCATATCAGGTGAATTTGAGAAACACAGCAGGGATGAATATAAGAATATGATTGAAGAAAACGGAGGGAAGAATGTGTCTTCGGTCAGCTCAAACACAAGCTTTATTCTTGCAGGTAAAAGTATGGGACCCTCCAAGAAAGAAAAAGCAAAAAAACTGGGTATAGACATAATGAGCGAGAATGATTTTCTTAAATTGTTAAAGAAAATATAGATATCGGAATAATTTTCCCTAAAAATCGATTAGGTTTGTAGGATGGAACTCTTCAAAGGCACACGGCTATTTATTGGCGGGTTTATACTGAAGCAGCGTCTGAAAAAGACAAAACGACGCAAAAAATTCAATAACCTACATAATTCCCATAAGATAGGTATAGTATGGGATGGCAGCAATATAGCCGATTTTGAAGCAATAACAGCCTTCTACCAGGAAATGCAGAAGATAAATATCCAGGTAGATATAGTCTGTTATTATCCAAAGAATATCCTGCCCGATGAATATACTTTAATAAGATACCTGACATGCGTAAAAAAGTCAGACCTCAATTTCTTATTTATCCCTCAATCAGTTGATATTGATGAGTTTATTAATACACCCTATGAAATACTCATCGATATAAACAATAATAATTATTTCCCTGCTAAATATATCACGGTACTGTCCCGGGCCGAATTCAAGGTTGGAGCCGAGAGTTCAGCATACAGTGATAAGTTAGATATGACTATTAAAATTACCAGAAAGTATGATCCGGCATATTACCTGCAACAGGTTAAATACTATCTGGAAATGATTAATACCGGCGCATAAGAAATGAAAAACGGATATTCACTATGAAAAAACTTGAAGGCCTTGGTGTTGCCATGATAACACCTTTCAAATCTGACAGGAGTGTTGATTTTAAGGCATTGGAGACTATTACCAACTATATTATTGACGGAGGTTGTGATTATCTTGTTGTTATGGGAACAACAAGTGAGGCAGTGACACTGAACCAGGAAGAAAAGGAAGCTGTCACCTCGTATATTAAAGAGATCAATAATGGCAGGGTTCCTGTTATTCTCGGTATAGGGGGTAATAATACACAAAATGTAACAGATACCATCAAGCGTACTGATTTTGAAGGTATAGATGGTATTCTCTCTGTTGCTCCCTATTACAATAAACCCGGACAAAGAGGTATACATTTACATTTCAAAGAGATATCCACAGCTTCGCCTGTGCCCATCATACTGTATAATGTTCCGGGCAGGACCAGCAGTAATATAGAAGCTGAGACCTGTCTTGAGCTGGCATGGGGATTTGATAATATTGTTGGTATTAAGGAAGCATCAGGAAACCTCTCCCAGGTAATGAAAATAATAAATGGGAAACCTGGGGATTTTCTTGTTATTTCAGGTGATGATCTTATAACCCTTCCTTTGATTGCTCTCGGTGGATCAGGGGTAATATCGGTACTGGGCAATGCTTTTCCTGCTGAATGGAAAGAAATGGTAAGTCTTGCTCTGAGGTTGAAATTAATCAGTGCACGTGAGATCCATTATAAATACACTGAACTGATCGACCTTCTTTTTGTTGATGGTAATCCTGCAGGTATCAAGTCTGTGATGAACTTTCTCGGACTATGTCAGAACTACCTGCGTCTTCCCCTGACCGCTGTTTCAAGACAAACCAGTACAAAGATTAACACAACCCTTGAGGATCTAAAGCTGAAAGAACCTGCTTAAGCCTCTTTCTGTGGTTGCTGTGGTGGTCCGGTACTGACCCTGCCGTGACAGTGTTTATATTTTTTACCACTTCCGCAGGGGCATGGATCATTGCGGCCTACCTTTTTGTCAACCCTGACGGGTTCGGCTTTCTGCGGTTTATCAGGTTGCCCGCTTCCTGAAGTATCGCTATATGAGGAATAATCGCTTTTTGATGTCCTGTACCTGCTCATATCCGTTCTCCTACGTCTTTCAGCCTCACGTACCTGATCGGGATCAGGACTCGGTATATGCCCTTTCATCAATGTGGATATAACATTTTTATTTACCCTTTCTATCATTGATTTAAACAACTCAAAAGACTCGAATTTATATATCAGAAGTGGGTCCTTTTGTTCATATGTTGCAGCCTGCACTGCCTGTTTCAGTTCATCCATTTCACGCAGGTGTTCTTTCCACAGCTCATCAATAGTTGCCAGCACAACGGTCTTTTCATATGACCGGGCCAGTTCTTTACCGTCGGATTCAACAGTAGTTTTCAGGTTTGTTATTACCTGGTATACCTTTGTCCCATCTGATATTGGAACAACAACATTTTCATATACATGTGACTGTCTCTCATACACATCTTTTATTACCGGGTATGCTTCAGAAGATATTTTCTCAACTTTCCTTTTGTATGTATCAATTACATTCCTGTTCAACATCTCAATAAGCTCATCGGGATTTATTTTCAGGAATTCTTTCTCATCTACGGGTGACTCCATTGAGAAGGATCTCAGCAGGTCAATACTGAAATTTTCATAATCCCCTTCAGGGAGGTAGGTATTCACTATACTTTCAGACACATCATACATCATATTTGCGATATCAACGCTAAGTCTTATTCCCTGCAGTGCATGTCTGCGCCTTTTATATATTACTTCCCTCTGGCTGTTCATCACATCATCATATTCGAGCAGTCTCTTACGTATACCGAAATTATTTTCTTCGACCTTTTTCTGTGCTCTCTCAATTGATTTAGAGATCATCTGGTGCTGTATCATCTCCCCTTCACGAAGGCCAAGACGATCCATTACACCAGCTATCCTCTCTGATCCGAACAGTCTCATGAGGTCATCTTCCAGGGAGACATAAAACTGTGATGAACCCGGGTCACCCTGTCGTCCTGCCCTTCCTCTCAGCTGTCGGTCAACCCTTCGTGATTCATGTCTTTCAGTACCAATAATAGCCAGTCCGCCTGCTTCTCTAACAAATGGAGTCAGTTTAATATCGGTACCCCGTCCTGCCATATTGGTTGCGATGGTAACAGCACCCTCTTTTCCTGCTTCAGCAACTATTTCGGCTTCACGGGCATGAAGTTTGGCATTCAGCACATTATGTCTTATTCCCTTCATATTCAGCATCCTGCTCAGCAGCTCAGAGATCTCAACTGATGTTGTACCAACGAGCACGGGCCTTTTATTACTGTTAAGATCAAGGATCTCATCAATTACGGAATTATATTTTTCCCTTTTTGTTTTATATACCATATCATCCCTGTCGTCCCTTACCACAGGCTCGTTTGTAGGGATAACCATAACATCCAATTTATAAATGTTCCAGAACTCTCCTGCCTCGGTTTCAGCTGTACCGGTCATACCGGATAGTTTATGATACATTCTGAAATAGTTCTGCAACGTTATTGTAGCAAAGGTCTGGGTTGCAGCTTCCACTTTAACCCTCTCTTTTGCTTCAATAGCCTGGTGCAATCCGTCAGAATACCTGCGGCCTTCCATAATACGGCCTGTTTGCTCATCAACAATCTTAACCTTGTTATCGATCATAACATATTCCACATCTAATTCAAAAAGTGTATATGCTTTAAGCAACTGGTTCATGGTATGTACTCGCTCTGATTTAACGGAAAAATCCTGGAGCAATTCATCCTTGGCTCTGAATTTTTCCTTATCAGTAAGGTCAGATTTTTCTATTTCAGCTATCTCGTTACCGACATCAGGCAGAACAAAAAAGCTTGCATCTTCCACTGAGGTCGAAATCAGGTCAATTCCGTTTTCGGTGAGTTCTATTGAGTTATTTTTTTCATCGATAATAAAATACAGGGGATCTGTTGCCTTCGGCATTTCCTTGCTATTATTCTGCATATAGAAGTTTTCCGTTTTCAGTAACAGTGACTTTCTACCTTCTTCACTGAGATATTTTATCAATGCGCTGTTTTTAGGCAACCCTTTATATGCCCTGAGCAATAAAAGTCCCCCTTCCTGCGTATTATCTTCATTTATTAGGCGTTTTGCATCTGCAAGCACCTGGGTCACAAGTTTTTTCTGGGCACTAACCAGCTTTTCAACCCTGGGCTTCAGTTCATCAAACTGCTGTGTATCACTTTTAGCTGTCGGACCTGAGATTATCAATGGTGTACGTGCATCATCAATAAGAACAGAGTCGACCTCATCTACTATTGCATAATTATGTTTTCTCTGTACCAGGTCTTCGGGGTTAATTGCCATATTATCCCTCAGGTAGTCAAACCCAAATTCATTGTTTGTACCAAATGTGATATCAGCCTGGTAGGCTCTACGCCTTGCAGCTGAGTTTGGTTCATGTTTATCTATGCAATCAACAGTGAATCCGTGGAATTCATATATCGGTCCCATCCATTCGGCATCACGGCGTGCCAGGTAATCATTTACTGTAACAACATGCACTCCCCTGCCCGCCAGGGCATTTAAGAAAACAGGCAGGGTTGCCACAAGTGTTTTACCCTCACCTGTAGCCATTTCAGCAATCTTACCCTTATGCAGAGCCACTCCTCCTATAAGCTGGACATCATAGTGAACCATATCCCAGGTTATCTCATTTCCTCCGGCTATCCACCTGTTTTTCCAGTAGGCTTTATCCTTTTTGATCTCAATACTATCCCTCATTGCTGCAAGATCCCTGTCGAAATCTGTGGCTGTCACCTCAAGCTGTTCATTCTCTTTAAAACGCTTTGCCGTTTCTTTCACTACCGCAAAGGACTCGGGAAGCAATTCATCGAGGAAATTTTCCAGCTTAATATCTATCTTCTCTTCAATCTTATCAATCTCATCATAAAAGCCTTCTTTTGCAATAACATCATCCTCCGCAGCTGCTTTACCCTTCAATATTGCTATCTGTTCCTCTTCCTCTTTGATTGAGTCCATCACCCTTTCCTTGAGGTTTTTAGTCAGCGAACGCAACTTGTCATTACTTAAGGATGACAGTTTTTCATATTCACTCTTTACTTTATCAGCGAAAGGTGACATCTCCTTCAGATCCCTCTCATACTTGTTGCCAAGAAATAATCCCAGTATCTTATTTAATACACTCATCTTGTTTCCTGTTCATTAAATCTTATTCTTTACTCTTAATATACAAATGTTAGAGCAAGCAACAAAATTAACTTGTTTTTTCAGATAATAAAAGGAATGGAATGATGGATTAATGAGTCCCCTCTTAAAAGGGACTATTTTAAATCAACCACTATCAGGCTGT
>CAZNYS010000018.1:0-53152 GCA_964577305.1 uncultured Rikenellaceae bacterium
GCTTTTTGTTTGTCGGGATGGGGAGATTCGAACTCCCGACCCCTACGTCCCGAACGTAGTGCGCTAGCCTGACTGCGCTACATCCCGCTTAAGGCAAGGATCCCATCTTCGCAAAGCTCCGGCGGGCAGTGCCGGAGGTCCACACCGGCGAAAAAAAACATACAAAAATAATTATTCTTATTCCAACTTGCATGGTTTAGACCAACAAATTTTGGTAAGACTTATCATGCCTTCCATATAACCAGGACCAGTGCTCCGTTCTTCGATTTAAAAGGGCCGTGCTTCTGTTGCGCTTTAAAACTCCTGTATACTCCCTCATGGTAAACTTTACCTTCACTTTCATATTCACCTTTAAGAATTACATGTTGCTCATTCATTAAGTGAGAGTGTGGTGCCATGAAAAATCCAGCAGGTAATTTAAGTAAGATAATTTTTGAGCTATCCTCATCATGCAGTACTTTTTTCCTGGTCTCACTGGAATACTCAGGTGCATTCTGCCAGTTGGAATCTTCAAATAAATCAATATAATCAGTCATTTTAATACCTCCCCTGATTAATTTAATAGTAATGAAAATATTCTCTTCTATTAAATTTATGCAAAATATTTCTAAATAGCAACTTTAAATCAAGTCTCTGAGGTTTCTTTCACTGGCTTTTTGTTGTTCGAAATCTTATACAACAGATAGCCCAGCAGGAGTATAATACCAAGAAGTGTGATTATTACCGGGGCACTTGGTACATCCAGCTTAAGGGAGAATAACAACCCGGCAAAGGATGCCGTTACGCCGGCCACCCAGCCTACTATAAGTTTGGTTGTCCAGTTACCTTTTAGTATGACCGACAATGAGGCCGGGAGAATAAGAAATGCAAACACTGTTAATATACCTGCTATATTTACTGCTTCCACAACTACGAGCCCAAAGGAAAAGTAAAAAAGAAAATCCCAGAGCATATGCCTGTTGATCTTATTATCATGATTATGAAATGATTCTGTAAGGCTCATGAATTTTTTCCTGTATATAATATGGAAGACTCCAACTATTGTCACAACCAGAGCAAGCCTGGTCAGCTGGTGACCGGAAATCCAAAGAATTGTCCCTACCAGCATATCATGTACATGTACATCCCCACCTGCTCCTTTGTCAAGAATTATAACGGTTAATGTGGTAGCAACAGCATAAGCAATACCTATTATAGCCTCAAGCGGGATGGATATCTTTTTATGCTTCAGCAATGTAAAAGCAAAAGAAGCAATAGAAATAAAACCCAGTGAAAAGAGATATGGGAAAAACCCATGCCCTTCATGAGAGTGATCAACAGAGATGGATTCAAAGAGGACCATCCCTACAGCAGAACCAAGTGCAGCTATAGAAGCAAGAGCTATATCGATAAAAATGATCTCCCTTTTAATAACATGAATGCCAAAATATACATTTATCAATACTATAAGCAAACAGCCAAGGAAAGGGAGAAAAATAAATTCAATAGATAACATCAGTTTCCAAAATTAATTTGTTGTTAGAATATTCTTATCAGCTCTCTTCATATACAATTTCGTAAAAGCTGCAATGTACGTAGCTATACCAATCAGGCTGACAATTGCCGGACCATTTGAAATATTCATTGAATATGATATATAAATACCCAGTAAAGAACCCGCTGCCCCTATTATCCAGCCCCATATTATCCTTCCCGTCCATGATCGAACAAATATTCTGCTGATGGATGCCGGGCCTATTAAGAGCATAAAAACGAGGAAAATACCCATAACGGGTACTGATTTAACTATAACTATACCAAACGTTATATAAAAAACAAGGTCATATATCCTGGTACGACTCATGGAATTACCAGCCAGCTCACCATGCGAAACCTTTTTTATAATATTTCCCATAACCAGATTGACAATTATAACAGGTATAAATATCAACAAACAATATAACACGCTTTTCCATGTAACCCACAGCACATTGCCTGTAATAGTTTTGGTAATGTAGTTTGAACCACCGGGTATTTTTTCCGCCAGTAATAAGGCCATTCCCAGGGCTATACAATAGAAAATACCTATTATAGCCTCCTGCGGCAGTACCTGGTTCTTCACTTTCATGAAAGAGAAGATTCCCAGTATAATTATAGTAAATGCATATGATACAATCTGGGCATTAGCGGAATTCTCTGCAAAACCCAGTAATATACCTATCATAGTCCCAAGGGCAGCTATCTGTGCTACTGCAATATCAATAAAGATAATACCACGCGACAGTATATGGTTACCAAAATAACTTAATATACCTGCGAGAATAATGCAGGCTACTATTGGAGGTGCCAGAAATAACAAGGTTCCCATAATATCAGAGGTTCTGTTTTATCTGGCTGATCCAGTAATCCACCAGTTCAAAATTATTTTCTATACCTATTTCATGATTCACGAAAAGAGGCAGATAGACTGCTTTGATCCCGGTTCTGTCTTCTATCATCTGGGGTGATTTCTTTTCAAAATAACTTGCTACAAGCATCACCTTTATTTCCTGATCCTTAATAAGGTTAACAATATATTGCACATGCTTGGCCGAGGGGGGTATACCGGGTTTCGGCTCAATAAAGTCTATTATTTCAAGACCAAAGATATCGGAGAAATAAGCCCAGTTCTTATGGTAGGCAATTATGCGGCTTCCCCTGAATGGTAATGCTTCCTTAAGCCAACCACCAAGCAGGTCAACCAGCTTCTTGTCCTGGTATTCCCTGTCAAGAAAAGTAAAAAGAGTATGATTTAGAAGCAGCCTGGAAAGGGTCTCACCTCCAAACATATCAACCAGCTCATCACCGAAAAGAGCACGGTCAACCCTGTCAATGAAATCATCGCGGTTACGTTCGTAGAATTCAGCATTTTCAGGGTCAACCTTTATGAGACCAACAGTAATATTCCTTGCTATTATTTTCCAGTTTAAAGGGCTTGTGTTGATATGCGGATTCCCCATAAGGTGAACGTCTCCTTCGCTACGGTCGGCTTTTTCCGGTTTGTCCAATATAGTCACGCCATCTGATACTGCCACAAAACCCACAGCACCATCCATTATTTTACTGTTATGCGCCCTGTCAATAAGTGTGGTCGACCATTGTTCAAGATCCATACCAGTTGTGATCCAAATATCAGCTTTATTGAGCATCATCGCATAGCTTGGCTTTGGTGGTATAAAATGAGGATCAGATTCACCCTGTGATATGCTTTCAACTGTTGCATAGCCCTTAGCTATTTCCGAAGCTATTGATGCATAGTCAGAAAAGGAACATACTATCCTGATCTGGCTCTTCTCCACTGCTATCCCGGGAATTGTTATTATGGCAAGCAGCAGGCCTATTATTTGCTTTTTCATATATTCTATTTATTTTATGTTTATATTATTTTCTTTCAATATTTAGTATGCCTCATGTTTATGTGGCCCCATCGCCCATGAAAACTGTATCACCACGGTATGATCTGAAGGATATGATCCTGCTGCTTCTGGCAGATAAGCTACATTTCTTGAATTATACTGGTATTGTATCCTGTAGAAAACAAATTCGCTCTGCCAGAAATCAAAATTAATGGTATAATCCCACTCATGCTGGTCACTATCATATGGCATCTCACTGTATCCAATCCTTCCACCTATCCACATTCGTGCATTTAATTTACGATGAACCAGGGAATAAAAACCCTTGCTTCGGACTATACCGAAGGGAGTTTCATTAAATCCGTAATAGAGTTCTGTCTTCCAGTCAAATGACTTATATTTAGAAGTACCAGGGGGCTGCCATTTATAATGAAGGCCAAGACTCCCAATATAAGTGTTTGTTTCTCTTATTTCATCATTCCTTCCGGCAATGGCACTTAAGGCATACTCGAAATAACTGGAAGTTGAAATGTCATAATAATTCTTCCAGTGCCCAACATAAGTTATATTAACACTTTTATCGGATGAGTAGCTTAGATTATCATTAATATTTATAACAGAAAAATCGAATGAGCTGGCATCAGCGAATAATATTTTTGGAAGCAAAAAATTGACAGCTACACCCATGCCGTTAAACCCGTCAAGCCCGAAATAGTTAACACAGGCCCTTGGCCTGTCAAACTGGGGCAGGGCATGCGTATGGTGCCTGTTAAGCAGCCCAAATTCCGGGAAGAACACTCCTCCCTTGATCGACATATTAAGAGGCAGGTTAAGTATCTCCATATATGCTTCCTCAATGGATACTCTTTCTTCTGTAATATCAAGAAAAGCCTTACCCCTGGCAAAAGGATCAAGAGGTGCAACGAAGGACAACTCCAGGCTCCTCATAAACAGGCCATTGTTGCCATGTGTCCTATCACCGGGCTCTGATATCAGTTCATCATTTGCAGACGATACTGAACCGAAAAAATCACCGAGCACACTCAGGTTGGGATTCAGTCCCTGCTGTTGCCTTACACCGCTGTAAAACTTCCTGGATCTGTCTATATCTTCAGATTTTTGCTTATCCGAAAGCATATCAGCTTCCTCCAGTAACCTGGCCAGCTCATCTTCCTTCTTCTTTTCTTCTGCTGCAGCTTCAAGCCTCTCTATCCTTTCCAGTAATCGCCTGTAATCAATAGAATCAGGTATGGTCTTTTCCTGCGCACATACCAATATACTACTTAAAATCAGGAAAAAAATAATTATTGAATATTTCATAATGTTTGTTTATACTTAAATCTTGTAACCTTACTTTCGTTATCTGTATGATCAGATAATTATTTTATTAAGGGATGTTTAATGTAAACGTTAATGGAGCAGATTACAAAGTATAAACTGGCGGGCCTCGCGGAGAATAGGAAGGGATCATGGGGCCTGACTGAATAGCAGGGAAAATCCCGGGCAATGATATACTGAACTCCATTAAAAACGATACCGTTGACAATATGAATAATACCAGAATATCAATACCTCTCAGAAGATCCAGTATTACAAGCTCAGCATCAGTATGGCTGTGAAATGGATATTGCTTATTATCCGGTTCTTTCTTAAATGGATGAGCATGAGTAAATACATATCCCCTTACAAGATGATTATGCCTGTTAAGAAGCGAATTTGAAATAAATAGTAAAAGCACAGGAAAAGTAATCAGGAAAATAAAATACTTGTATTTTCTTATTGTGCCCATCAGTAATAGTTCTGAAGTGAAGCAAATATAGGAAAGTTTCTCTTTTGAAAGAAATTAAATCGATGCATGTATATTTAAAGAATGTTAAAACAGAGATGAGAGATGATCCCGCCCCTGATGGCGTGGATTTGCAGTCCACGTTTATCTGCATCGGTAAAAGACTTGATCATTGAGTGATGAGAAAGAATGTTAACTGCTTAAATTGTTAATTTTTTGATTGGTATATTCATGTGGTTTAAGTGGGTGAATCTTTCAAACGTTCAAATCCTCAAACTTTCAAACACTATTTAACGATTAATACTTATTAACTAACATCCAGCCAGTTATAAATCATCTTGGTCCCCTCGGGTGTCATAATTGATTCAGGATGGAACTGAACTGCCTCAATATCATAATTCTTATGCCTTACGCCCATGACCCTGCCTTCGGCCGAGTAACAGGTTACACTAAGGCAGGAAGGGATTTTGCCTGCATCTGCTATCCATGAATGATAAAATCCTGCACTGAAAGTACCGGGTATATCTTTCAAAACCACTGATTCGGCACTGCTCTTCCTGATTGCTTTTGTCCTGCCATGTACCACCTCCTCCAGCTTGATTAACTTCCCGCCGTAATACAATACTATAGCTTGCAGACCCAGGCAGATCCCAAGAATGCTTTTTGTTGATTCATAGTATGCAAGAACTGATTCCATAATATTACCTTTTCGGGGAAGGTCAGGACCGGGTGAAAAAATTATCTTGTCATACTCAGCCACCGACGGCAAATTTAGCTCTCCTGCTTTAATTATGTCTATATTCGCCAATGATGATGCTTTAACAATATGTGCTATATTGAAAGTAAAAGAATCATAATTATCTATAATCAGCACTTTCATGAGTTCAAATATAATGAAATACGCTGTTGAGCAAATGAATATCCTTGGCAAAGCCGGCATTCCTTTCTTTTTCATGTTTGATTTTGAACTTATTATGCCGGTAATACATACCCTGAACAATCTGCCAGAGGATTTAATTATCAGCACCGGGCTCTTTGATAATTCCGACCCTGCCAGAAGGGATAATTATAAAAAAATCACGCTTAAGTCAGAGCCTGTCAGCTTTAATGAATACAGGAAAGCATTCGATAATGTGATTATGAATATTTCCCACGGGAACTCCTACCTGCTGAATCTTACCTTTCCCACTAAAATAAGTACGGACGCAAGCCTTGAAGAAATATTCTACTGTAGCAGGGCAAAATACAGGTTGCTCTTTGCAGATAAGTTTGTAGTATTCTCTCCTGAAGCTTTTGTAAAAATAGAACAGAATGGAACAATAAGGTCTTTCCCTATGAAAGGCACCATTGATGCCTCTGTGCCGGATGCAGAAAGGATGATACTGCGCGACGAAAAGGAGAAATCAGAGCATAATACCATTGTGGATCTTATAAGGAACGACATGAGCATGAATGCTGAAAATGTCATACTGGAAAGGTACAGGTATATTGATGCTATCGACACACCTGAAGGCAGGCTGCTTCAGGTAAGTTCTGAGATAGCAGGATTACTTGGTCCTGGATGGGAAAGCCGTGCAGGCACTATTATTACCTCAATGTTGCCTGCAGGATCTATAAGCGGCGCCCCAAAGAAAGAAACTATAAGAATTATTAAAGAAAGTGAAATTGATGACAGAGGTTATTATACTGGTATCTTTGGAGTATTCAACGGTAAAGAACTTGACAGTGCTGTTATGATCAGGTTTATTGAACAGAATGACACGGGATATGTTTATAGAAGTGGAGGTGGCATAACCTTTCTGAGCCAGATTGAAAAGGAGTATGAGGAACTAATTAAAAAAATCTATGTCCCTGCTGGTTGAAACAATAAAAATACTAGATGGAGAGATATTCAATATTGATTATCACTCAAGTCGCTTTAATAAAACCAGGAAGGAGTTGTTTAACAAAGGACCGGTTGTTGATCTCAGTACTAAAATAATAATACCAGCATATGCCGGGAACGGTCTGTTTAAATGCAGGATAGAATATGATGATCATATAAGGAAAATTGATTTTCATCCTTATAAAATCAAAAGAATAAGAACATTAAAACTGGTGGAAGCAGGTGACCTCGATTATAGCTATAAATTCATTAACAGGTCCGGTATTAATACGTTACTGGAGCAAAAAAATGGATGCGATGATATTCTTATGGTTAAGGATGGTATTATTACCGACACATCGTATGCAAATATTATCGTAAGGGGCAATGACCGCATATGGTATACTCCATCAGGATTTCTCCTGAGAGGTACAAAAAGAGAATATCTTCTTAACCGGGGACTAATAAGGGAAAAAATTATCACACCTGCCAGTCTTAAAAGATTCCGTGAGCTAAGGCTGATAAACTCAATGCTGGATATTGATGATACTGACAGTATCCCTGTCAGGACTATCTGCTTTTAATAAACCAGAGGATCATCAATAAATAAAATTGGTTTCCTCCCTCCTGATATTCTTAAGCGGATAAGAAAATTCCTCCCCCAGGTATTTGTATTTTATCCTATCATCCGAACCGGTCGCCTCATATGCATAATTCTCAATAAGTGATGGGCCGGTATTTATTGTTCCTTTGACTATTGTTTTTCTTCCCTCGGGTGTGACATTTACATCAACTTCTATACCCCTGAATACCAATGAGGCGAACTCAACATTTTCATCAAGGTTCCTGAATTCAATAATAACATCTGTCCCTTTCTCCAGATCCCTTACCACCCATGACTGGTAATAAACATCTTTTATCTGGAAGAGTTCATGCTCGCTGGTAAAGAGTGTAACGCAGCTATTGAAAATGCCAAATATGAGTATAGTTATAAAAATTTGCATTCTTTTCATATTTCTGGTATTATAATTCATGCTGTGAAATAGTAGAGTTGTTTGAACAATTCAGATACAAATTTGTCATTAATTTTGATATATTCATCAAAAACCGTACAAAGTAATAAACTTAAGATATTATTAAGATTATCCTTCAGGCATAATTTTTGTACATTTGGAAATTGGAAGTATAACTGAATTTTGAAGTATAATTGTATTTATTTAAGCTTTAAACGTATGAAATTTCTATATAAGATTATATTATTACTATCGCTTATTTCCCTGTTGGGAACAAGCGCCTGTGAGAAGGATATTCCCCCGGAAAATGAAGAACCTGTTGTAGAAGAGCCTGATGAAATCAGCCTGTTCATATATGAAGGACTGAAAGACGTCTATCTCTGGTATGATAAAGTTGATAAACTCAGCAATGGTTACTTTGACACAACTGAAGATTACTATAAATACCTGAATAACTTTGGTATTGACTTCGAAAGTCTTTTCCATGATCTTCTTTACCAGCACGGGACAATAGACAAATGGTCATGGATCGTTGACGACTGGGAGGAATTGGAAAATTCATTTGCCGGTATTTCCAAATCAATGGGCTATGATTTCAGGCTTGTACAGCTTCAAGGCTCGGAGGACCTTTTTGGTTTTATCAGGTATGTACTTCCTGATTCACCTGCAGAGGATGCAGGGTTAGAACGTGGCGACCTCTTTCTTAAGGTTAACGGTGAGCAGTTAACGATTAGTAACTACATGGACCTTTTGATCAATAATGAAAGCTATTACCTCACAAAAGCAACCATATCAGGTAATATAATATACACAGCCGATGATACTGAAGTGATGACAGCCGTTGTCCTGCAGGAAAACCCTGTATATTACTATGACGTATTGGACATTGGTGGAGTACCTACCGGTTACCTTGTTTATAATGCTTTTACTTCGGATTTTGATATACAGCTTAATGAAACATTTGATTACTTTAAAAACCAGGGTGTTGGAAGGCTGATACTGGATCTCAGGTATAACGGAGGCGGTTCTATTCAGACAGCTATTTACCTTGCAAGCATGATATTCAGTACAGATGATACAAAAATATTTACGGTATCTGAATGGAATGATAAATACACTGCCTACTGGAAAGCTACCTATGGGCCAGATGTACTGAACTATTACTTCACAGACGTAATTGAAGAAACTGAAACAACGTTGGAAACACCAATTTCTAATCTGGGTTTAACCGAATTATATGTTATCACGACAAGATCGACAGCTTCCGCTAGTGAGCTGGTAATAAACGGACTGGAACCCTATTTTGATGTAAAGCTGGTAGGTCAGAACACTACTGGTAAATATGTAGGGTCAATTACTGTAAAGGATTATGACAGCCAGGGTCATCTGAATAACAATCATAAATGGGCTATGCAACCCATAGTGCTCAAGCTTGTCAATTCCGCAGGTGATCCTTACGACCTTACTGATCTTGCATATGTTAACGGGCTGCCACCTGACTTTGAAGCCACTGAAGACTATACAAACCTTCTGCCTTTTGGTGATGAAAATGAACCATTGCTTCAAGCAACTATCGATTATATACTGGGTACCAAGTCTGCCATTGCAAAACCACAGCTTGTGGAAGGGATCGATTATAAAGTGATAGCTGATTCACGTGATTTCAAACCACTCAGCAAGGAAATGTACCTGGAAGGGGATTTCAAGCCAAGAAGATAAAAGTCCTTAGACGCGCCAATGGTGCGTCTCTACTTTTATCTTTATACTTTTGTCTTTCGTCTTTACCAGGAGTATTCGTACCATCCCCTTACATCAACAGGATGCATGCCTGCCGTCTTTGCTGCCCTTATTCCCAGGTCACCATCCTCAAAAACCATTATTTTCCCCGGAGATATACCCAGCAATTGAGCACATTTAAGAAAAGTCTCCGGATCAGGCTTATGATTGATTACATCGTCAGCTGTAACTATATGATCAAAATAATCCCTCATTCCTATTACTTCAAGAGTGCGAATAACAGTATCCCTGTGACCCCCAGTGCCGAGTGCCATAGGTATTATTCCATGATATTTTCGCACAATATCAGCAACAGGCTTAACCTCTTTAACCAGGTGCTGCATATTTATGAAATTCTCCTTCTTTCTTTCTGCAATAATATCAGGATCAATAATGCCTTCTTTTGAATAGTACTTTATCACTGCATATGCAATATTTTTCCCAGGGGTTCCGGTGAACGATCTCAGAAACTTACTGCTCATATCCATACCGTAGCTCTGGCAAGCCTGTTTCCATGCTTTCATATGTAATGGCATGGTATTAGCCAGTGTTCCATCAAGATCAAAAATCAATCCCTCAATATAATCAGGTATTTCTAATTCCATACTCCTCTTTTATTGAAGCCACTAAGATAAAAAAAAGCCCGCTCTTAGCGGGGCTCTTTCACCGGAAAAACTATTTCAGTTTTCCATTTCGATTCATCGGGTTCAGTACTGGGATCACTATGATAAAACTCCCAGGATTCCCACGTTAGTGTATATCCCATTTTCTCTGCTTCCTCCATTAACTTATTATAAGAAGCTTCAAAGTCCTCATAAGGACCAGTATGGATACCACTTATACCTTTAAACCCTTCAAAGTCAACTGCTTTGATTTCTCCCATGCTTTCAGCGGTACCGGTCAGAGGTATCCCGGCCTTTACTTTTGTAACTCCTGTGCTTTGATCATAGTCATAATAATATGAAAAAGGTGGTCCCGCAGGTTCCAGTCCCTGTGTATTAACAGCCTCCATGATCAATCCGAATAACCTGGACATAAGATCTGACATTTCTTCAATTGTACCCTGACCCTCAGCAATAATTGCATGTATCGGGGGATACTCCTTTAGTTCGATATCCGTCAATCTTGACATCTCCACTCCATTCTCTTCAAGAAATGTCTTTAAATTCGCCAAACCCTTTTTAAAACTCTTCGTTGCAGCACCCTTGTAAAATTGATTCATCAGTTTCATAAAAGGATTCTTTGATTCAACTGATAATGACCAGGTAACAAGTGTTTTGCCTTCAGATTCCTGAAAGTCCCAGTAAACAACTCCAGGTTTGTCTTTCTCTGTGTTGAACCAGAGATAGCTTTTAACAAACTTACCTGGAACAACAGAATCAACCTTCATTTTACCTTTCCCGAGTTTTTCACCTTCCCAGATATACTCTGATCCCACAAAACCAGGTTCGGATGTGATTGTAACTTTTGCATCAGGATCCTTTTCAAGCCATGGGTCCCATGCCTGGCGATTTTGAAAAGTTGCCACCGAATAGAACACTTGTGATGCAGGAAGATTAATCTCTTCACTTGCTGAAGTTTTCATTTCCCCGGGCATGAACAATCCAATCAGAAAGACCAGTCCCACAATTATCAGCAGGACAATAATGATCCATTTTACAACTTTCATAATTATCAGGTTTTCGTTTAAAAATATTAATCAAATATATTGTATTATATTAAAATAATATGAATATCTAAATAAGATATGCACTTTAATCTTGTTTGGGAATATGATAAAACATATATTTGCATACCAAACGGTCGGTTTATGAATGAAAGTAAGAAACATATTATAAAGGAATCATTAACACTTTTTCTCCAAAAGAGCTATAAAGAAGTGACAATGAATGACATCATTAAAAAAACAGGTTTATCTAAAGGTGCATTCTATCATTACTTTAATAGCAAAGAAGAATTATTCAAAGAGATAGCCTATATGGTTTTTTCGATGGGAACTATCGATTACAGCAGCTTTGGTCAAAAATCTCTTCTCGACTTCTACAACCAGTATCTTGAAAATGTATGTACTTCGTTTCAAAGAATCGCAAATCTGTTTGGTCAATCCCGAAAAGGGGATTTGTCATTTAACATCTTCCTTATAATATTTGAGGCTATAAGCCGTTTCCCCGAGTTCTTGAAACTGGAACTGGAACTATATAACCAGGAAGTAAAAGCCTGGGAAAAGACTATCAGGTTAGCTCGCCTTTCAGGCGAAATAAAATCTCAGTCAAGCAACCGTCAAATTGCAGAATTATTCCTTTACTGTAATGATGGAGTATTTATCAGGTTTCTTAATAACAACAAAAGCAGCAGCTACGAAAACGATTTGAGAAACGCATTTAATGTAATTTACCTTAATCTGAAAGCATAAACTTTTTCAATGATTGAAAAACAGGCATATAACCAATTCTTATATTAGAAATCTTTAAGTGAGCAGAACACAATATGAAAAGTATCATAATAACTGAATATTTATCCAAGTACTTTAAGGATGTAAAAGCTGTCTTAGATCTAAACCTGCATCTTGATAAAGGAGAAATATATGGATTTCTCGGGCTTAATGGTGCCGGAAAAACAACAACCATAAGGATGCTCCTTGGTATGATACAACCATCAGGCGGTAATGCATATTTAAATGGTATAAAAGTAAATTCCTCTCATAATGAAATATGGGAAAAAGTAGGATACCTTGTGGAAATACCGTATTCCTATCCTAATCTTACTGTAAAGGAGAACCTTGAAATAATAAGACATTTACGCTTTATAAAAGATAAAAAATCTGTTGACAGTATCATTGAAAAGCTTCAATTACACCATTACAGGAACAGGAAAGCAAAACATCTCTCGCAGGGTAATAAACAAAGACTTGGACTGGCAAAAGCCCTGATTCATCATCCAGAAATTTTAATCCTGGATGAGCCAACAAGTGGTTTAGATCCTTCAGGTATACATGATATACGTGAAATGTTAATAGATATGGCAGCTAACCATGGAGTCACAATATTTATTTCAAGCCACATACTTGGTGAAGTCTCACTTTTTGCCAGCCGCATAGGCATAATTCATCATGGTAAACTGGTAAGGGAAATAAAAAAGCATGAATTGGATATCCTCTGCGAGAAACAACTTCATGTTCAGGCAAAAGATTTAATGAAAGCTGTAAATATCATACGTTCCAGGGGTTATAAGGAATGCAATCTAAGTGGAGATAAGATCATTATCAAAGACAAAGATGCAATTGATAAACCAGAGGAGATTGCCACCCTCCTTGTAAATAACGACTCCCCTCCTACATGTATTCAGGTGGCGGAGGAAAACCTTGAATCATTCTTCCTGAAAACTATCAAAATAAACCAAGGATAAAATGAATCGTTTTTATAATGTTCTAATAACAGAATATAAAAAGCTTCGTAGGGCGAGAGTTCCTTTGATAACATTTATCTTCTTTATATTCATCCCCTTTATGATGGGATTACTAATGTACTTAGCCCAGCATCCTGATATAGCTTCTAAGCTTGGGATTATTGGAATTAAGGCTTCTTTGTTTGGTGAGAATAACTGGAATACATATTTCATACTTTTAAATCAGATTATAGCTTCAATAGGAATTATTGGTTTCGGATTTATCACTTCATGGGTCTTTGGCCGAGAATATATGGATCACACTTTACAAGATCTTCTGGCATTACCTGCTTCACGCACTTTGATAGTAGTATCCAAATTTGCCATCGTTATCCTCTGGAGCATTTTTCTTTGCCTTGTATTATTCTTTGCAGGACTGGTCATTGGTTATATAATAAATATTCCCGGCTGGTCAGAACAGGTTTTTCATGAGAACCTATACCGGTTTTTCATAATCTCAGTTTTGACAGTATCTCTAAGCTCTCCAGTTGGGTTTATAGCATCCTTTGGGAAGGGGATAGTTGCTCCTATTGCTTTTGTGATCGTAATGCTTATCCTTGCACAATTTGTGGCATTGGTGGGCTGGGGGCCATATTTCCCATGGTCAATACCGGGTGTTCATTCCGTAGCTGATGGCACCAAAGGTATGCAGCTGGTTTCAGCCAGTTACATCATTATCATTATTACATTTATTGTTGGATTTATTGGTACTATTACATGGTGGCTACGTGCCGATCAACCTTGAATTAAAATATTGGCCCGGTAAAGGTATTTTTTTCGGAATCCTGATCCCTGGTTACCATACAAAGCCCTGGTCAAGGCAAATATATTTAAAACTGTAAACGGAACCCGGAACCCTAATCCCGGAACTCTCAATCCTGATTATGTCTGACTGTTTTTTTGTATTTTTAAGCCACCTTAAAAATCGTATCCATGAGAATAAGCAGAAAAAAATTCATTGCTTTAGCCGGATTGGCCGGTACCTCAATTATCCTTCCCGGGAGCAATATATATCCTTATAAGAAAGGATTCAAAGGAAATGATATCAATGGTAAAGCATCAATTACTTACAGAAAAATTAAGCTCAATCTGGGCCATACATGGACTATCAGTCGAGGAAGCACTGACTTTAAGGAGGATGTATTTGTTTTTTACGAAAAAGACGGCATTACAGGAATAGGCGAAGCCTCACATATGACAGGAGCAGGTCAGAATGCTTACAGGACAATTGAAGAACTGAAAAGAATTATACCCGTTTACCTTGAAGCCGATCCATTTAAGTTTTATAACCTGACAGATAAGGTGAATGAA
Source organism: uncultured Rikenellaceae bacterium (assembly GCA_964577305.1). Lineage (GTDB taxonomy): Bacteria > Bacteroidota > Bacteroidia > Bacteroidales > VadinHA17 > UBA9300. The sequence goes on from CAZNYS010000018.1 coordinate 14,569, forward strand.
GAGATCGAAGAGATATCACCGGCAAAAGCAGCACTTGATATAGCACTGTTCGACTGGCTTGGAAAAAAACTTAATATCCCTGTTCACAGGTTATTTGGACTTGACCCGGATAAATATGTGGATACATCATTCTCTATAGGATTTGATAAACCTGAAATATTGAAACAGAAAGTGCAGGAAGCTGATCCTTACAAAATTTTAAAGGTCAAATTAACAAACAGGGATGACGAGGAAATAATAGAAACCATCCGGCAGGTTACTGACAAACCAATCCGGGTTGATATAAATGAGGGATGGATAGATAAAGAGGAAGCTATAAGAAAAATTGAATGGCTGGCAGGAAATGGTGTTGAGATTGTTGAACAACCAATGCCTGTGAGCATGATTAAAGAAACTAAATGGCTTAAAGAAAGATCGCCTTTACCAATTATTGCAGACGAAGCAGTGAATACATCTAAAGATATATTACCGGTTGCAGAAGCCTATGATGGGATCAATATAAAATTAATGAAGTCAGGTGGTATTATGGAAGCATTCCGGATGGCCATTATTGCAGGCACCCTCAATCTTGATATAATGATTGGCTGTATGATAGCATCATCTGTGGCAATAAGTGCAGCCGTACAACTGCAGCCTCTCGCAAGATGGCTTGACCTGGATGGCTCCCTGCTCATAAGCAACGATCCATTCACAGGATCCCGGTTCCATGACGGACACTGGATTATGCCTGAAGAACCGGGTATAGGAGTTAAGGAAATGCCGGTAAGCAGATAATAACTAATTAAAAAGGGAAAATTAAGGGCATGCAAATAAAAGTGAGTAAAGAAAGTCTGGCAGAAATCAAAAACTGGTTTGCTGACTATGTGGGTACCTTTAAAAAAGGTGACCCCGAAATACAGGAAAATATAGAATTGAAGGAAGATCATACCAGCAGGGTATGCAAAGAGATCCTGAAAATAGGGGAAAAGCTGGGATTAAATGATGACGAGTTGCGGCTGGCTGAAATAATAGCATTACTGCATGATATAGGTCGTTTTGAACAGTATTCACGGTACAAAACTTTCATGGATAGTAAATCCGAAAATCATGCTGAACTGGGTATAGATATACTGGAAAGGACCGGGTTGCTTAAACAATTTAATGATACAACGCAATATTTGATAAAAAGATCGATAAAATATCATAATTATCCTTTCTTGCCAGTGGAAGAAACGGAAACCTGCCTATTCTATTCAAAACTTCTGCGTGATGCTGACAAGCTAGATATCTGGAAAGTTGTCACAGATTATTATCAAAGGAAAGACGGGAAAAGAAATCCAGCACTTGAACTGGAACTACCTGACACTCCCGGATTTTCAGAAGAAGTATTAAGGGACTTAAAAAATAGACAAGCCGTACACATGAAAAATGTCAGGAACCTGAATGACTTCAAGCTGCTCCAGGCAGGATGGATCTTTGATATTAACTTTAAACCAAGTCTTGAACTGGTAAAGCAACGCCGTTACCTTGAGAAAATAAAAGCTGCCCTGCCGGAATCAACTGAAATTGACGAGATTTTTGATTTTATAAACAATAATTCATAATTACTCGCTCCCACCAGCCACAATCACAGCCTGTCCCGAAAAGCTCTTGCTTTTCGAGGATCCTCGAATCAAAGATTCGGGACTCGTGAGCTCGCCCCGAATTCTCAGGGCTCGGTTCATGATTACCTGCTAATCATAATGATAGCAGGTCCCTAACCTGTTTATATACATTCTCCGGCGTAAACCCGAATTGCTCATCAAGCACTTTATATGGTGCTGAGTAACCAAATTGTTCAAGTCCCCATATCCTGCCATTACCACCTGCCAGTCCCAAAAGGGTTACCGGTAACCCGGCCGTCAGGCCAAAACGTGGCACATCGACCGGTAATACTGAATCCTGGTAATCCTTATCCTGTCTTCTGAATAAACCTTCAGAAGGCACCGACACTATTCTTATATTCAAATTCTTCCGCTCGCGCAAAAGTGCTGCACCTTCAACAAGTGTACTCACTTCAGAACCACTGGCAAGCAATACGACATCAGGTTTTCCATTACTGTCTGCAACAATATAAGCTCCTTTACGTACTCCCTGTGCATCCTTATACCTGTTGCCGGCTGAGGGCAGGTCCGCTATATTTTGCCGTGACAGGATCAGGGCTGTTGGTGTTCCTGTATTTTCAAGGGCCATCTGCCAGCATGCTGTTGTTTCGGCAGCATCGGCAGGTCTGAGCACCAGCATGCTACTTTCCCCTGAGTGGTTTTTAAGATGTTCAAGTAACCTGATTTGTGCTTCCTGCTCAACGGGCTGGTGGGTAGGGCCATCCTCTCCCACTCTGAAAGCATCATGTGACCAAACATATTTAACGGGTAGTCCCATCAGGGCAGCCAGTCTCACCGCAGGCTTCATGAAATCAGAAAACACAAAGAAAGTACCGCAAACAGGTATTACCCCGCCATGCAGGGCTATTCCGTTCATTATGGCCGCAAGTGTCAGCTCAGAAACCCCTGCCTGCAGGAACTGGCCGGAGAAGTCTCCCTTTCTGAGCACAGAAGTCTTCTTGAGGAACCCATCCGTTTTGTCAGAATTAGCCAGGTCGGCAGAGGAGACAATCATATTCTCAATTTTATCTGCAAAGAATGCAAGGACGGCTGAAGATGCAGCCCTGGTGGCTATACCTTCCTTTTGTTCCACCTCGCTGTAATCAATATCAGGTGCCCTCCCCGAGAAAAAATTCTTCAGTCTGGCAGCAAGTGCGGGATTGTTTTCAGACCATTCCTTTTCCTTTTTTCTGAACGAACTCACCTGTTCCCTCTTCCTGCCAATAATATCCTCATAAAGGATTTTCACATCATCAAAAATATTAAAGGAATCTTCAGGATCTCCTCCCAGGTTTCTCATCGATTTCTCAAAAGAAGCCCCTGCCTTGCTTACTGGCTGACCATGCGTTGAGGTCTTTTTTTCAAATGAATTGCCATCATCATCTACCAGCCCCTTCCCCATTATTGTCCTCCCAATTATCAGGCTTGGTCTGTCCTTCTCCATCATTGATGCATCAAGAGCTTCCCTTATCTCCGAATGATTATGCCCATCTATAGTAACAACATGCCAGCCCCATGCCCTGTATTTAGCAGCCGTATCTTCAGATGTAACTACATTCGTCTCAGTTGATAACTGTATATCATTGCTGTCATAGAACATTACCAGGTTGCCCAGCCCGAGGTGACCCGCTATCCTACCTGCTCCCTGGGAGATTTCTTCCTGTATGCCGCCATCAGAAATAAAAGTATATATGATATGAGATATCCAGTCCCCAAAGCGTTGCACAAGAAATTTTTCCGCTATGGCAGCACCCACGGCATTGGTATGTCCCTGCCCCAAAGGACCCGATGTATTTTCTATGCCCCGGCTGAAATCAACTTCGGGATGACCTGGTGTTACACTGCCCCATTGCCTGAAATTCTTTATATCATCAATTGAAAGGATTCCATATAATGTAAGAACTGAATAAAGCATTGGCGACATATGGCCCGGGTCCAGAAAAAACCTGTCGCGATGAATCCAATCCGGCCTGTCAGGGTCAAATCTCATATATTCCGAAAAAAGTATATGAATGAAGTCTGCCCCTCCCATTGCTCCGCCGGGATGTCCTGATTTAGCTTTTTCCACCATAGCCATAGTAAGCAGCCTGATATTATCAGCTGCTTTTAAATGAATATCTATTGCCATATGCATATTTTTTTGGGTAAGTGAATATCAAACAAAAGTAAAAAAAACAGGACTACCATACATTTATTTATATTAAGAAAAAATGAACATCCTGACAGGAATGGTCTTCCCGTCATTACTCATATAATAAGAGATATTATTTAAACTATGTCAGCATCAGATTTTTCCAGGAGAATTAGTAAATTCACGAAAAAAATATGCCGAATTTTATTAATGATGATTTTCTGCTGGAGACTTCAAGCGGAAGGAACCTGTTTCACAACTATATATCTGAACTTCCGATTATTGATTATCACTGCCACCTGTCACCTGAGGATATAGCAAAAGACAGGCAATTTAATAACATAACTGAAGCATGGCTTGAGAATGACCATTACAAATGGCGATTAATGAGGGCCAACGGTATACACGAGAAGTATTGTTCCGGCGATGCACCGGCCAGGGCAAAGTTTATGAAATGGGCTGAGACAATCCCCCATGCTATAGGAAACCCAGTATATCACTGGTCGCACCTGGAATTGAAACGGTACTTTGATATTGATATTTTATTAAGTCCGTCAACAGCTGAGGAGATATGGGAGCAGGCAAATGAGCAATTGGCCTTTTCCGAAAATTCTGTTCAGGGTTTGTTGAGGAAATTCAACGTTGAAGTTTTATGTACAACCGATGATCCTGTTGATAATCTTGAATATCACAGGAAAATAAAGGGAAAAGACCCCGGGTTCATGGTATTACCTGGTTTCAGACCCGACAGGGCCCTTAATATAGATGACAGCCTGTCCTTTAATAAATACCTTGACGGGCTGGCTGATATTTCATCGTCCGATACAGAGAGTTATGACCATTTTCTTTTGGCATTAGCCAAAAGAATTGAATATTTTGCCCGTCATGGCTGTAAGATATCCGATCATTCCTTCACAAGCCTCCCTGTGGCTGATTTCTCACTTACAAATATACGCAAGATCTTTAACAAAGCTCGCAGCGGCAATAAAATTAACGCTGAACAGGCAGGTAAATTCAAAATAGCAGTATTGAGAGAGCTGGCAACACTATATTCCCTGAATGGATGGACAATGCAGCTGCACCTGGGCGCCTTGAGGAATAATAGTACCCGTATATTTAAAATTTACGGACCTGATGGGGGAGCTGATTCAATAAGCGATGAAAAGCAGGCTCAGGGCCTTGCTGCACTACTCAATTCATTGGATCGCGAAAACAAACTACCCCCATGTATATTATATAATCTGAACCCCTCCGCTAATGAAGTAATTGCCTCAATGGCCGGTAATTTCCAGTCATGTATGCCAGGTAAGATACAATACGGTCCGGCATGGTGGTTTCTTGATAACCTGGAAGACATTGAAAAACAACTTAATACAGTAGCCTGTTACGGACTGCTGGGCAGATTCGTGGGAATGACCACCGACTCCAGAAGTTTCCTTTCTTTTCCCAGGCATGAATACTTTAGAAGGATTCTCTGTAACATGACAGGCAGAAGAGTGGAAAAAGGATTATTTCCCGATGACAAGGATATAGTTACCGATATGGTCAGGAATATCTCATATTATAATGCTAAAAATTATTTCAACTTCTGACGGATCAAATACACTGTATGTCCCGGAACTGGATGAACATTACCATTCAAAATTTGGCGCCGTCAGGGAATCAAAGCATGTATTCATAGAGGCAGGGTATAAATCAGTCGCCTGTAATCCCGTCAAAATCTTTGAACTGGGTTTCGGCACAGGCCTTAATGCCCTGCTTACCCTTCTTGAATCAATTAATGATAAAAGGATGGTTGATTATGTAAGCGTTGAAAAAAACCCTTTACCCGAGAGTGTTTATAAAAAGCTTAATTACAGTACATTATTCCCCGGGAATGAAGGATCATATTTTGATTTATTGCATGAATGCAGATGGGGGATACCCTGCAGTATAAGTAATAATTTCAGCCTTTTGAAAATAGAGAAAGACTTAAGGGAGGCCGATATTGATATGATTTTTGATATTGTGTACTATGATGCTTTTGCACCTGACAAGCAACCTGAGATGTGGTCATACGATGTATTGTCCAAGGTGGCTTCATTAATAAAACCAGATGGTATTTTTGTGACATACTCGGCAAAGGGGCAGTTGAAGAGAGACCTGAGAAAACTTGGTTTCAGTGTGAAAAACCCGTATGGCCCACCGGGGAAAAGACATATTACCCGGGCTGTTAAAATAAGCTGACTAATTTTCACATTTCTTTAACTGTTAATCAAATAAGAAAATATTATCTTAGCGCAAATTTTAAACCAAAAAATAAAAGTACATGAGATTCAATGTTTTTGTTATGCTTGTGGCACTGGTAGTTATATCAGGTGCCTGTTCAAATAAAGGAGTTGAAAATTTAAAGCTTGAAAACCAGGATGATTCGCTTGCCTATGCCTTTGGTGTGGATATCTATTACAACCTTACGACAAGGAGCGAAATTGAGGTTGATCCCATGTACCTGGCAAAAGGTATGCTGGATGCAAAAGAGGGTAATTCTATTTTTATTGATGCTGCGGCTGGTGGTTATATAATGATGGTTATGCAGGAACGCCAGGAAAAACAACTCGAAGAAGAATACAAGGATTATCTTGCTGAAAACAGGGAATTCCTTGAAAAGAACAAGGAGAAGGAAGGCGTAATAACCACTGAGTCAGGACTGCAGTATAAAGTCCTGAAAATGGGTGAAGGCCCCAAACCTGGAATCAGAGATACTGTTCTGGTTCATTATACCGGTAAACTTATTAATGATACGATATTCGACAGTTCTGTCCAAAGAGGTGAGCCTGCACAGTTTAAACCAAGTACACTGATCAAAGGATGGGCCGAAGGATTACAACTTATGCCGGAAGGTTCAAAATTTATGTTTTATATTCCTTATGAACTTGGCTACGGAACAAAGGGAGCAGGGCAGGCTATTAAACCTTTTTCAACACTTGTTTTTGAAGTTGAACTCCTGGATGTAATCAACAAAGAGGAATAAAAATGTCATTTGAATTATCAGGGAAAGTAATAGATATAGGCCCCGTACAACAAAGAGGTGAAAGTTTTAAGAAAAGAGAATTTGTTATTGAGGTTTCTGAAGCTGGCAATTCAGGACGGGAATTTACGGATTATATTAAATTCCAGTGCATTCAGGACAGAACAGATATTATCGACGAAAGCTTCCTGAATGAAAACGTTAAAGTCTCGTTTAATATAAAAGGTAACAAGTGGGAGAAAGATGGTAAAGTGAGCTACTTCACAAATCTTGATGCATGGAGAATAGAAAAAGCCGGTTCTGATAATGCCCCGGTTGATGATTTTCCTCCCCCGCTGCTCGATGATATGCCACCTGAGAGCGAAGAAATGGATGATCTTCCATTCTAAGAGCTGTCACTCTGACCCCGAGGATTCGGGGGAAGAGTCCGCGCTCGCTTCGCCCTCAATAACCTCCGGCGAAGGAGGGCTTTGCTCCCTCAGGATGACTGATTATTCCACAGTTACTGATTTTGCCAGGTTGCGTGGCTGATCAACATTACAGCCTCTTAAAAGGGCAGCATAATAAGCAAACAGCTGAAGTGGGATTACTGATATCAAAGGTGATACTATATCAGGTACAGAAGGAACCTTTATAACGTCATCAACAAGTTGTTCAGCACTTTCATCATCCTCGTTAATAATCGCAATTACTCGCCCCTTACGGGCTTTAATCTCCTTGATATTAGAAAGCATTTTTGGTCTGCTCTCCCTGTCTGTTAATACAACCAGCGTCGGGAAATTAAAATCTATGAGGGCTATTGGCCCGTGTTTCATTTCGGCACCTGGATACCCTTCAGCATGTATATAACTGATCTCCTTAAGCTTAAGCGCTCCCTCCAGGGCAGTGGGGAAATTGAGCCCCCTGCCGAGGAACAGGAAATTATTACTGAAAGCATATTTTGAAGCAAGTTGTGATATTTTGTCTGCATTAGCCAATACTGCCTCCATGCTTGTCGAAACACCTGTCAAGGCACTGTTCATATCACCTGCAGTACTACCATTACCCCTTATACAGGAGAGTAAGGCTGTAAGCCTTGACAGCTGTACTATCTGGGCAGTATAGGCTTTGGTGGATGCAACCCCTATTTCATCACCTGCGTCCAGGTAAATCTGGAAATGGGTGTCCCTGTCAAGAGTCGAATTCCTGACATTCAATATTCCGAGAGTTATAGCTCCTGCGTCCAGTGCAAGCTTGTTTGCAGCAATAGTATCTGCAGTTTCGCCAGACTGAGATATAGATATAACAAGATCTTCAGGTTCTATAACAGGATCCCTGTACCTGAATTCGGATGCATACTCAACATTTACGGGTATCCTAACATGTTTTTCAATCAGGTACTTCCCAATAAGACCCGCATGCCATGATGTGCCACAACCAAGTATGGTAATGCGCCTTATACCAGGCACTAATTCTGACAGCGAACTCCCGGATACAGACTGCCCGTTTATTACCAGAATGGAGTTGGCCAGATCAGATATAATCTGTGGCTGCTCATATATTTCCTTCTCCATAAAATGATTATACCCTGTACGGTCAGGGTTCTTCTTCCTGGCTGTGAAATTACATATTTTGAGCTCTTTCTCTTTACCATTACCATCATACGTCCTCACTCCTTCCTCCTTGTCAACAATGATAATATCATTATTATCGGGGAAAACGAATTTACCAGTATAATCAGACACTGCATAAATATCAGAAGCAACAAAATATCCTGTATCGTCAATGCCCATTATCAGTGGACTGTCTTTACGGCATATGGTTATCCTGCCCGGCCTGTCTTTTTCTATTATTGCCAGTGCATAACTTCCTTCAATTTTTTCAAATGACCTTATCATTGCTCTCAGTAAATCCCCTTCACAAAGATCATACTCATAGTCTATCAGATTGAGCAATACTTCTGTATCGGTTTCACTGACAAATGAATACCCTTTTTCTACCAGGTAAGATTCAATTGCCGGGGCATTTTCAATTATACCATTATGTACCATTACGAGTTTACCCGATCCGGAGGTATGAGGGTGTGCATTTATTTCTGATGGCTCGCCATGCGTTGCCCAGCGTGTATGTGCAATGCCTGTTGTAGATTCCAGATTTCGTGGTAGTAGCTCAACCAGCTTACTCACTTTACCGGGGCTCTTAATAACTCTCAGTATGCCATTATGAATGGCTATTCCTGCGCTGTCGTATCCACGATACTCAAGCTTGAGCAAACCGTCAATCAGGATGTCCCTGACCTGCCTGCTACCTGTATACCCTATTATTCCACACATATTTCTTAATTTTTTATTGACATTAAACCTGATATTATTTCTTCCCCCAGTTTCTGTTTTGTATCCATATGCTCTCTTATTGAGATCACCATCTGGTTTGTTTCAAATTCACCACGGACCGATTCAAAATCAAGCTCCTTATCCGCCTCTTCTCCATCGATCCCAAACCCGGTCCTTTTCAGAAGTGAGAATTCCTTACTGGCATCCTCATACAGGTATTTATCTATTGTCAGCACTGCATCAAGCCACCTCTTAATAATCTCTGTAATTTCCTCACTGCTGAGATTCATAACATCCTTACCCATGAATGATCTGAATGCTTCACAAACCCATGACCACTCGTAGTTATAGTAGTTATTGTGAATTGAAATAAAATATGCATTAATCTCTTCTATAGTACTAATCCTTTTCTTTTCAATTGACTGCAGCAGACCTTCAAGGGCCTCAGCAGGACATATCAGCCCTGAGAGGTCAATCCACCTGCCTGATCCCACCGGGGTATCTTTTTCAAGTACCTTGCGAAGGCTATTCATGTCAGTGAATTTTTGCTGCTGCAGGCGGGTAATAAGTGAATTGCCAAGAAATTTATATATCGCAAGCTCATACAGATGGATGCCCCTGTCAACAGCATTTTTCCTTATCTTCATTCTTTGCCATGTATAAATTTCCGCATCCTCACCCGAATCTTTTTTTATGTTAAGCAGTATCTCCCTGCCAGCTATCATCTTCTGAACAGTATATGGGCTCAGCAGGTTGAAATTGATCTGGTCCAGTTTATTATGTCCCCTCCTCCTGTCACGCTTCGGCCATTTTTTTGAATCACGGATAGTGCCAATGCTTTTCAGGTTTATGGCAGGTACGAGTATACTTTCATCATTGCTCTCTATGAGATATGAAAATGGAAAAAGAGAAGTGTCTGAATGCTTGTAATGACGACCCATTACTAATGAGAATGCTCCAACATGGCTGGGCCATAAAAGATATGAGTCACTTGTTGTTTTTACACCACGCTCAATTACCCCCTGGTGAATAGGTCCCAGCTTGTAAAGATGATTACTCTGGTTTGAACCGCTCCCTGCATTCAGAAAAGAAAAGAGACCTGCAATAAGGAGGGTTGATTTATGGTGCGTGACAGTGTAAGGACCTGCAAAAATAGAGCATGCTTCACCATGAAAGCCCTGACAATTCGCAAAGAACAGTGAATCAACAGCTGAATAATGCTTATCAAGTATGCAACCCTGACCGATGAAGCACCTTGAAATAAGAGTGGCATCATTTATTTCAGAACCCGAGCAGACTATAAAATCATCCATAATGACACCTTCACCTATATGCACGGGATCCTCATATGAACTGTTTATACTACCATTATTAAGCTTCTGTATTCCCTCAATGTGTGCAGCAGGGCCAATTTTCACATTCTTTATACTTCCACAATTGATGAGTGTTGATCCTCTCTGTACAACACCACGGCTGTCTGAAATATATTCAACATAATCAGTTATCAGACCCTCTATTACCTTTACAAGCTTCTTCCTGTGACGGTACATACTAAGGATATATGCCAGATGCGTGGTAAGATGATCAAAAATAGTAACCTCACGGCCGCCATCCTCACTGATCGCATTAATCCTTATTCCGTTACCAAAGGAAGTTCTGTTACTTACCGCAAGGGTATTTATATTATGTATTACAACATCCGATTCAATATGATAATTGGAAATATAACTGCTAACATTATGGATTAAAGCATTATCATCAACAATACAATTATTCAGCCAGGCATTATATATTCCCGTTCTGAATACTACACCTCCGAACAGCTCTACCTCGCTGTCAAAAAAACCAAGCTTAATATGGCCTGAGAAATGTGAATTTCTAATATTATCAGCTGTGAAACGCCTGTCTACTTCAATAAAATCCCAGTTATCACAGGTGCATCCCTGCATTATTAACTGCCCTATCTCCTCGCTTGATAATTTCCTGTATTTAACTTCGGTTGAAGTAGGTTGTTGCATTTGATTTTATTTTTTGCTTTTTGTTACCCAGCTAAAATAATTGATTATACTGGATAAAATCAAAAATACAACCTAATAAAAACATAACAATATAAATTAGATACCTAACAATATTATTTTTAATATCTCTTATTCAATATTTTAGATACATGTATTTACCTAACTTATTATTTTTCATTATAAACAAAACCTAACTTTAAATCCGTGTTATATAATCCACAAGGTTATCTTTTCGTGTCAGTTTTAGTTTTTTTCTTAATCTAACCCGGCTAATCTCCGCGCTCTGGGGGGTAATGTTCATTAGTCCTGCAATTTCCTTTGTTGTCATATGCAGCCGAAGATAGCTGCAGAGTTTAAGGTCTTTACTTGTGAGCTCAGGAAACCTGGCCTGAAGTCTGCTGAAAAACCCCGGATGTATTTTTTTAAAATGTAACATGAAATTTTCCCAGTTATCAGTTGATAACAATGTGCTGTTAATATGATTGATCATTTTTATAAACACCCGCCTTTCTTCAGGTTTACAGGTTTTTATATGTTCATTCAGATTTGTTTTTATATACTGTAATGTCTCATTCTTATTTGACAGAACCATAAGCTGGCTGACTAGTTCCCTGTCTTTATCTTCAATCTCCCTCATGTAACGGTCCCTTATCCTGGCATCATATTCCTTATCTGCCGAAAGATTCTTTATTTCGCCAAGAGCCTGCATCAAGCGTGTAACATCATTTACCGATGCCCTCTGCCCCAGGTATTTCCCCCTGCTGTCATATACAGCCCTGCATTTAATCTCACACCATCTTATCTGCTTGGTGCGTGTCAGTATCCTGAAATTAAGTAATTGGCGTATGTCCACAAAATTCAATGAATCAGAAATAAAGTTCCTGAAGTCGTCAAGATCAGGCGGATAAATAATATCATCGAGGATATCCGGGTTATTGATAATTTCTCCTGCAGCATAACCGGTAAGGTTTTCGCATGAAGGCGAAATATATTCAAAGCTCCTGTCAGGTCGAAACCACATCTCCCAGTCGTGCGCAAAGTCAGCAATAAGCTTATATCTTTCAAGTGAACGCAGTATTTCATCTATTTCTATCTTCTGGTCTGTAATTTTTTTCTTTAATGAGTCATTTTCAAGTTCAAGTTCCCTGATACGCTCATTCAACCTAACATGTGCATCATTTTTATTCATTTTAAATAGTAAAATATGTTATTATAATATTATTTACCATGATTTTACAAATATATATCATATATGCTTACAAACATAACATTATTTTTTTATTCAGTGTGCATAATTACCGGTGTGATTCTATATTAAAAATCATAATTTTGCTTACTAAACTTTGACCCTGAATAACTGTTATATTATAAAAAGGCTATGAATAATCCCCTTCTTGCAGAATGGACAACACCTTTTAATTTACCTCCTTTTGAACTTATTAAACCAGCCCATTTCAGGCCGGCCATCGAAGGATCAATAGACATGGCCAAAGAGGAGATCAATAAAATAAACGGGAGCAATGAGCCTCCTTCTTTTGAAAACACTGTTGAAGCTCTTGATAATGCAGGAATAAGGCTTGATGAGATATCTTCAATACTGTTTAACCTTAACAGCGCAGAGACAAACAGGGATATTCAGGCAACTGCCAGGGAAGTATCGCCCCTTCTGTCACGGTTCCAGAACGATATTACATTGAACCGCATACTATTTGCCAGGTTGGAAGAAGTATACAACAAACAGTCTTCCTTCAAGCTCGATAACGAGCAGAAAATGCTCCTGAAGAAGACATACAGGAATTTTATAAAAGGTGGTGCCGGACTTGAGGATTCAAGGCGCGAAAGGTTCAGGCAAATAAACGAAGAACTGGCTTCCCTCTCACTAAGGTTCGAGGAAAACGTACTGGAAGAAACCAATGCTTTTTTTCTTCATATTACCAATGAAAATGACCTTGAAGGATTACCTGACGGTATTATTGAAACAGCATCCGAAGAGGCAAAAAACAGTGGAAGAGATGGATGGATTTTCACCCTCCATTTCCCCAGTTATATCCCTTTTGTGCAGTATTCAGCAAAAAGACAGCTGAGGGAAGAGATGTACAGGGCATACTCTTCAAGAGCCTTTGGTAAAGAGCAGAATGATAACCGTGAAATAGTAAAAAAGATAGTTAGCCTGAGGAGAGAGAAAGCAGTACTGCTTGGCTTCAGTAATTTTGCTGAATTTGTTCTCGAAGACAGGATGCTTAACAGCCCGGGCAAAGTGATGGATTTCCTTGAAGAAATGCACAGTGAATCACGTGAATATGCGCTCAGGGATCTTAAAGAGGTAAGTTCCTATGCAGCAGATAATAATCACAGCGGAGAGGTTGAGAGATGGGACTGGGCCTATTACTCCGAGAAACTGAAGAAAAGCAAATTCAATATTGATGATGAGACATTAAGACCCTATTTCAACCTTGCGGAGGTGGAGAAAGCCATATTAAAACTGTCTGCTGATCTTTACAGACTGCAATTTGAACAAAGAGATGACCTGCCCCGTTACCATAAGGATGTAAAAGCATTTAATGTAACTGGCAGAGATGGTGAACATGTTTCAGTGCTCTACCTTGATTATTATCCCAGGAATGGGAAAAGTGGCGGAGCATGGATGACAGCCTATCGTGACCAGTACCAGAGCAACAGCCATGATAACCGTCCTGTTATTTCACTCGTCACTAATTTCAGTAAACCATCATCAAGCAGGCCTGCCCTGATAACCCATTCTGAACTGACTACCTTCCTGCATGAATTCGGTCACGCACTCCATGGAATGATGTCAAAATGCCACTATAGGAGCCTGTCGGGAACAAATGTATCAAGGGATTTCGTCGAACTGCCATCGCAGCTGATGGAAAACTGGGCCTACGAAAAAGAGTGGCTGGATTCCTGGGCCAGGCATTACAAAACAGGAAAAAAAATACCAGGAGAGTTAATATATAAGATAAAAGAATCAATGGTTTTTAATGAAGGATACGCCTGTAACAGACAACTGGGCTTTGGTTTCCTGGATATGGCCTGGCATACCATTGAAAAAGATGTAATACCTGATGTCGACAATTTTGAGAAGAAAGGAATGAAAAAAACTGAACTGCTCAGCCCTGTTGTTGGAACAAATATGAGCTGCTCATTCGGCCACCTGTTTTCAGGGGGTTACGCTGCTGGATATTACGGATATAAGTGGGCGGAAGTACTGGATGCCGATGCATTCAGCCTTTTTAAAAAAAATGGCATCTTTGACAGGAAAACCGCAGACTCATTCCGTGAAAATATCCTGGAAAAAGGCGGTACTGCTGAACCAATGGAACTATACAGGAAGTTTCGTGGCAAAGAACCTTCACTGGAAGCCCTGCTGAAACGCAGCGGGTTTATAAGAATAGATGAATTATGAGATGCGAGATGCGAACCGAGCAGCACTCGCTTGCCTGCGGCAAGCTCACGCTGATCGGTTCCAGTATTGCTCGCCCCCGCCAGCCACAATCACTGGCCGTCCCGAAAAGCGCTTGCTTTTCGAGGATCCTCGAATCAAAGATTCGGGACTCGCGAGCTCGCCCCGAATTCTCGGGGCTCGGTTCCAGTATTCAATTATCCCATATTATATTATCTTTGTTATGCACCCCGGAAAGATCAACTTTTTTGTCAAAATACTTATTACCAAAATATTAAATTGTAATAATGATTTATTTCTTCAAGGTTCCCGGTAAAATAATTGCAGTAGACAGCCAGAATGATTTAACAGAACAGGATTCTGAAAAGCTTTTATGGCTTTTTGGAACAAAAGTTAAACCTGAAAGTGACCGGATTGAAGGATATTTTATTGGTCCGCGGAAGGAAATGGTAACTCCCTGGAGTACAAACGCAGTAGAAATAACACAGAACATGGGTATTAAGGGGATCATCAGGATTGAAGAATTCTTTATCACTGAAAGCCCTGACAGCACATATGATCCCATGCTGCAAAATATGTACAGGGCTCTTGGTCAGGATATTTTTCATATCGACCGTATCCCGGAACCGGTATTTGAGATTGACGATATCGCTGTATATAATAAATCTGAAGGGCTTGCCCTGAGTGATGAGGAAATTAAGTACCTGGAAGAATTAAGCAGGTCGCTTGACCGGAAACTAACCGACAGTGAAGTGTTTGGTTTTTCACAGGTAAACTCCGAGCATTGCCGCCATAAAATATTCAACGGTAAGTTTATCATTGATGGCCGGGAGAAGGAGTCAACACTTTTTAACCTCATCAAGAAAACAACTCTTACCAACACGAATAAGATAGTATCGGCTTACAAGGATAACTGTTCTTTTGCCCGTGGTCCGGTAACCGAACTATTTGCCCCGGAGACACAGGATAAAGCTGATTTTTTCATGGTAAGGGAAGTTGAAACAGTATTGTCCCTCAAAGCCGAAACCCATAACTTCCCAACCACGGTGGAGCCTTTTAACGGTGCATCAACAGGCACGGGCGGAGAAATCCGCGACAGGATCGCAGGTGGCAAAGGCGCTTTCCCCATTGCAGGAACAGCCGTTTATATGACCTCATACCCGCGTACTTCTGATGGGCGAGACTGGGAAACAGCAAACAAACCCAGGGAATGGCTCTACCAGAGCCCTGAAGATATACTCATAAAGGCATCAAACGGGGCAAGCGATTTTGGTAATAAGTTCGGACAGCCATTGATATGCGGATCATTACTGACATTTGAGCATACTGAAAATTCCAGGAAACTGGGGTATGATAAGGTAATAATGCTGGCCGGCGGTATAGGCTTTGGTACATTGAAGGATAGTGAAAAAGATATTCCCGGGAAAGGAGATCTTATTATATTGCTCGGTGGCGACAATTACCGCATAGGTATGGGCGGAGGAGCGGTATCCAGCGTTGATACAGGCCGGTACGACAGCGCTATTGAACTTAATGCGGTACAGAGAGCTAACCCGGAAATGCAGAAAAGGGTTTATAATGCCCTGCGCGCCATGGGTGAATCTGAAGAGAATCTTATTATTTCACTGCACGACCATGGAGCAGGAGGACATCTGAATTGCCTTTCAGAACTGGTTGAAGCAACAGGAGGTAAAATAGATATAAGTAAATTGCCCGCAGGAGACCCTACCCTCTCTGCAAGGGAGATCATAGGTAATGAGTCCCAGGAAAGAATGGGACTGGTCATAAAGAAAAAGGATGTGGATAAGTTGATCAGTATCGCCGAAAGAGAAAGAGCTCCCATTTATATAATAGGTGAAGTGACAGGCGATCACCAGTTCACCTTCGAAAATTCAGAAACCGGTGACAAACCAATTGACCTGCAACTTACTTCTTTCTTTGGAGATCCCCCGCAGACAGTAATGAGGGATCAAAGCATTAAACCTTCGTACAATGAAGTGGAATATAATATAGATGACCTGTATTATTATATAAACCAGGTGATGCAGATTGAAGAAGTTGCCTGTAAAGACTGGCTGACCAATAAGGTTGACCGCTCGGTTACCGGGCGAATAGCCAAACAGCAATGTGTGGGCGAACTGCAACTTCCTCTAAACAACCTGGGTGCGATAGCACTGGACTACAGGGGCATTAAAGGATTTGCTACATCTGTTGGCCATGCGCCCCTGGCTGGCCTGATAAATCCTGCACACGGATCAGTACTGTCAATCGCAGAAGCTCTTACCAATATAATATGGGCTCCTTTGGAGAATGGTATTTCAGGAATATCCCTCTCAGCTAACTGGATGTGGCCATGTAAAAACCCGGGTGAAGATGCAAGACTATATGAGGCCGTGGAGGCTGCCAGTAATTTTGCAATAAGCCTTGGCATAAATATACCAACAGGAAAAGATAGCCTGTCAATGACCCAGAAATATACGGATGATATTGTATACTCCCCGGGTACCGTAATAATATCAGCCGCTGCTGAGGTAACAGATGTCAGGAAAAGTATTGAGCCCGTTATGGTAGCAGACTCTGAGACAAGCCTGTTGTATATTGACATGAGCCGCGATTCATGCAGGCTGGGTGGCAGCAGCTTTGCACAGGTACGTAACAGGATAGGCACAGAAACACCAACAATAAATGATCCTGCCTACTTTGTGACTGTATTCAATACCGTACAGGATCTTATTAATGATGAAAAAATAATTGCCGGCCACGATATCTCCGCGGGTGGTATGATTACAACCCTCCTGGAAATGTGTTTTGCAAGTACTGAAGGGGGAATAAGTATAAACCTTGATGCTGTAAACGAAGATGATATGATAAAGCTGCTCTTCAGCGAAAACCCTGGTATAATAATCCAGGTTGAAAATGAAGATGAAGTAGCAGAAATATTGCTGGATAATGGGATCTCTTATTATTCAATCGGGAAGCCGGTTGCCAGAAGGGCAGTGTTCATTTCCAGGGCAGGGAATGAGTATACTTTTGATATTGATGAACTGAGGACTAAGTGGTTCAGAACTTCATATCTCTTTGACAGGAAACAGTGTGGCAGGGAATTGGCCCTTGAAAGATATGAAAACTACAATAACCACGGGCTTGTATATGATATGAATGATTTTACAGGAAGGCTCAAAGACCTGGGCATAGCTCACGGCAAACGTAAATCCGGGGGAGTTAAAGCTGCCATAATACGCGAGAAAGGAGTTAATGGTGACAGGGAAATGGCATATGCCATGTACCTGGCAGGTTTTGATGTGAAGGATGTTCATATGACCGACCTTATTAATGGCAGGGAAAACCTTGAAGATGTGAATTTCATAGTGTTTGTCGGTGGTTTTTCAAATTCAGATGTGCTGGGTTCAGCAAAGGGCTGGGCAGGGGCATTCAGGTATAATGAAAAAGCCAGGATCTCACTTGAGAACTTCTATAAGCGTGACGATACCGTGAGCCTGGGTGTATGCAACGGCTGCCAGCTGATGGCAGAGCTGAACCTTATTTATCCTGAACATGAACTGAAACCTTCATTGCTGCATAATGCTTCCGGTAAGTTTGAGTCAGCTTTCCTTATCGTTAATATCCGTGAGAGTAATTCAATTATGCTTAATGGCATGAAAGGAATGAAACTGGGCATATGGGTTGCACATGGAGAAGGTCGGTTTGACCTGCCCTATGACGAATCAGCTTACAGTATCCCTATTAAATTCCACCATAGCACCTACCCGGCCAATCCAAACGGTTCAGAATATAATGCTGCGGCTGTATGCTCACATGATGGCAGGCACCTGGCCATGATGCCCCATCTTGAAAGATCATTTATGCCCTGGCAGTGTGCCTGGTACCCGGAAGAAAGAAAAAAAGACGAGGTGACACCATGGATACAGGCATTCATAAACGCAAGAAAATGGATTGAGTCGTACACCTATACCCCGCTGTAAGCTGAGAAACCTCCGTCAACTGGGATAACTGCCCCGGTAACGAAGCTTGAGGCATCAGAGATTAGCCATAAAACGGTACCCGTGATCTCCTCCGGCTCACCAAAGCGGCCAAAGGGAGTCTGCCTGATAATATTCTCTCCCCTGTCTGTCAGTGAACCATCATTTTCAATAAGTAGTTCACGGTTTTGATTTGTCACAAGAAATCCGGGTGCAATGGCATTTACCCTGATCCCATCACCGAATTTTGTTGCCATTTCAACAGCCATCCACCTGGTAAAATTATCAACTGCAGCCTTGGCTGCTGAGTAGCCAGCAACCCTGCTTATAGCCCTTAACGATGCCATTGATGAATAGTTTAGGATAACGCCCCTGCCCTGTTTCGACATTTGCTCACCAAATATCAGTGAAGGGATTACCGTACCATCAAGGTTAAGTTCATATACCTTCCTGAAGTCATCGGTGTTCATATCAAAGATACTCTCGTCCTCTCCCACTGTCGCTCCCGGGATGTTGCCTCCTGCTGCATTAATCAGGATGTCTATTGTACCCCATTCAGAGATTACTGATCTTCTGATTTCTATGAGAGCCTTCCTGTCGAGGACACTGGCATAATAAAAAACAGCAGTATTTTTATTCCCGGTTATGGTTTTTTCTATTTCCCGTCCTTTTTGCTTATTGATGCCAATTATAACAATCCTGGCACCCATGGATGCCAGTTCAGATGCAAGGGTGCTTCCAAGAACACCTTCACCACCCGTTATTATAATTACCTTGTTATCAATATTGAATTTGCCGGGCAAGCGGGTCATTCGGTTATTGGTTTTAGTATCAGGCTTCTAAGTTCTGTATGCCTTGAACTATTGCTGAGGGAAGTAGTCTCAAAGGGTCTTACCTTAGAACCTACAAGCTGAATATTATAGTCACCTGGATTTTCTATATATACAGAGCCCAGCTTTGAGTCAGCCCTGAAATACATGTTGCCCAGGCCTGGTGTACCCAATACTATCTCATTCCCTATAATAGATTCTGCCTTTATTCTTTTATCCTGGAAATTGATAAAAACAGGTTCTTCATATTTCAGATCCATAGTGTCTTTGGTATAACTACAGAGCCATAGTTCGTATCTGCCCTTGGATTTTATTCTGAACGACCATTCCGCAGTATTCATATCAGGATGCAGGCTGTCCTCTAAAAGATATGCCCTTTCAAGGTCAAGAATAATGGTCCCGTCTTCCTGTTGTGTGATATATGATATAGGTTGTTCACTGAAAGTATCATTAGTATGATTTCCACAGCTACTCGCTAAAACAAGAATCAACACAATTACAAAAAAATCTTTCATCCTTCTCATAGTACATAATAATAAATAATTCACCATTTACTTCATTAATAGAGGAATAATTTACCGTTTAATCATAAGAATAGTCTAGAATATTACAATCAATACAGATTATTCAGAATATTCTATATACCACAAAGTTAATTTATTATGGATACTAGAAGAATCTTTTTGACTAACCTGGTAAAAAATTACACAAACGATTTATTCATCCCCTAAAAACCTTCATTCATAAAAACAAGAACATTCCTCACTTTATGCAAATGATAGATTCGCAAAAATCATACCACGCGCAAATATAAACTGAAGAATTTTGATTCCATTCAATAAGGTAAAATTTATTTTGCCTCCACGTATATAACTTCTTTATGATGCTTTTTATTGTGCAGTTTTTCTGTCCTGCCAGGCTCGGATATTGCTTTTACCACTAATTCAGCTACATCCAGTATTTCCGGTGTGTCTGATTTTTCCGCTTTCCTGTATGTTTTCTTGCACAGAGGGCAGGAAGTAATAAGATAATCAGGGGCTGATTGTATAAGATCATTTAGTGCATCAGAGGCTACCGCTGTTTTTTTTCGGCTGTCGAGCTTAATATTGCCCAGGCTTCCACCGCAACAGTGCGCATTTTCCCTTTCAAAAGATGTTTTTTGATACCTGGCTATATGGTATAATACTTTCCTGGGTTCATCATAAATACCCAGCCCTCTACCCAGTTCACACGGATCATGATATACCACAGTCTGATTCAGGAATTTTAGATCCAGTCTTTCTTCCTCTATCATCCGGCTGATAAACTGTGTATGATGAAGAACTTCGACATCCAGGTGATAACTTTCAGTAAATACTCTCAGGCAAATAGGGCAGGACGTTACCAGTGTTTTTGCTCCCGAGCTCCAGATAGCAGATGAATTATGTTGAATAAGCTCCCTGGCCTCCCTGTCTTTCCCGGCCAGCATAAGCGGCCTGCCACAACATACCGATCCATCTTTATCCATAAACCGGTAATTCACACCCGAGGCTTTAAATATTTTTTCCATTGACGAAGCTATGCCCGGGCTGAGATGTGTCATACAACCTGCAAAATATATTACCTCCGTGGCCGGATCAATTATTTCAGGTTTCAGGTATTTATAAACTTTTGTGTAATTATTTGATCCGTAACGGATGTTCTGGTTTCTTTCGCGCATATATCCTGACCAGATGGTCTTCATGTCTTCAGGTGCTTCGCCGGCCCTTCGCTGAATCATCCTTAGGGCACCAAGCTCTATACCTACAGGACATGCTGTTTCACACCTGCCACACATCAGGCAATTTAATGATATATCATAAACATCATCATTCCTTTTTAATCCTTTGACAAAATATGCTGATTGTATGTTATTTATTCCTGCTGAGCTACTGAGCTGGCATTTATCAAGGCATATTCCGCAGGATGAACAGCTATATACCTGTGCTTCGGCAAATGATCCATACTGATCACCTGTCCTGACACCTGAATTCCTCAGGAATATAAGGAACAGTTCTGAAGGTATATGCATATATCTTGTACGGGGCAATAAGATAAAAAAGACTGCAAGTGAAAGCGAATATAACCACCAGAAAGGATATGCCAGATCAGATGAAGGCAAAAATCCTGCGAAGAAAGAACCAAGCGAGCCCGTAAGAAAACTGCCTGATCCCGCAGCTCCACAGGTAAAGCTTTCGGCCAGCAACCTGCTGGGGAAAATGAGCCAGAGCGAAGTAAGGGCAATCTTATCGAGTGTCTTTAACCTCGTTGTTTTTTTCATTCCAACAATACGTGACCAGAACCTTTTTATTATGGCTATCATCAATCCTGAAAGGATAAATGCAAGGATAAGGTCCATTATAAATGAATAAGCCATGGCAAACCCTTCCGCTCTATGTTCCGGATTGAAGAACCTGAAGAATATAGCCTTATAGGGTGGATTAAGATGACTTTCACCAAAAATATCAGCTTCAATTGTTCCAAGTACTATCAGCAAAAACCAGCCAAAAGCCAGGCTCATGTGCATGTAGCCCAGTACGGGATTAACCTTGATTATCTTCCTGTGGATAAGGCTTTCCATAAATATTTCCCTTATACTCAAGACGAAAGGCCTGCCAAAGAATCCCCTCTGCAACCTGAGTTTGTCTGGCCGCGACAGGTCCCTGAACCATACAATACATGTGCCTACACAGTATAATATGATGAAGTAAAGGCCTATATTAAACGGTATGACAAAAGGATCAAACTGCATAATTGTCTAATTTTCTGAAAGCCTGTTGTGTAAGAAAAATAACATTCCTGGTATTCACTCCGCGGGGGCAGACAAGGGTACATTTACCGCATAACATACATTTGTTCATTAATCTTCTTACCTCATCGTTTTCACCCCTTTTAACAAGTATATTAAGTTTCCTCAAACTCATATCAGTAAAACGTGCGGCTGAGCAGGTAGCAGCACAGCCCCCGCATCCTATACAAAGGGCAAATGAAGGCTCATGCTTCAGAATATAATCCGAAACAGCCTTATTATTACGGTCATAATCAATAACCCTTGGCTTAATCGATGAAAAACCAAAATTCTTCATACTTCTACCTCCCTCTCTGATGACTTGAGATATGAGCTGATCTCTACCACTGCGGCCCTGGCATGGGAAATAGTATCGGTAATATTCATGGCGGCAGTACAGGTGCCTGCATAAAAAACACCCTTCATATTGCTTCTGTTATTGCCATAATGATTATCTGCCACACTGAAAAATCCGTTCATACCTATCTTCAGGTTAAGGTCTTCTGCTATTCTTCTTCCAGAAAGCGAATTTTCCATACCTATCATCAGGACCAGCAAATCGACCTGCATCTTCAGAGGCTTGCCGGCCAGTGTATCTTCAACCTTGACAAGTAATCGGCCTTCTATATTTTCACTCGCTTCCGACACCTTCCCCCTTATAAAATTAACTCCCCATTTTTCCTGAGCCTCCCTGTACAACTCTTCATAATACGGACCGAACATCCGCATATCCATGTAGAAACAAAACACCTCGGTTGCCGGTAACATCTCCCTTATTTCAATTGCCTGCTTAACAGCTGTTACACAGCACACTTTTGAACAATGAAAATTGCCAACTTTTTCATCTCTCGATCCTACACAATGAACAATGCCAACCCGCTTTGGAGGAGTACCTTTTGAAGTCAGAACAGAGCCTGAACTGAATTTCTCTTCCAGCTCAACTGAAGTAATAACATCATTATAAATTCCGTAACCATATTCTTCCTTACGCTCTGGATTGAAAAGGTCAAAACCTGTAGCCAGTAAAATAGCATCAGCAGGAGGCATTACTCCGCGTGTAGTGGTAACCAGGTATTTGCTATTCTTTTTTACAATACTGTCAATATCAGTATTTAAGTTAATACTGATCAGAGGATTATCAATTTCGCCCATAAGGAACTCTCTTACTTCCTCTCCTTTTCTCCTGTCAGGGAATAGCTGGTACCAGTTATTTACCTTACCTCCCGGCTTACCGTCTTTCTCTATCAGGCTTACCCTGTAACCTTCCCTTGCAAGCTGACCTGCTGCAGTGCAACCTGCAGTGCCTGCACCAATAATTATTATGTGTTTGTCTTTCTGCTCAGGCATTGATCAGGTTTTTTGGTGCTGCCATTTTGCTGCCATCCTTTGCTATATATTTTTTGTCCTTATCATATGGTATACCCATCTTGTCTAACAGGGGTTCTGACTGCACCATATGGTATTGTACACCAAGGTCCCAGGGACTAAATCCCATTACCAGGCCAGCGAGCTCTTCATATGTCAAAACAGGAATCCCCTGACCATTCACACCGTATGTTTTTCCCTCCTGCTCTTTTATTGTATATTGCCATTTATCCATGAACATAGTGCAGCCGGGGCAGTTAGCGAGTACAAATTCCGGTTTGTAGGGTTCCATGGATTCAAATTTCTTTTTTGAATTTGACATTGAGTATCCCCTGTTGGCCTGGACAAGATACTGGCGAAAACCGAACCCGCAACAATGCCTGCGCTCAGGATAATCAATAACTTCCCCCCCCCATGATTCTATCATTCCAACTAATGTATGAGGAAATTCAGCACCTCCAACTCCGTACTTGGGAAACATCTTTGAATAATGGCAGCCAATATGCTCAACTGCTTTCAGCGGTTCACCGGTTTTATGGTCAACAAGAGGATATCTGGCCCTGGCTGCTATCTCGTCCTTGAATTTATAAACAGCATCACTGGTATGTAAGATTGTACGTGGAACTTCAAATTCCCTCTTTGTGGCCTTATACAGATTTTCCCTTGTTTTTTCCAGTGTTTCAGGAAAATGTTTCCACGTTTCAATTATCTCTTCGTATATGCCAAAGGATGTTACACATGATATCAGTATATCCCTGTACCCGTATTCTGTTGCCAGTGCAAAATGCCTGGCAACAACCGCCTGTATGGTATCAAAGGGTACCACATCACCATGATATCCAATCCCTGTACAGGTTGTATGTCTCGGGTCTTCAAATATGTCTTTACCCAGTTCTTCCCTCAGCATTTTTATCAAGAACTGTTCTGATCCGGGGAAAAAACTCTGCCTGATACAGGACCTGACAAAGAAAAAATGATTATCAGGAATCTCTTTCTGAAATTCTTTCCATATTCTCTTCTTCCCTTCCAGTTTCATATTCTTCTTCTAATATACTGTCACAAAAATGACAACCGCTGTCATAGGTATATACATAGTTAAAATATTCGCAATCTGTCCCCTCCGGCTTATATTCCATACCCATCTCTGCAGCTTTCTGTTCAGAATATTTTTCTATGGTATCGAACAGGTCCTGCCCACCCGTTACCTTAAAGATATCTTTAAGTTCCTGCATTACTTCAGGACTGAAACCTCTCAGTGGACCTTCCTTGCCGTTAAGCTCACCACCAAAACGGGCAATTACATGCTCCAGGTTATCATAAATATGCTCCCATACCGGACCCTGCTCGGGATGCTTTTCAGGATCAACACCATAGGCAGGGACACAATAACCATGGTTTAATATATTATCACCTGCTGTCCTTTTAACAGCAAATTGTTGCCTTCCTTTTTCAGATTCAGTAAATACCCCTAATTTCTGTGATAGCTGCCTGAGTACCATTATTATTGAACCTGGTGTATTACCCCGTGGGCACCTTGTTTTGCACGACATGCACTGACCGCAATACCATATGGTCTCGCTCTTCAGTAGTTCAAGTATGATACTGTTATCACGCGTCTGAACCATGTTCACTATCTTCCTGGGATCATAATTGTAAAACTCAGCGGCAGGACAAATTGCAGTGCATACGCCACAATTTATGCAAGAATTTAATCCTTCTTCGAATCGGACATCCTGCTTCAAAATGTTAAACAGACTTTCCCTTTCCATAAGATTTATGTAAGTCGATAATGTTACCCCATTCAAAATTAGACGAGTAATATGGTAGCAAAAACAATATATAGACTTATTTTATATATAGTATAAATACTTATTAATAAAGGCTGAGGCTAAGGCTGAGGCTGAGGCTGAGGCTGAGATTGGGCTATTTTTATATTCAGGGAACCTCATATCATCTCATCTCTCGCCTCTCGTAATTCATCTTTGGTTTTATTTTCCTAATTTTGATATAAACAACAAAAACCTCGTACCATGAAACTCTTCAGAATCAAAACCTTGTTATCCATCTTTGGCAGAGCCTTACTGCGTCCTCCGAAGATACGAGGATTTGTAATCCTCGTTATCGTAGGAGGAGCCTCAGCCTTAACCTTCTTCTTAAATTCCTGCTCAGAAAATAAAGTCATTACATTTGACTGTTTATTGTCCGAAATGACCGACAGGCAGAACATAACACACTATCCTGATCCTTCTTACAAACTGAAGCAATTCAGCAGCTACGACCGCAAATCGATAGAGCCTGGTGAGGAAGGATGGTTTGCCAATGCCGACTATACCCAGTTTATCCGTGAAGAAGAAAATAACGGAAGAAGGGAATTCGTACTTTTCGACCATGAAGGACCAGGTGCCATAGTGAGATGGTGGATGACTTTTGCCGGTGCAGGAAGTCATGATGGCACTGCCAGAATTTACCTTGACAGTAATGAAGAGCCTTTTATTGAAGATAATATCCTTAAAGTACTCAGCGGACAACTTATGGCTGGAGAACCGCTTAGTTCATCTGTTTCCCCGGAGTCAGATTATTACAGGAGAGGACATAATCTTTATTTGCCAATCCCTTATTCTGAACACTGCAAAATAACTTATGAATGCGATTCAATACTTATAAGTGAAAACAGACGTAAACCAAGTGTTTATTATAATATCTGTTACAGGGATTATGATGACAATGTTAAAGTCGAGACCTTAAACATGGAAATACTCAGGGATTCCGAAAGCATGATAAATGAAGTAAACCAGGAACTTGTCAGAACAAGTGATATTGTTTGTGAACCGGTTCTCCTTGCAGGTGAAATTCCGCCCGACAGTTCAATAAACTATTCCACAGGTAAAGGTAAACAGGCAATATGCCAGATTAAAATGAATATTGAATCTGAAGATATTAACCAGGCACTTCGATCTACGGTTATTGGGATTGTCTTTGACGGGGTAAGGACAGTCTGGGTTCCTGCAGGTGATTTCTTCGGGACAGGGTTTGAATTATTTACTTCAGATACATGGTACACCTCGGTAAACGATGAAGGAACGATGCAATCAGAATGGATAATGCCTTTCAGGGAATCAATTGATTTTCAAATACATAACTTTGGAGAACAGACAGTAAATGTAAAAACGGAGATATGCTTTGAACCTTATAAATGGCACAGGAACAGTATGTATTTCGGGGCATCATGGCATGAGTACCATAATATCAAAACAGCCGGAGCGGAAAATGCCGGTGGCACAGGAGAGCATTTCGACATCAATTACATTGACATTAAGGGTAAAGGGTTATATGCCGGAGATGCCGTTACTGTATATAATACCACTGACACATGGTGGGGAGAAGGAGATGAAAAGATATTTGTGGATAATGAACCATTCCCCTCTTCCATCGGTACCGGAACTGAAGATTACTATGGTTACGCATGGTGCCGCCCGGAGAAATTCAGTCATCCCTTTATAGCACAACCAACAGGTGCAGGAAATTTCAATCCTGCCATGTCAGTTAATATGCGCTTCAGGTCGCTCGATGCAATACCTTTTAAAGAAAAAATCAGCTCCAATATTGAACTATGGCACTGGGCACCTACGGTAATTAATTATGCCCTTTCAAGTTATTACTACATATTACCGGGCGCAGAAATAAATATCAGCCCTGATGAAGAGGCAGTTTCCAGGCCTGTTCCCCGGAAAAGATCTGACATAATAAAACCCGTAATGGACGATGATGGTATAATTGAAGGCGAGTTCCTTGAGGTGATGGCCGTTGAAGGCGGTTCAGCCGAAACACAGTATATTACCAGCTGGGACTGGAGTAATAAAGGACAACTATGGTGGAGAAATGGAGAGACAGGCGATAAACTCTTTACTAGATTTCTTATACCTGAGACAGGTATGTATGAAGTTACGGCCAGATTATCAAAAGCACGTGATTATGGAATTATTAGCTTTGAACTGAACGCTAATGCAGCAGGTAGCACCTTCAACGGGTACACTGACGGTGAGGAAGTTGTAGAAATATCCCTTGGAAACCATACCTTCCTTGAAGGTGAAAATATTTTGGCGGTGATAATAAAGGGTAGTGATCTTAGGGCTCAATCCGGCAATATGGCAGGCATCGACTACCTGAAACTGATTAAACTATGAGTTATGAACCAAGTAGTGCGAATCCCGGCAGGATTGTCGGGATGACTGCTGCGAGCCCGGATCCCGATTCATAACTCATAACTAATAATTCATAACTGGTACATTGCTGTTACACCTCCATATCTCAGTGCCCTGAGGTATAGCTTGATAAAGAAAAGTACCTGGGACAAAAAGAACAACAGGAACAGGCCGCCGCCTGAGTCAGGAGAATAGCCCGATATTAATTTAACTGCCAGTATAGCAAACAATCCCTGCACAATGACCATGATCAGCATGAAAAAATAAGAACCGAAAAAAGATTTAAAGGTACCCTTGAAACCATATCCCAGGGCCTTAAAAACCTTACAGTGGTTATTTGCAGCAAGCCATACCCTTGAATAATCTACTACCAGCAGGAATATGGGGAGTATAAGCAATGCAACAATTCTCAGTATTGATAAAAGCTTCCATGTTGTCTCTTCTGAGCCGGATGAGCCTGCTCTCTGGATAATAAGTGGTAAGCCTATTATAAGGAACATAGCAACAAGTATCATTAACAAGACCAATATCATTATAGCAAGGTATGACAGAAAGTATCTTGCAGATGACCTGAAGAAGTCGCTTGGTTTATATGCCCATTTATTTTTAAGCAATGAATCGAACAAGCCCCCATTAAGGAATGCATACAGGAAAAAAAATATTATTAATACTATCAACATGCCGCCTGTAATAGCTGACATCATCGGGCTAAACGACTGCCCAAGATCCAGGAAAAAACTGATATTAAAACCATCATTCAATAAACTGGTAGATGCTGTATTGCCCAGGGCATTGTTTAAAAATGATTTCAATGGTAATGAAAAAACTGCAAGCACTGAAAAAGTAAGCAGCCATATTAATAACAGGGCCTTAACAGAATGCAATGCTCTTGTTGCACCCGAGGTAAACGCTTTAATAAATTTCATACTGCCTGGTTTTTATAATGAGATAATATGTGTAAAAAACTGCATGAAAGTTGCTATCTTCCTTATTATTCTTTTTTGAGGAACCTTATCAGGTTTAATGGTATAGGAGTTATTCATATAATTTACATCCATGGTTATCTTATAGTCAGGATCAATAACTGCCCGGGTTATTTTATGTGGTCCTGAATATTCAAAATCCATGTATCTGCCCTTACCGTGCCAGTATTCAGTCACTTCCGTTCCATCTTCAAAAAGTATATGAACTTCCACGGGTAATTTAACTTCTCCGAGCCTTTCCACCCTGACAACAGATGTGTAAAGGGTATCGCCTGCCGTATCATCCTTCTCCAGAATCATTCCCGCAGTATCTGTTTTTAACATCCCCCTGAACGACCTTTCCTTGTGGTTTGATATTCCCGCCAGCCTATAATCGCATATCCCTGTTCCATAGAGGGTCTGGTCAAAAAACCAGTTCATATCTTCCCCGTATTTATCGCCATGCATTTTTGTCACTACACGGTTGGTGATCTCAATAAAATCCTTTGCTGATGGATGTTTAAAAGCCCACTCATTATAGTATGTCTTGAAAACTTCGTCTATAGTTTCCTCTCCTATGATTCCCTGAAGGGTTAGCAGCCATGTTGCGGCTTTCTGGTATGAAAGCATACCATATGAACCATGCGGGTATTCCCATGAGACAGGGCTGTTATCAGAGACACTCCTGTTGGGTGCATGCACGTAACCTATGCGCTGCATCTCCCTGTCGGAAAGCATGAGGTTTTCATGGTTGATTATTCCCTTACCGGGTCCGTAATAATGATCCATTATTCTTGATTCCCAGTAGGAGTTTATTCCTTCGTCCATCCATGGTTCTTCAAACTCATTAGTGGCAAGCATACCCATAAAATATGAATGCCCGAATTCATGAACGGTTACCATATCCGGCAAAAGAATATACTCTGGTATATTCGTAGCGCTGGCTGAGGTAAATAAGGTAGTATATTCCATACCTCCTGCGCCCGCGCCCTTGGTGGGAGGATCTACAAATGTAAGATGAGGCCATGGGAAAGGGCCTACATGCTCATTAAGATATTCAAGTGCATTCTTCACTGCTGTGAACTGCCTCTCTACCTGGTTCTCCCTTCCGGCGGGAGAAAGGAACCTTATATCCACATGCTCCCATTGATCTTCATACTCCTTATATCCGGGCCATGCTGTCCATGCAAAATCGACAATATCCTCAGCCCTGTAATTTAATATCTTGAAACCCTCATCGTTAACTTCTTCACTGATCAGCTGGCCTCCGCTACCGACAATATATTCCTCAGGTATCTTAATCTTAACTTTGTAAACACTATGATTGGCATAGAACTCCGAGTTTGAATGAAATTGGTGACAGTTCCAACCATCCTCTTCAGCATTGCGCATTCCTTTAGTCTCGTAAACGCCAAATTTCGGGAACCACTGTGCCACAAAAAAGAAATCATCTGTAAAACCTGTTCTCCTGATACTTGAGGGCAGCTTTGAAGTAAAATCGATGTAAAGGAAAGCAGTATCACCGGGAGCTACAGGCTCAGGAAGCATTATACGGAGTACTGTCTTATCATATGGATTACCATCATCAGTTTGAATATATTCCATATATTTTTTCAGATCCGTACCCTTACGGTTGATTATATTATTGATCTCTATCCATCCGTAATCTATCTCACTGTTGCCGGGGGATCCGTTATTCTCACTGTAGAAAGTACTTTTATTACTTCTGAATGCATTTAGGTACATATGCATTTGTATGTCCCGCACGCTTCTCTTTGAATTATTAATCCAATACGCTTCCATTGAACCTATGACAGTCTTTGCCTCAGGATCAAGTTCAACATCCATGCTGTAGCCTGTAAGCCTGTCACTCATAGGCTCATAAAAAATTACCTGAGCCTTTACAGATAAGAAACAGGCTATAAGGAAAAATAAGAGTATGATTCTTTTCATATTATCCAATATTGATTTGTATACTGAATTACTTTAATGATAAAAAAAGGTAAGTTAATTATTATTGAATAAAAACGACTGATATTTATTCTTCTATTACTTCCCTCGTAGCATAAAGTGTCACTTCACCCTGCGAGTATATAGCCTTGCCTGAAAGTTTGTCCTCTTCACTGAATGACATCAACACATAAACATCCTCTCCTTCGAGGTATAGATTAAAGTTAAGTTTTTCTTCTTCAAACTTTACCTTCTCGAGTTCAAATTTATAATCCATCCCTGTAAATGAAATAGTTGCCCTGAACTCATCATCCTCTTTAACTATTTCTATTATTCCCTGATCATAACCATAAGGTGCGCCCGGTGCAGTAAACTTCCATTTACCAATCGGGTCGTATACGATGGCAGAGAATACATTTACGGTGAGGAAGCCAAAAATAAAGATAAAAATGATAAAAAAGGAGCCTTTCTTTTGCATTGTCATATTTCTTTTATTAAAAGATGTTTTGTAAAAGATATGACTAAGATAATCACTCCTTCTTAAATATCTAACCCAATTGCAAGAATTAACACTAAAGAATGATGCCCGGTAAGTTTTTCACTCTGGATAGTACGGCAAGTATCCGGTCAGGCTAATAATTAAAGCTATGTCCGGGTATTGATAATTAATCTTAATACCCTGTATATGTAACTCTTGCATCAATACATGATATATATCACTGTTATTCCGTTAACAAAAGTACTTATCCATATATTTATATATATAAAGCAAACTATATTTGCAAGCATTAATTTTTAAAAATAAGCAAACGACATACGATTATGAAAAAATTACTTATTCTGGGAGGTGGTACTGGCGGGACTATTATGGCTAATAAAATGAGCAGGGAATTACCGCGTGAAGAGTGGAAAATAACCATAATAGACCAGCATAAGATACATTATTATCAGCCGGGTTTTCTGTTTATTCCATTTGGTTATTACAAGAAAGAAGACGTCATTAAACCAAAGCAGAATTTTATACCCCCTGGCGTGGATATTCTTTTTGAGGGGGTTGAAAAAATTGAGGCCGATCAAAATAAGTTGATTCTCAATAATGGGGAAGTATTACCGTATGATATATTAATTATAGCCACCGGCACAAGGATCAATCCTGAGGAGACACCAGGTCTGAAAGCTGAGCTATGGCATAAGAAGATCTTTGACTTTTATACTATTGAGGGCTCACTTGCCCTTGCACACTTTTTCAAGACATGGGAAGGTGGCGAACTGGTAATTAATATTGCTGATAACCCTATAAAATGCCCTGTAGCACCACTTGAATTTGCTTTTTATGCCGATGCCTTTTTCTCAGAGAGAGGCATGCGTGATAAAGTCAATATCACCTATGTAACACCATTATCAGGTGCATTTACAAAACCAAGGGCCTCAAAACTTCTGGGTGGACTTCTTGAAGAAAAAAACATAAACCTTGTTACCGACTATTTCCTTGGTGAAGTTGATAATGAAAACCAAACCATTTCTGATTTCGGAGGCAAACAGATTAAATTTGACTGCCTTGTAACTATACCTTTGCACAGTGGTGATGAAGTCATTGAGAGGAGCGGACTGGGAGATGATTTTGGATTTGTTACTGCTGATAAACACACATTGCAGTCAACGACACATGAAAACATATTTGTTATAGGCGATGCCGGTAACTTCCCGACTTCAAAAGCAGGATCGGTAGTACATTTTATGTCAGATATCCTGGAGGATAACCTCATGTGCTATATTGAGAACCGCCCGTTCACAGGTTCATACGACGGTCATTCAAATTGCTTTATTGAAACAGGTCATGGTAAAGGTGCCCTAATTGACTTCAATTATGAAACAGAACCCCTGCCGGGATTCTTCCCCCTCCCGGGGATTGGACCCCTTGGATTATTAAAACAGACCCGCCTTAATCATTATGGCAAACTGATTTTCAGATGGCTTTACTGGCACATTTTACTACGTGGCAAAGAAATGCCTATAGACACAGAAATGACCATGGCAGGCAAAAAAATAGATTAATAAAAACAATACAGCAATGTCAGACAATAATATTCAATTACAGATAGACCAGATAAACCGGAAGCTTGACCTTATACTGGATGAAGCTGTAATGCAGAAACAGAACAGAGATATGGTGGTTGACTTTGTTGATGACCTTTCGCTTGTGGGTAAAGATGCCTTTAAAGGTATGGTCGATAGCCTTGATAAAGCTGGGATTGAACTTGATGGGGATGAAGTAAACCATATGGCACTTAACTTCATCAGGAATATCAGCAATATCAATATGCTTTTCCAGACCCTGGAAAACATTACTGACCTTTTGAAAGATATTTCACCGATAATAAAACAGATTGGAATTGATGCTACCGGGAAATTCAACGAACTCGACAAAAAGGGATATTTTGAAGTGCTGGGCCAGTTATCTGTAGCACTGGATACGATAATGTCAAGGTATTCACAAGAAGATATTGAGAATCTTTCAGAGAATATCATTACAGTTATGGATGCAATGCTGACAATTACCGATCCGGCTGTTATGAGTAAGGTGGCTACCCTTGCAAGGACATTTAAGGAAATTGACCCTGAATCAGTGCCGGAATATTCAATATGGAAAGTAATGAGAGAAATGAACAGACCGGAAATGAAGAAAACAATAGGATTTATGATGACTTTCCTGAAAAAGATTAATGCAACCGAATCAAAATCTTAATAATAACAACTCAACAACTAAACAATTAAACATTTAAACATTTAAACACTTAAACATTACATACTATGGCAACCAAAAATTATGCAGGAGCAACTGTAAACGTAAATGAAGAAGGATATTTCACAGATCCTTCACAATGGAATAAAGAAATAGCAATTGAGATTGCAAAAGAAGAAGGTATAGAACTCACCGATCAGCATTTTAAAGTGCTTGAACTATTAAGGCAGAAAAATGATACAGGTGAAGCTCTTTCGATAAGGGGAATCAATAAATCAGGCGTGATTGATGTAAAAACATTTTACGAGCTTTTCCCGGGTGCCCCTCTTAAGAAAGCAACTAAGATAGCAGGTATTCCCAAGCCTGCCAGCTGTGTATAATCAATAAAAACAATTATTATGAGTGATAATAAACATCCGATTAAAAAGGTAAACATTATATGTGCCAAGGGTAATATCGAAGATATTTACGCTGCACTCGTGATGGGTAATGGTGCAGTGATGGAAGGTATTGAAGCAAATCTTTTCTTTACATTCTTCGGAATGGAAGGAATAGTAAAGAAATGGATGAAGAAACCGCATACTGCAGTGATTGGTAATCCTGGAATGCGAATGCCCGTTCTGGGCTCACGCATGCCCACATTTTTAGGTATAATCCCGGGACTGGAATCTCTGGTATCAGGTATGATGCGAAAGCAAATGGATGACCTTGATGTGCCTCCCATAGATGAATTTCTCGATCTTTACACAGCAGGTGGTGGCAAG
The DNA here is from genome assembly GCA_964577305.1 of uncultured Rikenellaceae bacterium. GTDB lineage: Bacteria > Bacteroidota > Bacteroidia > Bacteroidales > VadinHA17 > UBA9300. The sequence continues at coordinate 48,682 of CAZNYS010000018.1, forward strand.
GTATATGCCTGTAAACTGGCTATGGATATGTTTAAGCTGAAGGAAGAAGATCTTACAGACCATGTGTCAGGAATACTCACTGTAGGAGAATTCTATGAAATTGCCGGAGGCGAAGGATCGCAGATAATCTTCACTTAGTCACAGATTACGCTGATATACGCAGATTATACTGATTGATAAATATAGAGATGTTAGGCCGCTTAATCACGAGCGGCCTTTTATTTACCTCGTCAAACCATTATAACCCTTTTGAACTTTATAAACTCTATAAACTTTATAAACCTTATCAACTTTATCAATCCATCATCTATTGTGCAGCATAAAGTCTGCCCTTTCAACTTTGGCAATAATTATTATTTTTGTTGAAATTATTAGGAATCTAAATCCATTATAATGCAGGCAATAAACGATTTTCTCATAAAACTTGATGGGTATATCGGAGGTAATCCCTGGTTTGTATTTCTACTATTGGGAACTGGTATTTTCTTTACCCTCTACCTTGGCTTTCCTCAGATAAAATATTTCAGGCATGCCATCAGGATTGTAAAAGGGAAATATGATCACAGTAAAGATGTTGGCGACACCAGTCATTTCCAGGCTCTGACTACAGCCCTTTCCGGAACGGTTGGAACCGGGAATATAGCCGGTGTAGCCCTTGCTATTCACCTGGGAGGGCCTGCAGCACTTTTCTGGATGCTGGTAACAGCAATGATAGGTATGTGTACCAAGTTTGTCGAAGTATCGATATCACATAAACATCGCGATATCCTGCCGAACGGAAGAGTATCAGGGGGACCGATGTATTATATGAAGAAAAAGCTGAATATTAAACTGCGCAATGGTGAAATAATTAAAGTTGGGGCCGTTCTGGGTGGTTTTTTTGCCGTGGCTACAGTTCTGAGTTCTTTCGGCACAGGAAGCCTTCCGCAGATAAACAGCATATCAAACTCAGTATTTGCCACATTCGGTATTAACCACATAATCACAGGTTTTATCCTGGCTATCCTGCTCGGGCTTGTTATTATCGGTGGTATAAAAAGGATAGCTAAAGTAACATCCACCCTGGTACCTGCAATGGCTCTTATTTACCTTGTTGGAGCCCTGGCTGTTATCCTGAAAAATTATGACCAGATAATTCCTTCATTAGTAGCTATCTTTGGTGATGCCTTTTCGGGTGCGGCAGCCACCGGCGGCTTTCTCGGTGCTTCACTTTCATGGACGATCAACCGCGGTGTAAACAGGGGACTGTTCTCAAATGAGGCGGGACAGGGATCAGCTCCAATAGCTCACTCAGCAGCCAGGGCACCCGAACCTGTATCAGAGGGCATGGTGGCAATACTGGAACCGTTTATCGATACAATCTGTATATGTACACTAACAGGACTGGTGCTGCTCTCATCAGGTGTATGGGATAAGAAACATATGAACCAGTTTCAGGACGCTGATATGGAATTTGTTGTGGGAGATTACAATGACAAAACAGAGGAAGGAATAAAAATATTACGTGACCATATAAGTAAAAAGAAAAGCCTCCCTAAACTTGATCTGTATAACGGACCAGTTAATATTGAAGAAGGTAAATTAACAACACCGGGTATCACCTTATTGCATGCCGAGTCAGTTGCTGAAGACTTCAGGTTTATGCAGGGACCACAGCCTTATAGTGGCAGTCTTGATATTTCAGAAGGTAAGCTGCTTGTAGCTGATGCAGACAAACCTTCACTGGGCGAAAAAATTAAAGCATTATTAGTTAAAACATCTTCGGAAGAAATAGTAATAGAAGGTAAGTCATTGATGCACAGCGCTCCACTAACAGCCAAAGCATTCGAAAAAGGATTCTTTGGCCACTGGGGCCAGTATATAGTGTCAATAGGCCTGCTCCTGTTTGCCTTCTCAACTGCTATTTCATGGTCATATTATGGCGACAGAGCCCTCACCTACCTGATTGGTCCCAATTCGGTGATATACTACCGGATTGTATATGTTGTAATGTTCTTCATAGCATCATTTACCGATACTACTATTATCTGGTCGTTATCCTATATAACCATTGCCCTGATGACCATACCCAACCTTTTTGGATTGCTTATCCTTCATAAGGATATAAAAGGAACCATCAGACAATACTGGGAGGACTTCACCAGTGATCATCCTTATGAAAAAATAAGTAAAAATTATCTAAAGAGGCGAAATGCGAGAGAAGAGAGATGAGATGTGGCCAACACCCCTTTTCACTTAGCCTTAGCCTTTTGTCGTTCGTCGTTCGTCGTTAATCGCAGCAGCGTCACATTCTCCACATGGTGGGTCTGAGGAAACATATCTACCGGCTGAACGGCGACTACTTCATACTTATCAGCAAGGATAGAAATATCCCTTGCCTGTGTTGCCGGGTTACAGCTAACATATACTATCTTTCCTGCACCTGCTTCCAGCATTGTTCTTACCACTGATTCGTGCATGCCTGCCCTTGGAGGATCAGTAATAATAACATCAGGCCGGCCGTTGGCATCCACGAACTCATGGGTCAGCAACTTTTTAATATCCCCGCTGAAAAACTCAGTATTGGTAATCTCGTTAATCTTTAAATTCAGCCTTGCATCCTCAATCGCTTCAGGCACATACTCCAGGCCTATCACTTTTTTACTGCTTGCTGCAATGAAGTTGGCTATGGTACCTGCACCTGTATAGAGATCATATACTGTTTCCTTACCTGTAAGGCCGGCAAAATCAAGTGCAACTGAATAAAGTTTATTAGACTGTTCCGTATTTGTTTGGAAGAAGGACTTGGGCCCTACCCTGAATTTCAGGTCACCCATCTTTTCAATTATATGGTCCCTGCCGGCAAACAGTCTCACCTCAAGATCATTAAAGGTATCATTCCTTTTATCATTAATAACATACATAAGTGATGTTATCTCCGGGAAGCTGTCGCGAATAAATGTCAGTAATCTGTCGCCTTTGGACCTGTCGTCATGACTCAGGTTAAGTATAACCATTAACTCGCCCTCAGATGATGTCCTGACCACCAGGGTACGCAGATATCCTTTATGTTCCCTTGAATCATAAAAGTCCAGTCTATTTTTAAGCGCATACTTTTTTATGCTGTTTCTTATCTTATTTGATATTTCACCTTGCAGGTAACATTTATCTATATCCACTACCCTGTCAAACATCCCGGGTACATGAAATCCGAGTGCATTCCTGTTACTTATATCACCACCCGAGCCAATCTCATCTTCAGTCAGCCAGCGCCTGTTGGAAAAGGTATACTCAAGCTTATTACGATAATAGAACTCATTGTCAGAGCCAATAATAGGTCTTATCTCCGGGAAACTGAATTTGCCTATACGTGTAAAATTATCAACTACCTGTAGCTGTTTGAATTCAAGCTGCTTTTCGTATGGCAGGTGCTGCCATTTACATCCACCACATATCCCGAAATGACTGCACTTGGCTTCCTGCCTCATATTGGAATATTTATGCTGCTTTACCACGTACCCTTCCATATAATTCTTCCTCTTACGTGTAACCTGTATATCAACTATATCTCCCGGCACAAGCATAGGTACAAATACAACCATGTCATCAACCCTGCCCAGAGCCTTACCTTCAGAGCCTATGGCAGTTATTTCGACTTTTTCAAGTAACGGTTTTTTGCTGCTGGCCATATCATTGTTGTTTATTTTGCAAAAATAGGAATATTACAGGATTATGTTAAAATGTTGAATCGTTGAATTGTTTAATTGTTTAATCGGGTTTTTAATATATCTCTTCTTCTGCTTCAGCCTTCACCTATAATGAATTATTCACTATAAATACTTTGTTGAATAGCATACTTTTCCTATTTTTGTCAGGCTTAAAATTAAGCACATATTCATGGAGAGATGGGTGAGTGGCTTAAACCACTGGTTTGCTAAACCAGCGTACTCTTAAAGGGGTACCGGGGGTTCGAATCCCCCTCTCTCCGCCAGACCAATCACTGATAAAATCCGTGTTCAGTACGGGTTTTTTGTTTAAAGACTGTTTGCGTTGAGAGCTTGCTCTCATAAGCAAATAAGGCTTTATATAAAAATGCCGCAGGCATTTATCAGTGATTGTTCGGAAGCTATCCTCACAGGGATCACGACTGAACGAAGTGAAGAAGTAATCCCCCTCTCTCCGCCAGACCAATCACTGATAAAATCCGTGTTCAGTACGGGTTTTTTGTTTAAAGACTGTTTGCGTTGAGAGCTTGCTCTCATAAGCAAATAAGGCTTTATATAAAAATGCCGCAGGCATTTATCAGTGATTGTTCGGAAGCTATCCTCACAGGGATCACGACTGAACGAAGTGAAGAAGTAATCCCCCTCTCTCCGCCATATGAGGAATGTAATCTCCATTAATCCATTATTGCTCGATTAGAATCTTTATTTTATCACCTGCCAGCCATTGATATAATACACACATCTCTTATATTTATAATGTAAATCCC
>CAZNYS010000019.1:0-50317 GCA_964577305.1 uncultured Rikenellaceae bacterium
GAGTACTCGGGGGGGAGGTGGTGCACTTTTGATACAAACCCAGGGTAATGTCGTTTATTCAGAAGGTGTATTGTACCTGAACAAACACAATACTTGTACAAGAATTGACGTTAATCGGGCCTGTAATGTCATTTCCAAGTTCATATCTCAGGTCAATGCCCGTATTCTTATACCGGACACCAATCCCGGCAGCAAAAGCCTGTGAATATCTCCTGTACTCAGATATGGCTATATCGGTTTGCTCGGCCTCAGTTGTATAGAAATGTATAACCGATTTTTTGCTGTTCCGGGTGCTGAACCCATAAATATTCACCATACCTGCATATATATATGGTTTTAATCCCCGTGCCGGCAGAGTGTACCTGGCAGCACTCAGAAGCCTTATATCAGTGGCACCTATGTTCATTTCCACATTTTCGTAATCGTCCTCGTTATTAAACCATTGAATTTCATCAAGGGTTTCATAAGATGATATGCCAAGTTCATTATATATTGAAAATGTTTTTCGCGCAAACGGGAATACAATGTCAAGTCCTATTGCTGCAGAAGGCCTGTAACTGACAGGAAATTCCGCTGCAGCCAGGTCATCAGAGCCGCTACCATAAAAGTTTACATGAAAGGCTGATAATCCTGCAGACACAACAAAATGAAATTCAACTGATGGCAGTTCTGCAATATAATCCAATTCTTTTCCAATGCATCTGTTATATTCCTCAACAAGTTCAGTAAGATCCTCCATAGTATAATCTGCCAGATGTATGAGTGGTATTATCATCCTGCAATCCCTCATAATATTCTCAAGCTGATCTTTATACTCATCTTTTACAACCAGTTCCTTCTCTCCTTCTATCTCATTGATAGCACTGTATCGCTTTAATTCGATTATTTCACTGCCGGTACCTTTTCTTACATAAAAATGCCTCCCTGATAGCTTCTCATTGTAATAATAAAGACCTGTTTCTCCTTCTACGAGTACCCTTAGGAAAACCTGCTCTTCAGATATAATTCTTTTCCTGGCATTCATCAGTTCATCAAATTCATCTGGTGTTCTTTCAATAGTAACCTTCGCACTGAAAAACTTTTCATTATTCACTGAAAAAGACCGTATGGTTGAGGGATTGAATGTTTGAGGTGTTTCTTCACCCTGGGGAATAAACCTTATTATCCCTGGGTTGTATTTCCAATCTCTGTAATCTATGAGCCCTGCCAGTTCTTTATTTTCGGCGTTAATAATATTACCCTCCAGGTAATATTGCTGGGCATTTAATATGGAAATATTTGAAACAGAAACAAGGAAGATAAAAAGGGATTTCAATATTCTTTTCATCAATAAAGTGTTAGAACCAGTTTAGTAAGTGCAACAGTCAGATTTAGCCTTTTATTCTATATCACTATATTACTGACAGTTAACTAAAAATTAATAGAAACCACCCATGCCCCCGGTTCAAAGATCTGGTACCTTACTTCGCAGCGAATGGTTGCAGCATAAAAAGCATTGGGAGCATTGAATATCGCCTTACCTTTAAAAGGGAATTCAGCATTTTCAAAACCTGTAAACATTCTGCTGGTATTCTCAACTCCGCTGCTGCCGGTCAATAAAAGATCACTAATATTAGTGTGTTCACCACCATCCCTCATGAATTTCAGCCTTACATATTGCTGATCATCACTAATTTTAGTAAAAGTAACCCTACCCACATTATTCCTGTAATCAACATTGTAAGCCCTTTCATGGTACACACCAACATACTCATCATCCACCCATTTGCCGTAAATCACTGAATCTTTACCATTTGCATAGAAGTAATATGTGCCCTCACCGTCACGAAGTCCCCTTACCCATTCTCCCTGGTATCGCTCGTCTGTTGACCATGTATATATTCCGTTACCGTGCGGGTAACCTTTTTTAAAATCCCCGATATAGTGATCCTTGCCCTGTGCCTCGCCATAGCCATGAGCAAGTCCCCCTTTACATTCTCCACGGTATTCACCTTTCAGGTTTTCAGACAGCACTTCGCATTTTTCCTGAGCCTGCAGCATGATAAATGAAAACGCCAGGACGGAAACGATCAATAATTTAAGTTTGTTATTCATAACAGACTCATTTTTAATATAAATACTTATTCATCAAGTATATTATTAACGTATGTGACAAGTTTTATAAGATCATACTCATTTCTTACATTTATATTTGCATCTCTGATATAGGTCTCAACTTTGGGGCCATGCTCACCACATATTTTTATAATCTCTCTCTTCTTCCTGACCCTTTGACCCGGGTTTTCCCCTACCTTAATATAGTAAATATCTTTATGATCGAGAAATCTTGCCGGGCGTGCCTGCTCATAAGGCTTGGTAGCAACCGGATCTTTAAGAGTTTTGGTCTTTTTAAGATACAATGAATAATATCCTTCAACAAGTGTAATAAAATAGCCATGGTCAATACCAGCATCAATCTTATAATCAATATATTTCAGAACATTCCCATTCAGATCAATCTTATATATTTTTTCAGGATATGCTATAACATACCTGCTATCTTCATTAATAAATTGTATCTGGTTGGCATACAAATCAAAACGGAATTCACCGGAAAACACTTCACCGGTGTTTAAATAAACCTTCCCTTCTTCAAACTCCTTTTTCAGGTATGGTGTTCCATTGATATTCTCATATGCCTTTGGGTTGAAATCAGATATCAGCCTTTCTCTATTCACGTAGTCTATATATTCGGATAGCTTAGGCGAAGTTATCTGTGCAGAAGTTTTTGGCAAGTAAAGCAAGCTGATAATAATTGTTAAAAAAATAAATCTTTTCATCGCGTAAGTGGAATAATTCAGTTCCTGGATTAATTCAAAATGACATACGTCAAAAATCTTACCAAAGATATTAAAATCATATATCAAAAAAAAGGAGAGCCTTGAAAAGCTCTCCTTTAATATTAATCATTTCTAATGAATTAGAAATTCTGATAATCCTTTTCTGTTGGAATCGGATTTTTCCTTGTATGCCACCACATCTGGCTTTGAATGCCATTCGTACTGAACATACTCTCATGAGCTTCCTCAATGTTCTGGCGATTCTTTGCATCTGCAAGGTTTTCTCCGTTATATGTTTGCTCACTTGCAGAATACCACAGGCGAATTGGTAATCCAAGACCAGGATAGACTGTAGCTTCAAGTTCGAACTCGAAAGTTCTTTCCGGGAAGCCTGTTCTTCTTATCAAATTAAAAGCCTGAACGCCCTGCCCGAATATGGCAGTCCACCTCTGCTCATTTATCAGCTGGAACTTGTGAGCATCATCCGCTGCAGCGCCCCAGTCAACAAGAGGATGAGCAAGATAGGTTGCATAATCAACAGGATAAGAAACTGGAAGTACTGCTACTTCTGACGCGCCAAACTTATAGCTTGGTGACACTGTGCCACCATTGTTGCAGCCCCATCTTGACATACTGGCAGCTATACCTGCTTCATAAGCTGTCTGGGCAGCTCCGTCGTTTGCTACTCTCAGGTAATGCTCAGCCTTGATAAATTCAACCTCGTCGTATGTCATAACATATACGGGTGCTGTTTCAGTATAAGCCACTTTGGTTCCAATTAAAGAAACCACAGGGAACTGTGCAGCTAACTCTTCACTACCGTTCTGGAATCCTTCGTAATCCAATCCTGAGAAATCTTCACCGGGATCACTAAGATCATAGCTTGATGGCATTGGTTGAGCATAAATATGCAATCTCGGATCATTTCTGGCCTCGAGCCAGTTAACCATCGTTTGTGATATTCCCTGGTCTTGTCTTGCAAACAGGGTGGCGAATATCCAGTTCCTGTAAGGAAGACCCGGAAATACAAGAGTGGCGTTATCTGCATTATCCTCAAAAACAGGATACTGCGTAGGATTAGCCAGGATAGCAGCAATATCTGCATCAGCACTGGCATAAGCAGCTGCACCAGGATTAGTGGTCACATCTGCTTGTGTTCCTACCATATCGTAAGTAAACGTCCATGGTGTCCCGGCACAACGGTTGAGAAGCCTTAATTTCAGAGAATTAGCAAATTTTCTCCATTTTACAGGATCTCCACCATATATGATATCCCCGGTACCAAAATTAACAGTAGTACCTGCAAGCAAGACATTTGCTTCCTCAAGCTCTGCCAGCAGGGCCAAATAGACATCTTCCTGAGTATCATACACGGGTTTTATTATACCATCTGCATCAAAACCCTGCAGAGCTTCGGTATAAGGTATATCACCCCAGAGATCAGTCAGGTACATAAACATCCAGGCTCGCATAATCTTAGCAGCAGCCAGTAACCGGTCATTACCTTCCTCTGTCGTTTTATTAATCACGATGGTAAGGTTTTTCAAAGCACCGGAATAAGGACCGTCGAAATAACCTGACAGGTCACGTGTTTCGTACTTGTCCTCATCAACATACTGAACTTTACACCACTGCTGACTCCAGCAGCCAACGTATGTATGTTGCATCCAACCTCCCAGCTCAACAGAAAGTCCACTATAAACTGCATCTGTAAACACGTTTATCGCAGGCACATCAACCGGGCTGTTTGGATCCTTGTTCATTTCCTCGAAGTCCTTGGTACATGACCCAATCCCAAGAATCAGGAATGCAACAAGAAATATATTTCTGATGTTTTTTATGTATTTCATATATCTGAATTTTTAAATATTACAACTAGAAATTCAACTTAAGGTCGAATCCCAATGATCTTGAGGTTGGAATAGCGTTTGTTTCCATACCTACGTAGTTACCTGCACCCATTCCGGTCTCAGGATCAATGTCCGGAGTGTTCTTATGGAATATGAATACGTTCCTTCCAATAAATGAAAGTCTGAGTCCCCTTACACCAAGACGTGCGAGGAAATCAATATTCTTGAAATCATATCCAAGTGATACTTCACGGAGCTTCACGAAGCTAGCATCAAATGTTGATATTTCGTTTTTACCCCAGTAATCCTTGAAATAGGTCTGTGCATCAGCATATGTAGTATTCGCAACCGGTTCGGTAACAGGATTACCATTTGCATCAGTAAGCTGTACCGTACCGTCTGAATTAATAGTACCATAGATACCTTCAAGCAATATACCGCCACCTTCTGCTACCGGTTCACGTATATTAACACCATTTGCGTTATTCACTGCAGATTTTTCCAGTACACCTGCATAAGCTCCAAACCAGTCAGTTACTGAGAAAATTACTCCACCTTTACGGAAGTCAACAGTAAAGCTTGCAATCAGGTCCTTAAACCTTAAAGTATTCGTAACACCACCAAACCAGTCGGGGTATACGTTACCAAGCTTTGTACGTGAGTTTGACCTGTAATATAAACCTTTATCCGGGTTATCCTCTCCAGATTCTAAAAGTTCCGGCTTTATAAGATAGCGACCGTCGTAGTTCCAGTGAGAAAGCTGGGTTTCAGCTTCATCATAATACACCGGTGTGGCATTCTCCCTGACCATTGCATAACCCCAGAGAATTCCGTATTCCTCACCCGGGCGTGCATGTACCTGGGCATTCCAGGATGCATCATATAAATACAGATAATTAAGTGTTTCTTCTCCTGTTTCTTCGTCAACCAGGAGTTCAATTACTTTATTCTCGTTTGTTGCCCAGTTAAGATTTATGTCCCATGAGAAATTAGGTGTTTCAACAGGGGTAGCATATAGCTGGAATTCAACACCCATATTCTGAAGGTTACCTGCATTAATCCTCTTGGAGCTGAAGCCTGTAGTTCTAGAGATTGCAATACTCATAATCTGGTTAATGGTATTTTCCTTATACCAGGTTACATCGAATCCTAACCTGTTATTTAAAAACTTGAATTCACCACCAAACTCTAGTGATTGCTTGTTCTGAGGTTTCAGACCAAGTGGAGGAATAGTACCTGTGTATCCCAGCCTGGGCTGACCGTTAAACGGATTTGACGAATCATAGGTACCATTAAGCTGGTAAGCCCCGGCTGTACCACCCACTTCAGCATAACTACCCCTGATCTTGGCATAGGAAAGTATATTAGACTGCAGATCCAATGCTTCTGTTATTACAGCGCCAAGAGATACTGAAGGATAGAAATAAGAATTATTATCTATCGGCAGGGTTGATGACCAGTCATTCCTTCCTGTCAGGTCAAGGAATAAGTAATTCCTGAAACCAAGGTTCAGTGTTCCGAATACTGACTGTAGCTCAGTATGTCGTTCATCCAAACCGGTAGTTGCCTGAACGGCAGCATTACTTACAGCATACAGGTCGGGAACAATAAGATCAGAAATGCCGGTTGCGTGATACTGGTAATCATAGTGGTTGTATTCACCACCAAGAGTACCTGTAACATTGAAATCTGTTCCGAAATCCTTATTGAATGAGAACATTGCATTGGCATTGAGCTCATTCCTCCTGTATGATTGTGCACCGTAAGCACCCAGGCGGTCTCCATTTGTACCGTGTGCAGTCTTCTGGTTGCGATCTTCAACATACCAGTCATTACCAACCAGTGCCCTGAATGCGAGCCAGTCAGTAATATCAAGATTTAAATTCGCATTTGCTATTATCCTGTCCCTGTTCCTTGAATTGGTATTATACTTAAGCAGCCAGAACGGGTTGTCATGATAACTGTGGTTCCAGTTAACAGGATAATCTGTTACAGGGTCAATCTCCTCCATGTTATCCCTGAGATATTGAACATCAACCTGGCGACCAAACCACTGTCCTATTGACTGCATCGGGTTACTCTGGCTGTAGCCACCTTCAACAATATTATCAGATTTATTGCTGATGTAGCTAACTCCTCCTGATACATTCAGCCTGTCAGTTACGTCCATGCCTGCATTAAGCTGCACGGTGTTTTTCTTCAAGTCAGTAAAAGGCATGGTACCTGTAATATCCTGGTTGGATAAAGAGAGACGGAAATTTGAGTTTTCTGTTGCTCCGGAGAGAGCAAGGCTAACAGTCCTCTTATGTCCGGTCACAAAGAAATCATCAGCGATGTTACCAGGACGCGAAATCCAGGGTGTAGCCTGACGAATACCCGTTTCAGGATCATAGGGGCTGTCGAACTGAGGAATCATAAGTCCTACATCAAGTGGAGGGCCCCATGATTCGTCAACATTATCATAAGTACCAGCACCTGCACCGTCAACATATTCAAACTCACCATCTGCACCCTGTCCATACTTATCCTGGTAATCAGGCATAACCAGTACATTATCCCACATATTGGTAATGTCAAGTGAGACACCAAGACCTTTACCTGTCCTGGATTTTCCGCTCTTGGTAGTAATCAGTACAACGCCGTTTATAGCCCGTGAGCCATATAGTGCAGCGGCATTAGCGCCTTTCAAAACAGACATTGTTTCAATATCGCTGGGGTTAATGTCCATGACAGCATTACCATAGTCCAGTCCGCCATATCCTCCTGGCTGTGAATAATCGTTTCTTATAGGTACACCATCAACAACAAAAAGTGGCTGGTTATTGGATCCTGAAGTGAGGGAGCTGAGTCCCCTGAGAATAATCCGTGAACCTGAGGATACACCACCATCACCCATAGTAATCTGTACACCGGCTACCTTACCCTGAAGGGAGTTCACAATATTGGATTCCCTCGCCTTCATGATCTCATCGCCGCTTACATCCTGTACAGCATAACCCAGGGCTTTCTTATCACGGGTAATACCAAGTGATGTGACAATCACTTCGTCAATACCCAGAATATCCGGTTCCATAACAACGTCTATAGTAGTACGTCCACCTATTATCTCCTCAACGGTTTTCATACCTACAAACGTATAAATAAGAGTTCTGGAACCTACAGGTACGGCCAGGGAATAATTCCCGTCAATGTCAGTTGTAGTACCAATGGTGGTACCTTGTGCAACAACCTGGACACCGGGAACTGGTCCTTCTCCCTCTACAGAGGAAGTAACCGTACCATTAATTACCACTGTCTGCGCTAAAAGGACTGATAGCCCTGTAAGTACAAACAATGAGAAAACCAGTGTTAGTTTCTTCATAAATTTAAGTTTTAGGTTCGTAATACAAATCCAAAAGTATACTATTATTTTGAAAAACAAAAATACATTTACTGATTTTATGCATATATCAGAATATTTTAACATTCAGCCACTATTGAAAAACATGAGAAATTGAAGTGAATAAAGGTGTTAAGTGTCAGGAATACATTTCCTAAAAATGCCAATAAATGCGAACCGGGTAGAAGTTATAAGTTATGAACCGAGCCCCGAAAATCGGTGCGAGCTCACGAGTGGATTGTGATTATGGCTTGAGGGAGCGAGCAACATTAAGTAGGCTAAGGCTGAGGCTAAGTAGAGCAGCCAACGATTATCAATAAAATTTACCGCTAAACGATTAAATGCAGAGGCCAAAGGTCCCCTAAATAAAGAATTGAGAGATGAGTTAATTAGGTTCCCAGAAACTTATTTGACCAACCCAATCAACTTTATCAATCCCGAATCTTCGATTCGAGGATCCTCGAAAAAACATTGTTTTTTCGGGACTCTTTAAACTTTTACGTAATTTTACATCTTAACCCTAAAATTTCTTGTAACATGAAATATACAGTCATCCCAAGTATTATTATTACTCTATTAGTTCTTACAGGATGTAAAAAAACTGTTGAAAGGCCACTTTACCCTGTTAACCCCAAACCACTGGTACAGGAGGCATACATTAAGCTGCCCCTGGGCAGTGTCAGGCCCGGGGGCTGGCTGGAGGACCAGCTGGAGATACAGGCCTCCGGACTTACCGGTCACCTGGATGAATTCTGGGAAGACCTTGTTCATTCAGGATGGAAAGGCAAAGGCGGTGAATCATGGGAAAGAGGCCCCTATTACCTGGATGGCCTTATACCCCTGGCATATACTCTCAATAATAACAGGCTGAAGCTTAAGGTTGACGAATGGATGGATATTATATTAAACAGCTCACGACCTGACGGCTGGTTCGGACCTGAAACTACTACTGACAGGTGGCCACTGGCAGTGGCTTCCAAAGTACTGATGGAATATTACGAGGCAACAGGAAACCAGAAGGCACTGGATGTGATTACAGGCTATTTCAGGTACCTGCATGATAATGAACCCGACTGGCCCGATAAGGAATGGAGGGGAGTGAGGGCAATGGAACATGCCGTTGTCGGATACTGGCTGTACAAAAGACTGAAAGAACCATGGATACTCGAAACAATTGAATCAATACAGAAAAACAGTTTTGACTGGACTGAATACTACTGCACTTTTCCCTGGGATTCAACTGCTGTTACAGAAGGACTGATACCTCATAACTGGCAGGCTGAGGGACTTACCGCACACGTGGTAAATAATGCCATGGCCATCAAATACCCGGGATTATGGTACCAGCAGTCAAATGACGACAGATACAGGGAAGCTGTATTCACAGGTTTAGAAAATTATATCAAACACCATGACCAGGCTGCAGGAAGGTTCTCTGGTGATGAACACCTGTCAGGTAAAAGCCCGGCCCAGGGAACCGAGATGTGTGCAGTGGTGGAATATATGTATTCACTGGAAAAACTGTTCAGTATATTGGGTGATATCTTACTTGCCGACAGGCTTGAATACCTGGCATATAATGCATTACCAGGGACAATGACAGCTGACGGATGGACACACCAGTACGACCAGCAGTCAAACCAGGTACTGGTAAGTGTAGCAGAAAGGAACTGGAGCACAAACAGGGATGAATCAAATATATATGGTCTTATGCCCAATTATCCCTGCTGCCTGGCTAATATGCATCAGGGCTGGCCAAAATTCGTTGAGCATATGTGGATGGCAACACATGATAATGGACTTATGGCAGGTGTATACGGACCATCCTCAGTGAAAGCACTGGTGGGTAAAGGTACAGTTGTTAAGATAACAGAAGAAACAGACTACCCTTTTGAGGGGAATATAATGTTTAAAATAGAAACTGTAAAAAAGGTAAAATTTCCTGTTTACCTCAGGATACCCTTCTGGAGTGAAGAAAGCACCATAGAATATAAAGGTGAAAAAATAATTGCAAAGGCTGGTGAAATAGTAAAGCTAAGTGGCAAATGGGAAAATGGTGATTCAATATCACTGAATTTACCATTTAATATAAGAACAGAAAGAAGGTATAATAATTCCATTTCAATATTACGGGGGCCTTTATATTATTCACTCAGAATTGGTAAAGAATATTCAAATGCTGAAATGAGTTATAAGAAATATGATTATTTGGGTGCAATGGACTGGCAGATAACAGCATCTACAGACTGGAACTATGGTTTACTTTTTGATGAAGAAAATCCTGGTGAGAGCATAATAGTGGAAAAACATCCGGTCACAGAATACCCGTTTGCTGATAAAGGTGATGTCTTATGGTCCGGTGAAAATGAACAACACATTACCTGGGATAAAGATGCACCGGTAGTTATAAGGGTACAGGGTGTAAAAATACCGGGCTGGGGCCTGGAAAATAACTCGGCAGCCAATCCACCGCCTGGTCCTGTTATTTCTGATGGTGAAGCAGAAGAAATAGAGCTAGTACCCTATGGTTGTGCCAAACTGAGGATAACGGAGTTCCCCGTTATCAAAAGATGAGTTATGAGTTATGAATTAAAATTCGATATGGTTGTAAAGGGAGCTGCCTTTTGGTGGCTCTCTTCTTTTGACAGAGAGACTCAGTGACTAAGAGACTAAGAAATTTAGTAGGTAGTTCAATTAATTTACCAGGTCCATTTTTCAGGATTCAGGGACATATTGACAATTTTACCTATTATGTGTTCATAGGTTTCATTAAGTTTCTTATTCTCTTCCGCTGAAATATATTCACATTCAAACGCGAAATCAAGCCATGTTTGAGTCTCGACTGCTTCGCCCTTAGAGTAAGAAAGTTTTGAGATGAATGCTTTTGGATATCTTCTTTTTCTGAAAGCTTCAGCAAGATTTGCATATACCGACCTTGATGACTTTCTGATCTGGTCAGTAGGAGAATATGTTTCTTCTTTAGGAAATAACTTTGATAATTCAAAGATTTTCATTGCCGATTCAAATGCCATTTTATAAACATCCAAATCCTTATGCGACCTTATTCTCGTAATGTTGGTAAAAAAACTATTTAATGGTAGATTCTTAGTATTGCTATTTCACTTAGTCTCTCCGTCTCTTCGTCTCTTCGTCTCTTCGTCTCTTCGCCTCTTCGTCTCTTCGCCTCTTCGTCTCTCAGTCTTTTTATCCAGCATTTCGCAACTCATAACTCATAACTCATAACTCATAATTCATCTCTCATCGCTTATTCATTCAGCCAGTCGTGAATCGTTGTCAGCACCAATTCTCGCTGCTCTTCCGGCAGATTTCTGATCCGTGTCCGGTGATCGCCACCTTCTTTCATGATCTTCAATGAATTGGAATTGCCACCGAGCTGAACACCGGTTGCTGACCATGTATCCTGCATTCCGTAAATAAAAATAAAATTATCAGCGTCGCGGACATATTCATCAACCTGTTTCATCAGTTCATAATCATAAACAAGTTCAACACCTTCTGGTGCAGAAAAAGTGAAATCAGGCATTTCAGAATCTGTAACATACTGCAACTGATCGCCAAACACATCAAAGCGGTAACCGTAATAGCCTATTTCGGTGAGTGCCTGGTAAAAAAATGGTTCCAGGCCTTTAATACCCTGGTCAGAGAAATATCCAATATTGCTGATACTGAAAAACTGGTCAAACACCGAATCAGGTTCAGAATCAATGATTATCTCCTCACATTCTGTATTTCCCATTTGCCAGAATGCAAAATCATACTCAAGCACAGCATATTCGAAAGCCTTCTCAGGCCCACCTATCCTGTTGAATGTCATACCAGCATTGTCTGCCATTTCCAGCACCATGGGGTAATAAACATCCCTGTTTTCAAGTATATGTTTCTGTGCCGCAAGTACCCTCTCCCTGCAATACTCAGATGCAATAGTATCAAGAAATGTATATATGCGCGGGTCTTCCGGTCCGAAGTTCAGGGGTGCCACATAAGGTACCCTGATATCAGCATCATCCGGGTAATAGTAACTGTGATAAATTACTGTCTGACCTCCTTTGCTTATTCCCGTGGTAATCCATTTGCCACTGAACATTTCACTGAATAATTCTATTATCCTGTGATGATCAGAAGCAGCCTGGAATGTATTTAAATATTCCCAGTCAAGACTGTCAGGTACCGATTCTCCAAAATAGCGATGCTCTGCTATGATCTGGTTGCAATCAAGATAATCTGCCAGTTCGGTTGTGTAATTCCTGCCTGCACCATATCCTTCTGTCACCAGCACAACCGGTTTATCAGCACCTGCATAGGAGAGATATATCCTCTGGCTGAATTTTTCTCCGTCCGGGTCATTATGATCAAGCGGCTGCAACAGGTGTATCTCAAAAGCCTGCTTAAAAACAGATGTATCTGCCCTGATGGTATCTATCCTTTCAGCTTCAAGGCTGGCAAGCCTTTCATTAAGGCTCATGTACTTTTTGGCACATGAGGAAAGCAGCAAACCTGCCAGTAGAATTACAAATATTCTTTTCATACGTTTAAAATTTTTTGCCATGAAAATTTGCAAAAAATTTTCGCACGGCATGGAACCGCTCGTTCCTTGCTCTCACAAGAAAATTTTAATCATTTCTGTTTGCGAAAATTAATGCTTAAATTTTTCATGTTCGTTTCATATGATTTTTTTTTGGTACTTTTCAATATGCAAAAATACAAGTATTATTTTTTGCTTTCTATGGTATGTTTTGATTATGTTCATCCGTAAAAAATAACTGCTATGAAAATAAATAATCAAAGTGTCTTTATCTACCAGATGAGAGGTAAGATAATATCCTTATTATTAAGTGCTTTTTTTATCTTACTTCAGGCAGGATCAGAGACATATTCTCAGAACAATAACTTCACCCTGAAACAGGTTATCTCCTACCCTTTCCCGAGTGGTCTGACTGTATCATCAGAGGGATCAAGGATTGCCTGGACGATAAATAAGGAAGGTATACGTAATATTTTTGTAGCTGAAGGACCTGAGTTTACAGCCCGCAAGCTTATTTATTACCCTGATGACGACGGCCAGTCTATATCATCACTCTCAATGTCTCCTGATGGAAATTGGTATGTTTATATCAGGGGTGGTGATTTTGGCTCAAACTGGCGTGATGACGAGCCGGTGAATGCATTATCACATCCCGAACCTCCCATCGTGCGTATCTGGAGTATACCCTTCAGTGGTGGTGAACCTGTCATGCTGGCTGAAGGAGTTAACCCTGTAATCTCACCCGGCAGCAAGAGGGTTGCATTCACACGTGGAGGCCAGATATGGACAGTTCCAATTGATGGTTCAGAAAAAGCATCAAAACTGTTTACGTCAAGAGGAAATAACAGCTCACCTGTATGGTCACCCTGGGGTGATAAGATGGCTTTCAGATCATCAAGGGGTGATCATTCCTTTATAGGTATATATAATGGTCAGGGCACACCAATCACATGGATGGACCCGGGATATGACCATGACAGCTCACCGGTGTGGTCACCCGATGGCAGTCATATAGCATTCATACGTCAGCCCGGCAGTGGTGGGGCACCGGACTCAGCCCTTGCTTCAGTACCCAGGCCGTGGAAGATAATGGTTACTGATATTAATGGAAAAAGAAGTCATTGTGTCTGGGAATCGCCTCATACCATGCGCGGATCTGTTCCTTCAACCCAGGGAGGGACAAACCTGCACTGGGGAAATAACAGGATTATATTTCTCTCCTACCATGATGGGTGGCCTCACCTGTATTCTGTTGATCCTGAAGGGGAAAACCTTACGTTATTAACCCCCGGCGAGTTTATGGCTGAATATATATCAATGAGTGCAGATGGCAAAAATTTATTCTTTGCAGGTAATACAGGCCCTGATAAGTTCGATATTGACCGCAGGCATATTGTAATGGTATCTGTAGATAAACAGGACATGAAGGTAATGACTCCCGGTGATGGTAATGAATGGACTCCATTCATGACAGGCGATGGAAAAAACCTGGTGTATATATCAGCCGGTGCACAGAGGCCCCCATTGGTGGAAGTAATGGAAATTTCCACCGGTCATAAGCAGATGCTTGCCGGGCATCTCATCCCTGATGATTATCCCGAATCAGAGCTGGTAAAACCCTTCCAGGCTATATTCAGGGCGCCTGACGGGACAAACATACATGGTACGGTATTCAATAATGAAAAAATAAAGGGTAAAAAGCCGGCTGTTATTTTTGTTCACGGTGGACCACCGAGGCAGATGCTCCTGGGTTGGCATTATTCATCGTACTATTCGAATGCATATGCAGTAAACCAGTATCTTGCATCCAGGGGCTTTGTTGTGTTATCAGTAAACTTCAGGCTTGGCATAGGTTATGGCTACGAATTCCACCACCCAGTAGATGGAGGAAGCAGTGGTGCTTCAGAGTACCAGGATGTACTGGTTGCCCACAAATGGCTGTCAGAACAGGATTTTGTTGATGGAAAAAAGATAGGTATTTATGGCGGATCATACGGTGGTTACCTCACTGCTATGGCCCTGGGACGTAATTCTGACCTGTTTGCAGCGGGAGTGGATATCTCCGGTGTTCATGACTGGACAGCATGGGGCAGATCATCATACTCAGGTAGCGGAGGGTATGAAAAAGTTCCGGATGCTGAATATGCGCTGGAGCTCGCATGGAAATCATCACCGGTAGCTGATGTTGAAGGATGGAAATCTCCCGGCCTGATAATACATGCTGATGACGACAGGAATGTTGATTATAACCAGTCTACAGACCTTGTCCAAAGGCTGAGGAAGCTAAATGCACCTTTTGAGACCATGACGATAGTTGATGATACGCATCATTTTATGATTCATAAGAACCAGCTGGATGTCAATCAGGCTACGGTAGAGTTCCTGATGAAACACCTCAAGTAAGTATAAATTATGAATTATAAATTATGAATTTTTTCGCATCTCATAATTCAGAATTCATAAATCATAATTCTAAATTGGCTGTGTTTTTCCCTTCAGCCATTCCTTTATTTCGTCCGGCAATAGCTGGCTGAGAATATTGTAAACAAGCTCGTGATAATCATTCAACCATTTGATTTCGGACTCTGTCATCAGCTCTTTTGAGATAAGTGATGTGTCAATATAACATAAGGTCACCGTTTCAAACTTCAGGAACTTGCCATACTCTGTCTCCTTATCTTCAACACAGAGAATCAGGTTTTCAGTCCTGAAACCATATTCACCTTCCCTGTATATAGCCGGTTCATCAGCTGTAAGCATTCCGGGCTCGATAATAGTCTTAAGGTCGCCGGAAGCACCGGTACCAATTGTTTGCGGTCCCTCATGCACATTGAGGAAATACCCTACCCCATGGCCTGTACCATGGCCATAATTCATTCCCTGCTCCCATAGTGCCTTGCGTGCGAGTATTTCAATCTGGTAACCTTTTGTTCCCAGTGGGAATTTTGCCATTGCCAGGTTTATCGTTCCTTTCAGGGCAAGGGTAAAATCTGTTTTTTGCTGTTCAGTAGGCTTTCCCAGGCAAACTGTGCGGGTCACATCAGTGGTGCCACCGTAATACTGGCCGCCACTATCAAGCAGGAAAATACCCTCAGGCTTTAGTTCAACATCAGTTTCAGGCGTGGCACAATAATGTGGCAGCGCACCATGTTCCTTATACCCTGCTATAGTGGCAAAGCTGGGACCGATGCAGTCATCCTGCTGCATCCTGAATTCCAGCAGTTTATCTGCTGCACTTATCTCGGTTATCTTAGTTTTGCCAACCGAGTGTTCAAGCCAGTGAAAAAACCTGGTAAGTGCCAGTCCGTCTTTAATCATCACCTGCCTTATATTCTCTATCTCCACATCGTTCTTAACCGCTTTCATCCTTGTGGGTATGCTTATTTCTTCAATAATATCCACAGTACCTGGAATTGATTTAAACAGCGCTGCCGATGTTGTACCGGGAGTAATAATTATGCTTTTGCCACTTTCCAGCTTACCCAGTTCGGTATTTACCTGCTCATATGGAAGTATGGTTACGCCGTCAGCTTCCAGCTTTTCCTTAAGGCCGCCAGGTATTTTTACTCTATTTGAAAAGAGTAAAATTTGTTCTTGCCCGATGATTGAGAACGAGGTAAAAAGGGGACTGAACTTAACATCCCCACCCCTGATATTCAGCAGCCATGCTATATCATCAAGTGAAGTCAGAAGGTGATAATCAGCTCCCAATGACTGCATTCGTTCTCTTAAGGCAGCTATTTTCTCCTTCCTGCTTTTCCCTGCATATCTTACAGGATGTTCAAAAGCCTTTGCTATAGGCATGAATTCCCTGTCCTTCCAGATATCTGAAACAAGATCGTGTTCCAGATCTAGGTTTATTTTTTTCCTGGTAAAAGCTTTTTCTATCATCTGCACAATACCCAGAGGCATTATTCTGTCATCAGCTGCCACCCTGCTTCCTTTTTCAAGATTGGCTACCAGCCAGTCTATATATTCGGGTGTATGCGGTATTTTTAATTTCATAAGTTCAAAACCAGAGCCTTTTAACTGGTTTTCGGCCTGTATGAAATACCTTGAATCGGTCCACAGGCCAGCAAAACTTTCAGTTATCACAACATTGGCCGCAGAGCCTGTGAAGCCAGTCAGCCACCTGACAATCCTCCAGTGATCAGGTACATATTCACCCAGGTGAGGATCAGTAACAGGTATGATGTAGGCATCTATACCGTTGTTTTTCATCTGTTTTCTAATAGATCCAAGGTTTCTGTTCATTGTTATGACGTATTATATTATTTACAAAGATGTAGAGACGCAAAATCTTGCGTCTCTACATCAGAATATCAATTGAAACCGCGAAATTTTACCATTTGCCCCCGCTGCAAAACCTGCGAGCATTCCCGGTATTGCCCTGGCTGTATAGTAGTCATTATCATCTGACCCAGGAATCCATGTACGTCCATTATCCATTGAATAATCGCACCCGGTCTTTCCTATTGCAAAGGCTATCCGGGAATTCTCATCCTGCATCCAAATGATACATGAGCGGTATTCCCGGGGCATAATTTCAGATAAATTCCAGCTGTTACCTCCGTCTGATGACCAGGCGGCAATTTTACCATTTAATTCCGGTTTATCATAAGTTCCGCCTACTACTATTCCATTGCTTTCATCGTAAAAGGAAACAGAAAAATTACCTGATGATGGATTACCATGTACCAGTCCTGTTTCACTTGCTGTCCAGCTTTTACCATGATCATTCGATATAAAAACCCTTGCCTCCATTCCGCCCGTGATTATCCATATATTTCCACCGGGATGATAATCAATACAGCTGTTTGATGCCGCAAAATTAAATTCACCTTCAACAAGTACAGGCATATTACTTATTCTATTCCAGGACTTGCCTCTATCTGTAGTTCTTATTACAAATGAACAGCTATCAAGAGGATCACTGAGTGCCAGGCCGGTATTCTCATCAGCGAAAACAGCCGAATCAAAGAATATGCCCTCATTGGTATTTTCGTAGACAATATCCCATTTAGCTCCGCCATCACCGGTATAATATGCCCTGCCGGGCCTGCTGATGCCGAAAAGAATTGCCTCTTTATCATTCCATGCATGTATGCTTCTGAAGTCATCCTCTAATGCCCCCGGTACTTTATCGACCTTCCATGTTTCTCCTCCGTCTAGTGAAACCAGGTACGTTCCTCCGGTACCGGCTGCCCATATTACATCTTTGTTTACTACATGCAATGCCCTTATACTGGCTTTGGTTCCGGTTTCCAGTTCAGTAAATTCAATTTTATATCTGAGTTCGCCACTGCATCCTATAGCAAGCAGACCAATCAGGAAAAGTGTAACGTACATTATTCTCATAACGATATACTGATTAAAGTTTTTAAAGTTAATAGTTTTGAATGGATTATTGGATTATTGGATTAATGGAATAATGCCTTTGTTAATGAACTTTAACACAGTTGAGAATGAGCCTGATTTTCTGTTAATTAGAATCATTACAAGGTCTGTTTTCGTCTAATTGCCAGAAATTTACTATAGATTTAGTAGATTTATTACAAAAATAATACTATATTTGTAGTAGCTATTGAAAGGGATGAATATATATTTCAATTTACATTAATTACTAACTTGTACTGAAGAAGAATTAACTATTATGAGCAAAAGAGAAGCAAAGATAAGAAAACTTACCAGGGCAGAGGAAGAAGTGATGCAAATACTCTGGGAAATGGATGAAGGCGTTGTTAAGGAAATTGTTGAAAGATTTGATGATCCAAAACCTGCTTATACTACCATAGCTACTGTTCTTAAAGTCCTGGAAAGAAAGAGTTTCGTAGAGTATAAAAAGGTTGGGAATACCTACCTTTATTTTCCCATCTTGTCAAAAACAGAATATACAAAATTCCAGCTTTCCAGCCTGCTGAAGAATTATTTTAATGGATCATTCCCTAAAATGGCGACATTCTTTGCAAGAGAAAACGATATATCCCTTTTAGAGCTGGAGGATATTCTTAAAGAAGCCATGGAAGATATTAATAAAGAAAAAACCAGAAATGATGAATAATATTATTTTATTTCTGCTTAAAAGCTCGCTGACCATGTCGCTGTTGTACATGGTTTACTGGTTTTTCCTGAGAAAGGAGACATTATTCATTACAACCCGGTACTATTTGCTTTTATCATTGATAATTTCTTTAGTGCTTCCTTTCATTTGCTTAAGGTATAATGTGAGTTCTCCTGAAGGATTAGCTGGTAGAGATCTGACAGGTACACTATCCCAGATAAATAACCTCACCAGGGATCCAGGTAATGAATTACCCATATTGCTAAAAATTACCGGTATGTTATATCTGTTTGGTGCTTTTCTATTTTTATTAAGAATCTTAATTCAATTCGCAATACTCTTCGTAATTATATATAAAAATGGCATCAGTATTATTAGCGGGACCAGGATTGTATATAATACCCGTTACCAGATGCCATTCTCATTTATGAACCTGGTGTTTATCAATAAAAATGATACCAGGCATTCTGATATCAGTGATATAATAGCTCATGAAAATGTGCACATTCGTGAGAATCACTGGTTTGATCTTATGGTAGTTGAAATCATAAGTGTTTTCTTATGGTTCAATCCGTTTATATGGTTCTTTGAGAGATCCATTAAGCAAAACCATGAATACCTGGCCGACGAAGGGGTCATTGCGCAGGGCTACAATGTCGGTCGGTATCATTCAGTATTAATTAACCAGTTGATGGGAATGGAAGTAATAGGAATAACTAATAACCTTAACTATTCCCTGAACGCAAAACGATTAAAAATGATGAAAAAGAGCAAGACCCCTAAAGTAAGAGCTTTGCACGTTATCTGGGCACTACCTGTTATATTATTCTTACTTGCAGCATTTGCAGAGCCCAGGCATGAAACTGTTACTAAAGCTGATAAGGTTGCAATAAATAACACCGTAGAACTTACTGTGGCAGTTATGGATAATAATGGTGATCCTGTTCCGGGCGCCAATGTTATTATTAAAGGCACCGAGAAAGGGACCACTACAGATAAGGACGGGTTGTTTACACTTGAAGTAAACGAATCAGATGTAATAGTTGTATCCTTCAAAGGTTTTGAGGACACACCAATTTTCATGGAGAAAGTCATAGAAAAGAATGGAAAATCGGACAGCTATAAAATGAAATTGATGCTCAAACCCAAAAGTTCTGATTACAATGTATCAGGCAATTCTTCTGATGAGATTAAGGAACTGGAAGAGACTCTTAAATTGCTTCAATTGAAGCAAAAGGAGCTCGAAGACATAAAATTGAAGATCAGTCAAGTTGAAAAGGAAGGTACAGTTGATAAGGAAGAACTGGAAAAGAAGAAGGCTAATCTTAAGAAGGAGATGACCATGCTTCTGGAGAAGCGTGCTGCTGTGGAGGAAAAGCTCCAGAGCATTAAGAAGAAATAGGTAACCTGACCCGTTTTTGATTTAAAAACACCGATTAACGATGTAAGATTTAAGAATTCAATTTATCGATAATCGGTGTTCTTTTTATTTATAATTATTATAAGTTCCTTCCTGTTTCAGCCTTTTCCCCACAGGTGTGACTGTGGCTATTATTATTGGAATGTATCAAAAGTGCACCACCTCCCCCCGAGTACTCGGGGTACTCCTCATCTAAAGAGGAGGAGAAAGTTATGGTATTGTGAATCAGCTACTTCTATTCCTTTCAAAAGGAGGTGAAAGTTTATAATACCAGCTAATAACTCATCTCTCATAACTCATCACTCATCTCTGTTAAAGAACCATTCCAGCCAGTGGCGTTGATCTTCATTGGTTGTATGCCTTGCTTTTGCTCCACCCCAGCCATGCCTGCTACCGGGATAGATCATAAAGTCAAATACCTTTCCTTGATCCTGCAGTTTTGATATAAGCCATATTGAATTTTGCATATGTACATTATCGTCTGCCATTCCATGAACTATATATAGCTCACCTTTCAGATTATCAGTATAGGTAAGGACAGATCCGTTCTTGTATCCTTCAGGATTGTCCTCCGGTGTATCCATAAATCGCTCTGTATATACATTATCATACAGCCGCCAGTCGTTAACTGAATATTTTGCTATCCCATGTGTCCAGTAATCAGCTCCATATGTAAGAGCCATGGCAGTTGTATACCCCCCGTAAGAACCGCCTGTAATACCCATTCTTGTGGCATCAACATAGGGTTTTTCACGCAGCCATTTAACAGCTTCTATATAGTCAAGCATTTCCCATTTGCCAAGGCTGCGGTGCATGTAGTCAAGTCCTTTCTTTCCAAAGTGACCTGAGGCCCTGTGATCAACGGAAAATGTAATTATACCATTCTCCGCATACCAGCTGGGCCGGCTACCCATATATCTGTTACGCACTCCGCCGGCATCCGGTCCCCCGTAAATGTTGAAAATAACGGGGTACTTTTCAGACTCATCAAAATCCTGTGGGAATGATATTATTGCAGGTAACATAAACCCATCTGTTGCTTCGATTCGCACAAGCTCGAACCTGAGGTTGTTATTATTTTCCTCATTTGCCTCACCCGGTAATTCTATATCTCTTACTTTCCTTCCCCTGCTGTCGAGGGCAACCATTGTAGTGGGAGTTGTTATATTTGACCATGTATCAATGAGATATTTTCCTGATGGTGATATGTCAGCCGAATGTGATCCGGGTATGTCGGTATACCTTATCAGCCCCTCACCGTCTAGGTTAACCCTGAAAAAATGACTCTCCGTTGATTCGCCACCTGTCCCTGAAAAGTAAACTGCTTCCTGGTCCTCATCAACCTTGATTATCCCGGTTACTCTCCAGTCAAAGTCGGTTAACAGCGATTTCAGGTTGCCATCCCAGTCATAATAATAAAGGTTCATCCAGTCTGATCTGCAACTCCGTATAATAAACCCGGAGCCATCCTCCATGATATAGTTATCAGTAAAGAAATCAATCCATGTATCACGTGTTTCACGGTATATTTCTTTAAAGTCTCCCGTGTTGATGTCGGCGAGGATAAATCTCATATCATCCTGGTCGCGGTTTAATACCTGGATCATAAGCTTTTCACTGTCCGGTGTCCAGTCGGGCCATGCAATATACTGATCAACATTATCATCAGTCTTAACCCATACTGTTTTTGCAGATGTAATATCGACTATCCCCATTTTCACCTTCGGATTAGGATCTCCGGGCTTTGGATATGGTGTTATTTCCTGTGTACCGTGTATTCCATCCTCTTCATCAATACGGTTTATGATGAATTCAGGCACCTCAGTCTCATCTGTATGCAGGTATGCTAATTTCCTGCTATCGGTTGACCACCAGAAGGCAGCATAACGGCTTCCCCTGCCGAGTATTTCCTCCATATAAACCCAGGATGCATACCCGTTATACACTTTCTCTGCAGCATCAAAAGAAAGCCTGGTTTCCTTATTCGTTACCAGGTCAAACACATAAAGCTCTCTTCCCTTCGTATAGGCGATTTTCTTCCCGTCAGGAGAGAACCGTGGATTGTTTTCTTCTGTATCATCAATCGTTAACTGTTTTGCTTCTTTATCTCCAAGCCCGAACAGCCACAGGTCGTTCTCTTTCTTAAGTACTATATACTGATTATCAGGACTCATGGCAGCTCCAAAATCCATACTAAAACCTTCAGGCAACGAATTCATAAACTCTTCCCTGTAATTAACATACTCATCGTAAACCTTTTTCTTCCCTGTCCTGATATGCACACTCATTACAACAGGGTTACCATCATCATCAGTTGTTCTTTCAAGGTAATGATTATCATCTTCCCATCCCAGGATTCCTCCCGGTGCCCTGAAACGTTGTGCACTGGAGTCCTCTACGTTTAAAAGCACCAGGATAACAAAGGGCAAGACAAACAAATAATGTACTTTATTTTTCATAGCTTTTTTTATAAATAAGATTATTAAAAATTAAAAGTAAGTATTTGTTTCTAATTAACTAAATCTTACTGCCCAACAACACAAATAAGTTGTTACCTTTACATTGAATACTTGCAGAAGGATGAAAGGTAGTTACCATACTGACTTAGAAGACAGGGGATGGATGTCGCTTGATAACGCAGCCAAGATTTTCCCGCCGGTAATAAGTAAATCGCTAAGCTCCGTATTCCGGATTGGTTGTGTATTATCAGAGCCTGTGAGAATTAGTGCATTAAAGAGGTCAGTTGAAGAAACATGTAAACGTTTTCCCTACTATCTTACCAGCCTGCATAAAGGTTTTTTCTGGTACTTTCTTGAATATGATAAAAATATCAGGCCCTCAATTGTAGCTGAAGATAAAAAACCCTGTGTGGCTTTCCCCGCAAAAAAAGGTGACTATGCCCTGTTCAGGATAGTAGTACTGGGAAATATGTTATCAGTGGAATTTCTGCATGTTCTGACTGACGGAGGAGGTGCACTTGAATTTTTCAGGACCCTGCTGGTCACTTACCTGAGGAACTGCGGTTTTGACGTCCCATATTCGGAAGGTATTATCGATCCTGCATCTCATATTGATGCTTCCGAAACTGAAGATGCATATAATAAGTATTTCAAAAAGGATGTTCCCCTGCCGCCAAAGCTTGAAAATGCCTGGCATTTACCATTTGAAACAGTTGGGAAAGATCACCTTGGAATAATCCAGGCCGAGATACCGGTAACAGACCTGAAGAATATTTCAAAGGAAAACAGTGTGACAATTACTGAATACCTTGCATCAGTATACCTATTTTGCCTACAGGCAATATGGAACGGGGAAAAGAGTAAGGATAAACATATTATAAGGCTTGAAATACCTGTTAATATGCGACGGAATTATTCAAGCCGGACCATGCGTAATTTTTCTTTATTCGTTTTACCTGAACTCGACCTGCGACTTGGCTATTTCTCTTTTGAAGAAATATTGAAACATGTTCATAATTATATGCAGATCCAGACAGACAAAAAAATATTGAGCAAGGTAATAGCAAGGAATGTCAAGCCCGAGAAAAACATTTTTGTAAGAACAACACCCGTTTTCATCAAAGATCTTGTACTGTCAGCTGCATTCCGAAAACATGGTGCCACAAAATATTCAGGAGTATTAACAAATGTAGGAATAGCAAACATGCCGGCAGAGGCAGCCGGATATATCGAAACCATATCAATGATACCACCTCCCCCAGTACAACAACTGAGGATCAGCTGTGGTGTTCTGAGTTTCAATGACAGGTTATGTATAACCTTTGCAAATAACACTGCAAATTCTGAACTTGAAAAAGATTTCTTTTCATTCCTGGCCGGGAAAGGATTAAAGGTCAGGATCTTAAAAAATATCTGGGATGAAAAATAATATCTGCCCCAACTGCGGGGTCATACTTGATGAAGGACTGGAAATATGTCCTTTATGTAAGTCAAGGCCAAAAGAATACTCAAATGAGAAAAGTGAATTATACCCGAGTGATATCCTTCACCTCTCGGAAAAAAAGTCAAGTGTATATGCATGGGAACTATCGGCTATCATAGCCTTTTCAGCCAATCTTATCTGCATTATTGTTGATATGGTTATAGTAAAAGGACTTAACTGGTCATTATATGCAGTTACATCAATAACCGGACTATGGCTGTCTATTACTTCATTCACCTTCCTGTTAAAACGGCCAGCAATCCTTGGAATATCACTGTCAGTCACCACTCTGGTTATGCTTATTATCTTTGACGTTCTTAAGCCCCCGGTAAGATGGTTTGTGGACATAGGGCTGCCGGTAAGCATTTCTTTCTGGATCCTTTTTGCATTATTCCTATTTATCCTGAGAAGATTAAGATGGAAAGGCTTTAATGTGCTGGCAATTGTATTTATTGAATTATCAGCTCTTTGCATTGTCATAGATATATTCAGTGACCTCGCTCTCAGAAATAAGATCTTTATTGACTGGTCAGCAATTACTGCTGCCACCCTCGTACCTTTTGCCGGTGTATTGTTTTTTATTCATTACAGGATGAAAAGAGGCAAGAATCTGAGAAGTTTTTTTCATGTATGAACGACGAACGACAAAAGACAAAAGATAAAAGTAAAAAGTAAAATTGTATTTTTCGGTCAAGAAGTGGCGACGCAATATTTTGCGTCTTATTAATAACAATAATCGTTTCAAAAATTCAATTATGAAAAAACTGATGAAATCACTAACTGCATTGATTATTATAGGGTTCCTGTTGCCGTTAACCGGGCAATCACAGGAGAAAAGCAGAAACAGTAATAACAAAATGAAGGTTCCTGTTATCGTGGATGGCCAGGCCCAGGTTATACCTGAATTATCAGATAAGGACAAGTGGATAAGGCACGACCTCTGGGTAGAGACTGAATTTGATTCTGATGGTGACGGCCAGCCTGACCGTATGCATGTAGGTGTCACCCGCCCGTACCAGACGGACACAGAAGGACTGAAGCTCCCGGTAATTTATGTTTCGAGTCCTTATTTTGCGGGTACAGCCAACGGCAGGCAATATTTATGGGATGTCAGGCAGGAGTTACAGGCTGAGCCTCCTGTACGCACACATGCTCCTGAAATAGAGGCCCGGGTAAGGCGTCCGGTTATATCCAATTCACATGTGGAAGAATGGGTTCCGAGAGGATTTATTGTGGTACATTCTTCATCACCTGGCACAGGACTGTCACAGGGATGTCCTACAGTCGGCGGCGATAATGAATCACTGGCACCCAAAGCCGTTATTGACTGGCTCAATGGCCGTGCAAAGGGATACACCACGGTGGATGGCAATGAAGAAGTGGAAGCGTACTGGACTACCGGTAAAGTTGGTATGACAGGCACTTCTTATAATGGTACCCTACCACTGGCAGCAGCTACAACAGGGGTTGACGGGCTTGAGGCGATAATTCCTGTTGCACCTAACACTTCATATTACCATTATTACAGGTCAAACGGCCTTATTCGCCACCCGGGTGGCTGGCTGGGTGAGGATATTGATTATCTCTACGATTTTATTCACAGTGGCAATCCTGAAAGGAACGAATGGTGCGACTGTAATATCAGGGATGGTGAAATGGCTGAAGGCTTTGACCGTGTTACAGGTGATTATAATGATTTCTGGGCAGGACGGGACTACATTAATGACCTTGGTCCCCTGAAAGCTGCCGTGCTGATGTCTCATGCCTTTAACGACTGGAACGTTGTTCCCGATCATAGTTACCGTATTATTAAAGCATTAAAAGAGAAGGATGTGCCCCTGCAGATATTTTACCACCAGGGGGGACATGGTGGAGAACCTCCAATGAGAATGATGAACAGGTGGTTTACCCGTTACCTGTTTGGTATTGAAAACGATGTGGAAAATGATGCCAGGGCATGGATTGTGCGTGAGAATGATGAAAGAACGGAACCAACACCTTATGCTGATTATCCAAATCCGGATGCTTCAGCAGTTAAATTATTCCTGAAAGCAGGAGCCCCCGGCAGGGGCGAACTGCTTACCGAGCCTGCCACCGGTCAGGGAAAAGAAACCCTTGTTGACAATGTGTCATTTGACGGTTCAGCACTGGCCCGTGCCGAATTTACAAACCACCGGCTTATTTATTTAAGCCCGGTACTGAAGGAAGATCTGCATATTTCGGGTGTGGCTGAAATAAATATAAGTGCAGCAAGCAGTAAACCTGCTGTTAACCTGTCGGTCTGGCTCGTCTCACTGCCATGGACTGAAAGAAGGAATGCTAAAATAACTGATAATCTTATCACCCGCGGATGGGCTGACCTTCAGAATTATCGTTCACTGAGAGAAAGTGAGCCCCTTGTTCCTGGTAAATTTTATGAAATGAGTTTTGAACTGCAGCCCGATGACCAGATAATACCTGCAGGGCAACAAATCGGGCTGATGATCTTTTCAAGCGACCGCGACTTTACATTATGGCCTGAACCTGGGACAGAGCTTATGCTGGATCTCGACGGAACGATACTGAAATTGCCGGTATTGGGAGGCAGGGAAGCGTATGATCAAGCGGTGAAAGATGAGAGATGAGTTATGAGAACCGAGTAGTACGAGTATTCGATAGCATGCGAGTGCTACGAGCTCGCTGAAGGCCGAAGGCCTGAGGCAAATGAGTTATAAGAGGAGAAAGATGTTGATAAGGTTTATAATGTTGATAAAGTTTATAAAGCAGGGGCGCAAAATTTTGCGCCCTTTTTCTTTTACCTTCCAGCAGGAGGTCTGGCAGCTTTCCATCCGGCCTTTAGCTGCCTGCTTAGTTGTTTGATCAGATCTGTGTTTTCTTCTTTAGCTGCTATGTTATAGTTCTCTTCCGGGTCAATGGAATGGTTATAAAGTTCGCATGTTACAGAATCAAGAGGAATATTCATTTCATCATCCCAGTGATACCATTCGATATAATGGTATTTTTGGGTTCTCATCCCGTATCCCATATACCTCTGGCTATCGATAGCAACCCTGGGCCGCCTGTGAAACTGGCTGAAAATAGCAGATTTCCACTCCCTGTCAGGTTCGTTTAGCAAAGGTACCACACTAGTTCCCTGCAGGTAATCAGCAACCTTTATACCTGAGAGTTCGCAAAGTGTAGGAAAGATATCCACCAGTTCAGTGAGTCTTTCTGTCCTCTTCCCGACTCCATCAATACCAGGTGCATAAATGATCATTGGGACCCTGGTATCATTCTCATAATTTGTCTGTTTGCACCAGCTGCCATGCTCTCCCAGTTTCCATCCATGATCACCTACCAGTGCTATTACAGTGTTATTCATAAGATCCATTTCATCAAGTGCATCTATTAATCTCCCAAAACATGCATCTGCATAGCTTACCGAGGCATAATACCCATGCTTGAGCATTTTCTGTACAGTATCAGGTAAAGGACCCAGGGCAGGATGCCTCTGATATTCGACGATATCATAACATGCTCCAAGTTCATAAGTTGAGTTCATAGCAAAGCCCGGAGCATCTACAGGAAGGAATGGATTAGGAGCCGGTGTAATACTGTCAGCATTATATATATCCCAGTATTTCTTTGGGGCAACAAAGGGCAGGTGAGGTCTGAAATAACCCAGGGCGAGGTAGAATGGTTTTTCCATATCCTTTAGTCGTTCTATTGTCTTTATCGCAAGCTCAGTTTGTGCTCCATCATATAAAACCACATCCGGGAGATCAGGAGCTTCGACTGATTTACCATAACCCCATCCATCAGCATAAAGCTTTATGCCCATGTTGTTGCGTTTACGCTCCGCCCTGATTTCCAGTTGCTTTTCAGTAATCTCATCATCATAATGAAATGATTCAGCATCCCTGTTGATCTTATCCGGGGTTTTGTATTCCTCCGGCCTTAGATCGGGCTCATCCCAGGATATTGAATCATAAACAAAATTATGGAAAATCTTACCTATTGATACAGTATAGTAACCGTATTGATGAAAATACTGTGGCATTGTTACGATATCAGGATGAATGCCTCTGTGATGGTCTCCCAGGTGCCATGAACCAACTGAATCGGGTCTTAATCCTGTCATATAACTTGCCCGTGAAGGCTGGCAAACTGCTACCTGGCAATAGGTATTGAGAAAAACCATACCTGCATCGGCAAACTTATCAAGATTGGGTGTTTTTATTTCTTCGTTACCGTAGCAACCAAGCTCAGGGCGAAGGTCATCGAAGGAAATGAATATCACATTGGGATGGTTTTTGGATTCATGAGTGCAACCACAAAGAAAGAGAATCAGTAAGAAAGCTCCCACTTTCGCCCCGAAAAACTCGGGGCTTCGGCGGGCAAGGAAGGCTAAGGTTAAAATTCTTTTCATTGCCCTATTATTATAAATATTTATTTATCAATTCATTTTAACGATTAAAAAATAATAAAATCACCACTAAGTTTATACATTTATTTTGTCCAACTTAATATGAAGTCTAACAAACAGGAAATTCCAATGCTCATAATCATTTTTCTTCTAGTTCATCCAGAGCATGACTTGCAGCATTGGAGATTACATTTCTTGTAGAGTTCACTAAACTAGCTTTTTGTACAAACTCAATATCTTTCTTTGAGCCACATTTACCGATTGATATTATACATTCTGCCTGCACCATGTAACTTTCATCTTCCTCAAACCTTTTCATGAAAAATCTTACCAGTTTATTATCTCCTGTATCACCCAATATCCTGATAGCTGATGCCCTTACCTGTGAGTTCGTATCAAGTACCATCTTTTTGCATAGTGAACTTAATTTCTCATAAGCGGAAGCCCCTAAAGTTTCAAGGGCTGCTCTTCTGACATACCATGATGAATCATTCTGAGCTGCTGTTACCAATGTATTTTTTACCTGCTCAGTCAAGTCAGCTTCAGAAAGTTCAACTGCAGCTTCAGCCCTTCCTATTATATCATCATTCCTGAGACTGAATAATAATTCTTCTGTTGTTTGATTGTATGACAATTCCTTCAGCAATAATCCATCGTCATCAAATTTTACCATTTTTGGCTCTTCATTAAGAGAAAATTCAAATAATTCTTCCCTTTCATCAATCCATAGCTGTTTAACGGTTTTTCCATCCAGCGTATAAAATCCGATTTTTATTGGTATACGGAAAGCATATGGCACACCATGCAGTGTATCCTGTACCTGGGATATTTTCATTCTCAATATGTTTTCTGAACTATCCCATGTCTTACTGACCTCAAATACAGGATGTCCCGGTCTGAAAAAAAATTGCTCAAAGAACCAGTCCATGTTCTGACCCGTAGCTTCTTTAACAGCTTTCATGAAGTCATAAGTATCCACAGGTTCAAATGCATGTTTATGAAGAAAATAATGTATTGTCCTGAAAAACAGGTCATCTCCAAGAATTGATCTCAGGAGGTGAAGCATGAGTGCTCCTTTCTGGTAGGTATGCCGGTCAAAATTCTGGCCGGGTAATGCTTCTTCATAGCGGTTAAAGACAATGGGACGTATATATTTTGAATTTGCTTCATTCAGGTAAGCATTCTTCTTTCCCTCAAGATCAACTATGCCTTCATCTTCCCCCTTTGTTCTATTGGTCCAGATATAATCACAGTATGTTCCAAAACTTTCATTAAGCCATGTTTGTGACCATGTTCTAAGGGTAATAAGGTCACCCCACCAATGGTGGGCTGTTTCATGAGCTATTATCCTGTCGAAAGAATAGTCTTTAAGTCCCTTTTCATCCAGGTTCCCGATTAGCCCATTTGAATAAAGTGTTGCTGTTGTTGATTCTGCAGCCCCACCCATTGGCTGTATCATCACCTGGTCACATTTGGCCCAGGGATATTCAAAATCGAATAATTTGTTGAAAAACTCTATTATTTCAGGTGTTCGACCAAATGCAGTAAGTGCTGAGGCTGAATCATGTGGAAATATCCAGTAATTAACCGGCAGATCACCCAGGGCATCTTCGTAAACCACATAGGGAGCCACGGCCAGTACAAAAAGGTAGGTGGAATGAGGCAGATCCTGTTTCCAATGCCATACTGATCCACCCGAGTCTTCAGGTGTAACTCCAATAAGTGCACCATTCGATACAGCCTTAAATCCCTCCGGTGCATGTATTATCATTTCATGGGTAACTTTATCATTCGGGAAATCATAACAGGGCATCCAGTTCCTCACCCTGTTCGGGAAATTAGGTCCCCATATCATTGCAGGGTAGCTCTCAGATGCGTCGTAAAAGATCTTCTGATCATTTTCAGGATCAGAAGCCAAATATTCTATGATGAAACTTGTTGTGTCGTTATATTTGTATTTTTTCTGTAACAATATCATGAGCTTATCTTCCATATGACTGAATTCAAGGGAATTTCCACACTCATCCTTTATTGCATTTATAGTAATATTATTCCCCGCATCAAGAAGGCATCTGTCGAAATCATTTCTTAGAGACTTAATAGTCATTCTATTTGAACCCAATAACTGTTTTTCTTCTATATCAAATGAAAACTCAGCCCGGTAGTGAAGGACATCATAGTCATGACTCCTTTCGACCTGGACAGGTCTAGAATAAATATCTGTATTCTGTGCCCTTAGATATACAGCAATGCTCATCAATAGGAGAATAAACACAATGATATTTTTTAAACACTTCATAATAAATCTATTAGTTGACCAATTCAATAACATACAGATGATTTTTTTCAGATTCGAAAATATAAATATCATCCCTATTCTTTCTTAATATGACTTTCTTTTTATGGCCACTTTCCAGCACCGTATCCCCTACATAAGTTTATTTAGTCCATACAATTTTTAATCTTATACACCCACGCATGTTCACAGGGCATTTCTGATGGGTACATAAGGGGTGTTGAAATGATGCATTTACCGTCTTCAATTCTCCAGTCAATTTCTTTGCCATACCCCAGCATGCTAATTTCTATTCCTTCGGTATTCGGTAATCCTTCTATGATAATTTCTCCCTCGGGATAGTGGGTGCAAATTGCATAGATGCTACTGTCTCTGGCGGTAAAAAAAACATCCTTAGCCTCAGCCTTACTCTGTCCTCCATCGCTGAGCACGGTCCTGGAGTACCGCGCCAGCGGAGGAGGAACCTCAGCCTTTTCTGTTCCATAAATCGCCTCACCGTTTACTGCCAGCCATTCACCTATATCTGCAAGTCTCTGTTGTTGTATTACAGGAATGCGGCCGTCGGCTGTTGGTCCCACATTAAGTAATAAGTTTCCACCCCTGCTGACTATATCTATTAATTCTTCAATAAGTTCTTCAGATGTCTGGTAATCATTAAGATTCTCAGCCCTGTTATACCCATACGATCCTCCTATTCCGCGGCTCTCTTCCCAGGGATGATCCATTATTTCAGCATCAGCATATTCACTTGAAAAATAATCGCCATGATTGCCGGGCATGCCCTTACAGAACCTGTCGTTAACCACAACCTCATCTTTTACCGGGGATTCATTATATAACCATGCAAGGAATTCTTTGGTGCCCCAGAATTCATCATCGAATCTCCATTCCCCGGCATCTGCAAAGATCAGGCTTGGCTTATATTCATTTACCAATTCCCTGAGTTGTGGATTACAAATATCATTAACATAGGTATGCAGGTCAACACCGTATTTCTCCACATATTTCATATTTACCTGGTACTTATCACCGGTGCGTGGCACTGATTCCCAATCTGGAATGGAGTAATAAAATCCCATTCTAAGACCTTCAGCCCGCACAGCTTCAGACAGTTCACCAACAAGGTCTCTCCCGGGACCAACATTCATACTGTTCCACTGCTCTTTATGTTCAACTTTTGTGGGCCACAGGCAATAACCATCATGATGCTTTGAAGTAAGCATGATATACCTGGCTCCTGCCTTCCTGAATGTTTCAGCCCAGAAGGCCGGATCCCATAGTTCTGCCCTGAACATAGGGCCAAAGTCATGGTAATCGAAGTCCGTCCCATAGTTTTTCTCATGGAATTCCCTTCCTCCATTCTCATCATTTTCCATAACCCTGGCATAATACCACTCTGCATAAGAAGCATATTTCTCTGATTCAAGCTTGCGCCAGGATGGCACAGAATATACTCCCCAGTGAATAAATATCCCGAATTTCGCCTCCTGGAACCACTCCGGTATAGGTCGACTGTCGAGAGATGCCCAGGTTGACCCGTATACCTGGGCCTCTAACCCACAAAATGATGATAGAATAATGCAAAGAAACAGTTGACAAATACGTTTTTTCATATTAATTATTTATTTGCTTCTCCTGCAGCAATGAGCACAGTTTCCGATCCCAAGGTCTGTCTTATTTATTTCTTTACAACCGGAAGTCTGATAACTGAAGGATAATCTCCCGAATGATGTATTGAATTGGTAGCCACTATTCCTTCAGATTCAGCATAATTATTACCCCCGGTATTCAGGTTCCTGTCAAATCGCGGAAAATTACTGCTCGCCACTTCAATACGTATCCTGTGCCCTCTCTCAAAATAATTACTAGTACACATAGGTGTAAGTTCTATTTTATATACATTTCCCGGTTCCATAAAAACTTCCCTGTCATAACCTTCCCTGTATCTTGCTCTTTGAATTGTTTCGTCCAGGTTAAAGGCTCGTCCGTCGGGGTATACATCAATAAGTTTAATAGTGAAGTCAGTATCTTTAGCATCAGACGAAACATACAGGACTGTTTCAATAAAACCACTTACCTCTATTCCTTCTTCAACGACATCAGATGTGTAAACAAGGATATCATTCCTCATTTCCATTGCTCTCTGATCAAAAGATCCAACTTCAATAGCATTACCGTAGCAACAAAAATTCCCACCGTACGACGTAACGGGATTATAAGGATCATACACATAGGTATCAGGATGATCGGCTTTACCCGGAGCTTCTGTTCTTAAGGTTCCGTCACCATTCAGGCTGTTGGCACTTCCATCACTATTTAGATAGTAATTAACCATTTCTGCATTATCAGGTGGCCAGTTATCTGCCGTCTGCCACTTATTAAGTCCCATAGTATAATATTGTACATAGGGAAGGTCTTCAGTAAATTCATTATCCAATCCTTTAAGCCAGTAATCGAACCAGCCGTAAATGAGGCTGTCATAGTTCATCCTGGCATCCCCTATATATCTTTCTCCAATAACCATATCTTCTGAATCGCGCCAGAATCCGCAATGCTGCGAAGGTGATATTACCATGTACTGGTTATCTGCTACTTCTCTGTCATCAATATTATCACGTATATGATTTACCATAGCAATATTCGGGCTCGTGGCAATGTCATACCATGAAATGAACCAGAATCCCGGAACACCAAAAGGCATATTGTCATGATATAGTCCCCCTTCATACCAATTATCATCATCCGGTTTTCGTGTCATCATTTCTTTCCATATATTCTCTGATGCTCCAAGGTAATTGAAAAGATCAATTAGAGGTAGGTGCCAGAATGCTTTCGACCAGTCTACCTCCGGCATCTCAGGATCCAGATCATAAAACCGCTGTATTCTTAAAAGATCTTCCTGTTTCATCCCTGCCGGTGGCCTTGGTCTGTAAATATCATGCTGGGTCCCATACAGCCAGTTTGAAAACAACAGTTGCAGTGCTCCACCCCTGTACCAGTTACCCTGTTCGTAGTATTCACCAATTCGTCCTACGCCTGCGCCAAAACCCATAGGCACCATAGCTGCGTGCGAAGGATGGTCAAGGGCTGCCACAGCCATCTGCCATTCGGCAGTGGATGAACATCCCTGGGTTCCTATCCTGCCATTACACCATTCCTGGTTAGCCATCCAGTTGAAAGCATCGTATCCATCCGTCAGAGGCACACCAAGTATGTCCCAATCACCCTCGGAGAAATACCTGCCTCTCTCATTCTGGACTACATAGGCATAACCCCTCGAAACAGCTGCATAGGCACTGGCATAAACCCTTGCATTTGGCACACCATCCCTGTAGGCATTGAAATTGTATGGCGTCCTCACGAAAATAACAGGCACAGGTTTGTCTGTTTTAGGCCTGTAAATATCGGTGGACAACCTTACGCCGTCACGCATTGGCATCATCACCTTTTGCTCAATTGTTGCGATCTCTTCAAGATCTTCAAGAGTTACAGACTGTCCTGCTACATTAAAGAATGCTGAAAACAGGAATAAACTGAATAATAAATTTCTGAGGTACTTCATACGACTGGTTTTTACTTTAATTATCAATATTTCAAACTATGTGTCACTTTAACATATGGTATACTTATTCATTATTACAAGGTATTAAATTTTATCTCATTTCAGTCGGGCCGCAAAGGGGTTAAGACTGATTACCTGCATTTACGGAATAAAAGACTATATCATTTT
Organism: uncultured Rikenellaceae bacterium; assembly: GCA_964577305.1. Classification (GTDB taxonomy): domain Bacteria; phylum Bacteroidota; class Bacteroidia; order Bacteroidales; family VadinHA17; genus UBA9300. The sequence goes on from CAZNYS010000019.1 coordinate 34,446, forward strand.
TATTAACACCAAGGTCTTTTGATATCATTTTGCATTTAGCTTTTAACAAAAAGAAAACAGTATTTTTCACATTTGATAAAGCTTCATAGTTGCCCTGTCCTTTGCTGATGATCATTTCGGCTTTCTTAAATCTTTCAATAAATTCATCATTGCATAATCGTAATACTGCACCAGGAGCTGTTGAACCTGAAGAGATTAACTCCGCTACCCGGTCAAGGCCTGAATCAACAGCATCTTGCATTGTAACATCATTTATAACCGGTATACCCCTTACGACATATGTCACCGGTTTACCCAATTCTTCTATTAAAAGTCTGTCAAAAACCGATTCCCCTGCATTATCCCCTATGTAAAGTATAGATGAAGCATTATCCAGACTTTTTCTGAATTCTTTATAGTGAAAGATTGCAAATTCTTGCTTCAGTATTTTTTCTATATTCTGTTTCAGGTCAAACTGTTTACCGAAAGCGAAATCAATTATATTTCCGGCAATTGCCAGTCTGATAGCTGTCAGAAGCCTGTCTTTCGAATTATCCAGTATTCCTTTCAGATCAGGGTAAAGTGATAATGCTTCCTTTATATTTGATTTTTTAATTTCCTTATATGGATCATCGATGCCTGTCATTTCCCTTATTTTACCATATATGTATTCCCCTGTTTCAGGAGGAGAACTTTCAAGTGATATGTCCTTGAATGATTCCCCAACGTAATCAATCAGTTCTTTTATTTGCTTTTCGTCATCTGTCACCAAACGCCCTGCCCTCAATGCCTGGTCCACGAAACAGGGAAAACATTCCAAATAGGTCTTCATAATCTCAATTAATTTATTATCGTGATCGCGTTAAATCTTACCTTATAAAAATACTCTGATTTCAATGAATGGCAAAATGTAAATGAGCATATCAAGCTGTTAAACCACATAACCATTTAAACCACTTTAACGAGATATTAAATAACATGCACCACAGGAATGTTGGTAAGCAATTATACAGTATATTTATTCACATTAAATTAAACTGTTAGAAATGAAGAAGATTAACCTGTTATCAGCGTTGTTAATATTAGTGTTAAATATTCAGGCTCAGGATATTAAGTCACATGCGGAATTCCTGGGGCACGAACCCGGTATGGAGTTCACTCTGCATCACCAGGCTGTTGATTATTTCAAATATGTTGCAGACAATTCCGATTATGTCAGTTATATCTCATATGGAAAAACATATGAAGGAAGGGAACTGGGAGTTGTATTTGTTTCCTCTCCTGAAAACCTTGCTGACCTGGAACAGATAAGAAAATCCAACCTGATTAATACCGGTTTCCTCGATGGTGAAGAAGGAGGCAAACAAATGCCACTGGTCTGGCTGAGCTATAATGTTCATGGTAATGAATCGGTGGGTATGGAAGCAGCCCTGAAAACCCTGTATACCCTTGTCAGCAGATCATATGAAGGTGTCAGTGACTGGCTTAAAGAGTGTGTTATAATCATCGACCCGTGCCAGAATCCTGATGGCAGGGATCTGTATGCAAACAGGTACAAAAGGTCACAATCGATTAAGCCCAATCCCAATCCTGATGACTGGCAGCATCACGAGGGTTGGCCAAGTGCAAGGCTGAACCATTACCTTTTTGACCTGAACCGCGACTGGGTATGGCAGACACAGGCAGAAACAGAGCAACGCATAAGACTATATAATAAATATATGCCACATGTTCATGCCGATTTTCATGAAATGGGCGCAGGATCGACATTCTTTTTTGCCCCCGGAGCTGATCCATGGCATGCTGCAATCACCCCATGGCAACATGAATTTAATGAACTGACAGGGAAAACCAATGCTGAACTGTTTGATAAAGAATACAAGCTCTATTTTACCAAGGAAAGTTTTGACCTTTTCTGTCCCAGCTTTGGCGACACCTGGCCGCTGTTCAATGGAGCTATGGGATTTACCTATGAGCAGGGAGGTGGAGGTTATGCCGGACTGGCACTTGATAATGAATCCGGCGATACGCTCACTCTGGCTGACCGGATAGAAGGCCATTTCCTGGCTTCAATGGGCACCATTAAGGTAAGCTATGAAAACAGGGAAAAGCTCATAACTCAATTCAACGATTTCTTCAGGTCAGGCCTCGATAAACCAGTTTTTGAATATGAATCGGTAATAATAAAAGGTGATAATGATAAATCAGCTATTGCCGATCTTTTGAAATTGCTTGATAAGAACCAGGTAAAATACAGCCTTGCCTCAAACAGTGGAAAGACCTATAAAGCCTTTGATTACCTGTCAAACAAGGAGGGTGAAGTAAAAATATCTGAAGGGGATATACTGGTAAGTGCCAGGCAGCCACAATCGCATCTCGTGAAAGTATTATTTGAACCCGATTCAAAATATATTGATTCATTGAGCTATGACCTTACAGCATGGGCACTACCCTATGTCTATAACCTTGAAGCCTACGCTGTGAAAGACAGAATCCCCGCATCAAAACTGGAACTGAAACAGGCAACAGTGAAAAACGAGGTGCCGAAAAACAAACCTTATGCATATATAGCTGATCATCAAGGCTTTAATGAAACTAAATTTATGACTGCCCTGCTGAAAAACAAAATCAGGGTAAGAAGTATGCTGAAACCATTCTCGATAAGTGATAATGATTTTAAAAGAGGCAGCCTTATTATTGCCAGGGGTGATAACATGAATATAAATGGTGATTTTGACAGTAAGGTAATTGAATCAGCAAATAATTCTGGTGTTAAACTATATCCCGTCTCAACTGGCCTGGTGCAGAAAGGAAAGGATCTCGGATCCAATTATGCCAGCCTGAAATATAAACCCGATATAGCACTTATAGGAGGTGAAGGAGTATCAACGGGAGGATTTGGTGAACTTTGGTACTTTCTTGAAAGAGAAATAGAATACCCTTATACGATAATCGGACTTGATTACATCAATTCGGTAGACCTTGCTGAATATGATGTTGTAATACTGCCCTCTGGATCATACTCAAAGCAAAAAGAAAAACTAACAGACTTTGTAAAACAGGGCGGACGTCTTGTATTGTTCGGGGATGCCATTAAGCTTTTTGCAGACGAAGAATCAACAAACCTGTATAAGGCCATTGAGGCAAGAAAGAAAGAAAAGGAGAAAGAGGAAAAGAAAATAGCCACCAGCGATACCACCCACCTGAAGAAGTACGAGAACCAGAGAAGGGAAAGGCTGAATGAAAGATCTGCAGGAAGCATATACAGGATAGGACTGGATGACACCCATCCCTATGCTTTCGGACTGGGCAAGGAATGGTTTATGATGAGAACATCATCTGATCATTATCCTTTCCTGGCTAAAGGTAATAATATAGCCTATATCCTCAACAGTGAACCGGTATCAGGATTTGCAGGAAAGAAATTCCGGGAAGAAGTGAAGAATACTATCGCCGTTGCCAGTGAAAGCATAGGCCGGGGTGAAGTAATATATATTACTGATTCACCATACTACAGGGCATACTGGAAAAGCGGCAGGATATTGCTGGGAAATATTTTATTCAGATAAAAATGGAAAAAGTTGTTGAAAGATTTATTGGATATGCCAGGACAGATACACAATCAGACGAAGATTCAAAGAGATGTCCTAGCACCAATAAACAACTGGACCTGGCAAAAGTGCTGAAGGAAGAGATGGAAGAAATGGAATTGGAGGAGGTAAGCATGGATGATAACGGATACCTGATGGCAACCCTGCCATCTAATTCGCAAAGGCAACTACCCGTATTGGGTCTTATAGCCCATATGGATACAAGCCCGGATATGAGCGGCAAAAATGTTGATCCGAAAATAGTAAAGAATTATGATGGAAAGGATATCATTCTGAATAAGAAAAAAAATATTATCCTCAGCCCGATCGACTTCCCCGGGCTTAAGAAATACGTAGGTCTTGACCTTATTACAACAGATGGCACTACCCTCCTTGGTGCAGATGATAAGGCCGGTATAGCAGAAATACTGACAGCTGTTGAATATCTTATTGATAATCCCGGCATTGAACATGGCAAAATTAGAATTGGATTCACCCCTGATGAAGAAATTGGAAGGGGAGCGGATAAATTTGACGTGGAAGCTTTTGGGGCAGACTTTGCATATACGGTTGATGGAGGAGAAGAAGGGGAACTGGAATATGAAAATTTTAATGCTGCTATGGCTGTAATCGAGATAAAAGGAAGAAATGTCCATCCTGGTACTGCCAAAGACCAGATGATAAACTCAATTCATCTTGCATATGAATTTAATTCAATGCTACCGCCGCATGAACGACCGGAACACACTGAAGCCTACGAAGGATTTTTTCACCTGATCGATATTGAAGGTAATGTTGAAAAATCGCGAATAAGGTACCTTATTAGAGATCATGACAGGAAGAAATTCGAGGAAAAGAAAACACTGGTGAGGAATATTGCAGGCTTTATGAACAAGAAATATGACAAGAACCGGATTAAGCTGAGCATAAAAGACCAGTACTATAATATGAGGGAGAAAATAGCCGATCATTATCATATTGTCGAACTGGCTGAGAAAGCAATGAAACAGGCAGGTGTTAATCCCCTGGTGCGGCCAATAAGGGGAGGAACAGACGGGGCGAGATTATCATATATGGGCCTGCCCTGCCCTAATATATTTACAGGAGGACATAACTACCATGGAAGATATGAGTTCATCCCCGTCAGATCTATGGTCAATTCAGTGAATACTATAATAAATATCATTAAGCTTATTCCCGTATCATATTAAAAATCACACTATGCAAAGGATAACAATCTTATTTAGTTTATTACTGCTCCTTTCATGCTCACAGGATACTGGCTTCAGGAAAGCCTATAATGGCATCAGTACAGATGAAATGAGGAGGCATGTAAGCACACTCGGATCGGACGAATTCATGGGAAGGGCCCCCTTCACCAAAGGGGAAGACCTTACAGTTGAATACCTCAGGAATGAACTTATTAAGCTGGGTTTTGAACCGGCATTTGGCGACAGCTATTACCAGGATGTTCCCATGATTGAAATAAGCTCTGAAGTAAATAACCCTGTCATTATTAACACAGGTAAAAATAAACATAAACTATTGGTGCCCGATGACCTTGCGGTAATCAGCCCCAGGATTGAGGAAAAAATTGAAATTGAAAATTCTGAACTGGTTTTTGCCGGGTTTGGAATAACTGCACCCGAATATGAATGGTATGATTTCAGCGGACTTGATGTAAATGGAAAAACCATTGTTGTTTTTGTTAATGATCCCGGTCTTTACACAGGCAACAATGAGCTTTTCAAAGGAAGGGAGATGACCTATTACGGGAGGTGGACATACAAATATGAACAGGCAGCAAGGATGGGTGCAACCGGTATACTCATAATACATGAAACTGAAGGAGCCGGATATCCCTATGATATACCAAGAAAAAGTTCCATAACACCAAATCTTTACCTGCAAGCAGGGAATAATAATACTGACAGGTGTATGTTTACCGGATGGCTCAGCGCCGGGGCAGCAGAAGCTGTATTCAAGGATATAGGTTATGATGTGAACAAACTGAGGATGGAAGCCTGTAAACCGGGATTCAGGGGATTTGATATGAATTCAGTCATAAGTCTCACAATTAATAACTCATTTTCAGCAAATAAATCAAAAAACGTTGCAGGTATATTGAAAGGAAAAGAATCACCTGATGAAGCAATTATCTATTCAGGACACTGGGATCATTTTGGAGTGGGAGAGAAAGAAAAAGGTGATTCAATCTATAATGGTGCAGTTGATAATGGTACAACCATGGCAATGGTATTTGAAATAGGGCGGGCTTTCATGAACTGTAATGAAAAACCTGACCGCTCAGTAATGCTTTTCTTCCCTACTTCTGAGGAGCAGGGTCTGCTTGGGTCATTATACTATACTGAACACCCTGTTTTTGATATGGACAAGACAGTTGCATGTATAAATAATGACCTTGTATTACCTATTGGCAGGATGAAAGATGTCATGATTACAGGCTACGGGCAGTCGGATCTTGATGATATGCTGGAAGAAATGGCAGCTAAACAGGACAGATACCTGCTACCCGATCCAAATGCACATACGGGAATGTACTTCAGGTCCGATCATTTTGCATTTGCAAAAAAAGGTGTACCCTCACTCTATGCACGCGGAAATTGTGATTCAAGAGAACATGGTAAAGAATGGGCATCAATGCAGGAACAGGACTACATAAACAATCGTTACCACAGGCCAGCTGATAATTATGAACCTGAAACATGGAATTTTAATGGTATAAGGGAAGATGCACAGCTTGCTTTTGAGCTGGGCTTCAGGCTTGCTAACTCAAATATCTGGCCACAATGGAAGGAGGGGTCGGAATTTAAATCGCTAAGGTAATATTCATGACAAACTGTCATTCGGCCTGATTATTGAGGATAGAGAAACCGGTACATGACAGAACATCTTATGGATACAAACAAACTTATTAAGAAACATAACCGTATAACCGAACTTATAGCAGGCAAACAGGTAAGGCAGAGTATCAATATCATAAAAGAGCTTATTGATATTTCACAAAACGGAGATCACAGGCAGCAGCTTGAGAATATTGAGAATACCTACAAAAACATGGTTAAATATACCATTGAAGGTGTTCATGATCCAGAGCGTCATAAGGTATTAACACGCATGCTTCAATCCTTGCTGGAGCTGGCAGATAATGTAAAGCAGGAAATACTGGCCAGATACTCGGGCTGGCATACATACTGGCTTAAAGAAAACACCTTAAGGGAACAGAACCTTGCCGGGAAGAGTATTATTGAAACAGTAGATGACCTGGCGTTCAAAGAAGAGCTTGATGAATGGCTTAACCAGGCTGGTGCAGTATCACTTGATCCTGAATCTGAACATGCCAGGAAGCACAGGACCCTTGTGAACAATATCTTTAACCATCTTTGGCTTACTGATAATTATGGTGAGGCGGAAATGGACCTGATCAAACTTATTATGAACAGGGATACGTTTGAATGGCATGAGCAGAGTATTTTTGTCAGTGCCGTCACTCTCAGCACACTCAGGTTCTGGGAACCAGAAAAAATACATATGCTCGCATCACTCTACAGGGACAAGACTGAACAGGTAAGTGAGAGGGCAATGGCCGGCTTACTCCTTGTGTTATATTATTATGACGACAGGATACATATATATCCCAAAATAGAGAAGCTCCTCGGGGAATTATCAAATGACAGTAATTTCAGGGAGCATTTGAAGATTACAATTCTCCAGATTATCAGGTCAGGAGAGACAGAACAGATCAGTAAAAAGCTTCATGAAGAAATACTGCCCCGCGTGGCCGAGTTAAGGCCTAAGATTGAAGACAAGCTTGACCTTGACAACCTTCTACCTGAAGACCTGATGGAAGGTAAGAATCCTGACTGGTCGGACATGTTCAAGGAATCGGAAGATCTGTACAAGACTATGGAAGAGTTCTCAAAGCTCCAGATGGAAGGTGCCGACGTATATATGTCGGCTTTCGCCAACCTTAAGAACTTTGATTTTTTTCGTACAATCTCAAACTGGTTCATGCCTTTCTATCCCGATCATGAAGCAATTGATGTATTGTTCAGGGATGAAGTATTGGGTACGGGTACCAACGAGCTGGCAGAAGCACTATATAAAACACCATTTATATGCAATTCAGACAAGTTCAGTCTTGTACTCAATCTGCAGCACCTGCCCGCCAGCCAGAAGGAGATGATGTTAAAAGTTTTCAGGATGGAGCTTGAAGGTCTGGAACAGATGAAGGATGAGGAGATTGACCTTGACCCAACAAAAGAGTTCAAGACCAATGTAACTCAATATCTCCAGGACCTGTACAGGTTTTTCAAGTTATCGCCTTACAAAAAGGAATTTGATGATGTTTTCAGAAGTACTCACAATTTCCACAGGACCACTTTATTCAGTATGTTATTGAAAGACAGCGAATCGATATCCGCTTTTGCAGATTATTATTTCGGCAAGGATTTCTATAATGAAGCATTGGATTTATACAGGGAAATGATAGATAATAATCCCGATGAGGCACAGCTCTACGAGAAAGCCGGTTATTGCCACCAGCAGGTTGCAGAATATGATAAGGCCCTTGAGATGTACAGCAGGGCTGAAATACTCGACAGGAAGATATGGACACTAAAGAAGATTGGCTTCTGCAACAGGCGGCTTGGTAATCACAAAGCAGCCCTTAAGAATTACCTTGAAGCCGAGAAAATGGATCCTGGCAATATGCACACAATAGCCATGGTAGGTCACTGTTACCTGGACATGAAAGATTATGACTCGGCACTAAAATACTACTTCAAAGTTGAATACAATGACCTGGAAAATAAAACAATACTGAAGCCCATAGCCTGGTGTTATTTTGTGCAGGGGAAATATGACCAGTCGAAGAAGTATTTTGATAAGATCAGTACGGGTAAGATGACCGGTAATGATTACATAAATGCAGGCCATCTTGCATTATGTATGGGTGACCGTATAAGTGCCCTTGAGTATTACCGTAAGAGTATTATTGTCGGGAAGATGGATAAAAGTGATTTTCTTGATATCTTCAATGATGATGCTGATATACTGATAGCTAACAATATAGACCCTGACGATCTTCCACTAATTACAGACTATCTGTTTTTCGATCTTGAGGATTAGGCAGGCTGTCAACAAACCTTGGCGGCCTTCTTCTCTGGCCATGTCCCCTATCGAAATGGTCACGATCCCCCTCATCACCCCTTTGCCTGAATTCCTTCATTATTTCACGTCGTTTACGGTCAAATTCTTCAATTTTATCTATCTGTTCTTTGTTAAGCACAGGTTTTATCTCGTTCCATTGTTTATCCATCAGTGATTCAAAATCCTCCCTGAAAACGGTATTCAGGTCTTTTATAGACTCACCATACTTTTTGATTATAGCATCCAGTTGGACCTTTTGCACGGAGTCGGGTTCGAAAACCTTATATAGCTGTTCCCTGAAATAATGCTCGGAAGCATATACACGTACCGGCCTCATCCTACTATGCCTGAGCTGGGCAGATGTAAGCATTCCTATGACGAAGCCCAGCAGCAGGGTCAGTATTATTAATATAGTTATTCTCAGTTTCATAATATCTTTATTCATTTATTCGGACAGGAGGCTTATTAACACATCATCGACCTCGTTATCAATACCAAGCAATGTATCATAAGACAATGAACCCTGGTTAAGAAGGAGGCTCAGGATAAGTATTATTACAGCTGCAGCGCCGGGAATAGCAACTCGCATAAAGATACTGTCAAACAATCTTAACATTTCGCGTTTACCATTAACCAGGATTTTGCCTGAGGCAATGTCTTTCATAACCCGGTCACGAAATCCCTCGCTGAATCTATGATCAGTCAGAAGTTCTTTTTCAAGAACTTTACGTTCATCACTTCCCAGGTCAGAAGTTAATGAGCGTAACAGAAGATCTTTAAGTTTTTCAGGTTTCATAATATTTATTCTAAATCCTTTAATAATTCCTTCAATTGTTCTTTTGCCCTTGACAGTCGCGACAAAACTGTTCCCATTGGCACTTCCAGTATTTCTGCTGTCTCTTTGGTGCTATACCCCTGTATTGTCCTCAGTATAACAACAGATCTGAAGTCAGGTTCGAGTTTTGAGATTGCCAGATTAACATAATCTCTAATATCTTTTGTTCTTTCGCCATTATCGGCTTCCAAATCAATCTCAGTCATATCTTTTTTATCATCAGACTGGTAAAATAGTGACAGGAATCTTTTTTTTCGCCTGATCTCATTGAGCGATTGATTAATTGCAATACGTTGTATATAAGTGCTCAGTTTCGCATCACCCCTGAAATCTTTAAGACTTTTATACAGGCGGATAAAGGTATCCTGACCAACATCCTCAGCCTGTTGTATATCTCCCAACATGCCTTTAGCAGTTCTGGCTACCATATTCTCATATCTTCTGATTATCTCACTGAATGCCTTATTATCACCATCTAAAGTATGGCGGACAAGCTCCAGATCATCAGAATGGATATAATCATACTTCACCATACACAATAATAAGACAATTTGAATAGATAATTTATTCCCTGCCTAGTTGGCTTTATTGATGAATTCAACTTCCAGGTCAGGTGTATAACGTATAAGATACAGACGGTTATTCTCAAAACCGTTCATAAGGCCTGTGCGGTCAAAACTGTAATCTACCTGCAGCAGGTCAGGTTTGTGCATTGAAGGTCTGTACATAAATTCGGATCCATGTATAGCAAGACCGCTGATGAAATAATACATTATATCATAACCCTGCCATCCATAGCTTCTGACGGGTGGTTCCATCTTGAAAAACTCACGATATTTTTCAAGGAAATGCTTTATGTCATCCTGTTTATAATCCACCCAATTAGGTGTATAAAGCATTATACCCAGCTCATAGAAATACATAGGATCGAGGTTATCGATCCACCTGATATCAGGATAACCGATTAGCTTAATATCATATTTTCGTAACAATGCATGGACATTCACTATAACCTCACTCATAACGGCTTCATTATCGGAAGCGAGGATAAGCAGGTTAGGTTTATCCCTGGTCATGGCATGATCAATAATATTTATAGTGTCATTATATGATGATCTGCTGGTGAAGAACACTTCACGGAAGCTGATATCATTAAAAGGCACCTTTAACCTTAACCTGCGATATATCTTATCTTTAAATTCCCTTGAAAGATCAGCACTCCATACGCTATCAGTATGTACAAAAACCAGATTATGATCATAATAATTACTGATTTCCTCTGCCAGTGCGTCCTGGATAACATCTGTTGATGGCTGTATCTTAAAAAGGTAAGGATTAACTCTCAATACATCGGTATTTTGTGATGCAAGAGGAGATACAATTGGTATCCTGTACCTCCTGGCATACCGGGCTACCTGTTCGAGGTTATCAGCGTAAACAGGGCCTATAATAAGATCTGCATCACGCAAACGGTCTGTCTCAAGGAACCTTTCCACTCTCAGTGAATCTCTCATGGTATCAAAGACCTGCAGTTCTATATCCAGTCCTTTTTGCTTCAGGGCATCAATGGCAAGCAGTGCTCCTTCATAAAATTCGACAAAAACTTCGCTTCTCGGATGAATCCATTCTTCAGGCCTTTCCACTATTTTATATTTTCTTCGTCCCCGGTTATCATAGTCGGAAGAATCAATATATGTTCGTTTGCTGTTTTCATCAAGTAATAAAGGAAGCATCAGTGTTACATTTATTTTTCCTCTAAGGTTCTCAACGGGTGTATAATCAACAGGTGTACCATCAAACAGGTATGTCAACTTTTCATCACTGATTATTTCATCGTCGGCCTCGAAAAATGCCTGTTCTTTCTCCTCCTGGTCTACAGGGATCCTGATCATTTCTCCTTCCCTGGGAAACAATATGCCCCTATTCACCCTCCTGATGTCTCTGACGCTAACGTTATACTTTCGGGACAGGGAGCTATAGTTCTCCCCTTCCTCTACCCTGTGGAGTATAATACCGGGCTCATCAGTTTTAAAATACTTTGTTTGTTCCCTGAACTGCTTGCGAGGTATAGCCAGTTCGGTACCAACCGGTAAATCGTATATATCAATACCCGGATTGGCTTCGATAATCTGGTCTACAGGGACATCATATTTCCTGGAAAGTGAATATATCGATTCGCCTTTCTGCAACACATGGTAATTATATCTTTCTGTATCCTTCTCTTGTTCTTCGACTTGCTCTTCTTCAATAACAGGTATTTTCAATGCCTGCCCGATACGCAAACCATATACAGTGGAAGGGTTTTCCCTTGTTATTATTTCAGTTGAAACATTATATGCTTTTGAGATTGAATAAAGTGTCTGGGAAGTATCAACAATATGTATATAAAATGCTGTACCACCAATTATAACCTTATCTTTTGATCGCTCTACCCTGACCTGAGAGGACAGATTTGCGGATAGCAGAACAGCGGCCATGACAGATATATAAAGTCTTAACAGTTTATCTTTCATCTAATGAATTGTTTTCAAAACGAGACAAAGTTAAGAAAATCTCCCACAAATTGATTGTCAAAAAAAGTGATGAGCGGTGAGCTAGATTATTTAATCTCACTGAAATATTTCATGAACTGTATACGCTCGTAGGCTGAAGGGTTTGAACTTACTTCCTGGCTCATTTTGCCCCTGAACTGCTCTATAGTGTTATAGCCTTTTTCATCCATCCACATGTTTAATCCACCCAGCATTTTCTGTATCTGATCTTTACTGTTTTTATAGATGGTTGATACCACCTGTACTGCCCGTGCCCCTGCAAGCAGTAATTTTATTAGATCTTCCGCACTGTGAATACCTGATGATGCTGCCAGGTCACAGTCTACCTTGGGAGACATAATTCCCATCCATCTCCTTACGTTTCCTGCTTCTGCAGGAGTACTGAATGTATTTGAAGACTTCTCGGTAAAGTTATTAATATCGAAATCAGGGGTATAGAACCTGTTGAACATAACAATACCCTCTATGCCGGTCTCTGAAAGTTTTTTCACCATAAGGGCAAGGTTTGTAAAAAAAGAGCTCATTTTGACAGAAACCGGTATACTTACCTGTGATTTTACTTTTTCAACAATGTCGAAATGCACTTTTTCAATTTTGTCAGCTCCTGTTGTTTCGTCTGAAGGAAGGATTGCAATATTAAGTTCAAGAGCATCGGCACCGGCTTCCTCAAACTGACTGGCAAAATTAATCCATTCAGCTGATGACACACAATTGATACTGGCTATTACGGGTATCATAGCCCTGTTCTTGACTTCCTTTATCAGTTCAATATAAGCTGAGAGTGTCCGTTCCCTTATATGTATATCAATATAGTCAAGTGTTTCTGATTTTGCAGAGTATATCATATCATTCTGATACGCTTCTTTCAGGCTGGCATCAACTTCCAGCATTATCTGTTCTTCAAACAAAGATTTAAGTACCACTGCCCCGGCACCGGCCTTTTCAAGCTCAAGTATATTGTCTGCTGAATCTGTCAGCCCTGAACTTCCGACAATAAGTGGATTACTTAATGATAAGCCCAGATATTTAGTAGTTAGATCTGCCATTTTAAATTGATTTTTAATTTATTACAATTTACTAATATTATTTTTTACCAACTTTTGACTTCAGGTATTCATGCATACCACTGGCAGCTTTTCTGCCATCTCCCATTGCCAGTATTACAGTAGCACCACCACGTACTATATCACCACCGGCGAATATTCCTTCAACAGATGACTGCATACTGTCCTTATCAACTTTAATCGTTCCCCAGTCAGTCACTTCAAGTTCCGGCATGCTGGCAGGTATAAGAGGATTAGGCGACACTCCAATAGCTACCACGACTGTATCAACCTCCACTTCATACTCGGAACCTTCAAGAGGAATAGGTCTTCTACGTCCGGAACTATCGGGCTCACCCAGCTTCATTTTCTGTACCATCATCTTATTAACATTTCCTTTCTCATCAGCAAAATATTTCACCGGGCTATTCAGGTTCATAAACTCCACATCCTCTTCCTGTGCATGTTTTATTTCTTCGACACGTGCAGGCATTTCTTCAATTGATCTCCTGTATATTATCATTGACCTTTCGGCACCCAGCCTTTTTGAGGTGCGTACTGAGTCCATTGCTGTGTTACCACCTCCAATTACTGCAACTTTCTTACCGCTAAACACAGGTGTGTCATAATCCGGGTTTGCGGCATTCATCAGGTTTACCCGTGTAAGGTATTCATTTGATGAAAATATTCTCCTGTAATTTTCTCCCGGTATATTCATGAATTTAGGCAGGCCGGCGCCTGAGCCTACGAAGAATGCTTGATAACCTTCCTTTCGGAGGTCGTCCACGGTAGCGGTAGTACCAACAATGAAATTAGTTTCAAATTTAACACCCATCTGCTTAAGGTTTTCGATTTCCACATCCACAATTTCATTTGGCAGCCTGAATTCGGGTATTCCATATTTCAGCACGCCACCTATTTCATGCAGGGCTTCAAATACAGTAACATCATATCCCCACTTTATCATATCACCAGCCACTGCCAGGCCCGCCGGGCCTGAACCAATTACAGCCACTTTTATCCCGTTTTTCTCTTTCACTTCAGGGACCGATATATTACCGCTACTACGTTCATAATCAGCAGCAAATCTTTCAAGATGGCCAATTGCCACAGGATCTTTCTTCAGCTTCTGCACGTAGAAACAACTCGCTTCACACTGCACTTCCTGTGGGCAAACGCGTCCGCATACTGCCGGCAATGCATTTGTTTCCTTTAGCGCCTTTGCTGATTCAAGAAATTCGCCCTGTTCTATTCTTTTTATGAACTTTGGAATATTTATACCCACCGGGCATCCTGATATACATGTTGGTTCAATGCAGTCCAGGCATCTCTGTGCTTCCTTAAGGGCCATTTCCTCTGTTAATCCCTGGTTAACCTCTTTATGGTTCCTGTTGCGTACATGAGGATCCTGCTCTGGCATCTTTACTCTTTGTATAGAGGTGCGGTCCTTCGCTTTCATGCTCTTACGCAGTTCTTCCCTCCATGGCTGCTGACGTTCTGATTTTAATATATCCTGTATAGTTTCCATATAACTGTTTTGTTTTTCAGGTAATAATAATTTCGAAAGAATTACTTTCCTAGTGTCTCAATGAACTTCTCATAGTCCTTTCTTTCCTGGTCTTCATATGCACCCAGTCGCATTATAATTTCATCATAATCAATCTTATGAGCATCAAACTCAGGTCCGTTGACACAGACAAATTTTGTTTTACCGTCAACTGTAACACGGCAGGCACCGCACATACCTGTACCATCCACCATAATAGTATTCAGACTGGCTATAGTAGGGACATTATATTTCTTTGTTGTGAGAGAAGCAAATTTCATCATTATTGCCGGTCCGATAGTAACTGCAAGGTTAACCTTTTCCCTGTCAAGTATTTCTTCCATACCATGTGTTACCAATCCCTGCTTGCCATAAGATCCGTCATCAGTCATAATAATAACTTCATCAGAGCATTCTCTCATTTCATCTTCCAGTATAATAAGATCCCGGCTCCTGGCTGCAAGCACTGATAGAACCCTGTTACCAGCTTCTTTGAAAGCCCTGGCAATAGGCAATAAAGGAGCTATTCCAACCCCTCCGCCTGCACATAGTACCGTACCAACATCGCTTATTTCAGTAGCATGGCCCAAGGGTCCCACAACATCATCAATGTAATCACCTTTCTCCATTAAACTTAATTTATGTGATGTGACTCCAACTTTCTGAATTACCAGTGTTATGGTTCCTTTATCCGGATCAGCATCGGCTATGGTAAGAGGTATTCTCTCTCCCTTTTTGTTAATTTTTACTATAACAAAATGTCCGGCTTTGCGCTTTTGAGCAATACGTGGAGCATCTATTACAAGCTTTACAACATTAGTATTCAGTTGTTCTTTTTCAACAATTTTATTCATTCCTTGAAATTTATTAAAATATCGGGTTACTAATTAGCATTTAAATCGGCAGCCAAAAAAATAATTTCCAAGGTTGAAATTTTTTTCAATGATAACAACCAAAAAGGTCACTTTCTGGGATATGTTTTAGAGCAGAAAACAGGATTAATAGAATGATGAGAGGGTTTAGGGGTTGAGGGGTTGAGGGATTTAGGTGTTTAGGGGGTTAATAGTTGAAGTGTTGAAGTGTTTAATTGTTGAATCGGGAATTAATTATATTAAACCCATAACACGAAACCAGGAACCAGGGACTCAGTACCCA
>CAZNYS010000020.1:0-49832 GCA_964577305.1 uncultured Rikenellaceae bacterium
TTGTAATATTATCTCCTCTTATAAAATCCTTGAGAATTCGGAGCGAGCTCGCGAGCGGCCAGTGATTGTGGCTGGTGGGGGCGAGCAATACTGGAACCAAGCCCCGAGAATTCGGGGCGAGCTCGTGAGCGGCCAGTGATTGTGGCTGGTGGGGGCGAGCAATAATGGAACCGAGCCCCGAATTCTTGTGGCTTGGTTCATAACTCATAACTCATAATTCATAACTCATTAGGGGTGCTAATAAACATTTTTATAATATTCAGAATAGCCTAACTTTAAGGATACTTAAAAAAATGAAAAATGAAAAATTCCCGTCGTGAGTTTATAAAAATAGGAGGCCTTTCAATAGCAGCCACAGGTCTTGTTTCTCCTTTTCTAAAATCCTGCGCTGAGCAGGGTACTGAAAGTGCAGACCATAATCTTAAGAACGAGGTCAAAGGGGTAGAGCCTCTTAATGACCAGGATTATACCAGCAGGCTTAATAGCCTTATAGACTCTATGGTAAATGAGGATATTGAAGCATTGTTTATTGAAGGCAGTACTAACATGAGTTATTTTTTTAATATATCATGGTGGCTAAGTGAACGAACTTTTGGGCCTGTCATTAACACAAAGAAGGAACCGGTATGGATCTGTCCTGAGTTTGAGCTTGATAGGGCAAAGGAACAAATTCCGGAAGGACATGAAATAAGAACATGGGCTGAGCATGAGTCTCCTTTTGGTCTTTTTGCTCAGGTAGTGAGCGACCTGGGGATTAATAAAGACAGGATAGCTATGGGTCCGGCAGTACGAAGTTTCATTTCTGAAGGCTTCCAGAGGGCTTTACGCACCGATCTCCTGGATGGGAGCATGGCAATAAATATGGTTAGGGCTGTTAAGACGCAGAAAGAGCTGGGATATATGGACCTGGCGAATATGATCACAAAGAAAGCATATAAGTATGGGTTCAGTAAGCTCGAAGAAGGAATGACGAGGGAAGAACTGGGCAGTCATATCAGGTTTGCTCATTCTGAGATGGGAACAAATGGAAGCGGTGGCCCGTATTTTGGATTTACATCAGCTTTCCCGCATGGTACAAGGCAGGTAAGGCACCTGCATGACGGAGATATTGTGCTTGTTGATGGGGGATGTTCTGTTGAGGGCTTCAGGAGTGATGTAACACGAACTATTGTATTTGGAAAACCCAGTGACCGCCAGAGGGAAGTTTTCAATATTGTTCTGAAAGCGCAGCAGGAAGCTCATAAGGCTGTTAAACCCGGTGTTGCATGTGGAGAAATAGACCGGGTTGCCAGAAAAGTAATCGAGGATGCAGGGTTTGGGCCAGGATATAAATATTTTGCTCACAGGCTGGGACATGGAATAGGAATGGATGGACATGAATATCCTTACCTGGTAAAAGATAATCCTTTATTGCTGAAACCGGGAATGACATTCAGTAATGAACCCGGAATTTATATCTATGGAGAGTTTGGAGTGAGGATTGAAGACTGCTTTGTTGTTACTGAAGAGGGGGCTGAAATGCTGGGGGGAATGCTAACACAGGATATTGAACATCCTTTCGGGGACCAGGCCTGAAGAGATTAATTCCGGGGATTAATCATTTGAAACATTATTTCATCTTTAAACCCGGTGTTCTTTCTTATCCAATCTTTTTTTCGACCGATTTCATAAAAACCAATTTTAGTAAACAGGGCAATAGAGGGCTTATTATCTTCGGTAATATTACAGTACAACTGATGTAACTTCAGGTGGCTGAAACAATAATCAGCCAGGCACCTTATTGACATCTCAGCGTATCCTTTTCTTCTTTCTTCAATGTCGGCTATAAGTACACCTACTCCAGCACGGAGATGAAAAGGGTCGAAGTCGAAAAGATCAATGGTGCCAATGGGTTTCCCGGTTTTATTAATCTCAATCATGAATCTTAACTGCCCGGTTTCAAAGACACTTTTGCTGGAGGTTTCAATGTATTTTCTCAGGGTGTATTTTGAAAATGGACTCATTGTATTACTTATCTGCCAGGTAGAAGGATCGTTTTCCCACTCGTAAAGGATGGCGAGGTCTTCCGGTTCAGGAGCCCTTAATTTAATCTTATCAAAAATCATTATTTATCCCCCTGAAGACTGTTTTTACAAATAAATCATCCGGATAACCCAGTCTGATAAGTTCACCCCTTCTCTTGTAAGCTTCATCTTTTGTCTGGAACATGCCAGTGGTATACCTGTAGAATTTGTCATCTTTGTTATAAACCACAGTAACATCAGCATGTTTAAAGAAACTTACATCAACAGGATTGTAAAGAGCCATAAGCTGGACGGTGTAATAAAGAACGTTTATATTGGTTGAATCTGAATCGCTCACATCCCGCACAATAACGTCAGTTACGAGTATTGATGAGTCAATAGCATCTATAAACTGAACCTTGGAGAAATCAATCTTTTCAATTATTTCAGGTACATAATTCTCGTCAGGTTCGAGTGTTACATCTATAATTTCTTCTTTAGAAGAATGGTCTTCGTATATGGTAATTTCTTCTTTAACTGACAGGTAGGCAGGGCCTTCATATATAAGTGAGTATTCATCTGGTTCAACCATGAAGCTGTATAAACCTGTTGATTTGTTGGGGTAACCAATGTCTATGGTATCTCCTGCAGTTTTACTGTATAGTATTATCCTGTAGTCGTCATTAAACTCTATAATTGTATCACTGAGGCTTAAAGTACCTTTTATCTCAAAGGTGGGAAAAGCCTGTTTATCACCCAGTGCCAGGTAGAATATATCTTTCCCCTTGTATCCTTTTCCCATAGAGTAATATGCATTCTGACCGTTGTTAACCGGGTTAAAGAAAAGATCATCGTCGGGTGTATTCAGTGGATATCCTTTATTGGAGGGACTTTCCCATGTATTCCCTATTAGCCTCGAGCTGAATATATCATATCCTCCCATATTTACATGACCCTCTGAACTGAAATATAGTATCGAATCATTATTGGTTATAAAGGGCGTATCTTCGTTAAAGGGTGTATTAATTACCGGACCGAGGTTTATTGCTTCTCCCCATTCACTTCTAGAGTTTTTTTCGGACACATATACATCAAGACCACCTTTACCACCGTCCCTGTTGGAGGTAAAGTAAAGTTTGGACCCGTTGGATGAAATACATGCATGCGATTCGTAAAACCTGGTATTAATATTTCGGTTTAGTTTCTTAATTTCTGACCATACTCCATTTTCAAGGAAAGACACATAAATATTACCATCGAAATTATCATTTTTATAGAGGTAAAGCTCTGTACCGTCCATATTGAGAGAGTTTGATGCACAATCTGTTGCTCTACCCAGTTGAGAAGTAATATCTATTGGTACACCCCATTCTCCTCTTTCTTTCTTAAGGAAATAGATTGTATTTTCCAGTCCTCTTTTTTCGGTATATACCAGTGTATTACCGTCGCCACTGACAGCAGGATTAATATTCATTGAACCCAGGTTGATCTCAGGGCCGAGGGTTTGCATATTAAATTCGACAGGTTTTTCGAGGAAAGTTATTGCATTACGGCATGCACGTATCTGCTGGTCGATGAAGTCGGCATTTTCCAGCATCTGCTTTTCTGTCATCAGTTCATTCAGTCTGGCATATGTTTCCAGGGCTTTTTCAAATTCGTAGTTTATTCTGTAAGCTGATGCAAGCGCAAAGTAGGCTTCCAGTGGTGCTCTGGTCTCCCTAAAAGACTCAGGGCTAGCATCATAGCTTGCATTTTTCACTGCTTCTTCCAGGTAGGGAATAGCTTTGGTTTTCTCATCAGGAATATTCAGATAACAACTGCCTACTTTAAATTTAATATTGGCATTATCTGACATATAGTCGTCAAGTATAAGATAAAGGGGATTTGCAAGCTCATATTCACCGAAAAGGTAATGAGATTCCGCTTCTTTGAATATCTCACGTAATTCATCATTCTGGGCATTGACATTTAGTGAGCAAAGGAGAATTATGAGAGACCAGATACTCTTATGCATTGCAGACTTACTTAAATTTTATTAAATAAACATCCTCTTTACCATATCCCCTCCCTTCCCTGTGAGCTGAAATATACCCGGAGCGTCCGTTATTCACCGGCATAAAGAACACATCATCGTCAGAACTGTTTATGGGGTAGCCAAGATTTTCAGGTTTGGACCAGTTATTATTTTCAAGTTCTTCTGATCTGAACATGTCAAAGCCTCCCATATTATAATGGCCCTGAGAACAGAAAAAAAGTTGTTTACCATTATTAATAAGGAATGCCCTGTCTTCGTTGAAGGGTGTGTTGATATCAGGTCCGAGATTCACCGGCTGTCCCCATCCACCTCTATCGTTTTTATACGAAATATAAAGATCAAGTCCTCCCATTCCGCCTGGCCGGTTGGATGCAAATACCATTGCTGATCCATCTTCTGTAACAAAGGCATGTGATTCCCAGTAACTGGTATTAATAACATCAGATACGGGTTCTGCAGGTGACCATTTTACACCGTCATACCTGCTAAAATAAATGTCGCTTTCGATATCATCATCTTTCGACATGTAAAGAGTATTTCCGTTATCTGCAAGACAGGAGATGTAAAGATCGCCATCTGATTTAAGGTCAGGCGTAATATTTACAGGATCGCTCCACCTGTTTTTTTCTTTATAGGAGAACAATACAGCATCATAGAATTTCAGGGACGACATATATGCAAATCGTGATCCGTCGGAAGAAATTACAGGGTTAAAGTTGTTGTTTTCATCATTAAACTGCTCCCCTATATTTTCCTCTTCATATTTTACAGGATTCTCCATTATACTCTTTGCGTTATCACAAACACGTATTTGATGTTCGATAAACAGAATATTGTCAGTATCATCTTTCAGCAATGTTTCACGATATTTTCTATATGCCTCTTTTGCTTTTTCAAACTGGTAGTTTATTCTGTATGCATTACCGAGAAAGTACCATGCGGTATAGGGTGCCGTTGTCTGACGAAGTGATCCTTCCCTGTAAGATGCTTCAGAGTTTTTTGCTGCTTTTTCAAGATATTCAATTGCCAGTTGTTTTCTGCCAGCAATGCCCAGGTAGCTTATACCTATCCTGTAGGCAAGGTTATTATTTTCAGGATAGGTTTTATATAATTCGAGATAATAAGGTAAGGCATCATTATAATCTTCAAACATTAAGAAATACTCAGCTTCAAGAAAGGTCTCCTGATCTTTCTTGAAATTCTGTGGCAGCAAATCCACATTTATAATTAATATCAGGAACAGACTTATCAGTACTCGATTCATATCCCCGGAGATTTGATTATAACAAAAATATTAAAATATTAATAATATAAAAACCTGTTCTGATAAGTACAATAACAGGTTTTCATATTACTGCAGGTTAATCATTTTTCTTTTTTCTCCTTCTTACTCCGAAAATAATTAACGCTATGACCACAACACCAAGCAGGATCCACAGCCCCCATATTTTGCAACCTTCCTTAATTTTCAAATAGGTTACAATTTCTTCAGCTGTTTTTTCAGACGCATTAATCATTTTTGAGAAAGTTGCAAATACTTCCTCTTTGCTGTATCCAAGCCTGTCGGCATTACTGAGAAGGAATTCAATTATTCCTTCCGGATTATTATCTTGCAGTGTAGTGGGATCAATATTTTCCAGTGCCTCTTTCAGGCTTGGTCCGGCAAATTCAGCCATCCGCTTAATGTAATCTTCCACATTATCATCAAAATCTGCCGACATTGCAGCAATAAGCTTTATTAGAAGCTCTTTTTCGGCGCCGTCTTCAATAGCAACGCGATATAGGGCTTCGAGCCATTCTCCAGCACAATTTATTTGTTTCTCATTGGTTTTTTGGATGGCGTCTGTAATTAGTTTCGTGCCGTTGGTCGTGCTCACCTTGCTTATTACCTGGCCCATGCGGTCGATATGCTCTGTTTCTTTCGCGTGAACGTTTTCGAGGCTGTCGAGTGTTTTTTCCTGCGCTATCAGTTCCTGTGGGGATGGTTCGGCAATAACTGGTTCGGCAATAACTGGTTCAGATATCACCGGTTCTACTTTAACCGGTTCACTGGCCAGGAAATTATATTCCTCAATAGTAATATTATTAAAGCGGTCTTTAATTGTGAACTTAAGAGTATTATCACCAGGTAGTGCCTCGGTTTCATAGATGAATGTTGGATCATTGATGAAATACTCTTCAGTTTTTACCAGCTTATCATTTTGCCAGTGTTCTGTTAGTAGTGTTGACCGGGGTTCAATCTCAAGTTCAATCTTTACTGTATCTCCATGCCCGTAAATTATCGAATCCTTTCTTCCAGGAATGAATATCTCTGCGATATAATCAGTTTTACCAAGTTCTTCAGCAGGAAGGGTAATACTATCACCGGGATGTGTTAAAGCGAGATTAATGTCTTTCTCAATTTTGGCTGAGCCTTCCGATTCATAGACAAGCTTATAATCACCATGAGGGATCTCAAACTCATACTTTCCTGTATAGGGATTTGAATAAACGGCTACCAGGGTATCAAGATTTGGTTTAGTGAGAGTACTGACCCTTACACTGTCTTTATACTGGCTGAGGAGATCTTTCAGTCTAACTATTCCCCTTACGAAAAACTCTCTTGAGTGTTTATCTGAGAATACCTCAAGCCTGAAAATATCTTCCATTCCATAACCATCCTGATCAAATTTTGATATATATGCAATGTAACCTTCTCCAACGGGTGAGAAGAATAGGTCATCGTCAGTGGTATTTAAAGGATAACCCATATTCACCGGTGTTGACCATTTATTATTATCCAGTTTCGTTGAATAAAATATATCATGTCCACCCATATTGAAATGACCTCTTGAACTGAAGAACAGCACCTTGCCGGTATTGTCGAGGAATGGTGTTTCTTCGTTAAAGGGTGTGTTTATCGAAGGCCCCAGGTTAATAGCAGGACCCCACTGGCCAAGACTGTCTTTTTCAGAGACATATATATCAAGGCCCCCGTAAGTTCCTTTCCTGTTACTGGTAAAATACAGTTTTCTCCCATCACCGGAGATGCATGCGTGTGATTCCCAGTATTTAGTATTTATGTTTTCATTTAATTTAACAGCAGGTGACCACCGGCCATTTGAAAAATTACTCACATAAATATTCCCGTCATAGCCATCGTCCCTGTAAATATAAAGTTCATTTCCATCCGGGGACAGGGATGTTGAATAGCCGTCATCGATAAGAAGTTCTTCCTGTATTTGAATTACGGGAGTCCAGGCACCATCTGTTTTTTTTGAATAAAAGATACCTTCGTAAAATGGCAATTCGCGAGTAAATACTATTGTTTTTTCATCAGCTGATACTACCGGACTCACATCTGATCTCTGGTCATTAATAAATTCACCCTGGTTATCAACCTTGAGATACAGCGGTGTACTCATAAGGCTTTTTGCATTCTGACAGGCTTCAATCTGGAGTTTAACTATAGTTGAGTCATATATTTTATGGTCCATCCCCTGGTAGAATGTCTGGTATGTCTCTATTGCTTTATCAAGTTGGTTGGATATTCTGTAGGCTGTACCAAGGTAGAAAAGAGCATCATATGGTGCTTCTGTTTTCTTGAATTGTCCTTCTTTATGCTTGAGTCCTATATGCATTACAGCATCCTGCAGGTAGGGAAGGGCTTTTTCTTTTTCACCGGGGATATTTAGATAACATTCACCAATTCGGTACTTATAGTTATAATTTTCAGGATATAATTCCAGGAGGTTTAAATACAGGGGTAGGGCATCTTCATATTCTTCGAACAGCATCCATGACTCGGCCTCATAAAACATGTCTTTGATTTCCCTTCGGCTTTGAGCTGTTAAAATTGATGAGTTAATAACCAGGGCAATCAATAGAAGTTTAAAAGCCTGTTTGTTCATCTGTGTTAGGTTTCATTTCTCCAAAACTACTAATATTAAGACAATATTAAAAAAAAAAGGAATCAATAAATATGTCCCTGAATTTTTTCTCAAATAAAGATTTTTAGAGTGAAAGGTCTTCAATAACTTTATTGTCAAGAAATGCTTCAAGGTTTTCCTTGATTTTCTTAAGGAACAGGCCTCCAAGTGCTCCGTCAACTATCCTGTGGTCATAACTGAGTGAGAGGTAAACTATAGTTCTTATTCCGATTGAGTCACCTGACGGTGTTTCAATTACTGCAGGCATTTTTTTGGCAGCTCCTATACCGAGTATTGCTGCCTGTGGCTGGTTAATAATAGGCGAACCCATAAGTGTACCAACGGTTCCGTAATTTGTAATGGAGAATGTGCCGCCGGTAATTTCTTCAGGCTTAAGTTTATTATTCCTGGCTCTTTCAGCAAGGTCGTTTACTTCGCGTGCCAGCCCTATAATACTTTTTTCATCTGCTTTCTTAATTACAGGTACAATCAGGTTTCCATCGGGCAGGGCAGTAGCCATACCTATGTTTATGTTTTTCTTTTTTATGATCCTGTCACCATCAACAGTTACATTGATCATTGGTACCTGCCTGATAGCGTGGGCAGTGGCTTCGATAAAGATTGGGGTAAGGGTAAGTTTGATACCTTCCTTCCTGAGGAAGCTGTCCTTTATCCTTTCTCTCCAATTTACAATATCAGTAATATCGACGTCGATATATGATGTTACATGAGGTGATGTTCTCTTTGATTTAACCATATGTTCAGCAATAAGCTTCCTTACACGGCCCATTTCGATAATTTCATCACCTTCAGCTGTAACAGCGGATGCCTGGGGAGTGACTTGCTTTTCGGGACTTACCTTTTCTGTTTCGGTTTTGACAGTTTTTTTCTCATCCTGCAGGGGCCTGGATTCACTATAGCGGGAAGAAACATATTTCATTATGTCATCCTTTGTAATTCTTCCGTCCATGCCTGAACCTTCAATGCTATCCAGTTCAGTATAGCTGATATTTTCTGTTCCGGCAATCTTTCTTACAAGGGGTGATAGATACTTACCTTCCGTCGTTCTGCTTTTCATCACCTCACTTTTCTTCTCTTCTTCTTCCTTCTGTGAAAGATATTCTGATGAGGCCTTTCTTACATCTTTAAAATCTTTTTCAACTTCAGGAGCTGATTCTTTGGATGAGGTTTCTATAGCATCGCTTTCGATATATGCCAGGATATCGCCAACTTTAGGAACATCCCCTTCTTTAAAAGCAATATTTTTCAGTACCCCTGAAGCGGGTGCAGGTATCTCGGTATCAACTTTATCGGTTGCAACTTCAACCATAGGATCGTCTTCTTCCACCTCGCTTCCTTCAGTGATAAGCCATTTTGTTATCGTTGCTTCAATTACACCTTCACCCATTGCCGGTAAATAAATCTCAATCTTTCCCATTAGTTCTTAAGCTCGTTGTTTAACTATTAAACAAATAAAATCAAAAATGTTTCAAACAGGTAAAATTGCATTAAGGCAGATCGTCTTAATTCATGAACTCTTTAATAACCCCGGCCAATCGTTCCACGCCTTTTGTGATAGTATCTTCGTCACAGTAAGAAAAATTTATTCTCATTGTATTTTTCCCACAATCGTTGCAATAAAAAGCAGAACCTTTAACAAATGCAACATTTTTTTCTATAGCCAGGTTTAATAGTTCATCGGCATTCATATTTTCCGGTAGGGTAATGAAAAGAAATAATCCACCTTCAGGCTTTGTCCATTTAACCCCTTCGGGCATATATTTCTCAAAACAGCTGAGCATATGATCGCGTCTTGATTTATACAGTCTGATAGTATTTACAAGGTTTTTATCAAGCAATCCACGTTTCATATATTCTGCTACTATTTTTTGAACAAGAACTGGTGAACAGAGATCTGCAGACTGTTTGGCCATTAAAAACTTATCAATTATTTCAGGATTTCCCAGAAGCCATGCCAGACGAAATCCCGGTGCCAGTATTTTAGAAAAAGTAAAGAGTGTTATCACTCTTCCTTCTGTATCGATCTCGTACATTAGTTTCTGTTCCTTACCTTCGAACCTTATATCCCTGTAAGGACTGTCTTCTATTATAAGCAGGTCGTATTTTGAAGCTATTTTCAGTATTTCTTTCCTTCGTGAACCAGGCATGGTAATTCCTGCAGGATTCTGAAAATCCGGGATGACATAAATAAACTTCACCTTCTGGTTTTCCTTATGTAATTTCTTCAGTGTTTTTTCCAGCTCATCTGTTCTCATCCCATATTCATCGAAGGGTATGCCTTGCAACTGTGCGCCGTATATACTGAATGCTGATAATCCTCCCAGGTACGATGGTAATCCGCATATTACACAGTCGCCCCGATCGATAAATATTTTGGATAAAATATCGAGTGCCTGCTGCGATCCTGTACTTATGGCCAGGTTTTCATGACTGACAGAAAGTCCCTGGTCGTTATGTCTCTTAAGTAACATCTCTCTCAGGTCCGGGTCTCCTTCAGTAGTGCCATATTGCAGGGCAGAGGCACCCTGTGTATCCAGTACCATGGATGTTATTTCCTTAATTTCTTTGATAGGAAAGGAGTCGGGAGAGGGCAATCCTCCTGCAAAAGAGATTATTTCAGGATTCTTTAAAAGCTTAAGTATTTCCCTGATGGCAGACCTCTTCATTGATTTTGCTGAGGTTGACAGCTTTTTATTTATATCGGGTAACATATTATTTATTGATTTATGTAAATTATTTAAATGTGTAATTATCCAATTTAGTAATTATTGGGATCATAAACAATAGTCCCGATTTTAATATCCCGTGTATTTATTTTGGGATATCAAATGGCGTACGGTTGACTATTGATCTGCCAAGTGTAATCTCATCAGTATATTCGAGCTCATCCCCTATAGCCACTCCTCTTGACAGGGACGTGATTTTAATATCATAGGGGAGGAGTCTCCTGTAAATATAGTAATTTGTTGTGTCGCCTTCCATGGTTGTACTGAGAGCCAAAATCAGCTCATCAATATTTCCTGCCTTTACCTTTTCCTCGAGTTGGTCAATATTAAGGTCTGAAGGGCCCACTCCATCCATTGGGGAAATTATCCCCCCCAGGACATGGTATAATCCCCTGTACTGTCCCGTATTCTCAATGGCGATAACATCCCTGATATTTTCAACAATGCATATAATAGTTTTGACTCTTGATCGGTCACTGCATATATCACATACCTCATTGTCAGAAATATTGAAACATATTTTACAATATTTAATTTCTTTTTTAAGTTTTATCATACTTTCCCCAAAGCGTTCTACATCCGATTCATTTTGCCTCAGCAGGTGCATTACCAGCCTGAATGCAGTTTTTTTGCCTATACCTGGCAGGGAGGCAAACTCATTGACAGCATTTTCAAGTAGCTTTGATGGATAATCAGAGAATGTCATATACTATTTTTTCATGCGCAAGTTATAGAATTAGCGCATTAAATTAATAATTTTAATTTTTTCTCTCGACTGTTTTTATTATCCTTGCCAAAATTTTCTATATGAACCCAGCATATATCCTGGCATTCATTTTACTTTATTTCAGCGTTCTGCTTCTTATAGGCTGGTTTACCGGCCGCAAAGCTGACAGCGAAAGTTTTTTTATAGGTAATCGCAGGTCTCCCTGGTTTATAGTGGCTATAGGTATGTTGGGGTCATCACTGTCGGGTGTTACATTTATATCTGTCCCCGGCTGGGTAGTTGACAGCCAGTTCTCATATATGCAAATGGTTTTTGGTTACCTGGCAGGTTACGTAGTAATTGCAGAGGTGCTGCTGCCCTTATATTACAAACTCAAGCTCACTTCCATATATACCTACCTTGAGAATCGTTTTGGCTATTATTCATACAAGACAGGAGCATCGTTTTTCCTGTTGTCACGTACCATAGGAGCATCATTCAGGTTATTCCTGGTAGCTATTGTCCTGCAGTTCACCGTTTTTGATGCATGGAATGTGCCTTTTGCAGTAACTGTAATCATTACACTGGCATTTATCTGGTTATATACTTTCAAAGGAGGGATTAAGACCATTATCTGGACTGATACATTACAGACAATTTTTATGCTCTCGGCTGTTATTCTGACAGTGCTGTATATTATAAAATCAATGGATATGGACCTTGGATCCATGTTTGAGGCAGTACGGGATAATAAGTTATCACGTATCTTCTTTTTTGAAAATTTTAATGACAAAAGACACTTTGTTAAACAGTTTCTTGGAGGGATGTTTATAACTATAGTGATGACAGGCCTTGACCAGGATATGATGCAGAAAAACCTCAGCTGCCGTAACCTTAATGATGCCAGGAAAAATGTTTATACCTATAGCATTGCATTTGTTCCCGTGAATTTAATTTTCCTGGTGCTGGGAGTTTTACTGGTAATTTATACCTCTTTCGCGGGGATGTCTTTACCGGAGCAGGCTGATAACCTTTTCCCTCTTGTTGCCACGAGGGGAGGATTGTCGCCCGTGGTAAGCTTGTTCTTTATCCTTGGGTTAATAGCAGCTGCTTATTCGAGTGCCGATTCGGCACTTACTGCTCTTACTACTTCCTTCACCGTTGATATCCTTGGACGCGGAGGGGAGAAAGAATCAATACTGAAGAAGGTGCGTTTCAGGGTGCATATAATGTTTTCCTTCATTCTGATGGCAGTAATTATGGTTTTCAGGCTGATAAACGACCAGAGTGTTATAAGTGCATTGTTTACAGTTGCAGGTTATACATATGGTCCTCTGCTGGGAATGTATTCATTTGGATTATTAACCAGGTGGAAGGTATATGATCACCTTGTGCCATATATAGCAATTGCTTCTCCTCTTATTTGCGTTTTATTGAATACATTCTCTGAAGAATTATTTGGAGGATATAAATTCGGATTTGAGCTGCTGATCGTTAACGGCCTGATCACTTTCCTTGGCATGATGATCATTCGCCGGAGGAACTCCCGAGAGGAATACGGTAAATAATGTAATAAGAGATTGCAGGTATAAAAGAAGCATCCGTACTTCCCATACCAGGTATATAAACCGCTTTTTCCTCATTCCTGCCAGATGAGTATATCAGGGTGCGCAGCTTAACAGACCAGCCTATAAGGAAATTTTTGGTCAATTCTGTCTTCACACCGCCCTGTATTTCAAGGAAATGTGCATGTACTGAATTTTTCGGAATGGAAGTATAAACCTTTCCCCAGTAACTGTCAATGCTTACAGAAGGTGTTTCCTGTTCAAAAACAGACAGACCGTATCTCAAACCTATGCCCGCAAAATGATTGATCCTGGAAGCTACCGGTTGAAGCATACTGATATCTGTGCCAATTCTCAAAAACCAGCCCTCGCTGTGATATTCATAATTGTATTGCTGATAGTCATATGCTGAATAACCCGGCTCGCATACGATATAATATTTATAGTTTAACCTGTATGACAGATGCCCTTCGTAACTATATTTTGAATTATCCAATGAATATAGTACAGGGCCTGTTATGTCAAAACCTGCACTGATTGATTTTCGGGCTTTAACTGTGTCAGCTTCCTGGGCATTCAAGAGCACTGAGCAAAACAACAGGGAGAGACTAAAAGAATATCTGAATATTCTCCTCATTAACTGGATTTACTGATTTATTTGTGATTAAAATATTGGTTATATCATTCGTAGTATATAGTACTTCTTCAAGTTCATGGAGGTAAATATACCCACAGGCACTGGAAAGCAACTTAAGACTTGATTCATAATAAATTTCAATAGTATCTGCACGTCCACCGTTGATAATTACAAAAGAACAGTTTGAAGCAGAGGGGTTAAGGGGAAGATCTATATTTTTAAGTGTCGACATGGAACAGATTACTGAATCAGAGATGTTCAGCCCGTAAATGTCAAGGCTGTCGATACTCGACTCCTCACCTGATTCGCTGGAGTAAAATACTGCCTGCATCAGCACTTCGGTATCCTCATTACAACCTTCCTTTGTACAGGAGTTGTTAAATATAGCCAGGGCTAGAAATAACGGGGACAGAAATATATTTTTCATCATTTGAACACAAATGTATTCAAAAGTATGAAAAATGAATGTCTCAAAAAAGGCTTTGTTCCTTGTTATGATATAATACTGTCAATTCTTCTTCTGGTTAAAGATTTGACTTATTGTTTCTCCATATTTATTCATCAGCTCATTTCTCCTGAGCTTGAGTGTAGGAGACAGTTCTCCCGTATCTGAGGTCCATTCATCTTCGACAAGCCTGAATCTCTTAATCTTTTCATGATCACCAAGAGAAAGGTTCAGCTGTTCAACCTCCTGACCCATAAGGTTTATCACCTCTGATTTTTCAATAAGCTCGGCATTGTCACGAAACTGGATATTCTCTTCAGCGCACCAGTCGTGGAGGTGTTTGAAATTAGGTGATATAAGAGCGCTGGCAAATTTTTGATTTTCACCTATTACCATTGCCTGTTCAATAAATATTGACTCTTTAAGCTTATTTTCAATCATCTGAGGTGCAATATATTTACCTGCAGAAGTTTTAAATATTTCTTTCTTCCTGTCAGTGATCTTAAGCCATTTACCTTCCACCAGAGTGCCGATATCTCCTGTATGCACCCATCCTTCACTGTCAATTACTTCTTTTGTTCTTTCCTTGTCTTTATAGTAACCCATCATTACATGAGGGCCCCTGGTCAGGATTTCCCCGTCTTCAGCTATTTTGACCTCTATACCCGGTATAGTGGGACCTACCGTTCCAAACATTACGTCATTTATCCTGAAAGGGTTTACTGCAATCACCGGTGATGTTTCAGTTAATCCGTACCCGGCAATTATTGGCAGTCCGGCTGCCCAGAATATCCTCTCAAGCCTTGGCTGTATTGCGGCTCCGCCTGAAACAATAATTTCTATTTCACCTCCCAATGCGTCTCTCCACTTACTGAATATCAGTTTACTGGCAATAGACAGTTTAGCCTTATAAAATATACTTTTACCTTTAAGTTCGTATTTCAGGCCAAGCTTTACTGCCCAGAAGAATAATTGTCTTTTTATGCCTTTCAGAGCTTTGCCCTTACTCATTATGCCATCATAGATTTTTTCCATGAGACGGGGAACGGTATTCATAACATTGGGTTTAACTTCCTTAATAAGTTCGGTGATCAGCCCCATATTTTCAATATAGTATACACTTATACCCTTGTACTGGAAATGATAGTTGACCATTCTTTCATAGATATGGCATAGAGGAAGAAAACTCATGGCCTTGTCTCCATATCCCAGGTGATGGATGTCGTTTATTGCAAGGAGGTTTGAAACAATGTTGTTGTGTGACAGCATTACTCCTTTAGGCTGTCCTGTTGTCCCGGATGTGTATATTATAGTAAGCAGGTCGTCAGGTTTAATTGACTCTTTAGTCCTGAGCAGTTCATCCCTGAACTTCTCTTCATTATTCCTGCCAAGTTCAAGTAATTCATTAAAATGTTTTACTCCCTCAATCTCGTCGAAAGAATATATTTCCTTAAAGTTCTCAAGCTGTGACAGTATCGGTTCCACTTTATTATACATTATCTTATTTGAGAGTATTATAACTTTCACCTCTGCGTGATTCAGTATATACATATACTCATCAGGTCCAATGGTAGGATAAACCGGTACATGTACCATTCCGGCCTGCGACAGGCCCATATCAACGAAGCACCATTCAGGACGGTTCCCGGTAATTGTAGCTACTTTATCCCCTTTCTCGAGGCCTATTGCCCTGAAACCGTAACTTACCATGTTTGCATAATCGCGGTAATCTTCAGATGAGTAAATTTTCCATTCATTATTAACCTTGCCTGCAACAGCTGCTTCAAGTGAATAGTTCTCAATGCTCCAGTCGATAATATCAAAGGTCCTTCTTACTTCCATGGTTTTTGATTTAATGTAACCAGCAATTCTACAAAAATTTTTCGAACAAATGAAAAATAATCTTGTCGAATATAATATATGTCAACTGCTTTATACCATTTATAGAGCATATTAGCAGTACATCGGAAAGAATGTTTTTTCGACTGGTATTGGGATGAAAGATATTCAGATGAATGACTCCTTAATAATTTCTCGGATCTTCTCAAGGGCGCGCGGTATTCCTTCAGGATCACTTCCGCCCGCTATAGCCATAAATGGCTGGCCGCCGCCGCCTCCTTTGATATATTTGGCAGCACTACTT
Source organism: uncultured Rikenellaceae bacterium (assembly GCA_964577305.1). GTDB lineage: Bacteria > Bacteroidota > Bacteroidia > Bacteroidales > VadinHA17 > UBA9300. Next base: position 16,190 of record CAZNYS010000020.1, read on the forward strand.
ATTATATCTCCCGCATGGATTTTTTTCAGTTTAATAATATCATCACTTATCATCATCATCAAATGTGCTTTATCCCCTATGTGAGCACCTATGGCAAGTATAATTCCTTTGTTTGATGACCTGATCATCTGTGCGATTTTCTTTAATATGTCAACAGAATCGGTTGGTATCTGCCGGGCAATAAATTTAATTCCATTTATCTCCTCAGATTTACTCAGGAGTTCATCGCGCAATATCACCGATGCATTTGTTTCCAGTTTCTCTATTCTTTTATTCAGGTCGTTAATCTGTGAAATAAGCCTGGCTATTGTCCCGGGTATATTTTTTGAGCTGGCAAGCATATTACTTACTTCATCCAGGATTGACAATTTCCTGTTCACATAATCAAGGGCATGTTCGGATGTAACTGCCTCTATTCTCCTGATGCCGGCAGCTATAGCACTCTCAGTAACAATTTTGAAGAGGCCTATCTGACCGGTGGATTCAACATGAGTGCCACCGCAAAGTTCCAGTGATTCATCAAATTCAACAACCCGCACTTTGTTGTCGTATCTTTCACCGAAAAGTGCAATAGCTCCTTTATCAAGAGCTTCATCCATTGGTAATTCATCAATAACCCTGGCGGGTATGTTCCTTCTTATCATCTCGTTTACGAGTTTCTCGATAAGGTTGATCTCTTCATCTGTAATTTTTTTGAAATGGCTGAAATCAAAGCGCATTTTCTCGTCATTAACAAGTGAGCCCTTTTGTTCTACATGACTGCCCAGGATTTTCCTAAGTGTATAATGTAAAAGGTGTGTGGCCGTATGATTTTTCGCTGTTGCTGAGCGTTTCATTTCATCAACAACCGCTTCATAATGACTTTCAGGACTCTGTGGAAGGGATTTACTTACGTGGATTATTAGGTTATTTTCCTTTATAGTGTCAATAATATCTATCTTTTCTTCGCCATTCGTTATGTATCCTTTATCACCTGCCTGCCCACCTGATTCAGCATAAAAGGGAGTTTTGTCAAATACAAGGTGATACAGCACTTCCCCTTTGAGAATTATTTTACGATACCTGGTTAGCCTTATTTTATCACTGGTTTTTTCATATCCCGTAAATTCGGTACCCTGTTGATCCATAGTTATTGTCCAGTCCGTTGATTCTTTAGTTGCATCAACCTTTGATCTCTGTTTCTGTTTTTTCATTTCTTCCTCAAAGCCTGCCAGATCGATTTTCACAGCATTTTCTTTCAATATGAGCTGGGTTAGATCAACAGGGAAACCATAAGTATCGTAAAGAGTAAATGCATCTTTCCCGGGGAAGGTATCTTTATTTTCTGTTTTCAATTCAGCAATACGCTTATCAATCAGGCGTATGCCTTTTCCGAGGGTGTTGAGGAATGCCATCTCTTCCTGCCTGATGATGGCTGTTATCTGTTTTTGCTGTGCCTTCAGCTCGGGGAAGGAGTCACCCATAATATTAACAAGGATTGGTACCAGCCTGTAAATAAAAGGATCTTCCTGCTGCAGGTAATTATAACCATAACGGATAGCCCGCCTGAGTATTCTCCTTATAACATACCCTGCTTTATTATTTGAAGGTATTTGGCCGTCAGCAATAGAAAAGGAGATAGCCCTTAGGTGATCGGTAACAACCCGTAGTGCTATGTCAGTATCTTCCCTTTCACCGTAGCTTATTCCTGTTAAAGCAGATATTTCGTTTATCAGCGACTGGAAGATATCTGTGTCATAATTGGATTTCTTACCCTGGACTACCATACACAGCCTTTCAAATCCCATACCGGTATCAACGTGTTTCTCCGGTAGTTGCTCGAGCGAGCCATCAGCCTTGCGGTTGTATTGGATAAAAACAAGATTCCATATCTCAATGACGAGGGGATGATTTTTATTAATTAGGGTATGACCTGGTAAGGTTTTTCGTTCATCATTATCCCTGAGGTCAACATGTATTTCAGAACAGGGTCCACATGGTCCAGTATCGCCCATTTCCCAGAAATTATCTTTTTTGGAACCTTCAAGTATTCTGTTTTCAGATGTTTTAAAACATTTTTTCCAGTACCCGGCTGCTTCACTATCCCTTTTTATTTTTTCGTAATCATTACCCTCAAAAACAGTGGCGTATATTCTGTCTTCAGGGATATTAAGTACAGAGGTAAGGAACTCCCATGCCCATTCAATTGCTTCCTTTTTGAAATAATCTCCAAAAGACCAGTTACCAAGCATCTCGAACATGGTATGATGATATGTATCGTGTCCAACTTCCTCAAGGTCATTGTGTTTGCCTGAGACCCTCAGGCACTTCTGCGTGTTAGCTATACGTTTGGTTACAGGCTTCTCATTTCCGAGAAAAATATCTTTAAACTGGTTCATCCCTGCATTGGTAAACATAAGAGTAGGATCGTTCTTAAGTACCATTGGGGCTGATTTAAGTATGGTGTGTTCTTTAGCAGCAAAAAAATCAAAAAATGCTGTTCTTAGTTCATTTGAATTCATAAAATCTTCTGCTCCGTTAACATGATCATTTGCTAATGGTTTGTAAAATTAGTTTATTTAAATTAGATTTGCGGCAACCCAGGGGGGAAATTTCAATTTGTTAAAATCTTGATGTTACGAAAGAAGTATTTACTCGACAGGAAAGAATTAATTTATAAAGAATATAGTTTATCTTTTACACAGAAGCTTGCAAGGTTCAGTCTGATCCTTATGGTTTCACTTATACTTACAGCCGGTTATGGCATTGTTTTCAAGCATTTTTTTGGTTCACCAAAAGAGAAAAAATTACAATCCGAACTCGAGGGAATACAGTATAAATATGAATTGCTGGAGAATGATTTTGAAGCTATAGGGCGTGAGTTAGATAATATAGCGGCAGCAGAGGACAATGTATACAGGCCGGTTTTTGATATGGAAAAGATACCATCTTCTTTCAGGCAGTCAGGCTTTGGTGGTACAAGGAAGTATACAGAGCTTGAAGGCTATGAGAATGCTGATATACTTATCTCAGCAACCAAAAAGGTTGATGAACTTCTGAGAAGAACTTATATACAATCAAGATCATTCGATGATATTATCCCGGTTGCTTCCGACTGGAAGAATAAGTTAGAGCATATACCCTACATCCGACCTGTTAATGTAAATATTCCCCTTGGCGATGGCCTGAAGTTCAGGGAAAAACATCCTGTACTGGGAAGTCCGAGATGGCATTATGGACAGGATTTCCAGGCTCCTTCAGGGACTGAAGTGTTTGCTACAGGTAACGGAGTTGTTACTAGAGCAGGATGGAGCCCTTTCGGTTTCGGTAACATGGTAGAAATAGATCATGGGTATGGCTTCAAAACGATATACGGGCATCTTCAAACTGTAGAAGTAACAGAAGGCCAGGAAGTTGTCAGGGGTGGCATGCTTGGTTTGTCGGGCAGTACAGGCATATCTTCAGGGCCTCATTTACATTACGAAATACACTATAATGGTAAGGTTCAGAACCCGCTGTATTTCTTTGATGATGACCTTACTATGGAAGAGTATAATAAAATGATTGATGCTTTGACCAACGTTTATTAATTAACAAGTACAATTACTTTTTGTGATATGTTAATAAATTTCCCTGAGATGACTTCTGTAATTAATTAGATTTAATATATTTATGCTGTCTTTGCGAAATATTTTTTGACTATGGCAAAAGTAAAATATAAATATAATCCGAATTCATTATCCTTCGACAGAATAAAGATGACATCCAGGGAGCGCTTCCTGAGCTTCATGGCTTATTTTACAGGTTCCCTTATTCTCGCGGTGTTGTACGGCGCTATTTTTACCTTCCTTTTCGATTCACCTAAAGAAAAGGTGCTGAAACGTGAGAATGAACAGATGAGGCTTCAGTATGAATTACTGAGTAAAGACCTTGAAAAGGTAGAGAAGGTACTGGCTCATTTGCAGGAGACTGATGATAATCTCTACAGGACTGTTTTTGAGGCAGAGCCCATACCAACATCCCTGCGTGAAGGCGGTATCGGAGGTGTGAACAGGTATGAGGAGCTGGAAGGCTATGATAATTCAAGTATTGTCATTGAAACAGCTATGAGGCTTGAAAAGATAAAGAAGAAAACATACGTGCAATCAAAATCATTTGACGAGATTATAGTTCTTGCAAGTGAGAAAGAAGAAATGCTGAGAAGCATACCCGCAATAATGCCAATATCAAATAAAGACCTGACCCGTACTGCATCAGGCTGGGGATACAGAATTCATCCCATCTATAAGATCAGGCGGTTTCATTATGGGATGGATTTCACTGCCCCGACAGGCACAGAGGTTTATTCAACAGGAGATGGTACAATAGCCAGTATAAAAAGCTCCATGCGCGGATTGGGGAATCATATTACAATAGACCACGGCTTTGGCTACCAGACAGTTTATGCCCACCTGAACAGTTTTAACAACCTGCGTGTCGGACAGAAGGTGAAAAGAGGTGATGTTATCGGGTTTGTAGGAAGTACAGGACTGTCAACAGCGCCTCACCTGCATTATGAAGTACATCTTAACGGGAATAGAGTGGATCCTGCCAATTATTATTTCAACGATCTGAGCCCGGAAGAATATGAAAGGATGATTGAGCTGGCGATGAGAAGCGGCCAGTCTTTTGATTAACCAGGGCAAACCAATGTTTCATATTCTGCTCAGAAAATATCTGCTAAACGGGATATTCCTTACAATTTTTATATTTTCTGCAATACCTGTACTATTCTCTCAGGCAAATGCTGAACATGATATTATTACATTAGTGGCAGTAGGTGATATAATGACCGGAACATCATTCCCTGACAATAGCTATTTGCCACCGGGCAACGATCCTTTCCCCTTAATGTCATCTTTGTTTGATGTTTTATCTGAACCGGATCTGACTTTCGGTAACCTTGAAGGTCCTTTTTCGGATAGTGCCAAACTTGTAAAAAAATGCAGGGATACAACTACCTGTTACGCTTTCAGAGTACCTGAAAGTTATGCAGGAGTTCTTGATAGTGCTGGTTTTGACCTGCTGAGTATTGCCAATAATCATATAGGTGATTTTGGTTATGAAGCAAAACAAACTACTGCCATGATACTTGATTCCCTTAATATATCTTATGCTGGGACAGATGAATATCCATGGACTATAAGGATGGTACATGATACTATAAGAGTGGGATTTTGTGCCTTTGCACCCAATAAAGGAACTGTTAACCTGCATGATGAAAAGAGAATTACAGCAATAGTAAGCCTTCTTGAAGATAGTTGTGATATTGTGGTTGTATCCGTTCATGGTGGTGGAGAAGGGGCAAATTACCAGCATATTACCAGGGAAGAGGAATTCTATTACGGTGAGAACAGGGGTAATATTTATGAGTTTGCACACAGGATTGTTGACCTGGGTGCCGACATTGTGCTTGGACATGGGCCCCATGTAAGCAGGGCAATGGAAATATACAGGGGGCGGCTAATTGCATACAGCCTTGGTAACTTCTGTACATACAGGCGTTTTAATCTCAGTGGACCTAATGGATATGCCCCGGTTATTTACGCATACCTTGGCAGGGACGGTGAATTTACAGGAGGCAAAATTATACCTGTGTATCAGAATAATTATGGTCATGTTAAGACAGATCCCCAAAAAAGAGCTATTTTTAAAATCAGGGAATTAATAACAACAGATTTTCCTGAATCGGAGCTTATAATAGATAATGACGGAAATATTACTCTTAAGAATTGATAATGAATAATAAAACTGATAAGAAACGAAAATTATTCTATTCAATAGGAGAGGTTGCCGGAATGCTGGGAGAGCAAACATCAGCTGTAAGGTACTGGGAAAAGGAATTTGATATTATCAAACCCCAGAAGAATAAAAAAGGCAACAGGATGTTCACATATGAAGATGTTGAAAACCTTAAAATGATACATTACCTATTGAAAGAGAAAAGAATGACCATTGCAGGCGTTAAGAAGAAAATGGCTGAAAACCCCGATGATGTAAGAAAAAATCATGAAGTGATACAATCGCTTAAGGAAATAAGAAGCCTGCTCGTTAAATTACGGGATAATATCTAAATTATTTCATTGCTTTTGTCAGAATACCCATTACACCTCTTATGAAAGTAGCACTGGTAAGGACTTTCACTACCGGGCTTGTAGCAGGCCTTCTTCGAGTGGCAGGTTTTCGCGATGTTTTTTTCACCCTCTCAATTCTTTCCTTCTCCAATTCTTCTCTTGCTGCCTTTTCATCTGCCTGCTTCTCTATAGCTTTGATTTTTTTATCCAGTATCTCGTAAGCGCTCTCACGGTCGACAGCCTGGCTGTATTTCCGTACAAGGTCAGAACCTCTGTTTATAGTATTAATCTCTGCCTCGGTCAGGATATCCATTCTGCTCATTGGGGCCCTCATCATTGTCGCTGCAAGAGGTGTGGGTATCCCTTTTTCATTTAATGCGGTAACCAGGGCTTCACCTGTTCCCAGGGCAGTGATTATCTCATCTGTTTTGTAAAAGTCTGAGAGAGGGTAATTTTCTGAAGTAAGCTTGATGGCTTTCCTGTCGGCAGCAGTAAAAGCTCTAAGCGCATGCTGTACTTTCAAACCAAGCTGCGACAGTACTCCTCCGGGTATATCCGTAGGATTCTGGGTAACAAAAAAGACGCCAACACCTTTTGACCGGATAAGCTTAACAATATTCTCAAGTTGATCAAGAAGTGTTTTACTTGCTTCGTCAAAAATAAGATGTGCTTCATCAATAAAGATTACCAGTTCAGGTTTGTCAGAATCACCTTTCTCAGGCATCTGGTCATACACTTCTGCTAAAAGGCTTAACATGAAGGTAGAGAATAGCTTTGGCTTGTCCTGTATATCTGTTAAACGGATTATATTTATATAACCGTACCCGTTACTGTTACGCCTCATCAGATCATAAATATCAAAAGAAAGTTCTCCGAAAAAAAGATCCGCATCCTGCTGTTCAAGCTCAATAATTTTACGTAGAATTATCCCGGTGGATGAAGTTGAAATTCTGCCATATTCATCTTCAAATTCTGCCTTTCCTTCTTCTGTGGCATATTGAATAATCTTTTTCAGGTCCTTAAGATCGAGCAGTGGCAGGTGATTGTCGTCGCAATACTTGAAAATGACAGACATAATACCAGCCTGGGTTTCATTCAGATCAAGTACACGGGAGAGAAGAACAGGTCCAAACTCTGAAACAGTAGCCCTCAATCTTGCACCATCCTGCTGCGAAAGAGAGAATAACTCCACAGGAAAACCTTTTGCAGAATAGGGTAATCCGATTTTTGCATGCCTCTCGGTAATAAATGACTTCTCCTCTCCGGGCATGGCAATACCGCTAAGGTCTCCTTTAACATCCATCAACAGCACAGGGATACCCTTTTCAGAAAGATTTTCTGAAATAATCTGCAGAGACTTGGTTTTGCCCGTACCTGTTGCCCCGGCAATAAGTCCGTGCCTGTTCATTGTTTTTAATGGAACCTTAACATGAGCACCGGGAATTGCCTGGCCGTTAAACATGGCACCACCAAGGATAATATGTTCTCCCTTGCAGGCATAGCCCTGGTTGATACTTGTGGTAAAAGCTTCTTTTCTTTTCATGATAATAAGTATTGGAACCTTGATTTATTTTCTTCTAATGCAATTTATAAGTTTATGCAGAATTTAAAAAGTCATACACCGAAATTACTATTCAGTCTATATGCTAATGGCATTTGAAGAGGACCCGGTTAAATTTAAAGTCTTAAAAATATTATATTATTTTGATTTATTTACTAGATTTATGAGATCAAATTATTCTCCATTGTTAAATTACAGAACCAAAAACCTTCTGGGAAAATTCCTAAACAGGTGACCCTGAAAACATTTTGAAAGACTTAAAATCGCAATAAATAACAGATTATATACTTATTATTAATTTAAATCTTAAGCAATGGCAAAATTTGAAGTATACCAGAGTGGTAACAAAAATGAATTCCGTTTTCGCCTGAAAGCTGATAACGGACAAACAATCCTGAGCAGTGAGGGTTACACAAATAAAGCCTCATGTCTTAATGGGATTGAATCAGTAAAGAAAAATGCTCGTGATTCACAAAGATTTGTTAAAACAACAACCCCATCAAAAATGTTCCGGTTCTCCATAACATCTCCCAATAACCAGATAATCGGGACAAGTCAGAATTACAAGAGTGAAAGTGGCCGCAATAATGGGATTGAATCAGTGAAGAAAAATTCTACCAAAGCCCAAATCAAAGAGATAAAATAATAGTATTAACAATTTTTGATTAAGTCCTGTACCAGTTCAGCCAGGTACCCCTTAGCTGAACTGGTCTTTTTGTGACTTGATCTGGCTGAATATATCCGGTTAAAGGAAAATAAGAGCCCTGTTTGTTGAAGCATGAAATAATATTTTAAATATTTGCATGATGAAACTCAAAGAACTGGTAAATTACCTCGAATCAAAAGTGCCACCTGCCTTTCAGGAATCGTATGATAATGCGGGCATGCAGGTTGGAGATCCTGAAAGTATTGTGAATTCTGTGCTCCTGAGCCTTGATGTCACTGAAGAAATTATTGATGAAGCCGATGCGAAAGGGTGCCGCTTGATTATATCACATCATCCCCTGATCTTTCAACCACTAAAGAGTATAAGTGGCAGAACTGCTGTAGAAAGGATTATACGTAAAGCCATCCATAAGAATATTTCAATATACAGCATGCATACAAACCTTGATATAATAAGGGGAGGAGTGAGCTACCGTATGGCTGAAAAGCTGCAGCTGAGAAAAACAAAAGTGTTAATACCACTTGGCAACAAGCTTCTTAAACTGGTTGTTTTTGTCCCTGTTGACCATGCTGAAAAAGTAAGGGATGCAATATTTAATGCCGGTGCAGGCCATATAGGTAATTATGACAGGTGCAGTTATAATATCCAGGGAGAAGGAACATTCAGAGCCGGACCTGGTTCTAAACCTTTTGCAGGTGAACATGGCAGGGAACATGCCGAAGCAGAGATCAGGGTAGAAACAGTATTACCTGAGTATCTTAAAGGCATTGTGGTAGAAGCAATGATTGATTCACATCCGTACGAAGAAGTAGCGTATGATCTCTACCGGGTTGAAAACACAATACCCGGTGCCGGTCTTGGATGTATTGGTGAGCTGAGCAGGAGTATTACGGATGCTGATCTTATTGAAAGGCTGGGTAAGGTATTTAAGGCAAAGGGAATAAGGCATACACTCATTACCGGGAGGAAGATTAAGCAAGTAGCTGTTATGGGAGGATCAGGCGGCGCTTATATAAGAAAAGCAATTTCGGCCGGAGCTGATGTCTTTATTACAGCTGACATAAAATACCATTCATTCTTTGAAGCCGGTAATGATATTTTTCTGGTTGATATCGGCCATTATGAAAGTGAAAAACCAGCCCTCGAAATTTTAGATGAGTTAATTACAAAAAAATTCCCTAAATTTGCAGTCCTATTTTCAGAAATTAATACAAATCCAGTAAATTATTCACAGGTATGGCAAAAGTGAAAACAGTCGAGAAAGAGATGACCGTTGAGGAAAAACTGAACGCACTGTACCGGTTGCAGATTGTTGATTCAGAAATAGATAAGATAAAGATATTAAGGGGTGAGCTGCCACTGGAGGTTCAGGATCTCGAAGATGAGGTTGAAGGTCTTGAAACAAGAATTGGAAAATTAAACGAAGAACTCAGTGAACTGGAAACAGCGGTTAGAACAAAACAAAACGAAATAATTGATGCTGAAAACCTTATAAAAAAGTATGAGCAGCAGCAAAATAATGTGAGAAACAACAGGGAATATGATTCCCTGTCAAAAGAGATTGAATACCAGACACTGGAAATTGAATTGTGCAATAAGAAGATTAAGGAATTCATTGTCCTTAAGGATGGGAAGGTTCAGGTTATTGATGAGTCAAAGAAAAACCTGGATGAACTGAAAGGTGACCTGGAAAATAAAACATCTGAACTGGATTCCATTATTGAAGATACCAGGAAAGAAGAAGAGGAACTTGATAAAGAATCCCAGAAGATAGGTCAAGCTATAGAAGAAAGATTGGTGACAGCATACAGGCGTATTCGTCAGAATGCAAGGAACGGACTGGCAGTGGTACCCATTCAGAGAGATGCCTGCGGTGGTTGTTTCAACCAGATACCCCCTCAGCGCCAGCTGGATATAAAATCACGCAAGAAAATTATAGTCTGTGAATATTGTGGGCGAATTTTAGTTGATGATGATATACTGGAAGAACAGAAGAAATAATCTCTTTAACACGATATGATCATAGCCTGTCTCCCCGGAGTCAGGCTTTTTTTTTATAACTTAGCATTGTATATAACTAACTAATATGCAGTTTTAACAATGAAGGAATACAATAAACAAATACTGGAAGGTATCCCGGATGAGTTGCCGGATATTAAACCATATGATGAAAGTGTTAATCATGCTCCAAAGCGAAAAGATATTTTGAATAACGCGGAAAAACGCCTTGCTGTCAGAAATGCCCTTAGATATTTTCCTGAGAAGTTTCACGGTGAGCTGGCACATGAATTTGCTGATGAGTTATTGAAATATGGCAGGATATATATGTACAGGTTCAGACCTGATTACGAAATAAAGGCAAGGCATATTGACGATTTTCCCCACAAGTCAAAACAGGCTGCAGCTATAATGCTTATGATAAACAATAATCTTGATAATTCTGTAGCCCAGCACCCTCACGAACTTATTACCTATGGTGGTAATGGTGCAGTCTTTCAAAACTGGGCACAGTACCGGCTGGTGATGAAATACCTTGCCACTATAACTGATAAACAGACCCTCGTAGTATATTCAGGTCATCCCCTGGGGCTCTTCCCTTCGCATAAAGATGCACCGAGGCTAGTTGTGAGTAATGGCATGGTAATACCCAACTATTCAAGCAGCGATGACTGGGACCGGTTTAATGCTCTTGGTGTCAGTCAGTACGGTCAGATGACAGCGGGATCTTATATGTATATAGGCCCCCAGGGTATAGTGCATGGTACCACAATCACCATTCTCAATGCATGCCGTCGTATTACAGGTAAAAAAGAAAGTTTAAAGGGAATACTGTTTGTTTCATCTGGCCTTGGTGGTATGTCTGGTGCTCAACCTAAAGCAGCCAGCATTGCAGGTGTTATATCAGTAATTGCCGAAGTAAATCCAAAGGCTATAAAGAAAAGGTTCTCGCAGGGTTGGGTTGATGAAGTGATAGAGGACATTGATAAGCTGTCAGCAAGGGTGAAGAATGCAAAGGATAAAGGTGAACCTGTATCCATAGCTTACTATGGTAATATAGTTGATGTTTGGGAAAACTTTGCTGAAAAGAATATTACCCCGGACATCGGTTCGGACCAGACATCACTGCATAATCCATGGTCAGGAGGCTATTACCCTGCAGGCTTAAGTTTTGAAGATTCCAACAGGCTCATGTCCAAAGATCCTCCTGAATTCAAAAAAATTGTGCAGCAATCACTGAGAAGGCAGGTAAAAGCAATTAATCGTCATACCTCTAATGGCACATACTTTTTTGATTACGGCAATGCATTTCTTCTTGAAGCATCCAGGGCCGGTGCCGATATTATGAAAGCAGACGGAAGGTTCAGGTACCCCAGTTATGTACAGGACATCATGGGTCCAATATGTTTTGATTATGGGTTTGGACCTTTCAGATGGGTGTGCTGCTCAAATAAGCCTGTTGACCTGGAAGTGACAGACAGGATTGCATGCCAAGTACTTGAGAAGATATCTGCGCATTCACCCGAACAGATAAAACAGCAAATGCTGGATAATATAAAGTGGATTAAAGAAGCCGGGAAAAACAAACTTGTCGTTGGTTCCCAGGCAAGAATACTATATGCCGATGCAGAGGGAAGAATAGAGATTGCCACAGCTTTCAATGATGCAATAAGAAAAGGCCATATAAGTGCACCTGTTGTACTGGGCCGCGATCATCATGATGTGTCAGGAACAGATTCCCCGTTCAGGGAGACATCAAATATTTATGATGGTTCCAGCTTTACCGCTGATATGTCAATACAGAACGTAATAGGAGATTCATTCAGGGGAGCCAGCTGGGTCAGTATTCACAATGGGGGAGGTGTAGGATGGGGAGAAGTAATAAACGGAGGATTCGGATTATTACTTGACGGATCGGATGATGCTGGCAGGAGGTTAAAGATGATGCTTCACTGGGATGTAAATAATGGTATTGCCAGGCGTAGCTGGGCAAGAAATGATGAAGCGCGGTTTGCTGCAGTGCGTGAGATGGAACGAACACCTGAGCTTAAAATAACCTTACCTCATATTGCGGATGATAACCTTATCAACGGACTGTTCAGTGATTAAAATTTACTGCTGTTAAGCATTATAAGCATGCATCCTTCTACAACTTCAATGCCGCGGCTGTGAGCCAGGTCAGCAAGCTCAGGATTCCATGTGCCGGGATTGAAAATAATACGTGAGGGCTCCAGTGATATTATATAATCGTAATATTCCTCCTGGTTTTTGGGATTAAGATAGAGGGTTACAGTATGGACAGGTCCAATATCTTTTGGCTTTCCCTTCCTGATTTTTATCCCATCCAGATCGGCATCCTTCCTGCCTATAGCTATGACGGGTATATCCCTTCTCTGAAGGCTCCTAACAGCCTTGTAGGCGAACCTGTCAGGTTTCGGACTTGCTCCCAGTACCAGGGTGGGTTTTTCCATTCTGTTCCTCTATTAAATAAATATTTAAATGATAATGAGATGCCTTAAGTTTTAACTGCCTGCAGGATCAATCCTTTTTATTCAGCAGTACACTGGCAATGGACATTATTCCTTCTCCACGGCCTGTAAATCCCATTTTCTCCGTTGTTGTTGCTTTAACGGAAACAAGACCTGTTTCAATTTTACATATTCCAGCAATGCATTCGCGCATCTTTTCAATATACCCTGATAACCTGGGCTCTTCAAGGCAAACAGTACTGTCAATATTGACAATGCCAAATCCCTTTTCTGAAACTAAACCTACTGTTTTTTTTAAAAGGATCTTACTGTCGATGTCTTTGTATTGTTCATCTGAGTCGGGGTAGTAGTAGCCTATGTCCCTTAATCCTGCTGCTCCCAGGAGGGCATCGCATACTGCATGGATCAATACATCCCCATCAGAATGAGCGAGGCAGCCCATATCTGATGGTATATTAATACCTCCCAGCCAAAGAGGTTTTCCTTTCACAAGCCTATGAAAATCTATTCCCTGACCGGTACGTATATTCATTAACCCGATGGTTTTGTTTTTTTAAAGGCGTCAAAATCAAATGAAAGGGAGAATCTGAGTGTACGTGCGAGAGGATGATTATTTACAAGAGGCATAAGGTATGAGAAATCGAGTGAAAATACATTCATCCTGAAGCCGGCACCTGCAGTGAAATATTTCCTGTTTCCTTTGGAGGCATGCTCATGGAAATATCCTCCCCTGATAGCAAACTGTTTATTATACCAGTACTCCAGGCCAAACGAGTAACTTATCTCATTCAGTTCTTCCCTCACACCTCCTGGTGCATCAACAAATGACTGGAAAATTGCTATAGGCACTGCCACATTAGGGTCTTTGCCTGCAATTATCTCTCCTGTTAGTTCGTCATATTCCGGAGGTGTTGGGACAAGGAGTTTATTAAAATCAACGGCAACACCTATTTGATTGTATCTGTCGAGGTCAATATTAAAAGCCGGTCCAATTCGCAGGTTCATTGGAATGAAGTCAGGATCATTCTCATCAGTGTAGGATATCTTTGCACCTAAATTGGATATATCTGTTCCAAATGAAACAGTAGCGTCTTTTGAAGATATTGAGATATTATTTGTATAGTAGATTGATATATCAGAAGCTAAAGACATGCCCGGCCTGGTTTCAGTGCCACCGGCAGGAAATCCTCCCGTAAGGTTTGAATATATGAACCTGAAGGCTATACCTCCTGCAAGCTTATCAGTAAGCTTCCTCGAGTATGCCACGTCCAGACCAAACTCATTTGGTCTGAAATTACGTTCAACGTTACCCCAATCATCAGTAAATGGTATGTCTCCCAGGCTTGAATATAACAGGCTGGAACTAATAACCTGTTTGTCATCAAAGCGGTAATAACCGGCCAGGTAAGCAATGTTAATATCAGGTACCAGTGTACGCAGCCAGGGTGAATATGAAATCCCAATGCCCCCATCACCGTCAATAAAAGCATATTTAGCCGGGTTCCAGTGCATGCTGTAGATATCAGGGGAAGTTGCGACACCTGCATCTCCCATTGCCCCGGCTCTTGAGTCGGGTGCAATTAATAAGAATGGTACAACGTACTGTATGGCATTTAGTTCATCAGTATCCTGGGCGTTTACAAACCAGGAAGATGATATGCTGAGAATTATACAGGTAACCAGTAGTTTTGTTTTCATCAATTTTCAAGTTTACACGTGCAAATATATAAACAATTTTATGTTCTCTTTATTGTGTACAATGCTATAAAATGATCATGCGTCCTGATACACGTGCTGTTTCATTATTTTCTGTCTTAAAATCAACGGTATAAATATATATTCCAGAGGCTACCCTTCCTCCTTTATTGTCCCTTCCATCCCATTTTACCGGTTTTATTCTGTAACCTCCTGACGGATCTGTTGTTTTAATTGTTTTTACCAGTATACCGTTTGGGCTGTAAATATTGATAATTATTTCAATCATATCATCCGGCCTGTTATGCTCAACACTGATCTTTGTGCTGTTTGTGAAGGGATTAGGGTAGTTAATCAATTTATTTAGAACAAGGCCTTCTTCATCCCTGACAAAAAACATTAAAGAAGCAGTTGATGAGTTATTGAAGTTATCCCAGGCTTTGAGTGAAATAATATGTTCCCCCCTTTCCAGGTTAGTGAGTGGATAAATTATCTTTCCCGATTCATAGGTGCCCATATCATTTTCATAATAATTATTCAGTATGACAGTGTTGCTGTTTTCGTTATCAATAACAGCTACTATATCATGACCAATTCCCGTTCCTGTGGTATTTATGCTTCCCGGGTCACTGAGTTGTGCCAGCAGAACAGGGTCAGTATCGGTTATTCCTCCATCCCTGAAGAGTGTATCATTGAGGAAAAGGCTTATAAGCGGGCCTGTAGTATCTGTTACGGCCGGATTATTCAATCCGCCTATAATTAAATCATCATAAAAACCGGTATGATCAGAATTATTATCAGCAGCAAAATAACTTATTTTACCTTTACCAAACGAATAATCAATGTCCCTTGGGATAAACATTGAAATACTGAACTTACCGTTAACAACCACTGCCTTCCCTTTGAATAGAACCCGGTCTCTTGTCATATAATTAAAAGGCTCACCGCCATCATTTGCCAGGGTTGTTATTTCATATTCTTTATCAAATAAGCATGGATACAGGAAGCCGTTGAATGATTGCATCAGGTTACCCGTGTTATCATTTATATGTCCTGATATGGTAAGTTCAGTCAGTCCCATGATCGTATCATTGAATGCAGTTACACTGCTTCCGTTTACTGAATCGGTTTTAATGTTTCCGTGCCAGGGCCATGCTAGCCTCAGGGCAGGGTCGCCCAGTAGTGTGAAGTTTCTTTTATTTTCTCCTGCTGTATTTATTTTTGCCTGCCTCATTATTTCTCCCATCGTGAGGCCTCTGCCATTCTCGTCCCTGGAAAAGGCATTTTCATAAAGGTTTGATGCAAGAGTATAATTATGAGATGCAAATACTATACGGGTAGTTGAAAAAAGAGCAATAGCCCCTCCTTCGGGATTAAGCAATACCAGTTCACCGGCTGATGATTTTTGACTTATTTTACCGGTACCCTGGTCAATGTGGATATCTTCAAAACGTGAAAACTCACACGTTGCAGTTACAAAGACCGGGTATTTACCCTTATTCGACCAGGAATTGATATTGTCAGTATTTACCACCCTCTCATGAGCCAGGCCTATCTCATTTCCATGTCCTGAATAATTCAGTATCAGGCAACCATTATTGATCCTGTCGTTTATTGCCCTGGTGGCTTCCGGGTATGACTGCCCGCTTATAGATGTAACCTGTTTATATGAATCGAGGTAAATCTTTTCTATATTGAAGGCAGGCTCTTTACTTTCTATGATTTCAGCCAGCCTGTCTGAATCATTCATATGGATATTATTATCCTCATCGTCAGCTACCATGGTTATAATATTTTTCCAGGGGCCCATATAATCTGCACTGATATACTCTCTGATCTTGTTTATGATTGTTTTGGCCTGTATGGTATCAGAAACAGGCAGCCTGCCTATGCCTATGTCAAGGTACCCATCGGATTCACCCTCTCCGGAATCAAGTAAACCATAATAATCGTCAGAAGTAAATGACAGGATCTTTACACAGGAGTTAAGCGTCTGGTATGTAGGGATATAATTTGGGTTTTCAGGTGGAAGAGTTTTGTTCTCATATGATCCGTCACCAAACAGAAGAAGATATTTAAGAGCCCTGTCGCTACCTTTGTTTCTTGAGTAAACCATCCTTATAAAATTCCTGATAGCGCTTATGTCAGGTACTCCTCCTGAAAATTCGTTATATATTTCGCCTGGAGTTACCAGTAGACTTTGATATGAATCATTTAAAGAATGAATATTTGCCAGTTCAGCTGCATAATTGTAAAAAACCGGATGAGTTAATATTATCATATCATATTGCCCGGGCTGATGCAGGTTCTGGTTTGCTAAAGGTTCTGTATCAATATAAGGACTTAAGGCATCCTGAACCCTGAAAGCTATAAACTTTTTCAGGCTGTCAGTTGCTGATTTGAAAGAGTATTCATCTATAGAGTAGCTGCTCTGTATGCTTCTGATTATTTGTTCATTGCTTATGTCCCAGATAATAAGATCCTCAAATGTTGATCTGAGCTTAAATTCAGTTATATTGCCCTGTTGCACTGATGATTTGTCACGGATAATATAATGTTTATTGTCCGGATCATTGTAATTATTCTCTATGCGGGTTTGCAGTACCAGGTAGTCAAGCCATGCCCTTGCAGTGAGGTTACCGTTATTATGAAAAGTAATAAATATATCGGGATTGCCCTGCGAAAGGTCTTTTTCGCCTGTCTCTTCTACAGAGTTTGCATAAATTCCGGCTGTATTGTAAATATTGACTTCGGGAATCATAATGGAGTTGAGTACCTCACCTCCATTATTAAGCCTTATTATTATCTGGTCGGATGACCTGCCAAGTACTCTCAACCTGTAATTCAGATTTGCACCATCTTCAATATTATAGCTGTCGATATCCGGATCGATATGATAATCAGATCCCGCCGGTAATGGTTCAAACCATTCCCGTCCTGATTTCATAATATTCTGTTTTTCAATCTCGTGTATAAAAAGATAGTCTGAGTACACTGAAATATTATTAGGTTGTCCTGGATCCGCTTGCTGGCCTATTTCCAATGGTGATTCATTAAGCCTGATAAAATATACTGCTGTATCTGAATAATAATGCCTCTGGAAATAGTACTCATTTTCATTGTGATTATATCTCCACCTGTGTGTTGAATTTCCGTAAAACAGGATATAGTCACCACTGTTGAATACGCCGTCCTGGCCCCTTTCAATAAAAATAGCTGTTTTAATAAGGTCATCCGGGTGAGGATCATCATTATAGTATGAAAGCAACCCGCTATTATTACTGTAGAGAGCTACCTCATTCCCAGGGATTAATCCCAATTCAGAAAAATCATCATAATCGATGCGGTAAATACCCTCATTGATTATCCTGACTTTATGCCATGTTCCGCTTGACAGTGCGGAGGAATTAACATATTCCTGCGAAAGTAATACCAGCGATACCAGTAAATACAGGGTCAGTATGGATATCAGCTTCTTCAATTATCAGGAATATTTTCTAAGTTTGTCTTATTCAGTCACAATAATTAACGTGCCCTTATTGTTCATATTGCGATAGTATTTCGAAACCAGTTTATAAAATTGACAGATCTTCTGTCAAATATAATATTTGTCAAATGCCCAGGTATGTAAAAATACTCAATCTGATTTTATGTTTTACATTATCTGTATATAATACGGCAGCTCAGGATACGGAAAGCCTGTCTTTTTACTATAATCCTGTTCAGGCAAATCCTGCACTTGCGGGATCGGAAGGTACTGGTATGTTAAGGCTTGTGTACCGCGATTATTACCCGGGAATAAGATTAAATCTTTACTCAATATATTGCTCCTATGATTCTTTTCTCGAGACTATCCATGGAGGGTTTGGTGTATACGTTTCAGAAAACCTCCTGGGGGACCTGCTCAATGATCTCAGGGCAGGGGTGGCTTATTCTTACCATTTGCGTGCAAGTCGCGAATTGTATATAAATGCAGGATTTATGGCTTCTGTAATTCACAGGGGTCTTGATGCAGGGAATATTGTGTTGCCCGATCAGATCGATCCTCTTATGGGAGCCGTATTACCGTCCGGTGAGGTAATAACTTCAGTTTCACGTACTGTATTTGATGCCGGGCTTGGATTTTTATTAAGTTATCATGATTATCACGCGGGGATGTCAGTAAATCATATTTTTAAACCTGATATTACCGGAAGCGGACTTCAGGAATCGCGTCTGGGCAGACGGTTATCGATACATGCAGGTGCCGCATTCTACCCCGGTAACTCAGGGGTGAGCCTTACACCTGGTCTGATGATTAATGTTCAGAACAGTAATATAATAAGTGCATTAGGTGTAAGTGTTGGTTATAATGACCTGACTATCAATATATTACCTTTTTTTGACCCACGCAGCGGTTTAAGCTTTGTGCAATCAGGCCTGCATTTTACAAAAGGAAGGATTGAACTGGGCTATAATTACAATTTTATTCCCTTACGCACTGACAGGTTGCAGCCATTCACACTATCAAATCAGGTTTATATTGCGGTAGGTTTAAACAATATTGAAAAAAGAGATGTAATAAAGGCAATAAATTACCCTAAAATGTAGTTATATTTGAGAATTAAGAACAATTTATCAAAATTTGTTATATTTGACTTTAAATTAATATGACCAAAATCTTTCGTGTTATGTATAAATTTGCATCCTCGCTAATGGTCGGTATTGCTGTTTTGCTGTTTGCTTCCTGTCACCGTGGTGAAAACCCAAATGTTTCACCCACAACAGGTTGGGCATACAACGATCCGGATAATGGTGGTTTTGAAGTCGTTCTCGGCGCAGAACAGGAGACAGGTCCAGGGTTGGTACTTATTGAAGGAGGTACTTTTACCATGGGTCGGATACAGGAAGATGTCATGTACGATTGGAATAATCCAATCCGAAGGGTTACAGTGTCATCTTTTTATATGGATGAGACAGAAATCCGTAATGTAGACTATAAAATGTATCTCTGGTGGCTCAAGAGGGTATATGTTGATTATCCCGAGGTTCGTATAAGGGCATTACCCGATACACTGGTATGGCGTTCACCACTGGGATACAATGAACCTTATGTTCAGTATTATTTCAGGCATCCGTCCTATAATGACTATCCTGTAGTGGGAGTAAACTGGTTACAGGCCAATGACTACTGCCTGTGGCGTACCGACAGGGTCAATGAGCAGATACTCATAGATGAAGGTATACTGAATTATGATCCGAACCAGGTAAATGAAAACAATTACAATACCGATGCATACCTGGCAGGTCAATATGATGGTGTTGTAAATCAAAACCTCCCGAGTCTGGATCCAAACCAGGAAGAACGCAGGGTTATGCTCGAAGATGGCATACTGCTACCCAAGTACAGGCTACCAACTGAAGCCGAGTGGGAATTTGCAGCATATGCACTTAGAGGCAATACATTTGAGGAAAGGATCTTTGAAAGAAGAGTATATCCATGGGATGGCCATGTTGTTCGCAACGCCCAAAAAAGGCACCGCGGTGAATTTATGGCTAACTTCGTAAGGGGTAGAGGTGACCTTATGGGTGTGGCCGGAAGCCTTAACGATAATGGTTCCATTACAGTTGATGTCAAATCATACTGGCCAAACGACTACGGACTCTATTGCATGGCAGGTAATGTTAATGAATGGGTGCAGGATGTTTACAGACCTCTAAGTGCACAGGATGTTGATGGATTTAACCCGTTCAGAGGTAACGTTTATACCGATTATAGCCGCGATGCAAACGGTAACCTTCTAACCAAAGATGAACTGGGCCATCTGCAGATTGATACAGTACAGGATGCAGATGTAGCTAACAGGTATAATTACCAGAAGGGTGATTACAGGAACTACCTGGATGGCGATTACCTGTCAAATATAAAGGAAAGCGGTGAATGGACAGGCGAAGAGGATCAGGGAACAGAATCAATGTACCTTCAGAATGAAGAACAATTTGTTTCATTAATAAACGACAGGGCAAGAGTAATCAAAGGTGGTTCGTGGAAAGACAGGGCTTACTGGCTGAACCCTTCAACAAGAAGATTCCTGGACCAGGAATCAGCACGTGATGACCTTGGCTTCCGTTGCGCTATGATAAGAGTGGGAAGCCCATCCGGCTTTTAAAAATATTTTTTAAATATATTATTACCTCGTTATGGGCAACCATAATGAGGTTTTTTTTGAATGAAAACAGATTATATATATAAAATACTGGAAGACAATAATTTCAGCTTTTCAACCGATTCAAGGAAAGTGTCGGGAGGAGAACTTTTTTTTGCCCTTAAAGGTGAAAATTTTGATGGAAACAGGTTTGCAGCTGATGCACTTGAAAGGGGAGCCAGGGCAGCTGTGATAGATAATCAAACATTTAAAACTGATTATACTATTGTCGTTGATAATGTTATAGACGAATTGCAGGCTGTTGCCCTGAAACATCGAAATAATTTCAATATACCGGTACTGGCAATAACAGGATCTAACGGCAAAACGACAACAAAAGAAATACTGGCAAGGGTACTGGCAAAAGACTATAAGGTACACTATACCCGGGGTAACCTGAATAACCATATTGGGGTACCTCTGACAATATTGTCATCTCCGGCCAATACCGAGTTTATGATCGTGGAAATGGGAGCTAATCATAAGGGTGAAATAAGAAACCTCTGTTATATAGCAAGACCTGATTATGGGCTGATTACAAATATAGGGAAAGCACACCTTGAAGGATTTGGTTCATTAGAGGCTGTGGCGGAAGCAAAATCAGAATTATACGATTATATTGAGGCTGAAGGGGGCTATGTGTTTTATAATGAAGATGATGAACTTGTAAAATATGCTCTCGGGCAAAGACAAATAACCTCAGTTCCTTACATGAGGCCTGGAGAGCATAAAATGATTATAACAGAGGTAAATCAAACTCCACATCTGAGCCTGCTTCTTGAAATCGACGGGGTAAAGTATACTTTTGATACCAACCTGTTTGGTCTTTATAATGTGGAGAATATATTAGCTTCACTGTCAATAGGCTTGTTTTTTAATATTTCACCTGACAGGATCCAAAGGGCGATAGAAACGTATATGCCCGATAATAACAGGTCGCAAATATTCAAAACAGGTAAAAATACCCTCATCTGTGATTCCTATAATGCCAATCCGGTTAGCATGTCCAAATCATTACAGTCGTTCAGGGAATATCCCGCAGATAGCAAGACGATTATACTGGGGGATATGCTCGAGCTTGGTGAATATGAAATTGAAGAACATGAGGAAATATTGCGTGAGCTGGCTGCAATGGATGATTTGAAAATCATACTTGTTGGTGAAGTTTTTAATTCTCTGGCGCAAAAATATAATATGCTTGCATTTGAATCTCGTGAACAATTAATGAAATACCTGATTGATAACCCAATCAGGGATAGCCTGGTTCTGGTCAAAGCATCAAGAGCCATAGGACTGGAGAAGATATACGGACTGATGTGAAATAATGATGGTTTAAACTAATAATTATGTATGATAAGCTAATGGATCCGATACTGAGACTGATGGGCCTGAGATATAAATCACTCCCATGGCATGGTATTGACATTGGAGAAGAGGTACCTGCTGTTTCATCTGTTTAAGTGCCGAATCTTAAAGTTATATCCAGTACCTCTGACCTGCTGCCCAGCCTTACCCTTGGCCCCCAGCTGCCATACCCTGATGATACAATATAATGACAGCCATTAATTACCCTGTGACCGTATATTAGCTTATATATTCTTGCTGTAAGATAATTAAGGGGCCACATTTGTCCGTTATGTGTATGACCTGAGAACATAATATCAAAGCCTGATAAATTATTTTCCTTAGTCATTGGTGGCTGGTGATCCATTACTATAACCGGTTTACCGTTATCCACACCCCTAAGCAAATCCTCAAGGGCCTTTCTTCGCTCACCTGTATAACGGAATGAATCCCTGTCTTTTCTTCCTGCCAGCTGTATGCCATCTTCCAGGCTGATGACTTCATCAACAAGTATCCTTATCCCTTTGTTTTCAATATAGGGTATTGTCTTTGAATGATTACCAATGTATTCATGATTGCCGGTAATGGCATATACATACTTTGCAGTATGAGGCAGGATTAATGATTCGAGCAGGTCATTTCTTAATACAGGATTGATCTCCCCGTCAACTATATCCCCGAGAAAAAGTACCATATCGGGTGAAATGGCTCCCAGTCTCCCCGATAAAATTCTCATACTCCTTTTTCGTATTATACTTCCCAGGTGAATATCTGATACGGCTGCAATCTTTAATTCTTTTATTCCTGCAGGCTTGTCAATATCAATGCGGTATTTTCTTGTAACAGGAAAGAGAGTATTGATAAACCCTGCTATTACTAGCAATAAAGCGACACTAAAAGATAACAGGTATGAAACCTGCCTGAATCCGGGAATAATATCAGGTGAGATAATATTCGTTAGTGTAAATACAGCCCTCAGCAGGTCTGCTGCTATAATAATTATTACTGAATAAAACATGAATGAAAGCCAGAATCCCCCAATTATGTTAAGTATATCGGCTGCTATTGATGAAAATTTGCGCTCAAGTATCTTGCCTGCAATGAATGCCAGGGATATAAGTATGAATAATATGGTATACAGATTAGTATCCATTATTCCACTGAAAGCGTCTGCTCCTTTAAAATAAAGGAAAGCATTTGCACCAGAATAGATTATAAATACTACGGTAAAGAAAATAATAATATCTCTTGATCGCATTTTCTATATTAATGATTCAGTCCCTCAGAAGTTGTGTATATGTCTTTTTCTTTCTTATGAAGAACTTATAAACAAGACTTTTGTTCAATATTAATTTATCCGGGTAGCTCATTCTGTTCTGCAGTATTTCTGTCCTCTTTTCCTTAAGTACCTTCTTATGCCTGTAATAGTCAATATGCGCTTTAATTACATTTTTGAAAGAAGTAATTTTAAGGGTAAAGAGAAAACGAAATGCAGCTATGCCGTCAAGCAACATTCTTTTAAATATTATTTTATGCAGCCTGTCTCCGGGCAGGTTTTTATATAGCAGGAAAAGGCTGTTCCTGAAATTGTAGAAAAGCTTCAGTGGTGAATCATAAGAAAGTGTACCACCCCCGATATGATAGACTACAGAAGAGGGTATATAGATAATTCTTTTCCCGGAAGCATTTATTCTCCAGCACAGATCAATCTCTTCCATATGAGCGAAGAAAACAGGATCAAATCCTCCGGTTTCTTTCCATACCGATGACCGTATGAACATACATGCACCGCTTGCCCAGAATATTTGCTTTATATCGTCATACTGGCCATTATCTTCTTCTGTAATATTCATTATCCTTCCCCTGCAGAAGGGGTAACCGTATTTATCTATAAATCCTCCCGCAGCACCGGCATATTCAAACTTACTGCGATCATTATAGCTTAATATCTTGGGCTGGCAGGCAGCTGCTTCAGGATGGCTGTCCATGTAATCTACCACAGGATTGAGCCAGCCGGGACTCACTTCAATGTCAGAGTTAAGCAGCACGTAGTATTCAGATTCCACTCTCTTCAGGGCTTCATTATACCCTTCGGCGAATCCATAGTTTTGTCTCAGTTCAAGGAGTATGACCTCAGGATGATTATCCCGTATATATTCACATGAATCATCAGTGCTGTCATTATCTGCAACATATACAGTGCAACTTTCAGATAAAGAATGCTTTACAATATTGTCCAGGAATTGCTCAAGAAATTTCCTGCCGTTCCAGTTCAGTATAACTACCGATGTTTTAATCATGCATCCGCCGGTTTTTTATGCTTCCACCTCCTGTGTGACCACATCCACAGCTCTGGTCTTCTTTTTATCTGGTCTTCAAGTAATTTTACATGCTTTTCTGTTACTTCATAGGGTTTAAGCCTTGAAGGTTCATCAGTGATAATTTCAGGTGTCACTTCATAATACCCCCTTCTGACTTTATCGATATGAAGATAGACGACCACCATATTGAATTTATGTGACAGCTTTTCAATTCCCAGGTATACCGGGGTGTCCTGGTTCAGAAATTTTGTCCAGTATTGAATCTCACTTTTAGGAGGTGTCTGGTCAGATACCAGTCCGACCAATGTGTTTATCCCGGCTTCTTCATAATGAAATAATATCCTGCCTGTTCTGATCATAGGTATAGGTTCAAGTCCGTATTGCGACCTGAATTTAAAGAAATGCCTGTCAAAATATTTGTTGGTCAGTGGTTTATAAGCTGCAAGTATTTTATATTTTATATTTAGTGGTAAACTTATGATCCATTCCCAGTTTGCATAGTGACCAAAGACAGCAATTGTACTTTTACCTTCATCTTTTATTTTATCAAGCAGTTCCGGGTTAATTATCCTATATCTTTTCTTTATTTCAGAAGCTTTCATGTGCTGTAGTTTCAGTACCTCAATAAAAACATCAGCCAGGTGCCTGTAGAACTTTTTTGAGATAGTGAACAGTTCCCGTTCTGTTTTTTCGGGGAATGAATTACGCAGGTTTTTTAAAACTATTGCTCTCCTGTATCTGAGGAGATGGTAAAGCACAAAGTAGAATACTGGTGAAAAGCCATACAGTATTTTTAATGGTAATAAGGTTATTACCCAGTTCAGGGAAAGGAAGATATAGAATATTACAGCTTTCATCCCGGGTTACCTGTTCATGTGTTTTTCCACTGCAAGCCTGAAGGTTTCAAATATTATATTGTTTGCTGCCACTATCTCAGAGCCGTCAATATTATTTAAATTTCCTGAAAAATCACTTGCCTGGCCACCTGCCTCATTTATAATAATTATTCCGGCTGCCACATCCCACTTGTTCAGTCCATATTCATAGAAACCGTCAAATCTTCCGCAGGCAACCCAGGCCAGGTCAATAGCTGCTGATCCCATTCTTCTCACACCGTGGGTATGCCCTATAAAGAATTCCAGGCAGTACATGAATTTATCCAGTCTTTCATAATTCTTGTAAGGGAAACCTGTAGCTATAAGACTATCTTCAAGCGTTTTTGTCTCTGACACATATATTCTTTTACCGTTCAGCCAGGCTCCTCCATTATTATATGCATAAAAAAGTTCATCTGTGGGCACATTAAGTATTACACCAAGTAATATTTTGTCTTTCTGTGCCAGGGCGATACTGATTGAATAGACCGGAACTCTGTGCATAAAGTTGGTGGTTCCATCAAGTGGGTCTACTATCCAGGTAAGATTATTATTACCTTCCTTTGCTGTTCCTTCTTCTCCAATAAACCCGGCACCTGGCATCAGCCGGGAAAGTTCACCGGTAAGCTTGTTTTCAGCTTCAATATCCACGTATGAGACCAGATCATGTTGCCCTTTTAACTTTGCATCACTTATGTCAAAGTTTTCTGATTCTTTCTTAATAAAGTCACCAGTCCGTCTGGCAATATCACAAACTTCACTACATATACTATTCAAATCCATCCCGGCATATTTTTATACGATAAAATTACCATTTTCATCAGTTACTTTCAGTTTATGCCTTGTTATTTTTCCTTTAAGTTCACTGTCAAAGGCAGTAAATACCCTGATATAATTACCTGTAAAGCCTGCAATAAAATCCGGTTTTTCTTCGGATTCCCAGAGAATGTCAACCTCCATATCCTTACATTTCTCATGAAATTCAATTTTCTTTTCTTCTGACAATGCCTGTAATTTCTTGCTTCTGAAATATTTAGTCTTTGTCTCTATGAGATCTGTCATAATAGCAGCAGGAGTACCTTTCCTGTCGGAATAGCTGAACACATGAAGGTACGAAAGATCAAGTGAACGAAGAAATTCATAAGTTACCATAAAATCTTTTTCTGTTTCACCCGGGAATCCTGCAATTACATCAGCACCTATTCCTGCCAGGGGTATCAGTTCTCTTATCTTTTTTACCGCTGACTTAAAGACATCCCTGGTATATCTCCTTCGCATTTTAGCAAGTATCCTGTCAGAGCCGCTCTGAAGAGGTATATGGAAATGGGGCAGTATTTTTTTATTATCAGCCACCAGTTTTATTATATCATCGGTGAGCAGGTTAGGTTCGATAGATGAGATCCTGTATCTTTCAATTCCTTTCACGTCAATCAGGGTTTGCAGTAGGTCATATAAAGTCTCCCCGGTTGATTTCCCAAAATCGCCTATATTCACTCCTGTCAGTACTATTTCTTTTATCCCTTTTTCTGCAATTTCCACCGCATCCTTTACACATGAACTTATTGACTGGTTTCGGCTTTTACCTCTTGCCATAGGTATTGTGCAGTAGGCACATGAATAATCACATCCGTCCTGTATCTTCAGGAATGCTCTGGTACGACCACCTCCGGAATATGAAGGATGAAATAATATATGCTCATTTATTTCGGAATTATGTATCTCCGGCGTTGGCCTTTTATCAATATTACTGAGGTATTTGAGTATATCATATTTTTCCTTTGTTCCCAGGATAAGGTCAACGCCCGGTATTGTGGCAATCTCTTCATACCTTAATTGTGCATAGCAGCCTGCTACTACAATAAATGATTCAGGTGATCTGCGAATGGTCTTTCTTATCACATTTCTGCATTTCTTATCAGCAGCTTCTGTGACCGTGCAGCCGTGAATAAAATAAATATCAGCACTTTCATCAAAGGGAACTTTCTGAAAACTGGCTTTTTCCAACTTAAGGCTTATAGCTGATGTCTCTGAAAAGTTTAGCTTACACCCCAGTGTATGGAATGCAATTGTCAATTGCCTGTCACTCATTTCTGCTGCTTATAGGACAGCAAAAATAAGTATTTTTAGCTGGATGGTTGATTATTTATTTATTTGATCTCCCTGGGGATAATAAAATTGTATTCTGCCGGCTCAGATGTATTAATATCCTTCCATTTTTCTATTTTGTAATTAATGATTGCCACCCCGGTAGTGGGGAGAAAGCTGGTAGCACCGTTGGTAAGATGCTCTGCAAGGTCTGAGATGGCAGGGTTATGGCCAAATAACGCAACGGTTTTCACATCTTCGGGTAATGCTGATATTTCATCAAGCATTTTTGATCCCGAACCATAGTACATGTTTTCAATTACCCTTACTATGTCTGTACCTGTGTTCATTGCACGGGCAAAGATCAGGGCACTGTGACTGGCCCTGGCCGCCGGGCTTGTAAGGATGATATCTGGGTTAATACCTGATTCAAGAAGCTTCTTAGCAACCTTATAACCATCATTTACTCCCCTTGCAATGAGTACACGGTCAATATCCTTCTCGAATGTATCAAGAGAGCATGCTTTACCATGTCTTACCAGAATAACAGTACGTTTCATTATTATCTGTTTAATTTATGGCAGGGAAGGTAGTAAAAAAAATTTATCACATGCAAAAAGTTTTTATATGATTACAAGAGGCGGCTGGCCAGCTCAGAAAGGAAACTCCTTTCTCCTTTAACCAGGTTTACATGTGCGAAGATGTCCTGTCCTTTCATCTTATCAGTCAGGTAGGAGAGTCCGTTTGATCCTATATCGAGATAGGGTGAATCGATTTGCTCTATATCACCGGTAAAAATCATTTTTGTGTCTTCACCGGCTCTGGTTATTATAGTCTTGACCTCATGTGGTGTAAGGTTTTGTGCTTCGTCCACAATAAAAAATATACTTGACAGGCTTCTGCCTCTGATATAAGCCAGGGGTGTAATAACAAGCTTTTCCTCCTTGATCATATCATTAATACGCATAAACTCCGGGCTCTGGTGACTGAATTTATGTTTGATAACGGTAAGATTATCGAAAAGAGGTTGCATATAAGGATCAATCTTTTCCTTTACATCACCGGGCAGGAATCCAAGGTCCCTGTTGGCCAGGGGGACAATAGGCCGTGCAAGAAAAATCTGCTTATACCTCTTATGCTGTTGCAATGCCGAAGCAAGGGCAAGCAGCGTTTTACCTGTACCTGCCTTGCCTGTCAGGGCGACCAGCTGTATCTCCGGGTTGATAAGTGCTTCAATGGCAAAAGTCTGTTCAGCATTACGTGGATCAATACCGTAAGTGGTTTGTTTAATAATCCTGTTCACCACTTTGCTTGTAGGATTATAATGCGCAAGAGCACTTGATTCATTATTCTTTAATATATAGAACTGGTGTCCTTCAGGATGAATATCCAGGCCCATATCTTCAACAGCTATTCCGTCAGGCTCCTCATACAGTTTATCTATCATACTGCTGTCAATCTCCCCGATAGTCTCAACCCCTTTATATAGGTCGTCGATATTGGCCACTTTATCATTCTCATAATCCTGAGCCCTTATGCCCAGTGATTTGGCTTTCATCCGGAGATTGATGTCTTTTGTAATAAGTATAACATTCTCGTTCTTAAGCTTGGTGCATACGTAATCAGCAATTGCCAGTATACGGTGATCACTTGTTTTCTCAGGAAATGATGCAAAAACCCTCTCGGAAAAATCCTTGCCGGTTTCTATGTATAATTTTCCAAGGTTTTCCCCAAGTGGAATACCATTATTCAGTAGATTGTCGCCCGATATCTTATCCAGTTCCCTGGTGAACTCTCTCGCATGAAAATTTATAAGATCATTACCCTTTTTGAACCTGTCAAGCTCTTCAAGCACAACAATAGGTATTATTACATCATTCTCCTCAAACTTATATATTGAACTGTAGTCGTGTAATAATACGTTGGTGTCAATAATAAAGGTCTTCTTCTTTTTCATCAGCTATATTTTAAGTCATTCAAAGCACTGCCTGTAGCCTGGCCTTATATAAAGATTTAACAAAAATAAGGCCTGACTGGCTCATTAGAAATACTAAATTTATTTATTTTGCACAATTAACTAACAATTTGATGAATTATAGTGCCACACTTGAATTTCTTTATTCATCCCTGCCAATGTATCAGCGTATCGGTAAGGCTGCATATAAATCGGATCTGAATACCACAATCAGGCTTGATAATTATTTCGGGAACCCTCACAGGGCATTCAAAACAGTTCATGTTGCAGGTACGAATGGTAAAGGTTCAGTGTCACATATGCTGGCATCTGTTATGCAGAGTGCAGGCTATAAGACAGGATTGTATACCTCTCCTCATTTTATCGATTTCAGGGAAAGGATAAGGGTGAATGGCAAACTGGTAGATAAGGGGTATATTATTGATTTTGTTAAAGATAACAGGGATATTATTAAAGAACTGGAACCCTCTTTTTTTGAAATGACCGTTGCCATGGCTTTTCTGTATTTTAAACAGAAAAATGTTGATATAGCTATTATTGAGACAGGAATGGGCGGCAGGCTCGATTCTACCAATATTATTACTCCTGAAATGTCAGTAATTACAAATATTGGTTTTGATCATACCCAGTATCTTGGTGATACACTGGAAAAAATTGCTGCTGAGAAAGCAGGCATAATAAAGCATAAAGCACCAGTTGTAATAGGTCAGGCAAGTAAGGAAGTGCGGAAAGTGTTTATTGCCAAGGCCCGCGAAATGAAATCGGATATTTATTTTGCTGATGATATTTATTCGGTGAAAAAGTCAGATGAGGATAGTGATAGTGAAAAACAGGTATTCAATGTCTATATGGATGGTCAGCATGTTATTGAGAAGCTGGCTACTGATCTGCTGGGCGATTACCAGGCACTGAATATCATTACTGTTTTGCGGGTTACAGGATTATTGCAAAAGAACTGGGAAATAAATTCAGAATCACTGCGCACTGGTTTAGGGAATGTGAAAAGTAATACTGGATTTGCAGGACGCTGGCAGATAATGAGGCAATCACCGCTTGTCATTTGCGATGCTGGTCATAACTATGATGGTTTGCGTCTTTCAATATCGCAATTAATGAAAATGAGGGGAAATAAGATCCATGTCGTCCTTGGTATGGTGAATGATAAAGATATTGACAGTATGCTGGGTCTTTTCCCTGATAGCGCAGAATACTATTTTACAAGGGCTGGAATACCCCGAGCCATGGACCAGGAAGTACTTAAAGAGAAAGCATCAGAATATTGCCTGAGAGGTCATTCCTTCAGCTCTGTCAGCGATGCATATAAATCTGCCATGGCAAATGCCAATACCGGGGATATTATTTTTATTGGGGGCAGCTGCTTTGTAGTTGCCGATTTTTTAAAGGATTTCAGTAGTACCTAATCCGGTCTTAAGGGAAAGATAATTATTATATTAGACAAAAATGAAAATCAAATGAAAATGAAATTAAAATACTTCCTTGTAACAGCCACAGCTTTGCTTGCTCTTATATTTTTCAATCAGAATGTCTTTTCACAGGAGTCACGAAAGCTTGTTATTCTGCATACCAATGATTTGCATTCAAGGCTGGAAGGGTATGCACCCTCTTCAGAATATACTCCTTTTACTACTGGTGATGATCAGACGAGAGGGGGATTCAGCCGCCTGGCTGCAATTATTGAGAAGGAAAGGTCTGAAAATCCCGGTAAAATATTGTTACTTGATGCAGGGGATTTTCTTATGGGGACTTTCTATCATTACATGGAAGAATACAATCCCTTTCAGCTTCCACTGATGAAGGAAATGGGATATGATGCGGTAGCCCTTGGTAATCATGAATTTGATTTTGGGCCTGGCAGACTGGCAGGCATAATAAACAATTCACTTGCTGCCGCTGAAATACCGCAACTCTTATTGAGCAATGCCGAATTTGATGAGAAAGATAACACTGATGACAGCCTTGAGGACCTGTTTGATAAGGGCATAATAAATAGATCATTGATCATAGAAAAGAATGGCCTGAAAACAGGGATCTTTTCACTCATGGGTGAAGATGCTGATGAATCAGCACCTTATGCGGTGCCGGTAACCTTTGATAAAATAACCAGATCCGCAAAAAAGACTGCTAAACAACTTATAAGCCAGGGATGTGATATTATTATATGCCTGTCGCATAGTGGTATAGAAAAGGATGATGATGGTGTATGGGCCGGTGAGGATGTGAAACTGGCAGAGAAGGTTGGCGATATAAATATTTTAATAAGCGGACATACACATACGATGCTGGACGAGCCTTTGATAATAAACAATACACCCATTGTCCAGACAGGTAGCTATGGTAAGTGTCTTGGAAGGCTTGAGATTGAAGTTAAAAACGGTGATATAAGTGTAAGTGACTATAAACTGATACCTGTGGATGATAATATTGAAGGTGACAGGCATATACAGGAGATAATTGACGCTCAGAAAAATCTTATTTCTGAAAAACTGTATAATATCACGGGTTACAGGATTGATGAAAGGATTGTAAGCACAGAATATGAACTTGACTGTAATGAATACGGGGAGATGGAAGAGAGTAACCTCGGACCTCTTGTTGCCGATGCGATTCATGCTTACGTAAATTCCGGGACAGAGGCAGGAACAGATATTAGCATGGTGGCAGCAGGTGTAATAAGGGACAGGGTGGAGCCCGGGATCCAGACCACCCAGGATATCTTCAGGGTTATGTCACTGGGAAGTGGTGACGATGAGGTGCCTGGTTATCCCCTGGCAAGAGTATATGTGAATGCTAAAGAGCTGAAGAGGATACTTGAAATACTGCTCGTAGCATATAAATCGACTCCTTCCAATTATTGCTATTTTTCCGGAATTGAGGTTAGGTATGATCCCGGGAAGGGATTACTCAGGAAAATCAACTCGATAAGCCTTGTGAATGATGCAGGTGAAATGATCCCGGTAGATATCTCAAAAGATAATAAAAGGCTGTACTCAATAACAGCCAATGCCTATATGCTGGAGTTTATAGGGATAATACAGGAAATGACTTTTGGCCTGATAAGGGTTAAACCAAAAGATGCCAGTGGCAATGAAGTAAATGATATGTCAGAGACAATTATTGATTTTGATGAAATTGCTGAGGGTATACAGGAAGGTAAGGAATGGATAGCCCTTGTTAAATATCTTTCATCGATGGAGGATACTGATAATGATGGTATACCTGATTTATCTCTTAAATATAAGGATCCGGGCTTATGCCTTATCCCGGAGGAATAGGTCAGTAAACATAGTTTCTTACCTGTTCATAGTTTACCATTGCAACTGCAGCTGAATGTACAAAAGGATGTTGTAAAACCCATTCAACAGCCTGCCTGTACGTTGGTTCATCCTTACCGTTTGATGAATATGGGCCGGCTGAACATGTTTTCATTGCTACAATGCCTGTTCCCATACCGGCGGCCTTCTCAAGTTCTTCCAGTAAAACATCCTGGTCCCATTGCGCTGACCAGCCTGACAGTGAATGTATGAATCCGCCACTATGGTTAAAAGGGTGCATTATGATATCATAAAACTTATCGGTGTTGTTCTTCTTTAAAAGGCCAAGAGTATAATCATGTGAAGAGAAACCGTGTGCCCTTATTATTCCTTTTCTTTTTTGTTTTTCATAAAAATTCATTACAGTATTATGGTAAGCGAGGTATTCCTGGTCAGCGCTGTGAAAAAGCATAATATCAATATAATCGGTGTCAAGTGCTTCAAGGCTTTCTGCAATGCGTTTCTCAAGTATTTCCTTTATTTCTTTACGCCCTTTTCTCCCTTTACCTTGATATATTAACTCATCGGGTTCCAGGTGCATCTTTGATTGGATTACAATATCTTTCCTCTTTCCTTTCACGGCTCTTCCTACAAGGCGTTCATTATTTCCATTTGCATATGAACGTCCCGTATCCAGGAAGTTTATTCCATGGTCAATGGCAAAACGTATAAGTCCTTCATCGTTGGTTCTTGCGGCACCGAAGCATAATGGAGAGACAAATATTCCCGTATTTCCTAATTCATTCATCACGGGGTTCTCCTCTTTCCCCTTAAATGACCTGCCCGATAACAGGCCAAGACCAACAATACCTGCCCCGGTTTTCGTAATAAACTCCTTCCTGCTTATCTTTTTCATTGAATAACGGGTTTATAATCCGCCAAATATAATGATTGTACAATGTTTAGTACCTGTTTTGTGATAAATATTACTGGAATAGCCACCTTCGCTGGCGCGGTTCTCTGAACCGTGCCCAGCTTCGGTGGCCAGGCTGGAATAATGGAATAATGGAATGATGGAATGATG
>CAZNYS010000021.1:0-48610 GCA_964577305.1 uncultured Rikenellaceae bacterium
ATTAACAATTTATTAGTTGTGCAACAGGCACCCTGGCGAAGGTGGGATCCGTGCCGCGGGTATTCGTCGAGCTCGTCACCTTCGCCCCCGAGTTCTCGGGGCTCAGGTTCCTCGGTTCCAATATTCCAGTTATTTATGAAATCCCTGAATGATACAAATCGCCTGCGTTTGTTCCATACTACTATGGATGACCGATTACTCGAAGAGCTGCACGTTGCCTCCGGTATGGATAAAAAGGACAGAGCCCTCGTTTGAAAATTTTTTTCTCTCTGCATAATCTATCAGACCGGCAGCTGCCTTTCCTGTATATACCTCATCAAGAAATATCCCTTCATACCTTACAAAATCTTCAATAGCCTGGCGGCATCCGGTGGTAATCATACGGTAGCCCTCACCAAGATAGCTGTCATCAACATATACCGACGATCTTACATGGTCTTCATCATAATTATATTCAACAAGCTCAAGGCTGTCCTTTGTGATATTAAATACATTCTGTTCCTGTTCATTCCTGTCTCTTGATACAGCCATACCTGTTATACGTCCTTTCCATCCGCTTATAATCTGACCTGCTACAAGCCCGGCCTGGGTTCCTGCCGAACCTGAAGCTACTATAATATCTTTAAAATCCACTTCACTGCTTTCTGAGTATTCCAGTATTTCAGCCATTGCCCGGATGTATCCCAGCGATCCTCTCGCCACCGATCCACCAACAGGCATATAGTATGGTTTCCTACCAGCATTTTTTAGCTCCAGTATCTTCCTGTCCACCTCCCTGATTATATCATCTCTTTCAAGGCTTTCAATAAACGTGATATCTGCTCCTGCAAGTTTGTCCAGCAGGAGGTTAGCTGTATCCTTTTCAGGTTTCACCCCTGAAAGTACCAGAAACACATCAACACCATTAACCTTGCCTGCTGTTGATGTCATCCTGCACCAGTTCGATTGCACGGCACCAAATGTTATAAGGGAATCATAACCGGTAACGATGGCATCCATGACAAGGTAATCCAATTTTCTTATCTTATTCCCCCCGAAAGCAAAAGCTGTAAGGTCATCCCGCTTGCAATACAGATCGGTAGCCAGCCTGGCACTCAGATTATTTAACCTGTGTACCGGGGTAGGTAATAATGACATGTCAAGCTTAGGTATGTTTTGCAGGTACTTATTGATCAATTTTGATTTTTTCACTTCCTGTTTTATTTACCATATATCCTCCGGTCAAGTTATATAAATTACTTATATTATCTATATTTATATCAATTTATTGATCCTGAAGAAAAAAACAGGTACCAGTATCTGTTCCAACTTATATAATTATTTAAATCCATAACCCATGAAACGACTTGTGATAATCTTTTTTGCCCTGCTAACAGGAATCATTGTAAGCGCGCAGGGGACAATGCTTCTCAGGCAACCTACAATCAGTGGGAGCCATATTGTATTTGTGTATGCCAATGACCTGTGGCTGTGTAGCTCTGAAGGCGGTGATGCCCACAGACTGACATCATCAGTAGGTGCAGAAACGGAACCTCATTTTTCGCCCGATGGCAAAATGATAGCATTTACCGGCCAGTACGACGGTAATACCGATGTATATCTTGTGCCCGTTGAAGGGGGAGAACCTAAACGCCTGACATTTCACCCGGGTTCTGACGAGGTACAAGGATGGATGCCTGATGGCAAGAGTATAATATTCAGATCAGGAAGGGAAGGCCGGCCTACCCTATTAAACAGGTTATTCTCTGTTTCGATTGAAGGTGGTATGCCTGAAGCCTTACGCGTTGTTAGATCAGCCTATGGTGAGGTATCTCCTGATGGCCGCTACCTGGCCTATACACCAAATTCCTTATGGGACACTGAATGGAGGAATTACCGGGGTGGACAGGCACAGCCTGTATGGATTGTAAACCTGGAAACAATGAGCCTGGAACAAACACCAAGGGTCGATAATGAAAGACATATGGATCCTGTATGGTACGGCAACAAGGTTTTCTTCCTGTCAGAAAGGGATTATGCCTCAAATATATGGTCGTATGATATTATTACTAAAGACC
Organism: uncultured Rikenellaceae bacterium; assembly: GCA_964577305.1. Classification (GTDB taxonomy): domain Bacteria; phylum Bacteroidota; class Bacteroidia; order Bacteroidales; family VadinHA17; genus UBA9300. Next base: position 2,058 of record CAZNYS010000021.1, read on the forward strand.
TGAAGCAACATACTTTTCATGGTGACTTCGACGTAAAAAGCCTTGATGCTGGTGATAATAAAATAATATATGAACAGGGAGGCCTGCTTCATATACTTAATCCTGAATCAGATGAGACCAGAACACTGGAAATAAATGTTAAAGGTGATTTCCACTGGGCCAGGACAAGATGGGAAGATGCAGAAGCCAGGAATCTGAGTAATGCAGAGCTGTCATCGACAGGCAAAAGAGCATTATTCGAATACCGTGGCGAGATAATCAGTGTACCGGCAGAGAAAGGAAGCTGGAGAAACCTTACTAATTCACCCGGTGCAGCCGACAGGTACCCTGTATGGTCACCAAAGGGAGATAAAGTTGCATGGTTCAGCGATGAAAGCGGTGAATATCAACTTGTTGTATCAGACCAGGATGGCATGTCGGGTAAAAAAACATACAGTATACCTGATGCTTCTTTCTTCTTTCGCCCGGCATGGTCGCCTGATGGAAAGTATATTGCTTTTACCGACACCCATTATAACCTTCAATATATAAACCTTGAGACAGGTGATGTGAAAATTGCTGATGCAGATACATATGCTCACCCCAACAGGACTATGAACCCGGTATGGTCGCCCGACAGCAAATGGATAGCTTACGCTAAAATCCTGGGTAATCAATATAAGGCAATTTTTGTTTATAATATTGAAACCGGTGCAAGTCACATGTTAACAGATGGTATGGCCGATGCCGTCAGTCCTGCTTGGGATGAATCAGGTAAATACCTCTACTTCCTGGCAAGCACAAATTACGGACTGGGTACAGGCTGGCTCGATATGAGCGGTTACGATGTTGTTACTACAAGATCAGTATATATGATACTTCTCTCTGAAGAAACCATAAGTCCTTTCCTTCCTGAAAGTGATGAAGAGGAAGCAGAAGAAGAACAGCCTGAGGAAAAACAGGATACTAAAGCCCAAAAAGGGAAAAAAGGCAGTGAGGAAGATAAGGAAAAAGAAGAAGTTGTTAAAGTGAAGATAGATCCTGAAAATATTGCCCGCAGGATTATAGCTATCGACATGCCTGATAAAAATTACTCTTATCTGATACCCGGACCTGAAAACACTGTTTTTATTACCGAAATGCCAGTAGGCGAAAGGGCTTTTACCCTTCACAAATATGATATTGAAAAACAAAAATCTGAGGAATTCATAAAGAATATTTTATCTGCCACTACTTCGTCTGATAAAACAAAAATCCTGTACAGGTCAGGTAATAACTGGGCCATCGTATCAACAAAAACCCCGGTAAAAGGTCCGGCAGAAGAGAATCTTAAGCTTGCCAGTATCAGGATAAAGATTGAGCCCAAAAAAGAATGGAAACAAATATTCAGGGAAGGATGGCGCTTCCAGAGGGACTTTTTGTATGTTGACAATGTACATGGTGCTCCATGGGATATGGTTTATGAATGGTACGAACCATGGGTAGAACATGTGAGGCACCGTTCTGAACTGAACTATATTATTGATATTATTGGAGGTGAAGTAGCAGTAGGTCATTCCTTTACGAGGGGTGGTGACTTCCCGGATGTTGACAGGGTGCCCGGAGGCTTGCTGGGTGCCGATTTTGGTAAGCGCGAGGGAAAATTTTTTATAAAGAAGATATATACGGGAGAGGACTGGAATCCTCAGCTTATGGGACCCCTTGCACAACCCGGGCTTAAAGTAAAAGAAGGTGATTATATCATTTCTGTAAATGGGAATAATATAACTGCTGATGATAATATATATAGATTCTTTGAAGGCACTTCAGGATTGCACACAGTGCTCACTGTCTCTGAAAATTCTTCAGGTGCAAATGCAAATGAAATAACAGTGATCCCTGTCGCTAATGAATCATCTCTCAGGACAGCTGAATGGGTTGAGGCTAACAGGAAGCTTGTGGATGAATTATCAGGAGGCAAGTTGGCATATGTTTGGCTGCCTAATACAGGAGGGGGCGGATACAGCTATTTTAACAGGTACTTCTTCGCCCAGCAGAATAAAAAGGGAGCTATCATTGATGAAAGGAATAATAGTGGCGGGTCAGCTGCTGATTATATCATTGATATTCTTTCAAGAGACCTCCTTGGGTATTTTAACTCAAAAACTGCGGACAGAAGACCTTTCACAACACCAATGGCTGGCTTATGGGGCCCCAAGGTCATGATAATAAATGAGATGGCCGGTTCAGGAGGTGATCTTATGCCTTATATGTTCAGAATGAAAGGTATTGGCCCTCTTATAGGTACACGTACCTGGGGTGGACTGGTAGGTACATGGGATACTCCCCGGTTTATTGACGGTGGTAGTATGGTCGCTCCAAGAGGAGGATTCTTTGATACCAATGGTGAATGGGCTGTGGAAGCAGTGGGTGTAGAACCTGACATACAGGTATTGCAGAATCCTGCTGAAGAAGCAAAGGGTAATGACCCCCAGTTGCTGAGAGCCATCGAGGAAGCGCTCAGACTGGTTGAAACCGAAGGCATAGAGCTCAAAGCAGAACCTAAACCTCCGGTCAGATGGAAAAGACCTGGTTATTTTGAGATAAAAAAGTAAGCTTGTTGTGTGATTAAACATTCTCTCCTGTGTATTGTTAGTAAAATAAAAACTATACACTATGGAAAGAAGAAAATTTTTGAGCACAGTAGGATTAGGAGCAGTAGCTGTAGCTATACCGGCAGAATTGCTGGCAACTCCTGTATTTGATTTTTCAATAGATGAGAATGGTGAATTCAAAGGCCATGAATTCCCTGAACTGCCATATTCATTTAATGCTCTTGAACCTTATATTGATAAGATGACAATGGAGATTCATTATGACAGGCATCATCGCGGGTATTATAATAAATACCTTGCTGCAATTAAAGGTACGGATAATGAATCAACTCCCCTGTCACAAGTATTTGCCAAGGTGTCAAAACTTTCAGCAGGCATAAGGAATAACGGAGGTGGTTATTATAACCATACCCTGTTCTGGAATAATATGAGCCCTGATAAAACCGAGCCATCAGCCAGGCTGAAAAAAGCCGTTGAAGACAATTTTGGTTCATGGGAAAAATTCCAGGAGGATTTCAATAATGCAGCCTCGACACGTTTTGGCAGCGGCTGGGCATGGCTTGTGATGGATGCCAATAAGAAACTGTTTACAGGCAGTACACCAAACCAGGACAATCCCCTGATGGATGTCTCTGAACTGAGAGGCACACCATTGCTGGCCCTTGATGTATGGGAACATGCTTACTACCTCAAGTACCAGAATAAGAGACCTGACTATATATCAGCATTCTGGAATGTAATAAACTGGGATGAGGTAAACAAACGGTTTGAAAAAGCTCTTGCACTGTAAAATCTATACAGGCAAATCTAAATAAACCGACGAAAGGCAAACGACGAACCGGGCAGTGCGAGTCCCGAGGTCTCAGGACGAGTGCTGAGAGCTCGATGAACCCCGAGTCCTCGTGGTGAGTCAAAGACAAAAGGCAACTTTTGTCTTTTTTCTTTTGTCTTTCTCTATTAAAACTGCCTTATCATCTACACTGCAAATATTTATACCCACATGCAACATTGACAAAATATTTGTGTCTTTATCATAAACAAGTCAAATAAAAGTATTTAAAAAATGAAAAACCTGAAATTAGTATGGATTGCTTCATTGTGTCTGGTGACAGTTGCATGTGCTGATGCACAATGGAGAAACAGGGTTACAGGTAACGGGGATGTCCAGAAAGAAGAGAGAAAAGCTACTGAATTTACCGGTGTAAAAACCAGTTCAGCCATCGATGTTTACCTCAGCCAGGGAGCAGGCCACAGAATAGTGGTGGAAGCCGATGAGAACCTCCTTGAATATATTGTTACAGAGGTGAAAGATAATGTTCTTCGTGTTTATCCCGATGAGGATGTAAGTATACGGAGAGCTGAAAGGATGAGGGTATATGTTACCATGGAAAACGTTGAATATATAAGTGCATCAAGCGCAGGTGACGTTATCGGGGAAACACCGGTTAAAACAGAAACGCTTAAAATATCAGCAAGCAGCTCAGGTGATGTTAAGCTGGAAGTTTATGCCAAGAAGTTATTGCTTAAAACAAGCAGTGCAGGTGATATAACACTGAAAGGAACAGCTGATATTGTGGAGGCATCAACCAGCAGTGCCGGTGATATTAAAGCCTATGATCTTAAAGTGAGGGAAGCCGATCTATCCTCATCAAGTGCAGGTGATATACTAATAACAGTAACAGAACGCCTGAAAGCAAGGGCCAGCAGTGCAGGTGATATATATTACTATGGTAATCCTGAATATGTAGATGCAAAATCATCAAGCGGCGGTGATGTAGTGAGGAAGTAGCTATATATAAATACCACTAAATTATTTGTGACAGGGGCACCAAATTTTGTGCCCCTGTTGTTTGTTTTTATATGCAATGATTACCTTTGGTGCAAATTCTTATGAATGGATAAAGAACAAGCAGAGGTAGCCGTACTGGGTTCCGGCAGCTGGGCAACAGCACTGGTTAAAATGTTCAGCTCCAACGCTGAGAGTATTGCCTGGTATATTCGAGAAAAGCACATAATTGAACATATACGTACATATAAGCATAATCCAAAATATCTCAGCACAGTTAATCTCGACACCCACAAACTGATACTTACACCCGATATAAACAGGGCTGTGAAGCTGTCTGATATACTGGTATTTGTCATACCTTCAGCATTCCTCAAGAAAAGCCTGGCAAGCCTCAGAACAGATATATCCGGTAAACTGGTTTGTTCAGCAATAAAAGGCATAGTACCGGAAGATAATTATATCGTGGGTGACTTCTTTCATAAAAAGCTCAATATACCATATAAAAATATGGTGGTACTGACCGGTCCGACGCATGCAGAAGAAATAGCCATGGAAAAGTTGACATATCTTACCATCGCATCGCATGAGAGGCCAGCAGCAGAAAGAGTTTCAGAATTACTGAAGAATCATTACCTGAGAACAGTTATCTCTGATGATATAACAGGGACAGAATATGCAGCTGTAATAAAAAATATTTATGCTATTGCTGCCGGTATTGCCGATGGTCTTGGTTTCGGCGATAATTTCCTGGCTGTACTGCTGTCAAATGCAGCTAACGAAATGAGCAGGTTCGTAAAGGCTGTTTATAAAAACGAACGTGATTTTAACAGCTCTCCTTACCTTGGCGATCTTCTTGTAACCGCATATTCAAAATTCAGCCGTAACAGGATGTTTGGTAATATGATCGGGAAAGGCTATTCAGTCAGATTTACCCGCCTGGAAATGGAAATGGTTGCCGAAGGCTATTATGCTTCCGATTGTATAAATGAAATAAACCGGGAATTGAATATTGATATTCCCATAGCTGATACCGTTTACAGGATTTTATATCAAAAAGCAAGTCCCTCAGCCGAATTTAGAAACCTGACAGATAAACTAAAATAACATAAATGCAGATAGATATTGATTTAACCAATTGTCTGAGCTTTATAAGTAAAAAAGAAATAACAGATGAAGCCGAAAGATCAATTCACCATCTGGAGACTCTTGTTAAGAGAACTGGTCCTGGTAATTATTATTTAGGCTGGCTAAATCTGCCTGAGGAATCATCCCTCCTGATCGACAACATAAATAAAACAGCTGAGGTGCTCAGATCGCAGGCCCCTGTAACTGTAGTTATTGGAATAGGAGGATCTTACCTGGGTGCAAGGGCTGTAATTGAATCATTAAGACCCCCGATGCCATTAACTGACAATAACCAGCAGCATGAAGTTCTTTTTGCCGGACAGAACATTAGTGAGAATTTTCATTCCGGCCTTCTGGCTTATCTGGACGGGAAACCGTTTAATATAATTGTAATCTCAAAATCAGGTACCACCACTGAGCCTGCCATTGCTTTCAGGATACTGAAGAAGCAACTTGAGAATAATGTTCCGGTCAGCCGGCTTAATAAGCATATAATCACCATAACTGATTCTGAAAAAGGAGTCCTGAGATTATTAGCCGAGCGCAAAGGATATGCCTCTTATGTCATTCCTGATGATGTAGGGGGAAGATACTCGGTACTAACTCCTGTTGGTCTACTGCCCATTGCTGTCGCCGGCTTTAATATATCGGAATTTGTATCGGGGGCATCTCAAATGGCATCCATGACAAGGGATAACATGAATGCAGGCACCAATCCAGCACTGACTTACGCTTCTGTACGCAATCTACTTTACAAAAAAGGAAAATGCATTGAGATTCTCGCTAATTATGAACCGGGACTACATTATATAGCTGAATGGTGGAAACAATTGTTCGGCGAAAGTGAGGGTAAGGAAGGGAAAGGCATTTTCCCGGCAGCAGCTGATCTTACTACTGACCTGCATTCTGTCGGTCAGTATATTCAGGATGGTGAGAGAATACTGATTGAAACAGTGTTATCGGTAAAATCACAAAGGTCAGAATTGACAATACCTGCAGACGAAGAAAATCTGGATAAACTAAACTATATTGCCGGTAAAAGGTTATCAGAAGTAAATGCGAAAGCGGAAGAAGGCACTATTATGGCTCATGTAGAAGGTGGAGTTCCAGTTATAAAGATTAATATCCCCCGCATTAATGAAACATACCTGGGACAACTTCTGTATTTCTTTGAGATATCATGTGCCATTAGCGGGTATATACTTGGTGTGAATCCGTTTGACCAGCCCGGAGTGGAAGCATATAAGAAGAATATGTTCAGCTTACTGGGAAAACCATAGTAATGTGTTAATTAATGGCTTATGAAAAAAAGTGCTTACATAATCATCCTTTCTTTTCTTGTGATTACATTCTCGTCCTGTAAAAAGAATAATGACACAATTGATGAATTATCCCTTGCCATTAACGAGTTCATATGGGAAGGCCTTAATTATTATTATTTCTGGTATGATAAAGTATATGATCTGAGTGACGATCGCTTTATCAACATTAATGAAAAGAGGGATTTCCTCATACCTTTTCATGACCATGAATTGTTATTCTATAACCTGCTCTACACACCCACGGACCGTTTCTCGTGGATTGTTGATGATTATGAAGAGCTTGATAAGCTTTTTCAGGGTATAACAACCTCTATGGGTTACAGGTACACGCTTATAAACATATCAGGAAATAATCTTACAGGGGTGGTAAAATATGTTATATATGATTCACCTGCATACCGTGCAGGTATAAGAAGAGGAGATTTCTTTACAAAGGTAAACAATACGGCAATTACCGAATCTAATTACAGGAACCTGTTATATGACAAAAGCTCCTATACACTAACCATGGCTAACCTGGTTAATGGTTTGCTTCAGGAGACAGGTGATATCTCACTTACAACCGAAGAAGTACATGAGAACCCTGTATATATATCCAGCATAATCGAGACAGGTGGTAAGAAAATTGCCTATTTATACTATTCAGGCTTCCGCTCAAATTACGAAGAAGAACTGAATGATGCTTTTGCACACTTCATTTCCCAGTCAGCCACTGAACTGGTTCTTGACCTCAGGTATAACGGGGGCGGATCTGTTAGTACCACCGCAAAGCTGGGTAGCATGATTTACGATACCGATACCAACAAAATCTTTATAAGAAAAGTATATAATGATAAATACTCTGATTACCTGCTTGAGGAATATGGAGAATCAGCTTTCTACTGGACTCTTTCTGACAGTATTGAAACAGAGGATGAACAGACAGTTCCTTTAAATTCCATGGGCCTTGATCAGTTATATGTTCTGACGACAGGATCTTCTGCATCGGCCAGTGAGCTTCTTATTAATTGTCTCAGGGCATATATTAATGTAATTATAATAGGTACAACCACCTATGGCAAAAACGTAGGTTCAATAACCGTAAAAGACTATGATGAGAAGGGAAATATAAACCCGGATCACAAATGGGCCATGCAACCAATTATTTCACAATCTTCAAATGTTAATTATGAGTCGGAGTATTTTAACGGATTCGAACCTGATTATTATATAGTGGAAGACCTTACCAACCTACTCCCGCTTGGAGAGGAGAACGAGACCATGCTAAAAGCAGCCCTTGATCTTATTAAGGGAATAGAACCAGCAAAAAAAGCCCGTATTCCTACGGGTTACACTGTTTACTTCAATTCAGAATACTTTGATCCTTTTAGTTTTGAGATGGTCGATGATTTTTATCACGTTGAGCGCTAGCGAAGATTATGCTTCTTTATAAAATCATCTATGACCTCTGCAAGATCAGGTTTGCCTATCTCCTGAAGGTCATAATAAACCCTTGTATTTGGTTTTTTGATATTGATTATCCTGTTCAGGTCAATCGGTGTTCCAATAACAACGGAATCACAATCAGTATTATTGATCGTTGTTTCCAGATCTTTAAGTTGTTGTTCCCCATAACCCATTGCAGGGAGCAAAGTCCCTATACCAGGATATATTTCAAATGTCTCTGATAATTTACCAACTGTATATGGTCTTGGGTCAACAAGAGAGGCTGCCCCGAATTTCTGTGCTGCCACCACACCTGCACCAATCTTCATCTCTCCGTGGGTAAGTGTTGGGCCATCCTCGATAACAAGTACTCTCTTACCTCTAATAACTGACGGATCGTCCACCTTAATGGGTGATGCACCATCTATAACAATGGCACCGGGAGCTACCTTCTGTATGTTTTTCCTGACTGTATTAATATCCTCAGGAGCAGAGCTGTCAATTTTATTAATAACAACCACATCGGCCAGTCTCAGGGTTACCTCCCCGGGATAATATCTAAGTTCATGCCCCGCCCTGTGCGGATCAACCACTGTTATTGTAAGGTCAGGTTTATAGAAGGGAAAGTCATTATTACCACCATCCCAGAGAATAACGTCACACCCCTTGGGATCCTTTTCGGCCTCCCTGAGTATGGCTTCATAATCCACACCTGCATATATAACATTGCCACGCACAACATGTGGCTCATATTCCTCCATTTCTTCTAATGTACACTTATTCTTCTCAAGGTCGCTCACTTCTGCAAACCTCTGCACTTTCTGTGCATTCAGATCACCGTAAGGCATAGGGTGTCTGACGGCTACCACCTTAAGGCCTTTCTCCATCAGCAATTCAATCACTCTTCTTGAAGTCTGGCTTTTACCACACCCTGTACGCACCGCACCCACGGCAATTACAGGTTTTGTACTTTTTACCATGGTATCATCAGGGCCCAGGAGCACAAAATTTGCTCCTGCAGCATTAACTATGGCGCTCACTGACATTACCTTATTATAGGTAACATCGCTGTATGAAAAGGCACAATCATCAACCTTTAATTTTTTTATAAGCGCTGAAAGCTCTTCTTCTGCATATATGGGTATGCCGTCAGGATAAAGCCTGCCTGTCAGTTCAGAAGGATATTTTCTACCTTCAATATCCGGAATCTGGGCAGCTGTAAAAGCAACAACATCATAACTTTCATTATCGCGGTAATAAGTATTGAAATTATGAAAATCCCTGCCCGCGGCACCAATTATTATTACATTTTTACTCATAAGACTATATAGATTTTAATGATTTTGACGTCAAAGTTCAATTGAAAAATAGGATCAACAAATTTATAATTTAACTGGTTAATTTCCTTATATTTGAGTAAGTTTTTATATCAGACAAAAAAGCAATCCAATTATCTGAACTGCTGAACTTTGGTATGTTTATTGCACTATTCTCCCAATATGTTAAAGAAAATGTTGTTAAACTTGAAAACAAATAAGTATTTTCAAATAATAAATAATTGAACCTATATAAAAACAGATGAATGTCCTGGCCCATATATATCTTTCAGGTGACTCTGATGAGATCATTATAGGCAACTATATTGGCGATTATGTTAAGGGCAGTGACTATCTTAAATATCCTGAGCTGATTAAAAAAGGAATTATCCTTCACAGGCATATTGATGATTTTACCGACAAACATCCGGTAGTGCAACGCAGTAAGATACTCTTTACTCGTAAGTATCATAAATATGCAGGTGTTGTGGTGGATATCATTTACGACCATTATCTTACCAAAGAATGGGATACCTTCTCACGGAGGCCGATGGAAAGCATAACATACCAGTTTTACAGGGCCATGGTGAATAACTATGATATTCTGCCATCGAAAGTACAGGACAGGTTTCCTTTTTTTATTATCAATAACTGGATAGAATCTTATAAAACAAGCAAGGGTCTGAAACACGTACTGTCTACCCTGAGCAAGCGAACCAGCCTTCCTTCCGAATCAAAGTATGCCATAAAGACTTTCAAAAGAAATTATTATAGCCTCGGTGAAGATTTTATGGAATTCTTCCCACAGCTTATTGAATATGTCGAAAATGATTTTGGAATCCCCTTATCCCAGAGGATTACGATGCCTTTCTAATCACACTAAATGTTCATCACGGCTTGCATCAAGCCGCAGAAAAATGAACAGCAGTATTGTAAAGCCCCAGAGTGAAGATCCGCCATAACTGAAAAATGGTAGTGGGATTCCTATAACAGGCATCAATCCTATAGTCATTCCTATATTTATAAGGAAATGAAAAAGAAAGATTGATACTATCCCGTAACCATATATCCTTGAGAAAGCCGAGCGTTGCCTTTCGGCAAGCCATATAAGCCTTGCAAGGAAAAATGAAAACATAATAACCACAATTGCAGTACCAATAAAACCCCTTTCCTCTCCTACAGTACAAAAGATAAAATCTGTACTTTGCTCAGGGACAAATTTGAACTTTGTCTGTGTACCCTGGAGAAATCCTTTGCCTGCAAAGCCACCTGAGCCAATGGATATTTTTGACTGATTAAGATTATACCCTGCACCTGAAGGATCAGATTCAATACCAAGAACAACATTTATCCTGGTCTGCTGGTGTGGTAAAAGAATATTGTTGAATGCATAATCAACTGAATAGGTAAATACCATACTGCCAAACAGAAAGGCCAGTACAATTAATGCATATTTAGCTTTATGCCGGAAGATATAATAGGCATAAAAAAGTCCTGATATTAACAGTGCAATTATAAATACCAGGTTAAGGGGAACATTCCACCTGAGCAAGTGAAAAGCTGCAAACAGTGCTCCACCTGTCAGAATATATATTATTAGCCCGCTCACACTTATCCTCGTTCCCCTGCCGGTGATAAGATGAAAAATTAAACCCGCAATAATTAGTGTTGCATATATATAGACACTGTCGACAAGCAATGTAGCTATAAACAGTATTGCAGCAAGGATACCTATAATAAAAAGATAAGGTGACAGTCCCTCCCTGAAAAGCACTAGCACCAGTGAAAAAAATATTAATGTTGACCCGAGGTCAGGCTGCAGAGCAATAAGTATTGCCGGTGCGAATATAATTAACAGTGAAACAACAAGTGTTTTGAAAACAGCCGGTGTATTGCCCTCCTTTGAAAGATATCTTGCCAGTGCCAGCGCTGTAACGGATTTGGCAAATTCAGCAGGCTGAAGACTTAAACCGCCTATCTCAAACCATGACCTAGCTCCATGAATTTCCCTACCGGCTATGAGAACAATAATAAGTGATAATCCAACAGCAATATACAGGATATATGAAAAGAACAGGTAGAAACGGCTGTCGATAACTATTATCATAGCAGCAATCAAGAGAGCTGCAATTATCCATATCAGTTGTTTGCCATATCTCTGGCTTGTATCAATTATACTGGCGTGTTCCTCGTTGTATACAGCCGCATAAATATTTATCCAACCAAAAAAAACGAACAGAAGATAGATCACTACCACTATCCAGTCTATATTGGCCCATATATTAACCCTTCTCTTCAATTTCTTCTTCCTTTTTTTCCTCTTTCATTTCTTCATCATCATCTTTAACCTGTGGTTCAGGGGGATTGAGTATATAGTTCTCCAGCCATCTGTTTTCAGTTTTCCCCTTCAGGTATTTTTCAATCATAAGGCTGGCAACAGGTGCGGCATATGTTGATCCAAATCCTGTATTTTCAACATATACTGCTATTGCTATCTCTGGATTCTTCTCAGGTGCAAAGGCAATAAAAATAGAATGATCTGGACCATGTGGGTTTTCGGCAGTGCCTGTTTTCCCGCACATTACTATATCTTTTATTGCTACCCACGTGGCCGTTGCCCCTTCACCTCCGTTTACCACACCTTTCATACCCTCCACAATTATCTCGAAATTAGCCGAGTCAATACTTACTTTGTTCTTCTTCCTGAAAGCAGGGTCTGTAGCCAGTGTATCGTTATCAACTGACTTCACAATATGAGGTGTAAGATAGTAACCCCTGTTGGCTATTATGGCAGTCATATTTGCCATTTGCAAAGGTGTTGTACCCAGTTCTCCCTGTCCGATACCCATTGATATTACAGTAAGTGCCTTCCAACGGTTCTTACCATAAATATTATCATAAAATGATACCTTCGGAACGAATCCTGTCAGTTCATTGGGGAAATCTATTCCCAGTTTTGATCCGAAACCAAATTCAGTCAGATAAGAGCGCCATTTATTTAGTCCTTCGGCCGTTGAACCATATGCCGGATTATCAATAAGGAGCCTGAAGGCATTGCAAAAATAAGCATTACAGGAAGCTGTTATGGCACCCGGGAGGTTGAATGATGTAAAATGATGACAGGCAACATGTACGCCGGGAGCAAAGTAACCATTATCACAAAAATATTCATAATTCCTGGTCACTACCTTTTCCTGCAACGCAATCAGCCCGTTTACAGGCTTAAATGTGGATCCTGGCGGATACGAAGCCATTAAAGCCCTGTTAAACAGTGGTTCCAGTGTATCGTTCTGGAGCCTTGTATAATTCTCTGATCTTATCCTTCCCACCAGAAGCGAAGGATCATAATCAGGCGTGGAAATAAGTGCCAGTACTTCACCGGTAGCTGGTTCGAGTGCTACTATACTACCATTCTTATCTCCCATCAGCTTCTCCCCGTACTGCTGCAAATCGATGTCCAGGGTGCTTATAAGATCCCTCCCCGGAACAGATATGGTATCATACTTACCTCCCTGGTACAAACCTTTAATCCTGTTATGTACATCAACAAGGAAAATCTTCAATCCTTTCCGACCACGCAGGTGTGATTCATAGGATTTCTCAATCCCGTTCTTACCAATGTAATCACCCGGCTTATAATAGGGATCTGCTTTTATTTCATCGTTATTGACCTCCCCTACATATCCCAGTACATGGGCTGCCGATGGGTAAGTATATTTCCTGAGCGTACGTGTCTGAACATAAAAGCCCGGGTACTTGTACAATACTTCCTGTAGTCGGGCATAGGTTTCGGATGAAACCATTTTAAGGAATATCGAAGGAGCATATTTTGAAAATTCATTGGCTGCGTTCATCCTGTTTATAAAAGATTCCTGCCCTATATCAAGGATGGAACATAATTCAGCAGTATCAATCTCCTGTGTCTGACCGGGGATAACCATCAGGTCGTAGGCAGCCTGATTAAACACAAGCAGCTTACTGTTCCTGTCATAAATAAGCCCCCGGGCCGGATATTGTGTTACATAACGCAGAACATTATTTTCGGCAGACATACGGTATGATTTATTAACCACCTGCAGTGCAAAGAGCTTTGATAAAATAATAATAGCAGCTATGAATATAATTGCATAGAACAATATCTTCCTGTTGCTATATATATCTTTAAATCCGTACAAAACTACCTCCTGATAACTATTGCCTGTATAATAATAATGAATAAAACGGTAAATCCGGTGCTAAGTAATACTCTGAGTAAGGTCCTGAAAAAATATTCAAACCTGAATACTTCAAGGTAAAAGAGTGTAAGGTGATGAAAGAAAACAATAATGAGAATATAGGTGATGAACCATCTGAAGCCATAGGCTTTAAGACCCGGCAAATCACCCTGTTCATACCCCTCGTGCGGAGATACAAGGTTAAGGACATATGGCCTCAGGAAACCGGCAAAGACCGTTGCTGAAATATGCAAACCCATGTTCCCCGATGTAAGATCTATCACAAATCCGGTAATAAAAGAAAGTATAAGAATAAGCCAGGATGAGGCTTCAAAAGGAAGAAGGAGGATAAACAATATATAGATATAGGGATTAACGAATCCACTGAACTGTATATTATTCATTAACAATACCTGTATGGCAATTAACAGGATAAAAAGACCGGTATATTTCAGAATAGTGTTCAGCATAATTATTTATCTTGTTCCTCGTATCTCAGTCTCAAGTTCCAGCTGTTCTTCTTTCTTAAGGTTAACAACAACGTATACATTATTCAGTTTTCTGAATTGCGTTGACAATTTCACTTTAATATCATAGAAATCCCCACCGCTAACATCAAACTCACTTATCGTACCCACCGTTATACCTTCGGGAAAAACAGCCGAGTATCCTGTTGTCTCAACTATATCTCCAACTGAAACATCAACATGGTGAGGTATTTCACTCAGGTTTAAATGGTTTATATCTGCTCCATCCCAGGTCAATGATCCAAAATAACCATTTTTGCTCAGCCTGGCAGACAATCTGAAATCGAGGTTCAGGGCAGACATCACAAGTGAATAATTCCTGCCGACCTCTACGATGATTCCAACTATCCCTTCAGGTCCTGTCACTGCCATATCTTTCCTCACTCCACTCAGTATTCCCTTATTCAGGGTAATATAATTTTTCTGTTTGTTTACACTGTTATTAACAGCCCTGGCCTGTATATATATATACTGTTGTTTGTATATGCTGTCAGTAACACTGAAAGTGCTTATTTCTGAATTACGGTAAATTCGCTGCATAGCATTCCTCAATTCCCTGTTTTCACTGAGTAGTTGCTCATTTATTTCGTTCAGGGAGAAATAGTCAGTTGCGTGGTTTACTTTTTCATGTACGAAAGCTGAAGTAGCATCCAATGTTTTTGACAGTTTAATACTGTGGTAATTAGGCTTTGAGGCAAGCAAATAGAAGGCTATCGCTTCCAGAAGAACGAATAACAGAACATTTCCAAACTTTTTCAGGAAGTTTAAAAGATTTCTCATTTACTACCCCCAGTATTATCTCATCAGGAACGAAAATTTATCTGAATTTTTCAGAGCCACTCCTGTTCCTCTTGCCACAGCATGAAGAGGATCTTCAGCTAGAAGAAACGGTATACTTATTTTATCACTTAATCGTTTTGGCAGTCCCCTCAACAATGCTCCCCCCCCTGCCAAAAATATTCCTTTAGCCACAATATCGGCATATAATTCAGGTGGTGTTTGTTCAAGCACACTTAAAATAGCTGTTTCCACCTTTGAAATTGATTTATCAAGGCAATGAGCTATTTCCTGGTATGATACAGGTATTTCTATAGGCATTGCCGTCATCAGGTTTGGTCCCCTGACAATATAATCAGCAGGAGGATCTTCAATGGATGGCAGTGCAGCACCCACATTGATCTTAATATCTTCAGCTGTACGTTCACCAATTTTTATATTATGCTGGTGTCTCATATACGATTGGATATCAGTAGTAAAACCATCACCGGCCGTCCTGATCGATTTATTGCATACTATCCCTCCAAGAGCTATTACGGCTATTTCTGTTGTCCCACCGCCAATATCAACCACCATGCATCCTTCAGGCGCTTCAACATCAAGTCCAATACCTATTGCAGCGGCCATGGGTTCATATATCAGGTATACATCCCTGCCCCCTGCATGTTCTGAAGAGTCTCGTACTGCGCGTACCTCAACTTCCGTACTGCCGGAAGGTATGCAAACCACCATTTTCAGGGTTGGTGAGAAAAGGCCCGGTCGCTTGTTTATCATTTTTATCATCCCCCTGATCATTTGTTCAGCCGCATTAAAGTCGGCTATAACACCATCCCTTAAAGGACGCACAGTCCTGATATTCTCATGTGTTTTGCCATGCATCTGCCTGGCTCTTTCTCCTATTGCAATTAATTTGCCCGAGCTCCTGTCAACAGCAACTATTGAAGGTTCATCTACAACGATTTTATCATTATGGATTATTATTGTATTAGCTGTTCCGAGGTCGATAGCAATTTCCTGTGTGAAAAAAGAAAATATTCCCATCTGAATATTTATTAATATTAAGTATTAGTGTTTGAAATGTCTTGTTCCGGTAAATACCATTGACATCCCCTTATCATTGCAAAAATCTATTGATTCATTATCCCGTATTGAACCACCCGGTTGTATTACAGCTTTTATTCCTTCATTATATGCTATTTCAACGCTGTCAGCAAAAGGGAAAAATGCATCTGATGCCATGACGGCATTGCTAAGATCAAATTCAAAATTCCTGGCCTTTTCAACAGCAAACCTGAGGGCATCCACACGCGAGGTCATTCCCACACCGCTGGCATATAACTGTTTATTACCTGCAAGTACAATTGTATTTGACTTACTGTGCTTGACTATCTTATTTGCAAATTCGAGATCTGTCAGCTGATCCTTATTTGCCTGGGCTCTTGTTACTGTTTTCATGTCTTCCACCTTTTCTGTTTTAAGGTCCCTTTCCTGCATTAACAGACCGTTGAGTACCGTTCTGTAACTGTCGGGCCGCTTATTGCTTCCTTTCTGAATAAGAATTATTCGGTTTTTCCTATGCCTGAGCACCTCAAGCGCATCACTACTGTATGCAGGTGCAATTATCACCTCAAAAAAGAGTTTGTCAATTTCTTCTGCTGTCTCTTTATCAATCTCCCTGTTAGTTATAAGAACTCCCCCAAAGGCTGATACCGGATCACCTGCAAGTGCGCCTTTCCATGCATCGATTAGCTTTGGGCGTGAAGCCAGCCCACAGGCATTATTATGTTTTATGACGGCAAAGGTTGTTTCATCAAACTCTTCTATCAGCGATATGGCTGCATCAATATCAAGCAGGTTATTATAGGATATTTCTTTGCCATGCAGTTGATCGAATATTTCTCCCTGCTTACCGTAAAATACTCCCCGCTGGTGTGGATTCTCACCATATCTTAACACTTTTGCTTCCGTAAAGCTTTCCCTGAATGCTTCAATCTGTTCTTTTCTGTTAAAGTAATTAAAAATATCGATGTCATATTCAGAACTGATACTGAATGCTTCAGCCGCCAGTCGCCGTCTTACTTCGAGGTTTACCATTCCCTTCACGGAGTCAAGTAATTCATACAACTGTGAATACTGACCAC
Organism: uncultured Rikenellaceae bacterium; assembly: GCA_964577305.1. Lineage (GTDB taxonomy): Bacteria > Bacteroidota > Bacteroidia > Bacteroidales > VadinHA17 > UBA9300. The sequence continues at coordinate 19,267 of CAZNYS010000021.1, forward strand.
GATGTGATATGATAACTGTATCCTCAAAGTTCTTGGCCGCAGCCCGGATCAGTGATATCCCGCCTATATCAATTTTCTCAATAATATCCTCTTCAGGCGCACCCGATGCAACGGTTTCCCTGAACGGATAAAGATCAACAATAATAAGATCAATCTGCGGAATTTCAAATTCAGATAACTGTTCAAGATCCGACTTATTATCTCTCCGGGCCAGTATGCCTCCAAAAATCTTTGGATGCAGCGTCTTTACCCTGCCCCCCAGTATGGAAGGATATGATGTAATATCTTCAACCTTTCCAGCTTTTATGCCAAGGTCAGAAATAAATTTGTGAGTCCCCCCTGTGGAAATGATTTTGACTCCCAGCTCGTTAAGCTTTTTTACAATTTCTGCCAGTCCTTCTTTATGATAAACAGACAGTAAAGCCGACCTTATTTTCTTTTCCCTCATAGTCAATAAATTAGAGATAGCACCCAGGTTAGTTTAACGGGCATTAAAAATAGATATTTTTTTATTGTCTTACAATGTATTCCATACTTTTCATATAATCTGAGCTCTGTGATTACAAGATGTGTTCAGATTTTATCCGATAGCTAAATAAATCTGGAATATCGGAACCGAGGAACCTGAGATTGCGAAGCAAATGAGGGTGACGAGCTCGACGAGCCCTTCTTTAGCAGGGAGAGTCAATATTGGAATAATGGAATACTGGGATAGTGGAATATGAGTAGTCGAATAGCTATTAACCATTAATCCATCAATCCATCATTCCATTATTCCATTTTTAATTATATTTGGATCATGATTTTCTTCAGATTGATAAAGGAAGGCTTCCTGTTTGCAATTAATTCAATAATTGTAAATAAGCTCAGGACTTTTTTGTCGCTGTTTGGGATTACCATTGGCATATTTGCCATAATATCAGTTTTTACTGTACTCGATTGGATGGAAGTGGCTATCAGGGATAGTATATCCTCAATGGGAGACGATGTGATTTACGTTCAAAAGTTTCCATGGTCATTCGATCCAAATTTAGCCTGGTGGGATATTATAACCTGGCCGGCTGTCAGCCTTGACGATTATGAGGCAATTTTAAGGAATTCGACAAAATCGGAAGCAGCTTCCTTTTCAGTTGTTTTCAACAGGAATCTGAAGCACAGGGATAATGCGGTAAATGACGCATATATATGGGGAGTTACGGAAGGCTTTGAAGAGATACGTTCTTTTGAGATCGCCAGGGGCAGATATTTTTCCCCGTACGAACTGCTGGGAGGTAAAAGAGTGGCTGTCATAGGTGCTGTTACAGCAGAGACAATTTTTGAAGATACTGATCCGATCGGTAAAGACCTCACTATATCGGGTAATAAGACCACTGTGATAGGAATATTCAAAAAAGAAGGGGAGGGAGGAATAAGTGACAGCGGTATGGATGAAATGACTGTGATACCTGCTAACTATGCAAAGAGGATGTTAAATATGCGCAACATATTTATCAACTCAAACATTATGGTAAAAGCCCGGGAGGGAGTAGCTGTTCAGGAGCTAAGCGACGAAGCCACAATGATACTCAGGGCTGCGCGCAGACTCTCGCCTGACGAGATAAATAATTTCTCAGTTAACAGGGCAAGCCTTCTTACACAGGGCTTCGAGGCTGCTTTTGCCGGCATAAATATAGGAGGATGGATAATTGGTGGTTTCTCAATTCTTGTAGGTGGCTTTGGTATTGCAAACATAATGTTTGTATCTGTAAGGGAAAGAACAAGCATAATTGGTATACAAATGGCACTGGGTGCCAAAAGGGCATTTATCCTCTGGCAGTTTCTTTATGAATCAATGCTGCTTTCGGTGGTAGGTGGTGTTCTTGGGCTTATATTTATATTCATTGGTACTGGTGTGGTCAATTATCTATGGGAGTTGAATATGCACCTGACCCTGGCAAATATTTTCCTGGGGGTAATGATATCGGCTGTAATCGGAATTGTTGCAGGTTATACTCCTGCCTACTCAGCATCCAGAATGAACCCTGTTGATGCTATCGGCTTCTCATTCTGACCCCCATTATCACTCTGAGCGAAGCCGTTAGGTGAAGCGAAGAGTCTGATATTTTCCAAAAAAACAACACCGGGGCTGTATCAAAAGTAATTATAACCACCCCGTCCCGACATAGCAAAGCTATCGTCGGGACACCCCTCCTTTTTTAAAAGGAGGGGAAATGACTGATTTACAATACTATAACTTTCTCCTCCTCTTTAGAGGAGGAGTACCCTGACCGACTGACTTGTGCTGAGCTTGTCGAAGCAAAGGAGCGTCAGGGGGAGGTGGTGTACTTTTGAGACAGCCCCAATAATCCTTAGCCTTAGCCTCAGCCTCAGCCTTACTAAAAAATGTAAAATCATTTTAGAATCATCATCGATGATCGATGTTTCAGAATGATATATGCTATACAGCGAAGAAACCATACAGCAACCTTCCTATAATCATATATAAGAACAGGCCTACTATATCATTCATTGTTGTTATGAACGGGCCTGTTGCCAGCGCAGGATCAACTTTGACACGATCGAGGATGAGGGGAATAAAAGTGCCGAAGAGGGCGGCAAAAACAATAACCGTAAGGAGAGCAGAACTGACTGTAAGCGTCAGGGCGAATGAATCGCTTACAAAGAAGTTGTAGACAAAAATTAATGCTGCCAGTATCAACCCGTTAAACAGTGCCACCAGTAACTCCTTAATAAGCCTCACAATTGTCCTCTCTCTCTTAAGAGTATTATTTGCCAGCCCCTGCACGATTATGGCTGATGATTGTATTCCTACATTACCACCCATGGCAGCGATTAGCGGTATAAAAAATGCCATTTCCGGGTACATTTTCAGATTCCCCTCAAACTTACTCAGTACAAGTGCTCCAAGAATTCCTCCCATCAACCCTATCAACAGCCAGGGCAGCCTGACTCTTGTGATATAAAGAACCTTATCTCTGGCCTCCACCTCGTCGGTCAGACCGGAGGCCATCTGGTAATCCCTCTCAGCTTCTTCTCTTATAAAATCAACAATATCGTCAATAGTAATTCTACCTACAAGGCGTCCCAATGAATCAACTACTGGTATTGCAACCAGGTCATACTTTTCCATTATCTGTGCCACCTCCTCGCCGGGGGTGGAGGTTTTCACCGATATAATATCATCTTCAATTATTGTTTTTACTTCGGCGGCATTATTGCTAAGGAGCATTTTCTTCAGTGATACAATACCTTTGAGCTTATTATCATTATCTATGACGTACATATAATACACCTCATCAACTTCATCAGCCTGGTTAGCCAGCTCTTTCAGGCAGGTCAGTATGGTCCAGTTCTCGTTCACTATGATCATTTCCTTGGCCATCAGTCCACCCGCGCTATCCTCATCATAGGCAAGAAGATCAACAATATCACCCGCCTGCTCGAGGTCTTCAAGATGTAATAATATTTCCTGTTTTTTCTCTTCCGACAGGTCTCCAATTACATCAGCAGCATCATCGGAGTCCATGTGGTCAATGAACTTCTGAGCAATAACTTCACCGGGTAATACGTCCAGGAACCTTTCCCTGTCGTCCTCATCAAGCTCGGCCAGGACATCCGATGCCCGTTCGCCGTCGAGCAGAAGGTAAAGGTACCGTGCTTCTTCAATACTTATATGATCATACAGCTCGGCAATGTCAGCAGCATGAAAATCAGTTATAAGCTGAAGTGCTTTCTGCTCATCATTTTCTTTTACAGCTTCCCGCAGTTCATCAACAAACTCCCTGCTGATTTCAATTGTCCTTGCCATGGCTATTAGTATTATTGTTTAACATTACTTCAACGAGCTTTGTAAGCTCAATAAAATTATCAACACCCAATTCCTCAGGGCGTTTTTTAAGTATTTGATTATCAATACATGAAGTATCAACCAGTGGTTTTAACGAATTTTTTATTGTTTTTCTTCTCTGGTTGAATGTTACTTTTACCACACTGAAAAACAATTTCTCGTTATAATCAACAGGCTTCTTATCTTTTCTTGTTAACCTGATAACGGCAGATTTCACTTTTGGCGGTGGTCTGAAAACACCGGCCGGTACCGTAAACAGGTATTCCACTTTATAATATGCCTGCAAGAGGACGCTCAGTATGCCATAAACTTTTGATCCGGGCCCGGAAACAATACGGTCGGCAACCTCTTTTTGCAGCATCCCTGTCAGTTCGCATACTTTATCCCGGTATTCCAGTACCCTGAAAAATATCTGACTGGATATATTATAGGGGAAATTACCTACTATACCAATTTTGCCATCAAAACAACTATCAAGGTTCAACCTGAGGAAATCCCCTTTAATAAGCTCCAGATTCCTGAATGTCCGACTTATATAGTCTGATGCTTCATTATCAATCTCAATAACTTTAAAATTCTCAAAGCCTCTTTCGATGAGATAACCGGTAAGTACTCCCATACCAGGTCCTATTTCCAGGACATTTGAATAGCCTTTTGCTTCAAGTGACAGGGCTATTTTTTTTGCTATATTCCTGTCGGTCAGGAAGTGTTGTCCAAGATGTTTTTTTGCCCTTACTTCGCTCATAACGAACGCAAAATAAGCTTTTAGTAGCGATAAAAACAACCTGGTGATAAATTATTTATACCCTTCGTTCCCTTTTTCGTAAAGGAATACTTATTGACTCGAATATATCTATAAGCTTTTTGAGAAGGTTAAAATACAGGGTTAATGCAAAGACAGCAGACATGAACCATATTGCTATGACATTGAACCACAAGGTATCTATTTCCAGTTCTCCAAAATATTTAAAGGGCGCAAAAAAATGTGCCCTGCCAATCCTTGATGTGGGTGCCATATATACAGGATCAGACTTTTGCACTATCCGATATCTTGTTTCATAAATTTTATCAGTACTTACTGCATTAAGTAATATATCGGCTATGTAATTATTATAGTTATCACGCTTGAGCTGAAGTATTTTATCATGGCCGGCTTCCTGCTCTAATATATAAAGTATTGAATCCTTTTGTTCTGTAGAATACAGGCTTTTAGACCTGTAGAATGACCTGAGGCTATCAAGGCTGGTATTAGCCTTTTTTATTGTAGAAATATCAAATTTTTGACTGTTCAATTCCGCGAGAAGCACATCATTATTAATCCCTGAACGTGAAGAAAGAAATGAAATATACTTATTTAATTTATAAAGGTTATTATGGAATTGGTAAGCATATTCATCTCTACCCATTACCAATTCGCATTCCTTTACTTTCATTTTCAGGTCAGGAATAAGGAATGAAGCATACCAGTCGTTCTGGCTTCTATCCATTTCACAGTCAAAGATCAGTCTTTCATACTTGTTATTCTTAAACTGGTCTACAGAAATGGCCTCATATGCCCATCTTGTAGCCATAATATCACCTATAACAGGCACATATATTTTATTGGTAAAGCTCTTATGCAGGTCGTCAAACTTGATCATAGCCCCTCCAAGCAGCAGCTGGGGAACAAGAATCAGGGGTATCAGGATGTAAATACTTACGACCGATCGCATTCCTGCCGATATATTGAGACCTATTAAATTTCCATAACATGCAATAGAGAATAAGATTATCCACTGTCTGAAAAGCAGTCCATGCACCTGCAGGATTATATCTGAGATAAAGATGAATAAGAATGATTGTACGGCGGATAGTATAAAAAGGAAAGCTATTTTAGATATCAGGTAACTTGACCGGCTTATATCCAGGAATTTCTGTCTTTCCAGTATCTTCCTGTCTTTGAATATCTCTTCTGCACTTACTGTAAGTCCAAGGAAGAGTGCAACCACAACAGCCATAAACAGGAATACCGGCAGGTTTTTGTTCTCAGACATAAGGTAAACCCCGTCTGTGATATATTTTGACAGGAAAGCAAGTATGACGGCCAGCAAGGGAGCTTCGAGCATATTGATCATCAGATACTGCCTGTCAGATAATTTCCTGAGCACATTCCTACTGAAGAATGTTCCCATCTGTGATATTTTTGAAGGAACAGAAAAGTTTGTTTCAGGAAGCTTAAATTTCTGTGGCCTGGACTTAAAGTAGGGCCTCATAGTCCTGTTATACCTTTCATACCACTCCTCCGGTTCAACCTGCCTCTTTCCGCTCTTATAACCTTCTTCCGTAACTTCCTTGGATTCTATTAATTCAAGGATATCCTCAGTATCAACATTACCACAGTTTGGGCATTCTGATTCAGCTGCATTAGCCTGTGAAGTTTCAGTCTTAAAATATACCAGGGAGTCTACAGGATCGCCGTCAAAAACCATATAGCCTTCCTTATCGAGTATCCACAACCTGTCAAAAAGCTTGAGTATATCAGAAGAGGGCTGGTGTATTATGGATATTATCAGTTTCCCCTTGTTAGTCTGTTGTTTAAGAAGCTCCATCACCATATGTGAATCAGAGGATGACAGGCCTGATGTCGGTTCATCAACAAATAATACAGCCGGCTCTCTTATCAGTTCAAGGCTGATATTCAATCTTTTTCTCTGTCCCCCGCTGATCTTTTTATTTAAAGGATCGCCAACCTGCAAATCCCTTATATCATAAAGCTCCAGATCTCTGAGTATCTTTTCCACCAGGTCCTTGATCTTCTGTGTCGAACAATTGCCAAAACACAGCTTGGCATTATAGTAAAGGTTCTGGAAGACTGTAAGTTCTTCGATTAACAGGTCATCCTGAGGAATATATCCTATCAACCCTTTAAGCTTGTAAAGTTCTGAAAACAGGTTATACCCGTTAAGATAAAGAACTCCTTTGTCAGGATTTATCTTTCCATTCAGAACATTCAGCATAGTTGATTTACCAACACCGCTGCCCCCCATAATACCGATAAAGTTCCCTGAATCAGCACGGAAACTCATCGATTTCAGGCCCTGTGTCGACTTTTTGAAGCTATATTCCAGGTTATGACCTTCAAAAATTATCTTATCAACATAAGCCAGCCTGAGAAACTCCCTGAGTATGCCTGAATAATAAATAGGGCTTATATCCTTACCTTTTATACTCACTCCAGGGTCAAGCAAATAGGGCCGGCCTTTTATTACCGGTCGCCCCTTGAAGAAAAGGGACTGCTTGCCTTGATATGTAAACAGCAGGATATGTATACTTTCAATATGCAGAACAAAAATACTTCCTTCGAGGCCTTTTAGAGTAAGTTTATTCCACTTTTGCTTGTTCTCAAATGAGTCAGAGAATTTTTTTTCCTTCCCCTGTCCCTCAATTAATATTATTGCTTCCGGGCTCACCAGGTCCATCCTGTTGCCCAGCATGAAGGAGCATGAATTTGTAAATTCCTTTGCAGGTATGCTGAAAGTCCGTGCTACTATTTCAATAATCTTCTTTTCCTGGGATGTCACTTCACGGTCTTCATAAACAAACTCAAGAAGCTGAAGAAATACAATCATCCTTTCATCAAGGAAAAGGCCTTTACGTATCTGCCTGCAAATATTTGTTATCTGGAAAGTGATTAGTGAAGTCTCATCTTTAAGTTCTTCATCGTTAAGGCTGGATAGCTCTTCAGAATAAAACTCATGTGTTGTTTCAAAGATCTTATAATATTCTTCCTCAAGCTCCTGGTTGAGGTACCTTTTGAGATACCCGCGTAATATTTTCCTGCCCCTGGCAGTAATTCCACCGGGGTTTACCTGCGACAGAATTGCAAATATGTGTATTAAGGCAAGTAAGACAGGTTCCCTCATAGGCTCTGTTTAATAAAAAACCGTGAAGCAAATTGCTTTTATCTGCTCGCACGGTTCATAATATAAGGCAATATTTAAGATACGAGTTTTTCTCTTACCGATGCAACAGCTACTGTAATATCCTCAACGTTTTTGAGGGTTAAGCTGTTATCTTTAACTTCTTTATATACTTCTTTCAAAGGATCGATAATTTCAAGTATCTCCTTAACAACCGGATCGTCATCATGTGGTTCAGCGATCGTAAGAAAAAGCTCAAACGACTCTTTCTGTTCCAGTAATACCCTTACAATACCTTCGACATGATATACCGATTCTGATATATTGGTGGTAATATACATGCCTTCAACCCATGCACCTGCAACTACCAGTAAAGCAAGCGATTGCTGGTCATTATCAGCCAGGTATCCATAGGTTTCGTTAAACGCTTCGGTTAATATTGACACAAGCCTGTCCCTGTTATCGTAACTGTTTTTTATGTCATCATACAGTTCCCTTGAATAAATCTTTGACATTTTCAGGCTATTGGTAAGCTCACGGATAACATCCAGGTAATTTATCACATCCTGGTTCATATTGTACAGTGTGGCATAACTGAGATCTGCTCCATAGATACCAAGGTTAATAGCCTGGCTCTTGCTGGTTATATAGTTGGTTGCATTATCTACCGGGTTCGACACGCCAATAATATAACCAACCTCAAGTTCTGTCAGCATTTTGATTACCTCTGCAGAGGTTGGCAAAGGATAAACGGCTTTTTCAATTTCGGCAGTAATCTCATTGGCCTCATCAAGTCGAATTTTTTTCTGATCCTGATCACCACCCCTGCTCTTACATGAAGTAAACACAGAAGAAGCAGCTATAACCAGTGCGATTGCAATTAAAAAGATTTTCTTCATTGGTAATTAATTGTTTATTAATTATTCTGATTATTCCGTTTTATTAACAGGGTCATTTTATTTAATCCCTTATAAGTAGCCGTAAAATTAACAAATATATTAATACAGTACCCAATATTATAAAAAATCATATTTATTAATATTAAGTTTGTCTAACGTATAACAAGATAAATACTAACAAAACTGTTCAGTTATGAGATATATGATTTTATTATCCATATTCATTATTTTGCATGGCTGCCAGGCTAACAGAAAGGAAGATTCAGGTCAGAAGCCCGGAGCCATCGTTGCTGATCGTCCTGTCCTCGACATAAACGAGGCCAACAGGCTTGCTGAGTTGCCCCTGGCTTGTATTGAAAGGGAATACCCTAACAAGTTGAACCAGACACTGAGCGGAGATGATGACCTGCTTCCTCCACGCGATTTGCATCCCTCATTTTATGGCTGCTTCGACTGGCATTCATCAGTACATGGCCACTGGTCAATAGTCATGCTGCTTAAACAATTCCCCGGGCTTGATAAATCAGAAGAGATGAAAACTCTTCTTTCAGAAAGACTTTCACCTGAAAATATTGCCAGAGAAATTGAATATTTCAAACAGGAACAGAATAAGACATTTGAAAGGACTTATGGCTGGGCCTGGCTGCTTAAACTCGCTGAGGAACTGTATACCTGGGATACAGATCTTGCAAGGGAACTGTATGATAATTTGTCTCCCCTTGCCGTCCTGATCGCGGATATGTATATAGAATTCTTGCCCAAATTGCATTACCCCATAAGAGTAGGGACACATACCAATACTGCATTTGGATTGACTTTCGCATACGATTATGCAGCCATTACAGATAACGACAGCCTGTTGCTTACCATTAAACAGAGAGCCAGGGACTTTTATTTATACGACAGCCAATGTCCTATGTCATGGGAACCAGGGGGGAATGACTTTCTTTCACCCTGCCTTGAGGAAGCTGATATTATGAGGAGGGTTCTCGATTCAGAGGAATACAGTAAATGGCTGAATGATTTTATTCCGGAACTGTCTGATCCATCATATACACTTGAACCGGGGATTGTAACCGACAGGTCGGATGGACAACTGGCACATCTCGGCGGGTTAAATTTCAGCAGGGCCTGGAGCCTTTACGGGATAGCTAACAATATTTCCGGGTATGAACACCTGGCAAAAATAGCCGATGAACATATCATGCATTCACTCCCAAGTATAACAGACGGATATTATGAAGGGGGACACTGGCTTGCCAGTTTCGCCCTGCTGGCCCTTGACTCAAGGGAATAGTGATGGTGTTTGGTTCCAGACCTAAGCCATTATTTAAGATCCCCGATCAAAAAGTAAGGATTATCATTTTCGTTTACAGATTCTTTAAACGATAAAAGCCTCTCTTCAATTTTCGGATCTATATCCTTGTTCTCCAAGGCCTTATCAATATATTTTATAAGTTCAATTGCACTGATAACAATCCAGGCCTTATCATCTGTGTAGTTAAAATCCAACTCTTCTGATTCAACATTGAAATAATCAATATAAAAGCTGGAGACTCTGGTAATAGATTCCTCCTTCCTGTTTATTAGCATAAACCTGGATCCGTTATCTTTTATACCTATCCCCCCTTCGTCCATTTGAAGCAGCTCAAGCTCATAACTCCTTATTACAATATTGTCAACCCCATTAAGGGCAATTGTTGTTGAAAATCCACTGTTCCTGTTTTCCGAGGGACTGAAATAATTCTCTTCCTTTATTATCATTTCTATTGCCAGGGTGTCTTCAACCAAGTAAAATAAGGTATCCCTCACCTGTCTGAAATTTATTCTTCCCCCGGTTTCACTAAGGTAAGGGGCAATAGATACCCTTGGTCTTTCTTCAAGGAAAGCTTGCTTTTTGCATCCAAACTCGATATTACCATCATCATCGAGGAAGAAGTACCGATAATTTACCGGTGAAAAATCATTGGTAAAGCACAGCAATTTGTCCCTGTAAACAACAAAACCAGCCAGCAACCACCTGTCATCACCGGGTAGCAAAATACTCTCCATTAATTCACCGGTGTTCATATCTATCCTCCTTATTCTGCCCGCAGAGCCATGGTCAAAAAAATAGAAAACGTCCTTTTGCTCATCAACATCATAATAATCTACTTCATCAAATTCTTGTGGTCCTCTTCCGTTTGTTATCAACTCCCTTACAAATTGGCCATCGGCAGTATATTGTAAAACATTATTTCTCGAAATAAGAAGAATATGCTTAGTGCCTATCCATTGCTGCATGCGTTCTGATACAGGGAATTCACTATTAAACTCCAGTTTTACCAAGTGAATATTGTCCATAAGGTCGGACAGGTTCACTTCATAGGTATTGCTTTCTTCGCTTAAATTATATGTTATATACCCTGCATCATTTTCACCGCTCCCACAGGAAATCGTCGTAAGCATAATAATTGAAAATACAAGAGATATAAGATTTAATTTCATTGATTGGTAATTTTTACATATTTATAGAGAAATGAAATCCCTGCTATATAAACCTATAGTTGCCAGATATATTGTATTTATCGATTTGTATTTCTCCTATTCTCCCCCTTCCTCCCATACTCTTTCTCTCCCCTCTCCTCTTTTTTATCTCGTCTTTCATCTCTCTCCTTTTTACTTTTTACTCTGCTCTGTCTGGCTCCTCCCTAAATTGATCCCCCGGATCAATAATTAACGGTTGCCACTCTTTTTCTGAGACGCGAAGCCTCGCATCTTCACTTTTGCCTTTATACTTTCGCCTTTTATCTGTATCTTTGAATCCCGGTATTCAACTCTGGGATATGGCATATTACTTTGATGAACCTGTTGCCCGGCAGGGAACAAGCTGTGTAAAATACGACTCCAGGAAAGATGTTTTTGGAAGTGACAAGGTAATCCCAATGTGGGTTGCTGACATGGATTTTAAAAGCCCTCCTTTCATTATTGAAGCTCTAAGGAAGCGACTGGAACATGAAATACTGGGATATACTATAAGACGCAAAGAATACTTCTCATCCCTGAGTGAATGGATAAAAAGAAGGCACAGATGGATTATAGAAAGGGACTGGATATCCTTTAGTCCCGGTATAGTCCCCGCTCTTAATATCTGTACACTGGCATATACCAGACCGGGAGATAAGATAATAATACAGCCACCGGTATATTTCCCCTTCTTTAGGGTTGTTACAGATCATAAACGTAAGCTTTTATATAACAGGCTCATAGAGAAAAATGGCATCTGGAGTTTCGATTTTAACGACCTTGCACAAAAGGCAGCTGAGGGGGCACGAATGCTAATCCTGTGCAACCCCCATAACCCCGTTGGCAGGGCATGGAAAGCTGATGAACTGGAAAAGCTGGCAGAAATATGCCTTAAGTATAATATGCTGATAATTAGTGACGAGATACATTCCGACCTTATTTTACCGGGATATAAGCATGTACCCCTTGCAAGCCTGTCTGAAGAAATAGCTGATCTGACTGTAACATGCATGGCTCCCAGCAAAACATTCAATATTGCCGGGCTCTCAACATCTTCAATGATAATAAGCAACCCTGAGCTGAAGAAGAAGTTTGATACAGCAATAGAAAGCCTTCATATCACGGGAGGTAATATTTTTGGGAATGAAGCATCGATTGCCGCATATACCTATGGAGATGAATGGCTCGATGATATGCTGGATTACGTAAACCGTAATATTGAATATGTTCTGGCAAAGTTCAGGAACAACGAATTAATCAAACCGGTGCCACCCGAAGCAACATATATGGTATGGCTCGATTGCAGGAAATTGGGAATGGGACCTGATGAACTGAATAAATTCTTTATAAATGAAGCCGCTGTTGGTATGAGCGAAGGTTCAGCTTTTGGGCCCGGGGGTGAAGGATTTATGAGAATGAATTTAGCATGTCCGCTTGATACCGTAAAAAGAGCGATTGAGAATATAGAAAACGCCTTGTTAAAACAGAGAGATAAATGAATAAAACACTTCCGGTTAAACTTGGTCTTGAAGACGGAACCGTTTACAGGGGAAAGTCATTCGGTAAGTTAATCCCTTCAGCCGGTGAGGTAGTATTTAATACAGCCATGACCGGTTATCCTGAGAGTCTTACCGATCCGTCATACAGGGGCCAGATACTCTGTCTTACATACCCCCTTGTAGGCAATTACGGAGCCCCCGGTCAAGACACAAAAGATGAACTCCATATTTTCCATGAATCATCATCAATACATATTAAAGGGCTTATTGTTTCTGACTATTCATTTGAATACAGTCACTGGAGTGCTGCTGAAAGTCTTCATCAGTGGCTAGAGAACAATAGTATCCCCGGCATCTATGGTATAGATACCAGGGCACTGACAAAAAGGCTCAGGGAAAAAGGATCGATGCTTGGTAAAATAGAACCTGAAGGAACAGAAACCGGGTTCTATGACCCCAACCGGGAAAATCTTGTTAAGGAAGTGAGCATTAAGGAACCTGCTACTTATGGCAATGGAAAATACAGGATAGTACTTATCGACTGTGGCGTTAAGTACAATATTATACGTAACCTCCTGAAGCGCGATACCACTGTAATAAGGGTTCCATGGAATTATGATTACCACTCTCTGGAGTATGACGGTCTTTTTATTTCCAATGGCCCGGGCGATCCCAAAATGTGCCATGAGACAATTGCCAATATCGGTAAATCGCTGCAGAAAGATATTCCCGTATTCGGTATATGCCTTGGCAATCAGTTGATGGGCCTGGCTGCCGGGGCTGATACCTACAAACTTAAATATGGTCACAGGAGCCACAACCAGCCGGTACTGCAGACAGGTACTGACAGGGCATATATCACATCCCAGAATCATGGCTTTGCAGTGGATAACAATAGCCTGGGAAAAGATTGGGAGCCTCTTTTTATTAATGTCAATGATAATACAAATGAGGGGATGAGGCACAGGAAAAAACCTTTCTTCTCTACACAGTTCCATCCGGAAGCATCAGGTGGTCCTACCGATACCGATTTTCTATTCGATATCTTTATCGATAATATTAAAAAATGGAGACAGGGAGATAACAAATAAATGAAGTAAAATGGAGGGAAAAGAGATAAAAAAAGTAATCATACTGGGATCAGGCGCACTGAAAATAGGTGAAGCCGGAGAATTCGATTACAGTGGATCACAGGCCCTTAAAGCCCTTCGTGAAGAAGGTATTGAAACAGTCCTCATCAATCCGAATATAGCCACTGTTCAAACATCAGAGAAGGTTGCCGACAAAATATATTTCCTTCCTGTTACTCCCTGGTTTGTTGAACAGGTGATAGCTAAAGAGAAGCCCGATGGTATGCTGCTGTCTTTCGGGGGCCAGACGGCACTTAACTGTGGAACCCGGATGTACAGGGACAGGACACTGGAGAAGCATAATGTAAAAGTTCTTGGCACACCTGTACAGGCTATCATGGATACCGAAGACCGGGAATTGTTTGTGAATAAACTCAGGCAAATAAATGTCAAAACACCCGCTAGTATTGCCGTTACCTCTGTTGACGAAGCCCTATTAGCAGCTGACAAGCTGGGGTATCCTATTATTATCAGGGCAGCTTACACTCTTGGCGGACAGGGGTCAGGTTTTTGTTCAGGCAGGGACGAACTGGTGCAACTGGCAGGAAGAGCATTCTCCTATACAGAACAGATACTCGTGGAAGAATCACTCAAGGGATGGAAAGAAGTTGAATACGAGGTTGTCAGGGACAGGTTCGACAACTGTATCACTGTTTGTAATATGGAGAACTTTGATCCCCTGGGGATACATACAGGTGAAAGTATAGTGGTGGCTCCGTCTCAAACACTTACTAACAGGGAATATCACAAGCTGAGAGAGCTTTCAATAAAGATCATTAAACATATAGGTGTTGTAGGTGAATGTAACGTGCAGTATGCCCTTGACCCTTCATCAGAAGATTACAGGGTAATTGAAGTTAACGCCCGCCTGTCACGTTCCAGTGCCCTTGCTTCAAAGGCAACAGGCTATCCCCTGGCTTTTGTGGCTGCAAAACTGGCACTGGGATACGGCCTGCACCAGTTGAAAAACTCTGTTACAAAGACTACAACGGCATGCTTTGAACCCGCCCTCGATTATATTGTCTGTAAAATACCACGCTGGGACCTTAATAAATTCCAGGGGGTATCACATCATATAGGAAGCAGCATGAAGAGCGTGGGGGAAGTAATGGCTATAGGCAGAACCTTCGAAGAAGTGATACAGAAAGGTCTGAGGATGATAGGCCAGGGAATGCATGGGTTTGTCGGAAACAGGAACCTGAGCTTCAAAGACCTGGAAAAAGAATTATCCGAGCCTACTGATATGAGGATATTTGTTATTGCAGAAGCACTGGACAAAGATTTCCCGATAGAAAAGATTTATGACCTTACGCGGATAGATAAATGGTTTCTGTATAAACTGAAAAATATCAT
The DNA here is from genome assembly GCA_964577305.1 of uncultured Rikenellaceae bacterium. Classification (GTDB taxonomy): domain Bacteria; phylum Bacteroidota; class Bacteroidia; order Bacteroidales; family VadinHA17; genus UBA9300. Next base: position 34,399 of record CAZNYS010000021.1, read on the forward strand.
TGATACACGCAACGACCTGATGAAATACAGTGATATACAGGATGTGCCGGATGAACTGGTACAGCAATCAAAGATCTTCGGCTTCTCAGATTTCCAGATCTTAAGGTATCTCAGTGACCCAGCTCCTTCAGATATTGAAGAAGAGTTGAATAAGGTAAGGTCGTATCGTAAATTAAAAGGTATTATACCATGGGTGAAACAAATAGATACCCTTGCTGCTGAATACCCTGCGGTTACCAACTACCTCTACCTTACATACAGCGGTGTCGAACATGATATATGGTATGAGAATGATAAACGTTCAGTCATAGTCCTGGGATCAGGCGCTTACAGGATAGGATCCAGCGTTGAGTTTGACTGGTGTTCGGTTAATGCCATTGATACCATCAGGCAGGAAGGATTCCGCTCGGTAATGATAAATTATAATCCCGAAACGGTAAGCACTGATTACGATACCTGCGACAGGTTATATTTTGATGAATTGTCCTTTGAAAGGGTAATGGACATAATCGATCTTGAAACACCCAGGGGAGTAATTGTATCAGTGGGGGGACAGATACCCAATAACCTGGCTATGCGCCTGCATAAACAGGGCGTTAACATCCTTGGCACCTCTCCCGTATCTATCGACCGTGCTGAAAACAGGCACAAGTTCTCCAGTATGCTTGACGAACTGGAAATAGACCAGCCGGAATGGAAAGAACTGACCAGTGTGAAGGATATTAAAAAATTTATTGACAGGAAGGGATTCCCACTTCTGGTAAGACCATCATATGTTCTTTCGGGGGCAGCAATGAACATTGTATCAAACAGTGATGAGCTTACACACTTCCTTGACCTGGCTGTTAGAGTATCAAAACATTATCCTGTAGTGGTCTCTGAGTTCATTGAGAATGCCAAAGAGATAGAGATAGATGCAGTGGCACGTGAAGGAGAGATAATAGCATATGCCATAAGTGAGCATGTTGAATTTGCCGGAGTTCATTCAGGCGATGCCACTATAGTATTCCCTGCCCAGAAAATATATTTTGAAACTGTGAGGAGGATAAAGCGTATAAGCAGGCTTATAGCCGGTGAACTGAATATCAGCGGACCCTTTAATATCCAGTTCCTGGCAAGGGATAATGATATAAAAGTCATTGAATGCAATTTGAGGGCCAGCCGTAGTATGCCATTTGTATCCAAGGTACTGAAAACAAACCTCATTGAGCTGGCAACCATGGTAATGCTGGGCATTCCCGTAAACAAACCCAATAAATCAGTGTTCGACCTTGATTATGTTGGAGTCAAAGCACCACAGTTCTCATTCTCCAGGCTGGCTAAAACCGACCCGGTGCTGGGTGTGGATATGTCATCCACGGGTGAGGTTGGATGTATAGGTGACGAATTCTACGAAGCTATTTTCAAATCAATGCTTTCAGTGGGGTATACCATCCCTGAGAAAGCAATATTGCTGTCTACCGGCCCGGCACGTTCCAAAATAGAACTGCTGAACAGTGCAAAAGCACTAAAGGAAAAAGGTTATAAGCTATATGCTACCAGGGGAACACAACAATTTCTTGAAAATGCAGGAGTGGAAGCTGAAGTAGCATACTGGCCCGATGAAGACAAATCACCCAACACCCTCGAGCTGATACGCTCAAGGGAGGTCGACCTTGTTGTAAATATACCCAAGGACCTATCAAAGGATGAGCTAAATAATGATTATAGCATAAGAAGGAATGCCATTGATTTTAATATACCACTTCTTACAAATGCAAGACTTGCAAGTGCCTTTATACTTGCTTTCTGCAGGATTAAACCCGAAGATATAGGTATCTATAGCTGGGATGAATACAGGGAAAATTAAAAAGGATGAAAAAATGAAAAATCTGTTTATCAGGGAAGCAAGGATAATCGATGCCGAGAAGATCATCGGATTTCAAAAAATGATGGCCAAAGAAACTGAAAATATGAACCTCGATCATAATACCATTAACCATGGTGTACATGCTGTGTTTGCCGATCCGCAAAAAGGAAAGTATTATGTGTCAGAATATGAGGACGAAGTGATAGGTTCATTGCTTATTACCTATGAGTGGAGCGACTGGAGAAACAGCTTTGTCTGGTGGATACAGTCAGTATATATCCAGCCCGATCACAGGCGTAAAGGAGTCTTCAAGGAGATGTACAGGCATGTAAGAGATACAGCTCTGCAAAATGATGTAGCCGGCCTGCGTTTGTATGTGGAAACTGATAACATAAACGCACAGAAAACATATGAAGCAATGGGAATGAACAGTGACCATTACAGGATGTTCGAATGGCTTAAATAATTTTTTCATGAAATGGCTGCTTATTGCTCTGTTACCTTACACGGTTGTTTTCCTGGTCTTCTGGATAAAGCTTCAACAGGAAACAAGAAAAGTAAGGGTTGACCATAAAAAGCAAAAGACCAGGCAAAAGTTACTATCGGTAGTAATCCCCCTTAAAGATGAAGCATCTAATATTCAAAACCTCGTAAACGATCTTTCTGTCCAGGGCCTTGATACCGGACATTACGAAGTAATCTTTGTTGATGATGCCTCCTCTGATTCAACGCTTGATATATTAAGATCATCCAATAAAATATTGCACGACTTAAAAATACTTGAGGCCGGAGGTGTTGGTAAAAAGAAAGCTATCGCTCTTGGTATTGAACAGGCAAAGGGGGAATTCATTGTAACCACTGATGGCGACTGCCGCGTTAAGCAAGACTGGTTACAGGAGATGTACAACTTTTTAATAACATACAATGCAGAAATGATAATAGGTGCTGTTGACATAATCAGTACAGGCAGCCTCATGAACTGTTTTATTCAATTGGAATTCCTTGGACTGCAAGCTGTAACAGAAGTCTTTGCCAGACAGGGTAAGCCGGTTATATGCAATGGCGCCAACATGTGCTTCAGGAATCCGGGCCCTGAAAGATACATTGAAATGGTAAAAGAGAATATCACTTCAGGAGATGATATTTTCCTGATGGAGAGTTACAGGAAACAGGGTAAAATAATTACCTGGATTGATTCACCGTCAAGTATGGTTCTGACCAATGCCCCTGGTTCAATAGCACCATTTATAAAGCAAAGGATCAGATGGACATCCAAAAGCCCTTTTTATACACAGCCTTCTTTAATAGCACTTGCAGTTCTTGTCTTCCTCACAAACCTGATTATAAGTGCAATATTTATCATATCCTTTTTCTTTCCAAGCCTGTGGCCTATCTTTTTAGCCCTGTTTATCATGAAATCCATACCCGACCTCCTTCTGCTTGCCGTAATGGCAAGGAAAAGGGGGAAGACCCGCCTCCTGCAGTTATTTTTACCACTACAGTTACTTTATCCCTTCTATATTGTTACTACAGGCCTGGCAGGTATAATTAAAGGTCTCTTTTCTTCACGACAAGGTAAGTGAGAAGACCGAAAACAGAAATATATACCATTGCCATAATAATGGTGATTGAGCCTTCCAGTTGCCTGGCCATCAAGCCAATGCTCTCAAAAGTCATATTATTATTCCCCAGCGCCTCGCCTGAAGTAATCTGAAAGAATTCAGGCAATGGTGTAAGATGGCTGATTATTTTAACCGGGAACCAGGGTCTTATCTCCACGGGGCATAATCCGCGGATGATCGGTTCTATCATTATAAAGTACAGCAGGTATAGTATTATTGCTAATGCATTTGATCTAAGCACAGAAATGAACAAAAGGCCCAACACCATGTAACCTATAGCCTGTACCAGGTATACAAGCAATATACCCATTTTTTCAAAAATAATTCCCACGTTCAGATCACCGGTAAAAATGAAACCAAATATAAATCCTGCCAGGCTCACCATTACTAAACCGAATAGGGCCAGGCCGAGTATCAGTATTCCTTTACCTGCAAGCCATTCCTCTCTGCTAAGCCCGGCCATCACCTGCTGCCTCAAGGTTTTGCCTGTAAATTCATTCCCTGCAATGGTTATTACCAGTATTGCAAGCAGGAGGTTAAACCAGCTTGCCACCCAGGCAAACGAAGGCCAAACATCCGGGAACCTGAACAGGTTTCTCCATGTAAATCCAGGCATTGAGATATCAATACGCGAAAAAACAAATACTGTTAATAAAAAAAGGCTCAATGTCAGTATCAGTATAACCCTGAAAAACCCATACGAGGATATCTTGGTCCATTCCAATTGAATCAGTCGTTTCATATTCCGGCATTTTTTATTTTACCAGCTCAAGGAATTGTTCCTCGAGGGTGCTTTTTCTTATATATAACTGGTTAATAACTATCCCACTGTCAGTGGCAAAGCGGTTTATATGCCCTGAGCTCACACCACTGGCCGGTATGATCTCTATAATATCATCCTTAAGTTCCGCACTTTTCACAAGACCCTTTTCTTCAAGGCCCTTTTTAAGTGACTCGTTATTATCGGAATCTATCACTATTATATCATCAGTAACAAGTAACTCATTAACCTTACCCGATGCCAGTGTCTTACCCTTTTTAAGTATTGCCACATGGTTACATACCTTTTCAACTTCATCCAGTATATGGCTGGCCATTATTATTGTCTTTCCCTGTTCTTTTTGTTGAATAATTATTTTCCGCACTTCTGCTATGCCTTCCGGATCGAGCCCGTTGGCCGGCTCATCCAGCACCAGCACTTCGGGGTTCCCAAGCAGTGCTGCTGCCAGTGCCAGCCTCTGCTTCATTCCCAGCGACAGGGTATCAAACCTTGAGGATGATCTTTTTAGAAGACCTGTTATATCAAGCACCCTCTGTATATCGGATGTATCAGTTCCCCGGATACGTGCTATAACCTCCAGGTTACGTTTAAGTGAAAGGTAATTAAAGAAATTGGGTACTTCAACGAGTGAGCCAATACGTCTGTATGTTTCAGGTTCAGGCTCCATGTCAAACCATTTATAGGAACCCCTGTCAGCCTTCAGAACTGACATAATTATACCGAGGGTTGTTGTTTTCCCACTTCCGTTGGGGCCAAGCAGGCCAAAGGCTGTACCGCTGTCAACCGACAGGGATATATCTTCAGCTGCCTTGATAGAGCCATAGCTTTTACTGAGCTGTTTTGTTTCAAGAATCATATTTTGCCGTGTATTTACTTCAAAGACTGGTGAAATTACAGAATGTAGCAGATAAAAGGAAATAAAGACAAAAAAATCTGGAATGATGGAACCGAACAGGACGAGTATCCCGAGTACTCGGGATGTTCGGTTCCAGTATTCCATTTGTTTACTAGAAAATCGAGTGATTCAACTGAGGAGGGTTTTTGTTAATCAGAATACAGTTAGTTTCCGAATTCTGAAAGGAACTTGATCCGCATAAGCCTGATTTCTTCCTCTTCATATTCACCTCCCAGTTCTTCAAGGGCATCTTTAAGTGAATCGGATTCTGCTTCTTCCTTGAAATAGGCAGTAATATCTGCCTGGTGGTCATCATCTATTACCTGGTCGATATAGTATGAGAGGTTTAATCTAGTACCTGAATGAACGATAGACTCGATCTCACCTATCAGATCATTCATCTCTATTCCCTTGGCATCAGCAATATCATCAAGTGAACGTTTATTATCGATGCTCTTAATAATATAGACTTTGAGCCCTGACTTATTAATCACAGACTTAACGATAAGGTCCTGTGGTCTTACTATTTCCTTTTCTTCTACGTATCGGCCAATAACCTCAACAAATTCCTTCCCATACCTCTGTGCCTTACCCACACCAACACCTGTTATATTCTGCAGCTCTTCCGTGGTAACAGGATATTGTATAGCCATATCTTCGAGTGAGGGATCCTGAAATATCACGAAAGGAGGCACATTTTTCTGTTTTGAAATTTTCTTCCTGAGGTCTTTCAGTATACTGAATAATTCATCATCCACTGCACCTGCACCTCCCCTGTAACCAACATCCTCTTCAGTAACCTCCCCGTAATCATGATCTTCTGTAAGCATAAATGATTCGGGTTGTTCTATGAATGTCAGGCCTTTGTCAGTAAGTTTCAGTATACCATAATTTTCTATCTCCTTAATTAAAAGCTTGTCTATTAATGCCCGGCGGATGACCATATTCCAGAATTTCTCATCCTTATCATCCCCGTTACCGAATATCTCAAGCTTATGGTGTTTATATGATCTTATGGCAGAGTTACTTACTCCTGCCAGCACCTTGGCAACATGATCAGCTTTAAATTTTTCCTTTACATCCCTGACTGCTTCCAGGGCTTTTACTACATAATTTTTCCCTTCAAATTCTTTCTTTGGGTGTAAGCAATTATCACATGATTCACAATTATCAGGTTTATATTCTTCACCAAAATAGTGGAGAAGGAGTTTTCTCCTGCAAATTGATGACTCGGCGTATGATGCAGTTTCCAGTAAAAGTTGTTTGCCTATTTCCTGTTCATTAATTGGCTTACCCTGCATAAATTTTTCCAGCTTCTGCAGGTCGTCATAGGAGTAATATGCTATACACCTGCCTTCACTTCCATCCCTCCCGGCACGACCTGTCTCCTGGTAATATCCTTCAAGGCTTTTGGGAATATCGTAATGGATAACAAACCGCACATCAGGTTTATCTATACCCATTCCGAAAGCAATGGTTGCGACAATAACATCAATTTCCTCCATCAGGAATTTATCCTGGTTGGCCGTCCTGGTAGCCGAATCCATTCCCGCATGATATGGCAGCGCTTTGATACCATTTACCTGTAATATTTCAGCAATTTCTTCAACCTTTTTCCTGCTGAGGCAATATATTATACCTGATTTCCCCTGGTTATTATTTATGAATTTAAGTATCTCCTTGGTGGTATTTACCTTTGGCCTGACTTCGTAATACAGGTTTGGCCTGTTGAATGATGATTTGAAAACGTTGGCCTCGAGTATACCAAGATTCTTCTGTATATCATGCTGTACTTTAGGTGTTGCTGTCGCAGTAAGAGCAATGATAGGCGAACGGCCTATTGTATCCACTATGGGCCTTATTTTGCGGTATTCAGGCCTGAAGTCATGACCCCATTCTGAAATACAGTGAGCCTCATCTATGGCATAAAAGGATATTTCCACGTTATTGAGAAAACCAATATTATCTTCCTTGGTCAGTGATTCAGGAGCAACATATAAAAGCTTGGTCTGCCCTTTCAGTACATCCTGCTTAACCTTGTTTATTGCTGATTTTGTAAGTGAGGAGTTTAAAAAATGAGCCAGGTTATCACTTGTCGAAAAGATCCTCATAGCATCAACCTGGTTCTTCATCAGGGCTATAAGCGGAGATATAACTATTGCAGTACCTTCTTTTATTACTGCTGGTAACTGGTAGCATAACGATTTACCTCCCCCTGTTGGCATAAGAACAAAACTATCCCTTCCTGCCAGTACATTTTGAATTATTTCCTCCTGATTGCCTTTGAAAGTATTAAACCCAAAATATTTTTTTAGATAGTCATATATAACTCTCTTATCTACCATCCTTTTTACCTTTCCTTCTATCCCGGTAAAATAAATTTTCCATCCAGTATTATAAAGTTATCAATTTTTTCCCATCCTTTTAAATATGCTGCAATAAACTAAGATGATTGTTATCACCACTTGTAATAATCTCAATCATACAATTTACAATATTCACGTCTTTTTTCAACATTTTTTTTGAAAAAAGACGTGATATTAACAAAGAAAAGTTATAGTAAACAGCTATTTATCCCTGATAATAATAAATATATTACACTTGTTTTGATTAATTTGTTTTATCATCTTTACAGCTTGGTAAATTCAGGCTCTTAGCTTTAACTTATACATGAAGAAAAAAACGAAAAGGGCAAAAGACGATAATGAAATGTCTTTTCTTGAACACCTGGAAGAACTCAGGTGGCATATTGTACGTTCTGTGCTCTCAATCTTTATTGTAGCTATCATTGCCTTTATATATCATGACATAATATTTGATACAATTATCCTCGCCCCCAAGAACCCTGATTTCCTGACAAACAGGTTGCTCTGCAAGCTTGGCCAGCTGGTTAATGTTAATGCCCTGTGCATTAACACCCACCCATTTCAGATAATCAACATAAGGATGGCAGGCCAGTTCACCACTCATATAGCTGTTTCGCTGATTGCAGGTATAATCCTGGCTTTCCCATATATCTTCTGGGAATTCTGGAAGTTCTTCAGACCTGCACTGTATTCAAGCGAAAAGAAATACACCAGGGGAGCTGTGTTTTTTTCTTCCCTGCTTTTTGTCAGTGGTGTACTGTTTGGTTATTATGTTATTGTCCCCCTTTCAGTTAATTTCCTTGGTTCGTACAATGTTAGCGCCGAGGTTACAAACCAGATTAACCTGAGATCATATATCGGTACTGTGGCATCCATAACCCTGGCAAGCGGTATTATTTTTCAGTTGCCAATACTGTCATATTTTCTTACAAAAATAGGACTGGTTGACCCTCATTTCCTTAAGAAATACAGGAAGCACTCAATAATTGTTATACTTGCCCTTGCTGCCATTATTACCCCACCCGACATCTTCAGTCAGGTACTGGTTTGTATACCCCTGCTATTCCTTTACGAAATAGGTATATTAATATCCAGGAGGGTAATAGCAAAAGACAGGGAAAGACTGGAGGCTGATTGGGCGGAAGATGAGAAAAATCCCGAAAGTAAACCTTAAATTTCTCCTGTCATGAAACTACACACTGAAAATCTGGTTAAAAGATATCGTAACAGGGCGGTTGTCAATAAGGTATCCATTGACGTTGAACAAGGGGAGATCGTGGGTCTGCTTGGTCCCAACGGTGCAGGAAAAACCACATCATTTTATATGATCGTAGGCCTGATAAAGGCCGATGAGGGCAGGATTTTCCTGGATGACAGGAATATTACAGGTCTGCCTGTATATAAAAGGGCAAAAATGGGAATTGGATACCTTGCACAGGAGGCATCTGTCTTCCGCAAACTGAGTGTGGAAGATAACCTGAATGCTGTATTGGAAATGTCAGGATTCCCAAAAGAAGAACAGGTTGAAAGAAGAGAATCATTACTCACTGAATTTGGACTTCAGAAAATACGCAAAAGCCTCGGGATACAACTCTCCGGGGGTGAAAGAAGGAGAACTGAAATAGCACGTGCCCTGGCTCTCAAACCTAAATTCATATTGCTGGATGAACCATTTGCCGGTGTAGATCCCATAGCCGTGGAGGATATACAGGAAATAGTAGCCCACCTGAAAGACAGAAATATAGGGATCCTGATAACCGACCATAACGTTCATGAAACACTGTCTATCACAAACCGGGCATACCTGCTTTTCGAAGGTAAAATACTTAAATCGGGTACTTCATCGGAACTGGCTGATGATGAACAGGTCAGGAGACTATACCTGGGCAAAAAATTCGAACTGCGCAGGTAGCCTTTCTTGCCAGATTATTTTATTATTGCTACTTTTGCGCTGAATTTCACGCGGATGTGGCGTAATTGGTAGCCGCGCCAGACTTAGGATCTGGTGCCTTCGGGCGTGGGGGTTCGAGTCCCTTCATCCGCACCAATTTCAAATAACCGCTTAAACAAATGGTAGTACCGGGTGTTAGGCGGTTATTTATCTGTTCAAAACAATTTTATAAAATGAATATTACCAGGGAGAATATTGATGAATTGAATGCAGTACTGAAAGTGCAGGTTGTAAAAGACGACTATGAAGAAAAAGTGACTGAGGTATTGAAAGACTATAAGAAAAAAGCCAATATCAAAGGATTCAGGCCCGGCAATGTGCCTTTCGGACTGATAAAAAAGATGTACGGCAGCAGTGTGCGGCTTGAGGAGATAAACAAAATAATATCCGATGGTTTAAGTAAATATATTACCAATGAGAAACTGGAAATACTTGGTGACCCACTGCCCAAAACAGATGATAATGAGAGAATCGACCTTGACACACAGGAGGAGTTTGAGTTTTCTTTCGAAATAGGACTGGCACCTGAATTTGAAGTAAAACTTACAGGCAGGCATAAGGTTCCATACTATGAAATCAAAATAGATAAGAAACTGCGTAATGATTTTCTTGATAATTACCGCAGGAGATTCGGGACGTACGAGGAAGCACATGAAGTGAGTGAAGATGATGTGCTCAGGGGGAATATTGTGAAGCTGTCAGATGAAGGTGAAATCCTTGAGGAAACAATTAAAAATGACTCGTCCTTGTCAGTAAAGGTAATAAAGGATGAGGCCGTTAAGAAAGAGTTTATTGGGAGCAAGCCAGGCGATACTATCGAGTTCGATATACGTAAATCATTCCCAAATGATCATGAGATAGCAGGACTGCTGCAGACTGAACATGATAAGCTGGGTGGCGTTGATGGCAAATACCGGTTTACCATTAATGCCGTAAACAGGTTCAGGATGGCCGATGTAAACCAGGAGCTTTTTGACCGGGTATACGGGGAAGGAACATTGAAGTCTGAAGATGAATTTATGAAAAAACTCGATGAGGAAATAAGGGAGAACCTAAGCAAGGAAAGTGAATATAAGCTCAACATTGATGCACGGAATATGGTTATCGATAAAACCGCTTTTGACCTTCCTGAGGGATTCCTTAAGAAATGGTTACTTAAAACTAATAAGGAGATAAGCGAAGAGCAGGTTGAGAAAGATTTTGCCGATTTCCTGAAAGACCTGAGGTGGCAGCTTATAAGAAACAAGATTGCCAAAGAGAATGAAATAAAGGTTGAAGAACAGGACATGGTCAGTGAAGCCAAGGAATTTACGCGTATGCAGTTCCAGCAATATGGGATATTCAATGCCGAAGACAGCCAGCTTGAATCCTATGCCAGGGAAATACTGAAGAAAGAAGATGACTATCGCAGGATTGCTGATAAAGTGATTGATGATAAGGTAATTAACAAGATCAAGGAAGAAATAAAGATAGATACAAAGAAAGTAAGCACTGAAGAATTTAATAAGCTTTTTGCCAAGTAAGTATCTCTTAATCTTAAGCTTTACTTATTATTTTGTTATCTTTGGCTAAACAATTTAAACTTAAAGAAAATGGCAGAAAAAAATGATTTTAAAAAGTTTGCTACGGGCCATATGGGAATAAGCAGCCTTGGCTATCATCAATATACCTCTATTCTGAACAGTTATATATCCCCTACCATCATTGAAGAACGCCAGCTCAATGTTGCTTCAATGGACGTATTCTCACGTCTTATGATGGACAGGATAATATTCCTGGGATTGCCTATTGATGATTATGTAGCAAATATTATCCAGGCCCAGCTCCTATATCTCGATTCAACCGACAGTGAAAAGGATATACAGATATACTTTAACACCCCCGGTGGATCGGTACATGCCGGCCTGGGCATTTATGACACTATGCAGTATATCACTGCTCAAATAGCTACCATATGCACGGGCATGGCCGCCTCAATGGGTGCTGTTCTGCTGACAGCAGGCACCAAAGGCAAGCGTTCTGCACTGCGGCATGCAAGGATAATGATACACCAGCCAATGGGTGGAGCACAGGGGCCTGCATCTGATATAGAGATCACTGCACGTGAGATACTAAAGCTGAGAAAAGAATTGTACGAAATTATTGCACTCCATTCAGGAAATACCTACAAGAAAGTAGAAAAGGATTCTGACAGGGACTACTGGATGACAGCGGAAGAAGCAAAAGAATACGGAATGATCGACGAAGTTCTTATAAGGGATAAAAAATAATTTTTACTATGGATAAATGCTCATTCTGCGGCCGGACCAAGAAAGAGGCTAACCTGCTTATTGCAGGTCTTGAAGGACATATCTGTGACCACTGTATCGAACAGGCTCACAGTATTGTGATCGATGAACTGGGAAGTAAATCCGACTTCAAACTGGAGGATGTTAACCTCCTCAAACCGGAAGAGATAAAGAAATTCCTCGACAGCTATGTTATAGGTCAGGAGGACGCAAAGAAGTACCTGTCGGTAGCAGTCTATAACCACTATAAAAGGCTTATGCAGCCAAAGGACAAGGATGATATAGAAATAGAAAAATCCAATATTATTCTTGTCGGTGAGACAGGTACGGGAAAAACACTCCTGGCAAGGACCATAGCCAGGATGCTGCACGTCCCGTTCACCATTGTTGATGCTACTGTTCTTACCGAGGCCGGATATGTAGGTGAAGATATCGAGAGCCTCCTTACACGCCTGCTGCAGAATGCCGATTACGACGTGGCTGCTGCAGAGAAGGGCATTGTATTTATTGATGAGATCGATAAGATAGCACGCAAGAGTGACAATCCTTCTATAACACGCGATGTATCAGGCGAAGGTGTACAGCAGGGCCTGTTGAAACTGCTTGAAGGATCAATAGTGAATGTACCCCCACAGGGAGGACGTAAACATCCCGAGCAGAAACTTATAGCTGTAGATACAAAAAATATCCTCTTCATCTGTGGCGGCGCCTTTGATGGTATTGAAAAAAAGATAGCCAACAGGCTGAACACCCAGATAGTGGGTTACGGCGCTTCAAGGGACCGGGAGAAAATAGACAAGGACAACCTGTTGCAATATATAGCTCCCCAGGATCTCAAATCATTCGGGCTTATACCCGAGATAATAGGCCGCCTGCCCGTGCTTACTTATCTCAACCCTCTCGACAGGGATGTTTTGCGCAGGATACTTACCGAGCCGAAGAATGCCATTACAAAGCAGTATATCAAACTGCTCAAAATGGATGATATAGAGCTTGAATTTGACGATAGTGCACTGGAGTACATGGTCGACAAGTCTATTGAGTTCAAGCTGGGTGCACGTGGATTAAGGTCTATCTGCGAAACCATCATGATGGATGCTATGTTCGAATTGCCGGGCAAGAACCAGAAACAGCTGACAGTAACGGCGGATTATGCCTCCCATAAACTCGAAAAAGTAAACCTGAAAATCCTGAAAGCCTCTTAGGATTTTAGATTGAAGATTAACGATTTTAGATTTAAGAAGTTCTGAAATCTTCAATCTGCAATCTAGCATCTTAAATCAATCAGGGCTTTCAGCACTCCATCACTGAAGCTGGATACAAGGTCAAATGCTTCCTTACTCTTTTCAAACGGGAACCTGTGAGTAATCAGTCTCTCCGTATCAACCTTACCTGCGCTGATAAGATCCAGGGCAGGCTGCATGCATTCATTCTGCCGTCTTACATGAATTATGGCAATCTCCTTCCTGCGGGCATGATCTGCCAGAAATGACCATCGTTCAAATTGCGGGATACCGACAACCATGAGTTTACCTCCCGGTTTCAGGAGTTCCACAGCCTGGTCAAAAGCTTCCTGCTGTCCGCAGCATTCATAGACTATATCCAGCAGGTCCTGTTCCTTTGAACTAATTTCCTTTACAGCATCGCACCTGTTTACATTGTATACAGTTTTGGCTCCAAGCTTTGTTGCAATGTCCAGCCGGGCATTGATTTTATCGGTCACGTATATGTTTCCTGCACCAGCCTCCCTTGCTGATATCAATACACTATCACCTATGGGTCCTGCACCAAGTACTGCAATTTCATCACCTGCATTGATTTGTGATAGCTGAACAGCATAATAGCCTATTGATAGAGGTTCAGCAAATGCTGCTTCTGAAAATGATATCTTATACGGAATCTTTAAACAGCTCCTGGCAGGCATGATGATCATCTCCGACAGGCATCCTTCAGCCTGACCCGGGCAACCAAGGAATTTCAGGTTCCGGCAGGTATGCTCCCTGCCTGCCAGGCACTGGTCACATTCGTAACAAGGCATCGCAGGATCGACAGCCACCCTGTCGCCGGGTTTAAATCCTTCTGTCTTCTCACCCGCTTCAATAACCGTTGCCGCACATTCATGACCAACAGTAAAAGGATATTCAACTACCTGTTCCCCTATTTTTCCTGTTGTATAATAATGAATGTCGGAGCCGCACACGCCTACTGCTTCCACCTTCAGAAGCAATTGTCCTGCACCCGGGGGACCGGGATCAGGAGCTTCGTGCAGCTCCATGTGGTTTATACCCGTTAGTTTGTATGATTTCATAGACTGTCTTAAAGTATTGAAGGGTAAAGGTAATAAAAGTTGAGAGGGTTGAGAAGGTTGAGTAGGGTTGAGTTTAAAGCTACAGAACTCAACCGGACTGCCGGCAGTCAGTCAGCTAAACACTACTCAACAGGGCGGAGCCCGCTCAACCC
>CAZNYS010000022.1:0-48604 GCA_964577305.1 uncultured Rikenellaceae bacterium
TCAGCAATTATCTGTTCACTCTTATTCTCCGTTTTCTTTTCGCTGCTGCCTTCAGATCCACCACTGTATATTACCTCCTTGTCAGGCTTCCCTTCAGCAGGCTGTTCCGCCTTACTCTTCTCTTCATCTTCCTCTTCAGTAATCTTATCCTGGATTTCCAGGATCTCATTATTAACTATGCTTTCTGAAATGCCAGGCTTCATAACATCTTCAATCCCTGCTTCAGTGATAATATCGCCTATTATCTTAATCAATTCCTCGGCACTCCTACATTTTGACCTGGTAAGCTCAATCTGGAGTTCAGGAAATTTGGGTTTGTTTTTAAGGTCATCAATCAGATCACCGGCTTCCTTAAGATCGCGAAGAATAATATTGATAACTGATTTCAGATCCATGAAATTGGTTTTATTTAAAGTCAATTTTCTTTACCTTGCAAAGGTAATTAATATTTATCGTGACAGAAATTATCCAGGCTTCATAAACATAAGTGTTTGATGCATTTTCTTGAAAATTCTGTTGACCATGTTAATAAACGTGGATCAATAGAGGTTATTGCAGGATCAATGTTTTCAGGTAAAACTGAAGAATTGATCCGGCGACTTAAGAGAGCCAGAATAGCAGGTCTTAAAGTTGAAATATATAAACCTGCATTGGATACAAGGTATTCAGATACTCTTGTCGTATCACATGATGAGAGATCAATTACATCAACACCGGTTGAGAATGCTTCGATGATACTGCTTCTTTCAGAGGGTGTGCAGGTTATCGGCATTGATGAAGCCCAATTTTTTAATAATGAAATAGTTGATGTATGTAATGAACTGGCCGACAGGGGAGTAAGGATTATTGTGGCAGGGCTTGATATGGATTATAGCAGGAAGCCATTTGGTCCGATGCCTGATATCATAGCTATAGCTGAATATGTTACCAAGGTGCATGCTATATGTGTGGAATGTGGTAATCTGGCTAATTACTCTTTCCGAAAGGCAAAGGATAAGAATGTGGTACTGCTGGGAGAAGGGGATATATATAAGCCCCTTTGCAGGAATTGTTATAATAAACTTTCAGAATTAAAGGAGGAAAATTGAAAATAGACGTCAGGATTATTGCTGAAATCACAGGATCTGATTTTACCGGTGATCCCGGTCTTGAAGTTCAGGAACTTCTGATCGACAGCAGGAAAGTCTCGGAATTGTCCGGCGGAACTATGTTTATAGCCTTGAGGGGAGAGAAAAATGACGGTCACAGATATATCCCTGATTTGTACAGGGCAGGAGTAAGAGCTTTTCTGGTCGAAGGAAAATATTACACGGGGAAAAAAGAAGATTACCCGAGTGCCAGCTTTATTATTTCTGAAGACAGTCTTTCTGCCCTGCATAAAATTGCTGCATGGAAAAGACAAAATTACCATGGACGCGTGATTTCTATTACCGGGAGCAATGGTAAGACAATAATTAAAGAGTGGCTCTCAGATATACTGGGTAAATATGAAAGTGTTATACGAAGCCCCAGGAGCTTTAATTCCCAGGTTGGAGTGCCATTATCACTGTGGAACCTGAGTGACGAATATGATACTGCAGTGATAGAAGCAGGGATGTCAAAACCGGGTGAGATAAGTAAACTGGAAAGGATAATACAACCCGGTATAGGTATTTTTTCACATATCGGAGAAGCACACCAGGAGAATTTCAGAAGTATTGATGAAAAAATACATGAAAAACTTAGCTTGTTCATAAATTCTGAGGTGATTATTTACCCGGCAGATAAGGATAACATTCACAAAAACATTATTAATGATCAGCGGCTGAAGGGTAAACACTTCTTTTCCTGGTCGGCAGGGAAAAACAAAGCAAATATTACCATTATTCCTGATTTACAGGACAGGGCAGGTCCGGCATTGAGAGTAACCTTTAATAATAAGGAGTTTTTATGCAGCATTCCTTTCTCGGACAGGGCATCAGCAGACAATATATCCACTATAATTGCTACCCTTGCTTTTTTAGGCCTTAACAGTGAACAGATATCAGAAGGGGTAAAAAACCTCATTCCGGTTGCCATGAGAATGGAGCAGAAAGAAGGGATAAATAACTGTTTGTTGCTCGAGGATTTCTATAACTCTGACCCCGGGTCGCTGCGGATAGCCATGGAATACCTCAGAGGGATATCCGATAAGGATATGACAGTTATATTGTCTGATTTTATCCAGGGCAACAGGAACAAGGATCAGCTTTATAGTGAAGTTGCAGAAAGCATTAAGAAAGCGGGGACCAGGAGACTTATTGCTATCGGTAAGGACCTGCAGAAATACAGTAAGTATTTCAGCATTAATACCATGGTCTTCTTTAATGATACAGATGACTTTATTAGATCATTCTTACCAGCAAGTTTCAGGGATGAGGCAATATTATTGAAAGGGGCCAGGATGTTTGAGTTTGAAAGTATAGGGCGACTCCTTGAACTGAAAACACACCAGACCCAGCTTGAAATAAACCTCAATTCAGTGCTCGCAAACCTCGATACTTTCAGGACATACCTTCATAAAGACACAAAGATAATGGCTATGGTAAAGGCTTTTGCCTATGGAGCTGGACCGAAGGAAATATCAGAATGGCTTACTTATAACGGGATTGATTACCTGGCGGTTGCATACCTTGATGAAGGTATAAGCCTGAGGAAAAACGGAATAAGGAGCCGCATAATGGTAATGAATCCTGATCGCTTTTCCTTGAGGTCATTATTGGAATATGACCTGGAACCGGAAATATTTAGCCAGGATATACTTGATTGTTTCATCAGCGAGATAAAGCGCTATGGGATTCATGACTACCCTGTACATATTAAGCTGGATACCGGTATGCACAGGCTCGGTTTCATGGAAGAAGACATTGATGAGATGGTGAGTGCTTTAATGACATGTAAGGCAATAAGAATAGCCTCAGTCTTTTCACACCTTGCTGCAGCATACGATCCGGGGATGGATGAATATACCCATAAACAGGCAGGTAAGTTTGCCAGGATCAGCAATTATATTCGCAAACAAACAGGCACTGCTTTCATGCAGCATTTACTGAATTCAGCCGGCATAGTCAGGTTTCCTGAATACCAGTTTGATATGATACGCCTTGGTATAGGTCTCTACGGTATTACAGAGGTTAAAATGGAAGGACTTAAAACCGGGCCGGCATTCTATACACGTATATCACAGGTGAAAACTGTAAAAGCAGGTGAGGGAATTGGATATGGATTGAAAAATGCCAGTAAAGAAGAAAGAAATATTGCAATACTGCCTGTAGGTTATGCCGATGGGCTGAGAAGAATAATGGGACAGGGAAAAGGGAAGGTATATGTTAAAGGTAAATACCTGCCAATAGTAGGTAATGTGTGCATGGATATGTGCATGATTGACATAAGCGGGACAAATCTTAAACCAGGAGATAAGGTTGAAATATTCGGGGAAAATATCTCAATAAATGATGTTGCAGATATATGTGATACTATCCCGTATGAGATACTAACAGGTATTCCAGCCAGGGTAAAGAGGATCTTTTTATATGAATAATTAACCCAGTGTACTTATCCTGTTAAGCTTTGGTGGATCAAGGATCTTTATTTTCCTGCCGTCAATCGAAATGACCTGTTCGGCTGCGAATGTTGACAGTGTCCTTATTGCATTCGACGTTGTCATGTTCGACAGGTTGGCTATATCTTCCCTTGAAAGATAAGCTTTAATGGTCTTTCCATCTTTCTCAAAACCGTACGTGTCTTTTAATACGATTAAAGATTCTGCAAGTCTTCCCCGTATGTGTTTCTGCGTTAATGATACTGTACGGTTGTTGGAGAAACCAAGTTCAAGGGATAACATTTTGATTATCATGATCGACAGGTCAGGGCTTTCCTCAACCAGTTTGAAAAAGGCATCTTTTTCAATAATACATATGGTAGAGTCTTCAATTGCAATAGCAGAGGCTGAATAGGCCACTCCAGCAAACAGGGCCCTAAATCCGGGAAGGCCCGCAGGTTTTACCATTCTCAGTATTTGTTCACGACCACCCACTCCTTCTTTGAATATTTTTACCTTTCCACTGGCCAGGGATATCAGTCCTGGTGGCTTTTCACCTTCTTTAAAAATGATTTCCCCCTTGCGATAATGGGAGTATGAGTGATTTTTAACCAGAACTTCCCGTTCAGCTACTGTGAGATTTTTGAAAATTGATCCTGGGCTTTCTGTACAAGTCTGGATGTAGTGATTTTTATATAATGTCATTTTCATTGGGAATTATGTTACAGAACATATACAAAAGTAATAAAAGATGTTTACATATGCTAAATTAACATTTTTTAACACATTCATTCACAGCATGTTGTAAAGTTCACGATTACAGATTATTACTTATTATGTTATTGAACATACCACTGAAAGGAAAGACGATCCGTGTTATTTGTATTTCAATAAAAACCTTATCCGGAATAGGTCTAAATAATAATCAGTATATTCCTACAAGTGGCATTCGTCTACCGATTCCGAAAGCTTTACTTGATATTCTAAGGATAGGAGGGGCCTGGAAACGTTTATATTCATTCTTATTTATAAGATCGATTACCTTCTGCACGAGATCCTTATTAATATTATGGCCCTTGATATCTGAAACGGGCTTCTGCAATTCTATATACTGGTACAGTATTGAGTCGAGTACTTCGTATTCAGGCAGTGAATCAGAATCTTTCTGCCCGGGACGAAGCTCCGCTGATGGTTCTTTACTAATAATACTTTTTGGGATTACAGATTGTTCTTTATTGATATGATCGGCCAACCTGTAGATGTCGGTTTTATACACATCTCCAAGTACTGAAATACTTCCTGCCATATCTCCATAAAGGGTACTGTAGCCGACAGCTGTTTCGCTTTTATTCGATGTATTAAGGAGGATATTACCAAATTTATTAGAGACAGACATTAGTAGGAGGCTTCGCAGCCGTGATTGCATATTTTCTTCTGTAACATCAGGGGTTGTTCCTTTCATAATATCCGAAAGCGATTTTTCTATATGCCTGTATGCGTTTTCAATATTTATGATATCATATTTTACACCCAGCTTATTACTAAGGGCGATAGCATCCTCAACGGAGTGCTTGCTTGAGTACATCGAAGGCAATAACAGGGCTCTCACTCTTGAGGGACCCAGTGCTCTTACAGCAATACAAAGGCAGACAGCTGAGTCAATCCCTCCTGAAAGGCCCAAGACGGCAGATGGGAAATTCATTTTACCGAAATAATCTTTCAGGCCAAGGACCAGTGCTGAATAAATCATTTCGATATGGTCTGTTTTAAATTTGATATCAGTCCTGTTATTAATTATATCAGCAAGCTCATAGCTGGCAATATGTTCACTGAAGGCCGGAAAAATGTCAATAATGTTCCCTTTCGAGCCTATAACCAATGAATTGCCTTCAAAAATAAGATCTGTATTTGCGCCAACCTGGTTAACCATAAAAACCGGAAGCTTATATCTGGCAGCTTTACCGGTAAATATTTTCCGTTTGCTTTCAGTTCTATTATAGGCAAAAGGAGACGCTGAAATATTTATTATAACGTCAGGATTTAGTTTTGCCAGTTCGTTCATTGGTGATAGGGCATACAGTCGTGTACTGCTGAATTCATTTTCAAAACCCTGTTCATCCCAAAGGTCTTCACATATTGTTACGGCCAGTTTTTTCCCCTTGAGATCTATGACTTTAAAATCAGTTGATGGTTCGAAGTACCTGTATTCGTCAAAAATATCGTATGTGGGAAGCAAGCTTTTATATACCTGATCCCTGATTTTCCCTTCGCTCAGGAAATAAGCTGCATTATACAGTTTTTTGCCACTGCTTTTCCTGTTTATTGCGGGTGCTCCAATAATAGCAGATACCCCTTGGCATTCATTTGCTATTTTATCAATATAGTAACTGCATTTCTCAATAAAATCCCGGTGTTCAAGCAAATCATGGGGAGGGTAACCTGTTAGAGAAAGTTCAGATAATACTATAAGGTCTGATTTATCTTTTTTTGCCTTACCGATTGCATCAATTATGAGCTTACTGTTTTTCTCAAAATTTCCAACATGATAATTGATCTGTGCAAGGGTAATTTTCATTACTCTGATGGTTAAAAGTTTAATCCTATTCTGAAACGTAACATGTGATGACTTATCTTATCTTCGGGCTGTCCGGGGTAATCTTTCGTAACATCCATGAAATTATCTTCATAAGCAATTCCGAGCACAATGGCAGTTCTACCGCTAAGTGAATATTCTGTACCGATTGTTATATAATATCCCAGGTTAAAGAGTCTCAACTCTTCTGTAACATTTACTTTTTCAATATTCTTTGACGGCATATCCCCCTTGCCCCCAATTATTACTTTAGGACTTATCCCGGTATTGGCAAAAAAGGTCATATACCCTATCTGGTTTGTCTTGAGTTTAATTCCCAGGGGAACTGAAAGGTATTGAATCCTGTAAGTTATATTATCACCTGCATTGAGTTCGGTTTCAGAATTTTTGAATCTTATTAAAAGGGTGTCAGAATAGCTGAGTCTTCCGGAGGCATTTATTATGCTTATACCTGAAGAGAAAGCATAATTCCTGGCGAAGTATCTGTCATAGGTAAGGCCAAAAGCCAAACCCGGACGGGCACCGTCATTTACTGAAAGATCAGTATCTGAAGAAAACCAGCTTATAAGTGGTTCAGTGTATAGGCCAATCTGAATTTCCTGAGAAAAAGATTTTTGTGGTATTAAGCTTAGCATTAAGCTTATAAGCAGGATTTTTATTACGTACGTTCTTACTTTCATTGCAATTACATTACAGGATTAGCTTTAATATAATTTTTTACATTTGCCTTACGAGATACGAAAATAAGAATTATATATCAATCAAATGTAAACAGGGCTTAGCTGAGCAAAATAAATCAATATTTTTGTTTTCCACTAAATAAGATCTGGTATAATGAGGCATACAGTAAAAATAATTTCTTTAATCTTTTTATCACTTTTCACAGGATCATGCGGGGATAATTCTTATTCAATAAAGAAAAACATACCGGGACCTGAAATAGAAATACTTAGGCTTGAAAAGGATCTTTTTTCTTCTGATCCTGCTTCAATAAGCTTAATGAAGGACAGCCTCCGTACGAAATATGGTACTTTCCTCCAATTATTTGCATATGTAATTAATGCCGGCAATTTAAATGACAGTACTGCTTTTGACAGGGTGATTGATTTTGCCACCGACCGTTTCAATTACGAGGTGTATGAATCTGTTATAAAGAAGTATCCTGACCTGTCTTATTATGAGAAAGAATTTAAAAAAGCCTGGGCAAACTACAGGTATTATTTCCCTGATTCTGTTATACCGCGTATGTATACTTTCATTTCAGGTTTTAATAACAGTATAATTGTGGGTGATTCAGTTCTTGCAACAGGGCTGGACAGGTACCTGGGAGCTGGCCACAGGTACTATACTGAGCTCGGAATATATAATTACCTAACGCTTAAGATGGTACCTGAAAAGATTGTTCCTGATGCTATGTATGCATGGGCAAAGGCAGGATGGCCAGATTCTGCCAAAGATTCATCCGGGGATCTCCTGTCCACAATGCTTTACGAGGGGAAATTACATTATTTCACCAAATGTATGCTTTATGATTATCCTGACCCGGTTTTATTCGGATTTACGTCAGATCAGATGATGTTCTGTAATAATAACGAATACAGGATGTGGGAATATCTTATCGAGTATGATATGCTTTTCAGCACTGATATGATGCTGATACGCAAACTGACCGGCGAGGCACCTTTCACAACATATTTTACATCCGAATCGCCTGGCCGGGCCTGTGTGTGGCTGGGTTTCAGAATAATAGAATCATACATGAAAAATAACCGGGATGTTGAACTAAGTCAGCTAATGACTGATAATAACTACAGGAGAATACTTGAGGAGGCAAAATACAATCCTCCAAAATAAAAAAGGGCCGTATTAAATTAACGGCCCCTTACTACCTTCTTTGCTGTTTGCTTTTACTCCGGATGAATTGCCTCTACAGGGCATACATCTGCGCATGCACCGCAATCAGTACATAATTCCGGATCAATTTTATAGATATCACCTTCAGAGATAGCTTCAACAGGGCATTCATCTATGCAGGTTCCGCAAGCAGTACAATCATCAGTAATAACGTAAGCCATTTTGATTATTTTTAGTTATAAATTCATGTTAATGACATTGCAAAATTATCTATATTTTTTAATTACAAAAAAATAAAAGGGTTTTTTAAAACAGGCTTAAAAACAATATTATTTGAGTGTAAAAATAATAGGACAATGGACTTCTTATCAGGCTGAGGCTCCTCCTCCGATGTCGGGGATTTAAATCCCCGACAATCTACGGCGGACAAAGTAAGGCTAAGGCTAAGGAAAAGATAAAAGATAAAAGTTTGATCCAGAGGTGTTATTGTGACTATTGCTTTTAGGGCTGTATAATAACCACAACAATAGGATTTTTATTTCTTAGTAAACTTTATTCCAAGATAGCAAAGTGTTCGTATTCCAGTAATCATAGCTTTTTCATCGAGGGTAAAGCCCGCGGTATGCAAGCCGTTTATACCCTCTGTTTTGCTCCTGATACCTAAACGATAAAAAACTGCGGGATATTTTTGCGAATAGAATGCAAAATCCTCCGAACTCATCCTGCGGTTGAGTTCTTTTACCATCTTTTCACCATTGATTTCTTTTGCCAGGTCAACAGCTCTTCTGACAGCCTCATTATTATTTACAAGCACGGGATATCCGTCGGGGATTTTAAGATCAATATGTACTCCATATTTATCTTTTGTCTCTTTACATATATCGGCGACACGTTTCTTTAAATCCTTTCTTACTGTCTCATCAAATGTTCTTATGGTTCCCTGTATATTAACTTCTTCTGGTATTATATTGGTTGTTCCTGCCGCTATAAAACTTCCAATACCCAGGACCACTGGTTCGCGGGTTTCATAATTATTTACAGCTTCTTTAAGTCTTACAACCAGTTCGCTGCCTATAAGAACCTGGTCGCTGCTTTGTTCCGGCAGGGCAGCATGTCCTCCACGGCCACGTATGCTGATATGTATTTCATCACTTGAAGCCATGTATTTACCAGGCCTGAAGCCAGTCATACCTGTCTCAAGTTCAGGCAGTACATGCTGGGCAATAACCAGGTCCGGATTCAGATCTTTAAAAGTTTCTGTTTCCATTAAAAGTCTTGCACCACCGGGTGCCAGTTCCTCGCCGGGTTGAAATATGAAAGCTACCTTGCCTCCAAATTCGTTACTGATATCCCTTATTATGATTATTGCAGACATTAGCATAGCCATGTGTGCGTCATGCCCGCATGCGTGCATTATACCGTCATTCATACTTGAATATTCAAGTCCGCTGGCTTCTTTTAGGGGTAATGCATCCAGTTCAGCCCGGAGGGCAATTACATTACCATCACCTTTTTCACCGTTCACCCAGGCTATTATACCTGTCCCTGCAAGGTTTTTATGATACTCTATATTATGTTCATCAAGGTAATTGCATATGAATTCTGAGGTTTTATACTCTTTGAAGGATAATTCAGGGTACATATGAAAATGTCTTCTGAGCCTGACAGTCTTATTAATTATTTCATTGGCCCTCTCTGTAATTTTTTCCGCTATACTATTCATATAATGCTGAATAATGTCTAAAAGTCGAGGCTGAAAGAAAGGTAGAAGATTCCTGGAAGAACAAGAGAGTTTTCGACTCCCCAGGCCCAGTCGGCTCTGACGAAATACCCGAAGAGGTTTGCTCTAAGTCCGAATCCAAAGCCACCAACTATAGGCTGCCTGTTGGTGTCGAGGTACACTTTAACCGGCCCGTTTTCAATAATCTCGGTATCCCATTTGTTTTCCCCTGACCATGGATCCGGACCGCTCCATGCTGTCCCCAGATCACCAAAAGCCACTATCTGGAAATCATTCAGTATTTTTGATTTTAAGGGTCGACCTGCTATATACCTTATTACCGGCCATCTTATTTCACTGTTAATAAGTGCGAAATTATTTCCGTTCCTGATATTCTGGCTGAACCCTCTCATATTTGTTGCGAGAGTATGGAAGCCATAATTTGCTGTAGGATCAACCTGGACTGATTCATCGAACATTGGTATATCATTGAACAGGAAGCCTAGCCAGTTATCAACGCCACCCAGGTAATACAATAGTTTTGTCGGGCCGAATGAGGAGCTGGCTGCAAACCTGTTAGCCCATATCAGGTCGCGGTGTATCCTGAGATAGTGCCTGAAATCGGCTCCAACAACAAACATATCTGATTTTTTTCTCTGTACATCCCTGTAATATTCACCAAATATTTTAAATCGTGTTCCAAAATAAATATTTATACCCCTGTTTCTTGTATTATCATAGACAAGTTCAGATTTCAATCCTGCCCAATTCCGGTAGATGGCATCACCGTTAAGTGTGCTTACGTCTGTTGACAGTGCAACATACCTGTCGTTCCTGTAAATTACAGTACCTTTAAGGGCCAGGACTGGTGTGATTGGTTTGGCCATGGTGAAATACAGGGTATGGCTGTGTATTTTAAAATAGTCTGAACCGTTATAGCTGCTCAATGCCTGGCGATGGAAGACAAATTGTTTGTCAAACCTGCCTTTCAGGCTCTCAAGACTTATCAGGTATTCATTGCTGTCAAAATTACCGGCAAACCTGAATCCGCCAGTTATCTTATAATCTTCAAAAAGATCAACGGCTCCTATCTGGGTGAGCATGTTAAATCCCGGGTTGAAATATGGTGCTCCTCCGCTGTATGCCTGGTAAGACTGGTTCAGGAAATTGAAATCTATCTGGTTAGCAATATAATTATTGTAGAAAGATGTCTCGTATATTCTTATTGACGGGAATGTGAATTTGCCGGTATCGAGTTCAATATCCATGTATTCCTTGCGCCACTGATGCTCATAATAATTCTCTTTCTCCTTTTCAAAAATATAATAATTAATATCTATTGGCTCATCAGTGGAATAATACTCATACAACGGTTTTGTTAGGGTATCGTGTCTTCTTCTGTCTATCTCTATCAGTTTTTGCTTCAGCTGTTCAATGCTGTCGGCTTCACTGAGTATAACCGTCTTCTCCTCCCTGTAAGGAGTTCTGGCAAGATCTTCTTCCTGTATGGGTTGCTGTTCATTTACCGATCCCGTATAGAGATTGTATCTGCCATCACTGAACTTGATCTCAGCCACCCTGTTATCGGCATAGTCATGTTTAATAATATTCCTGTTGTAATTGGTTACAGGGTCAGATTTAATAAAATACCTGTAATGCGTAGTGGTATCGATATAACTGATCGTGCTGTCGAACCTGGCGAGGTATTTATTAATTGTTCCGGTCATATCCCCAAGGTAATAGATTTCCCTGCTGTTCTTTGTTGCCGGCTGCAATCGTTCGATATATTGATCTTCAGACAATCTTACAGCCACCTTATCATCTTTCTCCAGGTCATAAGTAAAAAGATCATATGTCAATCCTGTTTTTGCAATAGGGTCAAACGGGATATCGAGTGTATCGTTCAGCCTGTTAGAGCTGAATATGATACTGTTAGCAGCAGATCTTATATATCTTGGATTAAGATCGTCTGCAACATCCTTTGTTATCTGTTCATTGGTACCGGATGCTATTGTATGTACGTATATATCAGTCAGGCCGTTTTTTACTGCAGATATTACCAGCCTGTTACCGTTGGGTGAGTAATCAAAATCCAGCACTTTTTCAAAATATAGCAGGTTGCGGCTTTCGGTTTCACCGCTAACCAGGCGGTGAAAATATATTTTCAGGTCGCCTTTTTCTTCATTTATAAAGGTAAGTATGCTACTGTTCGGGTGCCATCCTATCACGGGGTAGCTGATATCTGCTACCTGCTCGTACCTGGGTTCAATAGTAAAGACCTTTTCCTGTTTCCCGGTCTCTGTATCATATACCCATATCTTACGTTTACCCCAGTCATAGGTTATGTACGCAACATATCTGTGGTCGGGACTTATGCTTACATCCTGGATTATCCTTCTCTTTTTTGTTTCATATATCTTCTCCCCGGGTTCATCGGTTGGATTACCATTTTCAATATTTTCATAATATTCTTTATAGTGTTCGTACCATTCTTTCTGCAGGTCTTTCAGCTTCATTCCGAGAACGTACATCAATCCGTCTTCAACATTTTTGTAAATCTTTGTAAGATATATGACATTTGGAATTATAGGGTCGCCATATGTCTTAGCTATGTATCTCCAGAAGGAATGGCCTGCATATACAGCATCATCGTACTCAAGGAAGTTAAGCTTCTTATACCTGCCTGACATTATGCCATCCCTGACCCTGTTCTCTGTCTCATAATCCCAGCCCTTGGCAATATAATTTATCAGGCCTTTTAAATACCAGTCGGGAAGACTGATTTGTGATGAACCCGATATCCTGTCCCTGCGGTCGGCATCATAAAGCATCTCGTTTATCATCACCTCTGTAACAGCAGCTGCTATCTGGCGCTCATATGCTTCATGATCGCCTTCGTAGTAAAGCATAACCTTGTTCTTGATTGTCCGGTTAAATCCCCCGATATTATAATCGTTTTGACCGGTTACCAGGCCTATATTTGTTTGTTTTTGCTCTCCGCGAATATTATATGTGATGAATATAAGTCTTTTTTCAAGTATATAATCAAAATAATCCTCTATCCCGGCAATTTTATCCTCGGCTACACTGGCAGTATATTGTGCCAGCTCTTTCCCGTATTCGTTAAAATATACATCGAAATAGTCAAACCTGTAGTACGACCAGTAGAAGTCGTAATATTGCTGCCTGTTTTTTCCAAATGTCATTTGCAGGCCGTTGTAAAACTGGCTTTTTGCAAGCAGGCTGATTGAGGAAAGGAGTATTGCCAGAATTATATGTCTGATTCTTATATTCAATTGCACATATGATTTTCGTGAAATAATGACTTCAAATTTTATTCCAAAAGATTGCCTTAATAAACAAAGCTAAGATAATATGTTATGAATAAATAGCGAAAAAGTTCAAACTTTATTAATTTTGTTCCGTTAAAC
Source organism: uncultured Rikenellaceae bacterium (assembly GCA_964577305.1). Taxonomy (GTDB): domain Bacteria; phylum Bacteroidota; class Bacteroidia; order Bacteroidales; family VadinHA17; genus UBA9300. Next base: position 13,158 of record CAZNYS010000022.1, read on the forward strand.
GGATACTGATTTCTGTTTGTTGTTATAACAATCAGTGCAACTATTTGGTTTTATACTTTGTCTTAATTACTAAATACTTAATACGATATTAAATTTCATTCGATATGAAAAGGATTCAATTTATACTTGTTATCATATTAACAACATTGATAGCCCAGGCACAGCCCAGCGGTGCCGGCATAAAGTTTAACGATACTACGCATGACTTCGGCAGGTTCAAGGAGGAAGCCGGACCTCAGACATATAAGTTTGAATTTGAAAATGCGGGAACATCCGATCTGTTGATCAGCAGGGTTACAGCATCATGTGGTTGTACAACACCTGAATGGACCAAGCATCCCGTAAAACCGGGAGAGAAAGGATATGTTGAAGTTACATACGATCCAAGAAACCGTCCAAACAAATTTAAGAAAACAGTGGCAGTATATACTAACACACAACCTGCCGTTCACGTTCTTATAATTGAAGGGGATGTTATCCCCAGGGAGCTGACAATAGAGGAAATTTACAGGTTTGATGCCGGTGGTGGTGTGAGGTTCAAAACCAACCACCTCGCTTTCACAGATATAGCACAGGGTAAGAAGAAAATCACGGTAATGGAAATAATCAACACCTCGGATAATCCTGTCACCATTGGATTTGACAGGGTGCCGGAACACCTGAGCCTGAAAACAAAGCCTGCTACACTCAATCCCGGGGAAAAAGGAATAATAGAAGGCACCTATGATGCAAGCAAGATAAATGACTGGGGGTATGTGAACCACCTGATCCGTATTACCCGTAATGGGGAAACAGTAAATAATCTTTATTTTGTTGTTTCTGCAAATCTGATTGAAGATTTCAGTTCATGGTCAAAAGAGGAACTTGAAAATGCTCCTGCCTTTGATATAGAAAATACAAATTTTGACTTCGGTGAAATAAAACAAAGAGAGAAAGCTGATATTGTATTCGAATTTAAAAATTCCGGGAAGAGTGATTTAATAATACGTAAAGTGAGATCATCATGCGGTTGTACAACTGTAACACCTGCCAATACCACTATCAAACCCGGTGAATCAAGTAATATAAAAGCTGTCTTTGATGCAGGTGTACGTAAGGGTAAGCAGCATAAGGTAATCACCGTAATAACAAATGATCCGAAGAAAAGCCAGATAAACCTTGTGGTTAGTGGTACAGTCCTTGAGAATGACTAGTTAATGATTAATGCAGGATAAGAAAAAGAAGAACACCGGAAAAACAGCTCTGTCAGTTAGTAAAGGTATTCCTCAACCACCATCTGTTAATCCTGAACTGCTGGGGAAGGTCAGGAAAAAGAGAAAAAAATATTCAGTAAATGAATATGTTGATGGCATCCTGGATGGTAATATAACCTTATTGAGCCAGGCTATAACCCTTGTAGAAAGTAATAAGAAAGAACACATCGAGCTTGCCCAGAAGATAATAGAGGCGTGCCTCCCTTATGGTGAAGACTCTGTAAGAATAGGTATTACTGGTTTACCGGGTGCAGGCAAGAGTACTTTTATCGAAACCCTGGGGAAGAAGGTTACAGCAATGAACAGGAAACTTGCTGTACTGGCGATTGACCCCAGCAGTGAAAAGTCACAGGGAAGCATACTGGGCGATAAGACCAGAATGGAATCACTGGCGGGCGATCCGCAGGCATTCATACGGCCATCTCCATCGGCAGGTTCGCTGGGAGGCGTGGCCAGGAAAACCAGGGAATCAATAATACTTTGTGAGGCAGCAGGATTTAATACCATTTTTGTGGAAACGGTTGGCGTGGGACAATCCGAAACGATGGTTCATTCTATGGTCGACTTTTTTCTTTTACTTATGATATCGGGCGCGGGTGATGAATTGCAGGGAATAAAAAGGGGAATTATGGAAATGGCCGATGCAATAATAATAAATAAGGCCGACGGAAATAATATACACAGGGCTGAAATGACAAAGACAGAATTTCAAAACGCCCTGTCGCTCTTCCCACTCAATAAATCAGGATGGAAACCAAGGGCCTTAACCTGTAGCGCCGTGGAAATAACGGGTATAGATGAAATATGGGATACAATAAACGAACAGATAGAACTCACTAAAAGGAATGGTTTCTTCATTGAGAAAAGAAAAACACAATCGGTAATCAGGATGCATGATGCCATTTTGGAGAACCTGAAATCATCATTCTATAACGATCCTCAAATCAGTGCAATACTGCCCGGCCTTGAGTCTGACCTGTATGAGGGCAGAATAACATCATATGCAGCAGCAGCAGAGATGCTGAATAAATATTTCAAAAAGAAAGAACATTGATATTTTTTTACTTCTTTTGTAGGCTTAATAAAAAATATCAATATGAAACGTATGGAAAAACTATTTTTTTTTACTCTTGTTACAGCCCTTATTACAGGCTGTACAACTGATCCACGATATATAGTGGAAGGTGAGCTGGCAGGCATTGATGAAGGGACAGTATACCTTCAAAAACGTGAATCGGGACAGTTTATAAAAATCGATTCTGCTTCTGTTGAAGAGGGGGCCTTCCAGATAAACGGTGGTTCAGTTAATTACCCTGATGCTTATTATTTATCAGTTGATGGCAAAAGAGGTTACTTAATGTTCTTCCTCGAAAATTCAAAAATCATTGTAAATGGCCATGCCGATTCATTATTTGTGGCAGAAGTAGAAGGATCCGCAACACAGGATGAATATGATGAATTTAATAACGGGCTGGAACCCTTTTATGAGAGGAATAATACCCTGTTCCAGGAAATCAGGAATGCACAACAGGCAGGCGATGAACAAAAAGCAGCTGAGCTCGAAGCAGAAAGAAATCTTCTTTTTGATGAGATAGATGAGTATTATGTTGAATTTATAGGGTCGCATACTGCATCATATGTTACACCAATGATACTGCGGTCCATTTCATATGACCTGAATGGTGAGGAGATTGAATCATATGTCGAAGAGCTCGACCAAAAACTAATGGAAACACAAATCATTATTGACCTTAAGGACAGGATTGAAAAACTCAGAAAAGTGGCTGTAGGTGAAACAGCACCTGATTTTACCCAGAATAATCCGGAAGGAAATCCTGTAAGCCTTTCTGATGTCATTGGACCGGAGATTTTGCTCATTGATTTCTGGGCAGCATGGTGCGGACCCTGCAGGCAGGAGAATCCAAACGTGGTAGCCGTATATAATGAATTCCATGATAAAGGATTTGACGTGCTGGGTGTATCCCTCGACAGGGAAAGGGATGACTGGCTTAAGGCAATTGAAGATGACAAGCTTACATGGACACACGTGTCGGACCTCAAATTCTGGGAAAATGGAGCTGCGCAGCTATATGCAGTGAATTCCATACCGGCTAACTTCCTGCTCGATTCCGATGGGAAAATAATTGCTACAAATGTAAGAGGGGACGAATTGAGAAAGAAAGTTACTGAAATACTCGGGGAATAGACTAGCATACTGAGTGGCAACACCAGTGCCATCTAAATCATACTGGCCTCATACAAACGACTGGAATAATGGAATAATGGAACCGAGGAACCTGAGATTGCGAAGCGAGCAAAGGTGACGAGCTCGAAGAATCCCTGCTGTACGGATCTGGAGATCCGCGCAAGCAGGGTGAGTCAATATTGGATTAATGGAATAATGGATAATAGGCAACCACCTACTGCTTTTGCAGTATTCCAACATTCCAATATTCCAGAATCAATATATTACCTTCGGCAGGTATTGTCAACCCTGAACCTTGAACTAACAACTCATTATACCATGAAAAAGCTCAACACCTATTCTCTGATTATTTTATTTTTACTTCTAACATCGAATCTTGATGCCCAGAAAAAACCACTTAAGCATGACAATATTGAATCATGGAAGAGGATTACCGAAAGGGTGATCTCTGATGACGGTGAGTGGGTAGCTTACAAGACAGAACCATGGAGGGGCGACTCAAAAATATACCTGTATACTAAAGAAGGCCAGAAAAAATTCGAATCAGAGTGTGGCACTGATATAAAGATCACTGATGATTCAAGATTTTTGATATTCACCATAGAACCGGGCTATGAAATTGTGAGGGAACTGAAACTGAAAAAGACAAAGAAGGAGGATATGCCGGGCAATATTCTTGGCATATATTCAATAAATACCGGGAAAATTGATTCGCTGAAAGAGATTAAGAATTATAAGGTACCTGAGGAATGGGCAGCATTTTTGGCCTACCAGCTTAAACCGGCTGAAGAAGAAGGGAAAGAAGAAAATGAAGGAGATGAAAGTGAAAATAAGGAGAAGGACAAAGAAGAGTCGGATAAAAATGGTTTTGTTCTGAACCTCAAGAACCTAGAAAATGAGGAATTGTTATCCTGGCCTTTCGTTACCGAATATAATTTTGCAGAAAAAGGCAGGAAACTGTTTTTTGTATCAACTGGCGATGATATGGAATTCAAATCAGGAATATACCTGTATGACCTGCATGCGGACAGGCTTGATACGGTTATGACCGGTGAAAACGAATACAAGCAGGTCACGATTACGGAGAAAGGTGATACGATGGTTTTCCTGGCCAAAGATAGTGAAGACAAGGATTCGGGCTATTCCCTGTACATCTGGTCAGGTAATGAGCCTGAAGAAGCAGTTACCAATGATAATACCGCTTTCCCGGAAAACTGGATAATCAGTGAGAATGGCAGGATATCATTCTCTGATAACGGGGAAAGAGTGTTCTTCGGAACTGCCCCCGAACGCCCTGAAAGAGATTCTACCATCCTTGATGATGAATATCCTGATGTTGATATATGGCATGGCAGTGAGGGCACACTGCACACAGTCCAGGTTATAAATAAAGAAAATGAATTGAAAAGGACTTATATGGCAATGTATGATATAAAGGATAAAAGACCATTGCAGGTTGAAACCAAAGCCATACCCGATTCAAGGCTCCTTGATGATGGGAATTCCAATTACGTACTTCTTCTTTCAAACAAACCATACGAGCTGCAATCAATGTGGGAGGGCAGTCCTGATCATTATGACGTTTACCTTCTTAACCTTGACTCCGGTGAGAGGGAAGTGATAAAGAAAGACATATGTGCCAGGGTAGAGGCCTCCCCCGGTGGCAATTACCTGGTATGGTTCAATTACCCTGATTATTCCTATTATACATATGATATTAAGGCAGGTAAAGAATACAGGATTACAGAACCGGGCATAATAAGGGCTGAGGATGAATTGAATGATGTCCCTAACTATGCTTATCCCTATGGATCGGCAGGCTGGCTTGAGAACGATGCTTCTGTTTTCATATACGACCGGTATGATATATGGAAGGTGGATCCCGAAAATGGTTATGATCCTGTAAACATGACAGCATCCGGGCGTGAAGATAAAATTTCATACAGGCTTATAAGCTTTGACAGTGAAGAAGATTTTCTTTATGATAAAGAAGCACAATACCTTATTGGAACCAATGAAGTAAGCCGTGAGTCGGGTTATTATAAATGGGGGTTGAAAAGGGCATCAGAACCCGAACTATTAATTAGTGGTGAGTACGAACTGTCACGGCCGGTAAAAGCTGATGATGCTGAAATTGTAGTTTATACAAAAGAGACATTCAATGAGTTTCCTGATATCCTGGTATCAGACCTGAAATTCAGGAATAGCAGAAAAATAAGCAATGCCAACCCGCAGCAGGATGATTTTTTATGGGGGACAGCCGAGCTTTACAGGTGGACATCTCTCGATGGCCGTAAGTTGGAAGGGTTGCTTTATAAACCCGACAACTTTGATCCTTCAAAGAAATACCCAATGATAGTAAACTTTTATGAAAAGTCATCCGGTGGCCTGTATAGTCACAGAACACCCGAGCTGCACAGGTCGACCATCGATTACCATTATTATACCAGCAATGGTTATATAATATTTAACCCTGATGTTTATTATGAAGATGGCTACCCGGGCGGGAGTGCATATAACTGTGTTATGCCGGGTGTGACTGCCCTGGTTGATGAGGGATTTGTTGATCCTGAGCATATAGGCGCTCAGGGGCATAGCTGGGGAGGTTACCAGGTGGCTTATCTTGCCACACGTACCGATATGTTTGCTGCCATTGAATCAGGAGCCCCCGTTGTTAACATGTTCAGTGCATATGGTGGAATACGCTGGTGGACAGGTCTGAACAGGTCGTTCCAGTACGAGCATACCCAGAGCAGGATAGGTGGTAGCATATGGGAATATCCCTTAAGGTATTTTGAAAATTCTCCCTTATTTACAATGGATAAGGTTACCACGCCTATTCTTATTATGCATAACGATCAGGACGGGCATGTGCCATGGTACCAGGGTATTGAATATTTCATAGCCCTTCGCAGACTGCAGAAACCAGTATGGTTACTTAATTATACCGGGGAACCCCACTGGCCACAGAAGCTTAAGAATAAGAAAGATTTCCAGATACGCCTGGCACAATTCTTTGCTCACTACCTCAAGGGAGAACCAATGCCCAGATGGATGAAGGAAGGTATTCCCGCAGTTAACAGGGAACATGACCTGGGCTACGAACTCATGCACTAATATTATCAGAATGAGCGCATAAGCCTCAGATCGATGAAGTCGATAACCTGATAATGTGATTTGGCATTTACCCCGATCCATGTTGAAGGGGCAATCCTGTAAAGCAGGGCATACCTCTGATACCACGGATTGGGTGCCTTCACAGGAGCATAAAGATAAAACCCTGCATACTGTGAAAAGAGAAAACTGCCCAGTACAAGCTCATGTCCAACCAAAATACTAAATCTCTTATGGTCAGGTACCTCATCAATAACACCATCAATATAATCCTGCCAGACAATTTTCTTGATCAGGTGGTCGCAAACAAGCTCTGCCCCGGTGTAGAAAGCACTTACCCTTCCAATCATCCGGCTGTAGCCACCCCATATACCATAAACCCCAAACCAACTATCAAATTGCTTACTCTCGCGTCCGGAAAAGAAAAGCGCAATATCAAAGCGGTTCTTGTCCGGATTCAGAACAATATCCCTGTTCTTTTCCCTTTCTTCAAAATCATATGGCTTAATAATATAGTCTAAGCCCAGCCCAAAAAGAGGGTAATTAATCCCAAGGTTAGGCATGTTGGTCCCACCGTTTGAGATATGGTTATAATTGAAAGTTAATCTACAGGTCGTATTTTCATTCAACTTAAGATTCAGGCTCGTACCAAGCATGGCAATAATGGCGTAGTGGGAACCGAAAAATAAATTACGGGGATTGGTAATTGAGTCGTAAACAGTGGTCTGATACGAGAATCCTGTGCCAAAACGTACAGCTAAGCTAAGCCTGCGCCCTGCCCCTATAAAAGGTTCGATATACGGATAAACTGCAAATGCTGAACCCAGCTCCTGCCTGTTTCCAAAATCGACATAGTGAATAGCTACCCCAACCCTCGGATAGCAGAAGCAATATTTCCAGACGTTTTCAGCAGTGAGGTGCAGGGCAGTATTCAGCTCAAAAGAAAACGGATTTGTATGTGACAATGGTTCAATTTTCCTGGAATGTGGAATTATGAATCCATATGAGCCCTGTAAACCGACCACAATCGGATTATGCAGACTGTCAGTCTGCGACAACAAGGTACCCGGTTTACCTGTTAGAAGGAAAACAAGTATCAGAGGAATAAGCCTTTTATTCTTCATGCCTGTCGTTTTGAATCAAGCAGGGTTAGTAGTCAAAAATCCTTGCCTGACCGGTCTCCGGCGGCCAAAGCCTCTGGCGACGGCTCGCAGCCAGCCCCGAAACAGCAAGTGCTTCTTCGGGAAAACGAGTAACGAGTTGCAGTGCATCGACAATCCCGACTGAATGTAATGAACGTCGGGGTAACAAGCAGCGAGCATCTGACTTTATCTCATCGCTCAAATCTCATCACTCATAACTACTCTTTCATCTCTTCCAGAACGAACCCCGTCCCCCGTATGGTCCTGAGCTCCAGTCCCGGGTCAGGCGACAGGTATTTCCTCAGCCTGCTGATAAAAACATCCATGCTGCGCCCCAGGAAATAATCATCTTCTCCCCATACTTCGTTGAGTATAGCGTCACGGCGCAATATACTGTCCTTATTGGCCATAAGATACCTCAGAAGCTGTGCTTCCTTGAGAGTTAATTTTTCTTTTTTCCCTTTGCAGTGCAGCTCGAGGGTGTTAAATTTCAGGGTTGTGGAAGATATCGTATATTCATCATTGATTGTTGAATATACTCTTCTCAGGATATTATTCAGTCTCAGGATAAGCACTTCAGGGTCAAACGGTTTTGTTATATAATCATCGGCACCCATTTTGAGACCTTTAATAATATCTTCCTTAAGAGTTTTCGCCGTAAGGAACACAAATGGCATATCGGAGTCATTTTGCCTGATCTTCTCTGCCAGTGAGAAACCGTCCATTTCAGGCATCATAACATCAAGAACACAAATATCCGGTTTTTCCTGGTTGAAACTGGCCCAGGCTTCTTTGCCGTCGCGAGTGAGAACAACCTCAAACCCGCTGATAGAGACGTACTGACTGAGTATATTGCCAAAGTCAATATCATCTTCTGCTATTAAAACTTTCATGGCTCTGGTTATATGGTTTTCGGTATACTTACTATAAAGACGCTTCCTTTACCCTTTTTGCTGCTTACACTTACTGAACCGCCATGCGCTTCGGCAATTCTTTTCACATAGTAAAGGCCCAATCCAAGACCTTTTGACACATGTATATTACCTGTGCTGACACGGTAAAATTTGTCAAAAATATTTTTCTGTTCACTCCGGCTTATTCCAATTCCTTTATCCGCAACTTTAATAATAATATCACTGTTATTTGCGTGTGCTTCAAGACGAACTTCGGGAATGTTTCTTGAATATTTTACAGCATTATTAAGAAGGTTATTGATCATAGTGGTGAAATACAGGATGTCAATTTCTGCTTTTGCTCCATTCAGATCATAATGTTCAGTAAAATTACATCCTTCCCCGCATCCGTTCATGAAGTTTTCGCCTATCTCCCTGAGGAGGTCTTCAACAGGTGTTTCTTTTTTATCAACCTCGAACTGTGTCCTTTCCCACATACTTATTTCAAGGATAAGGTTGATCAGTTTATTCAGGTGCAATGATTGTTTACCAATCATATTGGCAGTTTCTATTATCTTTTTCTTGTCGTTAATAATGGCATCATGCTTAAGAGTTTTTCCTGCCACAGTGATGGTTGAAAGTGGAGTTTTCAGTTCATGAGTCATATTATTGATAAAATCTGTCTTCAGACTTGAAAGACGTTTTTCTTCAAGGTAATTTCTCATAGTGGCAATATAAATAGCGCTTATTACAATGAAACTGAGTATGCTAAGAAAAAGTGTCAGGCTCAGTTCACGGAATATTATTTTTTCTTTATTTGCTATATCTATATAATAATCAAATGATATTTTGTATTTATTGCCTTCGCTGTTAAAGGTATAAACAAGAATACTTTTGTTAGACTGTTGTTTTTTAAGTTCACTAAGTGGTGCCTTATAAACCCTGATATTATCCTGTATGTCAATAAGATCGATATAATTAACATATATAATGGGCTTTATCTTGTTTTCAAGGCCCAGTTTCTCGTAATATTTACTGAGGTATTCTGAAAGTAGCTGGTCTTCGGCCAGTATTTTAGTATAATTTTCCCTGATGTCTTTGGCAAATAAGGCAGAATCCCCAGTGTTTAACAGTGCCCGGCTTTCCTTTATATACAGGGGTGTAATATCATCAATAATAAAGTACGCCTTTTTAAAACCATTATATGAATCGTAGGCAGCCATCTCCTGTATTGCTTCCTGTGATACCGAACGGTACCTTAAAGCAAATACCTCATCCTTCTGTAGCCATACCTGCCGTACAATATAAAACTGTGCCAGTATAAATATTGCCAGGGCAGCAAATACAGGTAACAGAGTCTTAAATTTCTGCATGATCATTTTTTTATACCTGATCAAATTTAAGTAATTATAAGACAGCTCAGAAGCCTTTAACCCTACTTTAACCCGCTGTTAACAAAATCTGCTGCAATTTGTGTTTAAATTTGAAATGTGAATAATAACAAATACTAAATATCATGAAAAGAAAGGTTACCATATTATTTATTGTCTCTTTCTTACTGGCTTTCGGAGCTGTATCGGTTTACGGTCAGACAAAGGAGGAGGTTGAAAGGAAAAAGCAGGAGCAACTTATGCAGCAGAAGATCCAGGAACAGGAGAAGAAAGCCCATGAAGAACAGGAAAGGATTATGATCCGTGAGAAAGAGATTGAGCGGGCTGTCAGGGATGCTCGTGAAGCATATGCAGAAGCCTGGACTGTACGTGATCCAATGATGCTATCAACAGGTTCTGACCTGAATAATATCTATTTTATTGGTGGTTCACAATCCTCAAGCAGCCTGCAGTATACTAAAAATGTTAATGAGGCCAGTTTTACCAAGAATCTTAGTTTTGAAATAGAAAAAGATGCAAAACGGGCATCCATTAATGTTTCGGGCACTTGTAAAGAAGGTGAAATACGAATAAAGATCACCATGCCTTCCGGTAAGACCTATACCGAGGTGCTTATTGATGAATACGGATCGGTTAACTGGTCCAAGACCTTCAGTATTGATGAAGAGAACGGCACCAAAACCGGTGAATGGAACTTCCAGGTTACAGCCAAAGAAGCCATAGGCAACTTCAGGCTCTCATTGAGGAGCTATTAACTATATACTTTTTACCTGACTCGTTTTTTTAGGCTCCGGCAACGGGGCCTTTTTTTTGATCCCCCTTTGAAGGGGGTTGGGGGATGTAATGAAAGGTGAAGGAATAATGGAATACTGGAATAATGGAACCGAGGAACCTGAGCCCCGAGTACTCGGGGGCGAAGGTGACGAGCTCGACGAATCCCTGCTGCACGGATCTGGAGATCCGCGCAAGCAGGGTGAGTCAATACTGGAATAGTGGATTATTATTGATAGCAGGGAAGGACAAAATATGACGTGTTCTCTCATACGGTAAGCGTCGCATAAGTGCAGATGCGGAATTGTTAAAACGGACCGCAAGTACTCTGTTTGAGTCAATCATGAAACCAAATACCGCCGGAGGCGGTAAATAGCAATAGCCCCGGTGTCACCCGGGGATATAGGCATTTACCCCACCACCCTCTATCCACCGCGCGGCGGCCGTTGGTGTGGTGGGATCAATATTATTACCCACAGGTGTGACTGTGGCTATTACTATTAACCCACTCCGTGGGTCATGCATAGGGAAATAATATTTAATAAATGTTAACCTGTAAAACTCAACCCTACTCAATCTAAAATTAATATCGTAACTTGTGATAACTGTTATTGAATCTGATTTAATACCCTGTTCCATGAGAAAGATATTGCTCAAACTGTTACTAATATTTTTTTTTTCGTTTTTACTTGTTTGTACAGTATTTTCACAGGAGGGGTCAAAGATTCTGGGTATAGTGTACGATGCTGACAACAGGCTTCCGCTTGTGAACGCAACTGTTATTATTGACAGCACCTCTGTTGGTGTGGCATGTAACCGCGAAGGAGAATTTGAACTCAATATCCCACCGGAACATTTCGGTAAGCTCATCAAAATATCATACATAGGTTATAAGCCTGAATATATTTCTGTTACTGAAGAAATAATGACCAATCTGAGAATTTTCCTTGAACCTCTCGATGTGGTGCTTGGTGAGGTACTGGTCAAATCAAAGAGATTAAACGCATGGGACATTGTTAATAAAGCTATCTGGGCGATCCCTGATAATTACGAGATTAAACCAAACAAGCTGGAGTGCTTTTACCGTGAGATTACCTATGAAGATAATTTAGAATCGGCCGTTACTGAAGCCCTCCTGGAAGTTTACAAGTCTTCATTTAATATGACAAGGAACGAGGACCAGGTTAAGGTGGTAAAGGTTAGTGGTGCAAGTACCGGTAGTGGCTTTAATTTTGAAGGAGGGGCATTTTACCGTATTAATGATGACGTAATTAAAAACAGGATTAGCTTTCTTAAAAAAGAGGATTTGCATTATTATAAGTTCGATCTTGACCGGGTCCTTGGCGGGGGCGATGAAGCTATCCTGGTAATATCCTTTACGCCTGACAGGGGTGAGATAAGCAGGGAGAATGCTGACCTGTGGCGAAGGTACAAACGAAATTATGAACGTACCCTTAACCTGTATTCCGGTGAAATATATATAAGAGAGATCGATAATGCGATTGTAAAGGTTGAATACTGGCTGCAGGATGACCTGCTGAGAAATGCTGATGAGATATATTTAACGCGGACACCCGAAGGGTCAGTTGTTGAAATGACAGATGCCAGGTTCACGGCCGAATACAGAAAAACGGATAGCAAGTACTATTTATATTATACCGATGGCCAGATATGTTTTAGACTGGAAAGAAAAGAAACAGGAGTGTCCAGGGATTACAGGGTTTACAATCAGATTGTCACTGTAAGCAGGACAGATAAGAATGTAACACGTATTCCTGCAGATGAAGTAGCTGATTATATGGACATGATACCCGATTATAGGGACAGGTATGACAAAGACTTCTGGAAGGACCAGAATATTATAAAAGCATATTCAGGCCTTGAATTGATGGGTAATACCGGTGTAGCCGGGGCACTGCTAAAGGATGAACTGCTTACAAAACTCAATAATTACTGGTATGAGAAACCGGTAGAAGAACTCTTCCTTCATACCGACCGCAACAGGTATATTTCCGGTGAGGAGATCTTTTTCAAGGCTTATGTAAAAGAGCTGTCGACAGGGTATCCGTCGGAGTTGAGTAAGACTTTCTATGTATTACTTGTTGATTCTGCAAATACTATCGTTGATACGGCCAGGTTTGCTTTGAGCGGAGGTTTTGGTGCAGGGAGCATGGAACTGCCTCAAAATATGAAACAGGGAGTATACAGGCTTGTGGCATATCCGTCTTATCTCCAGAACTTCAACCCGGATGATTGCTTTGTTCAAAGCATAGAAATTGAAGATAAGATCAGTTTTGCTGCAGAACTCAATAAAAGAGCTAGTGTGAAGAAAACAAATCTGATAACAGAAGAAATTGATGTTCAGTTTCTGCCTGAAGGAGGGCAGCTTGTGGCGGGTTTAAGAAATAACATGGGCATATGTGCTGTTTCGGAGTCAGGTAAACCACAGAAATTGAAGCTTGCATTAATGGATGAGGCAGATAATAATATTGATACTGTTGAGACAAATGAACTGGGTTTGGCAAAACTCACGTTTATTCCGGAAACAAACATGAGCTATACCGCCAGGATTCTTGAACCGCTTAATCGCAAGGGCAACTCTTTTGATCTTCCCAAATCCCTGCCCCAGGGTATTGCTCTAAGTATAACCGGTAATTATCAGGATAAATTAACTATCCGGATCAGTTCTACAGACAGGGAAAAAGAAAACCTTCACCTTGTATTGATCAAGGGTAAAATGGTTATAGGTTCGGCAGAAGCAGTCTTTACCGGCTCAACCGAAGTAAACCTGGAGTTTAATGAAATTTCCAGCGGTGCAGCTAACCTGATTGTGTTCAGAGGTAAGATACCTGTAGCTGAAAGACTGGTTTTTCTTGATACAGGAAGTAGATTAAAAATTGAGGCTTCACCTGAATACGGTGCATATCCGGCAAGGGGAAGTATGGAGATAAAAATAAAGGTCACCGACCAGCATAACAAACCTGTAAGTACAAACCTGTCATTATCAGTGATAGATAGTATCAATTGCATATCAGACAAACTCGTGCTGAAAAATATTCAATATACTTTCTGGTTGAAGTCATCATTGAAAAAGGCAATACCTGTTAATATTCCTTTGTATATAATTGATAATTTAGGTGCAGATAATGAGAACTTTAAGACAAATATTGATCTTTTATTGTTAACCTACGGATGGCGCAGGTTCTCAATGGAGGAGATAATGAAAAGGAATGTGGCGGGGTTAGCCAGAGAGGGAAGAAGCTATGATATAATATCAGGGAAGATAGAACCTCTTGCCAGGAGAAGAAGAAAAGCATCAGGCAGGGAGATACTGGTACTGGATCCTTCCAGATACTATTTTGAATCGATCTATACCGACAGGGAAGGCAGGTTTACATATAAGCCAAACAGGTTATCCTACAACAAACAACTGGTATGGGATTTCCAGGATAAAAGGGACAGGCAGAGATGGAGTATGACTTTTCAGGAGAGTGAAAATAAGTTATTCACACAACAGGCTCTTTCCGTAAATGGTTATGATAAGAAATTATTGGTATTGACACCTGAAACGGCTTTCACTAAACCTGATTCAAGCATATTTGCCGACCTGATAAATATCCCGGAAGTGACTGTTACACATAAGCGGGAACTACGAAGGGCAAAGGATTTTACATTTGCAGAGACACTCGAGAATATTGGAAATGTTTCCACCGCTTCTCCCGAGGGTTTTAATGTAAACCTGGATATTAAACAATTGATTTATAATGTCAAAATGCCCAGACGGGAGGTTGTTGATGTATTATCTGGTGAATACATACATTATTTTTATTACAGAAGCCAGTTAGTAAATTTCTTGGAAGGATTCAAGGAATACCCGGCAGTATTTGTAATTGATGATATACCTATCTCTGTTAATTATTATGATGTAAACCACATTACTCCTGAAATGGTGAAGTCAATCAGTATAATATCCGGTCCGCAGGCGCATTTATTCTTTGGTTCAAAGGCTTTGGGCGGGGCGATTATGATATACCTTAAAGACGACCTTGAGGATTACCTGAATAAAGCAGAAGAAGAAATCACCTCAGTTATAACTGATCCGCTGTGTGATACATACAGGGAGTTCTATAAACCCAATTATGAGATTGATACCCTTGATATGTCAAGGGCTGATTACCGTTTATCTGTTCACTGGGACCCCGCAATCACAATCGATGAAAACGGAGAAGCTACCGTTACATACTTCAACGCGGGTTATAATTCATATTCCGTGGGCATAATAAACGGCATGAGCTATAAGGGAGAACCGGTTTACCACAGGTTCAGGTACAGGGTGGTGAAGGAGGATTTTTGAATGTAGAATATCGAACCGAGCAGTGCGAGAGTGCCAGAGGCGCGCGAGTGCTGCGAGCTCGACGAAGGCAGAATGCCTGAGTCAATATCGAACCGAGCCTCGAGTATTCGAGGCAAGCTCACCGAAGGTCGCAGACCTGAGGTAATGATGATGTGAATGTTTAACTGTTGAACTGTTAAAACGTTTAATCGGGATCTATAACAATCCCAGTTCAACAATTACACAGTTCACTGTAATTTATTATGTATTTTATCTGTGATATTTAAATATCTGAAAAGCCTTAATTAACCAACCGTATAATATAATGAGAAACCTTATTTTTTTAATTATTATCCTGTCGTTGTTCTCATGTAATAATATTGAGAACAGGGTTGTAACTACCGTGAATGTTGACGGAAGAAAAATTCCTGTTATTCATTTTGATAACCTGCCTGATGAGGTATATGAAATGGGAATCTCTGATCTCATTGACGATTACAAAGTAATACCCCTGGAAACAAAGGAGGAATGTCTTGTTGGTAATACCAGGGTCTTCCTTTTTAACGAAAATATTATTGTCGGAACACAAATAGATTTTCCCGGACCGGTTACCTGTTATATGTTTGATAAGACAAGTAAATTCATAAAAGAGGTGGGAGGAAGAGGAGCCGGACCTGGTGAACATACCGGTTATTTGCTGTCGGCAATGTTTCCACTTATTGCTAATGAAATGTTTGTGCTTAATTTCGGGGGTGAGAACCAGTTGTTTAACAGCAATGCAGAATTTGTGTGCAATATTAAGCAACCTTTTGATCTTATGGGTAATGCAATTAGTTATTCCGGTGATATTTGGTATAGCCCGGGATCTTTAACAGGTCATCCAAATTATCCCCGAGACTCCGTTTTTCTTGTTATTCATGACAGGAATGGGAAAATAATTGAAAGAATAAACAGGGTTGAATATCCTCCTTCTCCTGAGAAAGGATTCACACCTGCCATAGGAGGACGTTCACTCTATATTAATGATGACAGATGGATAATATATTCAGCTGGGAATGATACCGTATATTCAATATCAGGTAAGTCAATTGTACCTGAATACATATTTGACCGGGGGGTACGGGGACATGATTATAACAAAATTGTTGAACCGGAGTCAGTAATAGGGGAATACAACTTTTCAGTCGTAGCAGAAACTGATGATTACTGGATAATTAATTGTTCCGAAATAATAGAGGCTGATATTAATGAATACCGACCGGGTAGATGGGGTGGAAGTTATAATATGCATTATGAACTGGCAATAATTCATAAAGAGAAAAACAACTCAGTTAGGATTGAAGCCTTTGATGATATATATGAACTTGTGGATAAGAGAAACTTCAACAGTCAATTTTACTTCAATCCGGGTAATACTCTAGTATTCGCTCTTCAAGCACCGGATATTAAAAGTAAGATAGCAGAAAAACTGGAATCGACTGATATCGAACCTGAAAAGAAAAAACGTCTTGAAGAGCTTGACAGCCAGCTCACTGAAAACAGCAATCCTGTGGTATTTATTTTCAACCTTAAGGATGAATTTGATCTCTAGAAAAAGATATTATAGAATGAAAAGGATCATTTTCCTGGTTATACTTTCTCTCCTTGTATCCTGTTCCGATTCAGTAAATAAGCCCCACGGTCCTCCTTATATTATTGACCTGACCAGGAACATGCCGGAGAGTAATAATAAACTTTCAGACTTTGTGGAAAGTATTGATTACATAAAACCTGATACCAGCAGTGGCGGCTTTCTTAGCTGGATCTACGGGATAAATATTACAAATGAGAAGATTTTGGTAAGAAACCTGAATACAATAAACATCTATAACTGGGAAGGTAATTTCTTAACAGGGATAAACAAGATTGGAAGGGGTCCTGGTGAATACTCACACATTCTTGATTTTGATATTAATGCCGGGACGGATTCAGTTATTATTCTCTCAGGGAGAACACTTCATTATTATTCAATCAGTGACGGTTCTTTTTTGAAAGAGCTTAAACTGAACTACCCGGCCTGGACTTTTAAGGTCCTGGATGACGAACATTTTTATCTAGGGACACCTCCTATAAGCGGAGAACCTGTACCAACTCATATAATACTAAACAGAGCAGGGGAAATGGTGAAATACTCCATAAATAAATTCATTTTTAAGTCTGATTTTAATATTGGCATCAATAATGAAGTTTCCAGCTATCGTACTATGAATGGTATTTTCTATTCGGAATTCCTTGATGATACTTTGTACTCGGTATCTCCGGAAACAGGTTTCTCTCCGTATGTTATTTTCAATAAGGGTAATATAGGCTTAACTATCGAAAAAAGAAATTCGCCATCATTAGAAAAAGTGTTTCAGGAATGCATGATAACAAGCGGTTTTTTTGAAACGAATACATTCCTGTTTGTGGGATTAACATATAAAAACACAACCGGTATAGTCTCATTAAATAAAAAAACCGGGGAGTATTATTATAATGAGAATGGGATAATAAATGATTTAGATGGAGGACTTCCTTTGAAATATGCATTATTATCGAACGATAGTATTTTGATAAGTACAGTTTTGCCAACGGAAATAATGTCTCATAAGGTTGATGATAAGTTCAAAAATCAAAACAATGAATTTATGAAGCTTAAGTCATCAATTTCTGAAGAAGATAATCCGGTGCTGGTAATATTGAAATTGAAATAGATATATGGTTGTTATTCAATCCTTCCCGGATAACCGGATAGAATTGGGCTTTTTGGCTGTAATTATATGAACCCGAGCTCAGCACCGGAGTGAAGTTGAGCGGACTTAGCCCTGTTGAGATTGATGAATTGCGTGAAGATTATAACGCCGGAGGCGTTAAATAGTAATAGCCACAGTGGCAATCATTAAATGCTATTTTTCATTATTCTACCTGCCATCAGGTATCAAATCATAAAAATATCTACATTATTTATATTAATAATATAAATTTATGTATATTCATACTGTACAAAAGTTTATAATAGTAATATAAAAAATAATTATGATACTGAAAAGAGACCTGAAAATGGTTTTTTCAAAACAACAAGAGGACCTGCAGCGTGATCTGGGTGTTGAGAGGGACAAGTCGCTGAAGCTCATGTCAAAATTTGCCACCGTAATCTCCGGTGTACGAAGGTGTGGCAAATCCACCCTGGCAAGGCAATATCTCCGTGATACTTCTACGGTCTACTATATGCGGTTTGAGGATATTAACCTTACGGGTTTTGAACTGAGTGATTTCGGTAAATCCGAAGAGATCTTACATGAAATGCTGGGTGAGGGCGGGACTTATTTCTTTGATGAGATCCAGAATATAAAAGGATGGGAGAAATATATCAGACAACTTGTTGACAGGGGAGAAAAGGTCATTATTACAGGCAGTAACGCTGCCATGCTTAGCAGCGAGCTGGGTACCAGACTGACGGGGAGGCATCTCTCAGGTGAACTGTTCCCGTTCTCATATAAAGAGTTCCTGAAACTTCGCCGGGAAAAACATTCCCTTTTATTATTTGACGAATATCTCGGGGAGGGTGGATTTCCGGAGTTTTTAAAAGCAAATGATCCGGAGATCCTTCGAAATCTTTTCCAGGATATCTTTTACAGGGATATTATGCAACGGAACGAATTACGAAGTGAAACCGCCATCAAATCATTGCTTCAATATGCTATTTCCAATATTGGCAGGGAGACGTCATATAATAAGCTGAAAAATCTGATAGGTGTAGGGTCGGCAAATAGTGTCAGCCAGTTTATGCAGCATTTTGAGATGGCTTATGTGCTGTTTGAGGTAAGGAAGTTCGATTATTCGGTAAGAAAGCAGATGGTAAATGCCAAGAAAATATACTGTGTCGATAACGGGATCATTAACCAGAATGCTTTTACTTTCAGTGAAAACAGGGGCAGGATGCTGGAAAACCTGGTATTTCTTCAATTGAGAAAAGAAGGTAAGGAGATATTTTACCATAAAGAAAAACATGAATGCGATTTTGTTATAAGGCAGGGGACAAAAGTCAGGGAAGCCATACAGGTATGTTATGAACTCAATTCAGATAACCGTCTCCGCGAGGTGGAGGGGCTTATTGAAGCAATGAAAGCCTATGGACTAAAGGAGGGGCTCCTTCTTACATATGATGAAGAAGACACACTCAGGATTAATAATAATACCATCAGAGTCATCCCTGTATGGAAATGGCTTGAGTAAAAAGTTTTAATTTTACATTTAAAATCAACACCTTTCAGTTGAAAACACTGTTTAATCTGACTATCGCAAGAGACATAATTATTGTTTGTATAATCCTGTTCTCAGATCGAGGCACATTAAATGGCATGATGGAAAACTGTATGTAGGCGATTTATACAATGGGCGCATCTACAGGTTTACCGAAAATAAAGCTAAAAATGCAGGAAATTGCTGATACACTTACACATGGAAGATAATCCGATGCTGATGTTATTAAAATTGAAATAGACTGAAGCTTATTATTCGATCTCGACGCGCAGAGGAGGAGGAGGGGTATAATAACAATAGTCGAGCGGAGCTAAGACCCTGACGCTCCCTGCGGGAGGTAAGGGACTACTTCCCGGGCTATTAATATTAATCCACTCCGACTTCGCCCTGATGATTCAGGGCTTCGTCGGACGCAGTCTGTGGATTTTTGGTTATAATTATAAGGCTTCAATTATGTGATCCCTGACGGGGTCAGGGAATATCGAATGATGAATATCGATTAACGCATGAAGAAGTACGTGATTATCTCTAAGGCGTTATGAATTCATTGAAATTATCTTTGTTTATTACTTGAGACGTACTGTCAGGATATGCTTTTTTAAATGTCTTGGAAAAAGAAGGATTCTTAAGCGGATTCCATTTGAATTCAAAAGCGCTTATTTTACCACCGGTTTCTTCAATGAAATCTATTTCCTGCTGGTTTTTTGTTCGCCAGAAATAATAGTTTACCCATTTCCTGTTATAATGATTAAGCTTAATCCTTTCACATATCAGGAAGTTCTCCCACAAAACGCCGAGATCCTGTCTTAATTCGATCGGATTGAAATTAGATATGAGTGCATTTCTTATTCCGGTATCATAAAAATATATTTTTCTGCTTGTCCCTATTTCAGAGCGTAAATTCCTTCTGAGGGGATTGAGCCTGAAAATCACATATGCTTTTTCAAGAAGGTCAATATAAGTACTTACAGTGTTTTTATCAACCTGCAGCAGGCGGGCCAGTTCATTATATGATACTTCCGAACCCAGCTGAAGGGCCAGGGCTGTTAGAAGTTTTTCCAGTATTTCAGGTTTCCTGATATCCTTATATGCAAGAATGTCTTTGTAAAGATAGCTGCTGCTTAATTGCTTTAGCAGCTCCTTTTCATTCCCCGGGTTATTTATTATTTCCGGATACATACCGTATATAAGCCTTGTTCCCAATTGTCTCTGAACAGTCAGATAATCCCTGTCATTCAATAATTCTGCCCAGCTTATCGGATATAAGAAGTACTCTATTTTTCTCCCGGTAAGGGGTTCATTTATCTCTGCCTGTATATCGAGCGAAGAAGAACCGCTAACAAGAAGTTGTATGTGCTTGAACTGGTCGGTTATGATCTTCAGTGTTAGACCAATATTTTTCACCCTCTGAGCTTCATCTATGAAAACATATTTGTATTTACCTATTACCTGCCTTATACTTTCTGTATTTGCATCCTGAAGTTTTGTCCTGCTTAGAGGGTCATCACAGTCAATAAAAAGGTAATCTTCCGAGGCCAGTACTTTTTTCATTAATGTTGTTTTACCGGTTTGCCTTGGACCAAGTAAGATTATTGCCTTTCCAGGGGATGATGATTTTAATATTTGATCTTCAAGCTTTCTTTTTATCATAATATTGAGATTGTATTCACCAAATATATATAATATTAGTGAATACACACACATGTCTGAACATTTTCTTACGGATAAATATGGGAAATAGACTCAACAATGAGGATCTTAGACGTTAGCTTTTGAGTTTTTGAAGCTCATAACTGAATAGCGTTGAAATTCACCTGATGACTTAGTGACGAAGAGATAGATGAACAGCATGAATATAATAACGCCGGAGGCGTTAAATAGTAATAGCCACAGTCACACCTGTGGGTAAATATATTGCCCGCACACCCCGGCAGCCAAGCGGCGGCAGGGGTGGAGTAAATGTTTTTATCCCCGGGGTGTAACCCTGACGCTCCCTGCGGGAGGTCAGGGACTATTTTTCGGGCTATTATTATTAATCCACGGAGTGGATTCTTATTTTTAATAATCAAGCTATTTTTCGAGTATGCCTGCTTACATGCATGAATGTAAGCAAATATACTCTCCTGGGAATCCGATGCAGATTAATGCAGAAAAACACATTAGTAATGAGACACTTGTTAAATTAAAAGGAGGTGGTGGATGGTGTTGTGCTTTGTATGTTGATGGCGCATTTGAAGGTTGTTATCCTACAGCGGTATGGGGTGAATGTCCCCAAAATGACGGTTTTGGTATAGAATGGGTAAATGTTAGTTGTTATTCTTGCGGGTAGAAACCAATTTTTTTGTATAGCGCCAACTGTATTTGGTAACTGTTTTAAAAAAGTGCAATTTGCTATAAATTTAAATGCCGGGTTACTTTAAGTATTTTATTTGAAAATATTGTTATCTCTTCCATAATATAGACCATATTTAGAATGAAGCCTGTAGTTGATATTTTTGTTATTTACTTCATATCCGTTTTATTTCTAATTGCATCTTGTTCAAGAGGAGATCAGAATCCGGTAATTCCAACATTACCTGTATCGTTTGAAGAATATGATTTCTCATTGGATGATATAGCAAAGGATTTAGTTTTTCTTCCCTTGAAGTCTGATTTCGTATTACCACGCATAGATGAAATTCAGTGGGCAGATTCGGTTTTCTATATTAAATCACAGGGTACAAAAATCTTCACCTTCAATCATGAGGGCGGGTTTATGGACGTTTTATCAAAGAATGGAAGAGGTCCGGATGAGTATCTCGGGATAAACAGTTTTCATGTGGATGATAAAACAGGCAACATATATATCAATACGTCAGGTAAACAAAGGGTTATGGTATATGATAAAAGATTTAATCATATTCGTAATATTTTACTTCCGACCAAGGGAGCAAGTTCGGAAATGTATTGGTTAAATGACACAATCTATTTTTTTCCAAAAAGCGCTTCTGTAAAACAGGATTATGACTGGTTTGCAATGGATACATCTGGTATAATTCTGAATTATAAAACCAATTTTTCACAAGATGAGATAACCAGTTTTTCAACCAATAGTTCTTTAATAATATTTAAGGGAAGGGATGAACTTTTTCGGTATTATAATTTGGAGGATACAATATTCAGAATCAGTAACAAGGGATTTCAGCCCTTATATGTAGTTAAGCGTCAATTTGAAGATGGCTTAAGAATGGAAACGAAAGCAGAACTTACGAGAGAAATCAATTCGCTTGAAGATTTAAAAGCAATGTCACTCCCTGACAATATTAGGTCAATACATTCGATGGTTGATATCGGGTCATACTGGATAATAGCATATCGAAAAAGAGAAAATGGAAATTTGTCATATGAAACTACACTTTTAGATTTGTCTACCAATAAGTCATATCTTCTTCATTCAGAAAAAGGACTTCCCAATATTCCGAATGACTGGATAGGTTCGGGTGGGATATATTTTAAAAAAGTAATTAATATAAATGATAAGTGCTATCTGTTCTCTTATATTGATTCTTATGAGCTTATTTCTTTTGTTGAAAGCGATGCGTTTAGGAAGGGAGTGCCTGAGAGACCAAGATTAAAGCAACAGATGATAGACATTGCCGATACCTTGACTATTGACGACAACCCTGTATTGATATTGCTGGAATTAAAATAGGAACAGACTGGTTAAACAGGTTGAATTAAGTGAAGTGGTAACTTAGCTCGCCTCCCACCTTGGCTGATGCCCGCCCTATTACTCAGGCTCGACAAAGCGCTAGCTGAGTCAAACCTTCAAATCTTAAGTCTAATTTTCATACAAGCACAGAAAAGTAAATTGTCTAATATGTGCATTAGTAATGTGAAATAATGTATATATGAGTCCACTCCGAAAAGTCCAAAACTGAATATTCGACCCGCTCCGGGGTCGGGTTGAGGGGTTTGCAAATGACCTACAATTATGTGACCCCGAATTCTCGGGGTCAGAGTATCCTCGTTAATTTCCTTTTTCGGAGTGGTCTCATATATGTAGTATACAAAAGTATATAATTATAATATAGACTAGTGAAATGATGCTCAAGAAGGACCTGAAGAAAGTATTGCTAAAACAGCGCGAGGATCTGTAACGTGATCTTGGGATAGAGCGCGAGTGAGCCGGAGGCACGCGAGTGCTGCGAGGAGAGGGAGAGGAGAGGTTGATTGAAAAATGAAAATTGAAGAATTGTCCATGCCTAAATAGCATTGAGCCAGTATATAATAATCAACAAATCAGCTAATTAACCATAAACCCACAAATACACCAATATACTAATACAAATTAGCATTATTGCCGACTGAGGACTTCCCTAGCCCGAAGCATGAAAGGAGGTGAAGAAGGGCCAGCAAGGGTACAGAATTGCATTTTAATTGCAAAATTGTACTTATTGTAGTATATTTGGTTAATGATTAAGAGAGAATTAGAAAGCAAGCTGCTTGAAATGGCAGGAAAGTTCCCGGTGGTTTCTGTTACCGGTCCCAGACAGTCAGGGAAAACCACCTTGTTAAAGAAATCGTTCCCGGATTACACCTATACATCCCTTGAAGATCCTGATACTAGAATAATTGCAAGTGAAGATCCACGATCTTTCCTGGGCATATCAGATAGAATGGTCATTGATGAGATACAACGTGTGCCGGAGTTATTTTCGTATATACAGACACTTACTGATAAAACAGGTATAAGTGGTCAGTTCATTATATCCGGCTCGCAAAGTTTCCTGTTAAATAAGGATATAGCTCAATCCCTTGCAGGCAGGGTTGCTGTACTGCGCCTGTTGCCTTTTAGTTATTCTGAGCTATTAGAGGGAAGAATCAAATTTGGTTCATATGAAGAACTTATCTATAAGGGATTTTATCCAAGGATATATGATAAGGGAATAAGCCCGTTAGATTTTTTCCCGAGCTACATCCAAACATACATTGAAAGAGATCTTAGATTACTACAAAACATCAGGGATCTGAATCTGTTTGTCAGGTTTATGAAGTTATGTGCAGGGCGCACCGGGCAATTACTAAATATGAATTCTCTGGCTAATGATACCGGGGTAAGTGTAAACACTGTTAAATCATGGATATCTGTTCTGGAAGCCAGTTTTGTAATTTTTTTACTGCAGCCACATCACAAGAATTTCAATAAGCGCCTGGTTAAGATGCCAAAGCTCTATTTCTTTGATACCGGACTGGCTTGCTCATTGCTTGACATTGAGTCAGCATCGCAGCTGGAGACACACTATCTTACCGGAGGCTTATTTGAGAACTTTGTTATTTCAGAATTAATAAAGAACCGGTATCACAGGGGCTTACGTAATAACTGTTATTTCTGGAGAGACCATAGGGGAAATGAGGTAGACTGCCTGATTGAGAAAGCTCAGACCTTGATCCCTGTTGAGGTAAAATCAGCAAGGACTTATACAAAGAAGCTCCTTTCCAACCTGGATTATTGGGCCAAGATTTCCGGTGATAAAACAACAGAAGCATTTCTTATTTATGGTGGAGATAATGAAAGTCAGGTAGGTAAAAACAGGATTATTCCATGGACAAATATCGATAAATTTGTAAGACAGGCGAACAGTTAGATTTAAATTTGTCCATGCCTAAATAGCATTGAGCCAGTATATAATAATCAACAAATCAGCTAATTAACCACACACAAATACACCAATATACTAATATACTAATATACAAATTAACATTATTGCTGACTCAGGGTAGGCGAGCTCAGGGCTGGAGCCAACTCTTAAGCCCCTTAGCTAAGAGAATATACCAAGGCCCTGCTTCGCACATCATAGCCCACAGGGCGAAGGCAAGAGTAAGCGGTGAGAATCGCGAACCGCGCATCGAAGGGTGGTTGCTCTTAAGTGCCAGATTGTTAACATCTGAATTTACTGTCAGACTCCTATTTTATGGCCGGATTTATTCCCCCTTATTATTCAATGCAGATTAATGCGGAAAAATGCAGAAGATTGTAGTTTTATGTAGAAGAATGTCGAAAATTTCCGGACTCGTTATGATTATATTTCCGAAATTTGAATAAGTCTTATGATGGTGGCCACCATCCTTCTCCCAAAAATGAAAGGAGGTGATGTGACAAAGATAATTTTAAAAAGTAAAATGCAGAAATTTCTGCAGGACTTTGAAATGATAAACAAGGCAGTCAAAAATTAAGTATTAACTTAAAGCTTTAATTATGAATTTACTTGAAGAACTTAACAATTTAAATGATAAAGTAATAAATCGCGAGAGGCTCTCACATATAAAAGGTGGCAATGGATGGGTATGGTGTTGCGAAACCTATATTAGAGGTCAACAAAATGCTTCATTTTGTGACCCAACGGGAACAGGGGATTGCCCGCCGGATGATGAGGATTATACTTATACACTTGTTTTATGCACAGAATGTGATGAAGTATAATTATTTTTTATTTATTAGTCTTTGAGCTGGCAGATTATATATATAATCTGCCAGCATAAATCTATGTATACAAAATAGTTATGTATTTTTATGTTTGTTATGAATTCGGTTGATTGTATAAGAAAACTTTAATCAGTGGTTAGGATTACACAATATAGTGCTGTCTTTGTATTAATGTGTGGGATAATTGCCTGTGTAGATTCTTCAAAGATAAGTTTACATAAATTTCCCACAGATTTTCAGACTGTTTCTTTCTCATTATCAGATATTTTCTCAGAACTTGAAATAATACAACTGGATAATATAGAACCTATTACTAAACCCTTAGATATTATCTATAGTGACTCCACTTTTATTATCCCCACATGGACTGGAAAGATCTTTAGGTATTACCGTGACGGTACACTGATTGATGTAGTTGACATGAAAGGTTCAGGTCCGGGTGAATATTCTGGTATAGTCGATCTAATAATACATGATGATAGTATCTATATTAATGTTGGTGCAGCGGGTAAAAAGATATTGGTATTTGATTATGAGTATAATTTCCATCGCGCTATAAACTACCCATATGATATAACATTCGGGAAGCTAATAATGTATCATAATTCATTTTATATGTTTACAAGACCCTTGGGATACATGCCTGAAATCGACTGGGTATCATTTGATTTGTCAGGAAATGTTATAACTGTAAAACCATTCGATGAGTCTGTTAAGCCTCCTATATCATCCTGGATGAGTTCACTAATATTATTTGAGAATAGTGATACATTCTATGTGTACAGAGATATTGCGGATACAATTTTTGCTATAAACGAAGTTTCAAATTATCATCCTGCATTTCTTGTTAACAGGAATTTTAATTCAGGTGCACCTCTGTTGTCAAAAGAAGAACTGGCAAGCAGAGTCCAAAAACAGGCATATCGGAGAAGAATAAGTAATATTATAGGCCTTGGAAAATACTGGCTTGCTATGATTGATCATAACGATAGAGTACCTTTAGTTGAAACGATTTTGTTTGATACAGAGCAGGTGAAAACTTATTTATTATCTTCTGAACAACCAGAATTTGGTACACCGTTCAATTTAGGAATACCGTTTACATGGGTAGGGGCTGGTTTCTTATATTGGAATTTTAAGGTTAGCATTAATGGGGATGAATATATAGCTTGTTTTATAGATGCTTACAAGGTAATTGAGTTTGCCCGTGGTGAAGAATTTATTAATTCTGCTCCTGAACGGCCGGATTTAAAACAAAAATTTCAGGAAATTGCCAATACTTTAACTATTGATGATAATCCGGTATTAATTCTGTTAAAATTGAAATAACTTTTTTTGAAATATCCCTTTTACGGGCGATTGGATTCAATAGACTATGGCCTGTCAGACCCTAGTATGATATCTGCTGCCTATCTCCCTTAACTCTTTGAGTTTTGGTGGACAAATCTTCCAACTTTATTATGAGCCCAATATTTCAGCAATCTGTAGATGAAACAGTGAATACCTGCTTTGCCTGATTGCTCAACTACCGGACTAATTGAATATTAATTCCCGCTTCAATAAATTGTCGGTTCAACCCCGCAGTAATAATTTTGTGGTTATATTTTTTTTTCTAAATTTGGTGTAATATCTGTACTACTGTCAATTATGGATTCTTCATTCAAAACAAAGCAGAATATAGCTGATGAGTATGGAATATGTGTCCGTACACTTAATAGAATCTTCAGAGAAAATGATATTATTGTCAGAAAAGGACACATTTCGCCTAAAGAACAGCAAAGAATATATGAGGTACTTGGCAAACCACCATTGAAAAGAAAATAGATATACTTTTTTATTCCTTTTTCCATAAGTTCTATTCTTAATGTAGATTCATGCAGTTTTATGAACAATTATGCAGTATTATGAAGAAGAATGAAGATTTTTTCAGTTGACTCATATCTTGTATTTGACGAAATTTATAATAGTCAATTGCAATAAGAATACGAATGGGAGCCCGGAAAAGAAACGAAGATAATGTTGTAGCAGTTATTTATGAGGCCGTGAAGTATTACAGGATCCGGGTCAGTATAACAACAATTAGGGATTATCTTCACAGACATCCTTATTACCCAAGCCTTAAAAGTGTTTGTGATGCCTTCACAAAATGGAGTATAGATCATTATCCTTTAGAACTTACGGATGATGAGATAAGGAACCTGGAGATTCCTTATATAGCTCACAGGAATATTGCCGGGGGACAGTTGGTTTTTGCATTAAATAATGAAGATAATACTGTAAAATATACCACAGGAAAGGGGAAGGAAACAACTGAAGCTATTGAGGTGTTTCTTAAAGACTTGTCAGGGGCTGTAATAGTATATCTACCTGCTGAAGGAAGTGGTGAGAAAGAGTACAGGGCCAAAAGGCAACATGAAGTATTGAATAAACTTCTGATTCCTTTATCTGTAGTTTTTAGCTTAGTAGTACTCGTCGGTTTAATGGCTGAAAACCAAATAATTAAAGGCAGTGCCAATAGCTGGAGATCCTGGTCATTATTATTTACTAAAACTCTTGGCTTGCTTACATCTTTCTTTCTTGTTCAACAGGAATTAAAAGTAAAGAATCCATTTACAGACAGGATCTGTCATTTAACTGAGAAAACAGATTGCAATACTGTACTTGAATCCGGTAGTTCTAATGTTTTTGGATGGATTAACTGGGCAGATATTGGTTTCATATATTTCACCGGAGGATTAGCCTTTTTGATTACTGCGTGTGATGATTATGGTATTAGCATATTAACAATCTTAAGCATTCTTGTATTGCCTTATCCATTCTATTCTTTCTATTTACAGGCATTCAGACTTAATAAGTTTTGCCCTCTGTGCCTGACTGTTCAAATTACCCTTGTTGCTGAATTCCTTATTTTGTTACCAGTACTCAATGGACTGACATTGGATGCAGGTCATATTATTACGTTTTTAGCGGTTTTTTCCTTAACAGCTGTTATTTATCTTATGATCCGTGAAATTTTAAGTCTGAGAAGCCGGTTGTTGAGCAAAACGTATAGGTATAACACTTTTAAAAGAAATCCAATAATTTTCAGATACCTGTTTAATGAGGGATATAAAGAAAAATTAACAATACCTGAATGCCTTGTGGTTGGAAATGAGGATACTAATGTTGTTTTACATGCTTTTCTAAGTCTCTATTGTAAACCATGTGCAAAAGCATTCAGGAGCCTGGAATATCTTTTTAATAATTGCGATAATCTTAAATTCAATATTATACTAACAGGTAATCAGAATATCAGGGACTTTACAATTATAAAGTTATGTTATGATTTTTATATCGAGAGAAATACTGATAAAGTAATGAACGTTTTGTCGGAGTGGTACAGGAATCTTGAGAACAGGACCCGGATGCAATTGCCAGTATTAAGAAGTAGTGAATTACAGGTATCTGAAGGAATTTTGAACAAAAACAGAGAACTTTATAGAAAGAATGAGATATCAGGAACACCAACCCTGCTGATCAATAGTTTTAAATATCCCGGTCAATATGAAATAACTGATCTTGAATATTATATAGATGATATTATTGAATTACTGGAGAAAAAAAAGCAGGAAGCCTGCAATTATTGAAATATGTGACTTCCTGCACCGCACACCGAAGCAATGCGAAAGCATAGCATAGGTGCGCTCCCATCCTTCTCCCAAAAAGAAAGGAGGTGTTGTGACAAAGATAGAATAATAAGTCAATATTTCTCTACATGAGAAAGCCTTTGAAATGATAAATAAGGTATTTGATACAATATAACAATTAAACTACTATAGTTATGAATAATCAAAGTTTTCGTTCAGACAAGATTCTTTCGAAAGATCAGCTAATAAGCTTCAAAGGCGGTGACCATGATTACGGGTGCTGTGAATTAATCTGTTTTGGTGAACAATATGATTGTGGATATTCCGGTACAGGTTACTGTGGGGGAGCACCTAATCCTGATCCTCTGAATTGCTTTTGGTCGGCAACCAGCTGTGATAATTGTTAAATGAGGTGGAATGATTGGTACCTTGTACCAATCATTCCTTAATATAATAAATTATGAAAATCAGACTGCAGATAATTACTGTTATAAGCTTAATAATTTTCATAGGATGTAGTCATAAAAGCGGTATTGGTTTAGAACTAATGCCTGGCGTATTTATTGATAGGGATATTTCCCTTGATGATATTGCAGATGATCTTGTTTATATTCCTCTTTCAAACGAGTTACCTGTATACAGGAGCACTAGTATTAAGTGGTATAATAACTGCTTTTATTATTGTGATGAGGCAAAAAGAATTCTCAGATTTGATAATGATGGAAAATATATTGATGCTCTTGACAATCAGGGAAGAGGTGCAGAGGAATATCAACTTATTGTTGATTTTTCGGTTGATTCTCTTAATGGAAATATTTATATAAATTCAGGTATAGATAAGATAATTGTATATGACAATAAGTTAAGATATTTACGAAGTATAAAGTATCCAATTAAAAGAGCTGGTCCGGTTTATACAAGAATGCTCAATAGTCAAATTCATTTTTTTTATTTTAATATTGACGGGCATGGTTATAACTGGGTTTTAACAGATACTCTTGGCAATATTATCAGTAATAAAAAATCGGTTGATACATATAAGTTGCCTATAAGAATGTCCGAAATACAAATATTTTCTAATAATACAAACCTATACCGATATTTCAATCACAATGATACCATTTATGAGATAAACAAATCAGGCTATAAGCCCTATCGCCTAATTAACCGGAATTTTAAAGATGGTTATGATCTGATTGATAATCCTGCAGAATATAACACACGCGAAAGTGAAAATCCGTACAGAGTTGTACGTTCGATTTTTGGCCTAGGTGATTACTGGCTGATTAATTATATCAAAATTATGCATTCAGAACGCAATCCCAGGCAGGAAGAGACAGTATTGTATGATTTTAATAATAATTTGTCATATTTAGTTAATAGTGCCACAGCTCATAAAGATAAGCTAACCCAAATTGGACTCTATAATGATTGGATTGGGGCAGGAACCATTTTTCCAAATAATGTACTTAAGATTAATGATTACTTATACCTACTTTCAGTGAAAGATGCAAGCAGGTTATTACAGGAATCAAAAACAAATGATTTTATAAATGGTATACCCCGGAGACCGGAAATAAGAAAAAGACTTCAGGAATTAACAGACACATTGCAATTAGAAGATAATCCCGTATTAATTTTGTTAAAACTTAAATAACCTCCTTTGATTTTTCCATTTTATACGCAATTTGACATTATGAATTAAGGTACATCTTACCTCGGGATGCTTCCTGCTGCCAGCCTGTTAATTATTAATACATAAGTATTTTTTTTAACTACAGGGTATTTGAAAAAGCAGCCAGGCTGCCGGATCACCTCAGGGCTTTTAGAAACATTAAAGATGATGATAATCCTGTTATAGTCGTTGCCCAGCATAAAGAATGAATTTGAACTTGTGAAATATAAAAAACCTAAAAAGTTCCCATATTATAAACAACTGGATGCCATGGACTGCGGCCCGTCCTGCCTCAGGATGATCGCAAAGTATTACGGGAAGGCCTATAGTCTGGAATACCTGAGATCAAGATCATATATCACCAACCGGGGAGTATCAATGCTCGGTATAAGTGATGCTGCGGAATCAATTGGGTTAAGGACAAGGGGATACAGACTTACCTGGGAGGAACTGCGTGATGAAGTGCCGCTGCCCTGCATTGTCCATTGGAAACAGAGACATTTTGTAGTAGTATATGATATAGTAAAAAAGAAATCGATATTCGGTAAAGGAAAAGCAAAAGGCGAAGAAATTGTTAAGGTGGCCGACCCTGCTTCCGGTTTGCTGAAATATAAAAAGGATGAATTCCTCAAATGCTGGTTGTCAATAAAGAAGGAGGAAAATGAAGGTGCAGTTTTATTGCTCGAGCCTACACCTGACTTTTACAGATCGGAAGATGAGGCAGGAAAGAAACTTAAATTCACTTACCTTATCGATTATGTCAGGCCTTATAAGAAATATCTGGTTCAACTGGCACTGGGAATGCTGACAGGCAGTATTATCAGCCTTATATTCCCTTACCTGACACAGTCGGTGGTTGACATAGGCATCGGTAATTCAAACCTGTCTTTCGTACTGATGGTTTTGATAGCCCAGGTAGTGCTCACTTTCGGACAAACGGCAAACGGGCTTATAAGGAACTGGATAATGCTTCATGTAACAACAAGGGTTAGCATAGCCCTGATAACTGACTTTCTTATCAAGCTTATGAAGCTGCCTATAGCTTTCTTTGATA
Source organism: uncultured Rikenellaceae bacterium (assembly GCA_964577305.1). Classification (GTDB taxonomy): domain Bacteria; phylum Bacteroidota; class Bacteroidia; order Bacteroidales; family VadinHA17; genus UBA9300. The sequence continues at coordinate 45,363 of CAZNYS010000022.1, forward strand.
GTAAAGTCATTGGCGATCTGATGCAGCGTATCCAGGACCATAACAGGATACAGACTTTCCTGACACGTTCACTCATCAATATTGTCTTTTCTGTAATTACCCTTATAATTTATGCTATTGTTCTTGCCGGTTACCATCCCATATTACTCGGTGTTTTTATTCTGGGCAGCATAATGTATATCTCATGGGTCATTCTGTTTCTTAAAAAACGGAAGGAAATTGATTATAAAAGATTCCAGCAAATGTCAGCCAATAAAAGCAGCATAGTACAGATGGTAAACGGTATGCAGGAAATCAAACTGAATGCCTGTGAGAAGCAAAAAAGATGGGAGTGGGAAGGAATACAGGCAAGACTTTACCGTGTTAGTATAAAAGGGCTGGCCCTGAACCAGAACCAGCAACTCGGGGCAACGCTGATTAACCAGGTAAAGGATCTGTTTATCTCATTTTTATCAGCTAAAGCTGTTATTATGGGAGATATGACCCTCGGGATGATGATGGCGGTACAGTATATAATAGGGCAATTAAATGCACCTATTCAACAGTTCATAGGTTTTACACAGGAAGTACAGGATGCCAGGATAAGCATGGAGCGCCTGGGAGAGATACACGATAAGGAGGATGAAGAAACACCTGAGGAGAATAAGATTAAAGAAATACCACCGGGAAAAGAAATATGCCTGAACAATATCATGTTCCAGTATGAAGGCCCGCATTCTGAGAAGGTGCTTAATATGATAAGCTCAGTAGTACCCGCCAGAAAAGTTACGGCCATAGTTGGTACAAGTGGGAGCGGTAAAACCACTCTGATGAAACTGACACTAAGGTTTTATTCTCCCATTGAAGGACAGATTGACCTTGGAGGGATATCACTTGCCAGGTACAGCGAGTCGAACTGGAGAAAACGTTGTGGGGTGGTAATGCAGGAAGGTTATATTTTTTCGGATACAATTCTGAGAAATATTGGCGTTATAGATGACATCCCTGACCAGGAAAAGGTTTCGGAAGCTGCCCGGACTGCCAATATTGACGAATTTATTGAGTCACTTCCAATGGGTTATAATACCATTATCGGTGATCAGGGTCATGGACTGAGCACAGGACAGAAGCAACGAATACTGATTGCAAGGGCCGTTTACAAAGACCCTGATTATTTGTTTTTTGATGAAGCCACCAATGCACTGGATGCAAATAATGAAAGGATTATTATGAATAACCTGCAACGGTTTTTCAGGGGGCGGACGGTTGTAATAATTGCACACAGGCTAAGTACCGTTAAGGAAGCTGATAAAATTATTGTGCTTGAAAGTGGAAGGATAACCGAAGAAGGGACACATGCAGAATTGGTTAAATTAAGAGGAGCTTATTATAACCTGATCAAAGACCAGTTGGAACTTGGAAATTGAAAAAACTGATTTAATACCTGGTGATGCCGGTAGAAGAACGGGAAAATATATACAGTGCTGAAACAAATGATATAATGAAAAGCATACCCGGGCGTTTAATCCGCTGGGGTATGTCATTGTTTTTCTTATTTCTGATTATACTTTTTGTTGGTGGTATTTTGTTTAAGTCGCCGGGCAAAATAACTATTCCAGTAATAATAACATCAAATAACCCACCTGCAATAATAAAAGCCGTAAAAGGAGGTAATATTGAGATACTTCTGCCGGATGAATCTTCTGAGGTAAAAAAGGGTGAGATAATAGCGGTCATCGAAAACAGGGCAAAAACAGAGGACATTTATGCCCTGACAGGTATTATTGAAAGTATTGGAAATTTCGATTGGGACAGCCTCATATATGCTGATGTTCTTCCAAAAAATCCTTCACTGGGAGAAGTTCAGGGCAGCTATATTTCATTTCAAAAGGAATTCAACAGGTTCAGGTACTATATCGAGCAGGGTTTTCTGGAGAATCAGATCAGATTGCTCAAGCAACAGCTTATAAAACAGGATGAGTACCAGAAAAAACTCCTTGAACAGCACGAATTTCAGAAAAACGAACTGGATTTAGTCATCAAAGGTTTTGAAAGAGACTCATTATTGTATTCCGGAGGATATATTACAATTCCTGAATATGAACGATCAAAGCGAGATATTATTCAGAAGAAATCAGCATTTAAAGGTTTTGAAGCTTCATTGATAAATAATGAACTGGGCAGGCTCAGGCTTGAGGAAAGTATTATACAGATGAAGATGCAGCTTGATCAGGAAAAAATGCAGTATAGGATTAATCTTGATGAAAAACTCAAGGTACTTAAATCGGCAATTGATCAATGGCAAGAACAGTATGTTCTTAAGAGTCATGCAGACGGTATAATAACTTATACACGTTACTGGAGCGAGAATCAATCAGTAAGTGCAGGAGATATAATTGCTACTGTAGTACCCTCGGAGGTCAGTTCAATAGTAGGCAAAGCATATATACCTGTTTCAGAAATAGGTAAGGTAAAAGAAGGATTAAATGTAAGTATAAGCCTGCCCGGTTATCCATATATGGAATATGGAAAGCTGAGCGGGATTATAAAAAGCATATCACTTGTTCCTGACAAGGAGGGATATGTAGCAAATATAAGTTTACCGGAAGGAATGAAAACAACATATGGAAGGGAACTGGATTTTATCCAGGAAATAAGCGGCACAGCGGAAGTAATTACTGAAGAAAGATCAATTCTTTCCGGGTTTATCGAACCGTTGAAGTCGATATTGAAGATTGAATAAGATAAGAGTAGTGTCTTTTGTTTATAACTTTAACATTTCAACACCTAAACATCTAAACAATTAAACAAAACTACCTTCCTGGTATTCCAATGCAGATTAATGCAGAAAAATGCAGATATTTTCAGTTTTGTGTAGAAGAATGAAGAAAAATTCTGTCCCTAATAGGAAAGTAATTCCGAACTTTGTATATGTCTGACAGCAAAATGCAATAATGATATCAAGAATTATTATCTGAGAAGCAAAAGGCAGGAAGCATTAAGTCTGTCTAACAACCAGCTTCCTGCCGGACCTTCTCCCAAAAAAGAAAGGAGGTGATGTGACAAAGATAGAGAAAATTTGACTAAGAGACTGAGAGACTCGGAGAGGTTGTGACAAAGGGAATTTCAAATATAAATACCCGGTTTAAAAATTCGAAAATTCATCCTGGTTTTTCAGTTATAAAAACTTCTATAAAATATTGGAAGAAGCCTTTGAAATGATAAATAAGGCATTCAAAAATTAGTTATTAACTTAAAAACTT
>CAZNYS010000023.1:0-46912 GCA_964577305.1 uncultured Rikenellaceae bacterium
TACTGAAACTGAAAATTGTAAATAAACCACAGATAGTATGAATGCAATTGATTATTTTTTTGAAAACACATCCAATCTTGAAAAGCCATTTTTAGTCGGCAAAGAAGAGATTACTTATAACGACCTCTATAAGGAAATCCTAAACCTTGCCTCATGGATAAGGAAAGAAGTCGGAACGGGGAATAATATAATTATCCTTTCCGTTAACAACCTCTTCATGCTTAAAGCCTACCTGGCTATCATAAAGTCCGAAAACGTATGTATCCCACTTGACCCAAACATTGAAAAGGAGAATTTTAATTATATCGCCAAGCTGACTCAACCATCGATGATCCTGATGACAGATGATGTGATGAAAAAATTACCTCTCAGTGATTACAGGTGCGTACTGCCCCCAGATATCTCAGGGATTAAGGAATATAAAGACTCCGACTTTAATTATGAAACAGATGCTGAGAAATGTGCAGAGATAATCTTCACTTCAGGATCAACAGGGGAACCAAAGGGTGTTATGATCTCACATAAGAATCTTATTGCCAATACCAGTTCAATTGTTGAATACCTGGAATTAGCTGCCGATGACAGGATGCTTGTTGTTCTACCATTTTATTATTGCTATGGATTGTCATTGTTGCATACGCATTTGCGGGTTGGTGGATCGATAGTATTCAATAATTCATTTATCTTCCTTGGTAAAGTCATTCAAGACCTGCTTGAATATAAATGTACTGGCTTTGCTGGAATACCAAGTCATTTTCAGATACTTCTCAGGAAATCAGACACATTCAAGCAAACCCGTTTCCCTGATCTTAAATATGTAACACAGGCCGGTGGCAAACTGGCTACAATATTCATGGATGAGTTCAGGGAAGCCCATCCTGAAATCAAATTTATCGTAATGTATGGTCAGACTGAAGCCACAGCCCGTCTATCATGGCTACCACCCGAGTTACATGAATCAAGAAAAGGCTCGATGGGTAAAGGGATCCCAAATGTTGAATTAAAAGTGGTAAATGAAAAGGGTGAAAAGATAAAACCTGGGGAAATAGGGGAAGTAACAGCACGAGGTGATAATGTTATGATGGGTTATTTCCATGATGAAGAGGGTACAAATAAAGCCCTCAGGAACGGATGGCTTTATACAGGTGACCTGGGCACAGTTGATGAGGATGATTATATTTATTTAACCGCACGGTCAAAGGAGATTATTAAAGTCAGGGGTAAACGCGTCAGTCCAAAGGAAATTGAAGCCGTGATCTTGGAGATTCCAGGTGTTATAGACTGTACAATAAATAGTATTGATGATGAGATTGAGGGAGAAAAGCTTAAAGCTACTATTGTAATCAGGAAAGACTACAAAGACTCTTTAACCGGTGAAACCATTAAGCAACACTGCTCACAGCACCTGGCATTGTATAAAATTCCCCAGGTCTATGAGCTTAAAGATAATTTAACTATTACTGCAACAGGCAAGAAAATTAAAAAGCTTAGAGTTCCTAAATGACGATCCTGAGGACTTCAGGAATCTCTGGGTATTATAACAAAAGCTATAGATATAACAGGTGAAAGGTTACGTGGTTAAATCTTTATGTGATTTAATCAGTAGTTTCACCATCCCAACCTGCAATTCGTGCCAGCATCCACCATTGAGCCTTGGCAAGCCTTATTGCTCCTGTTTCTGAAATATGCCCTGTTGCCCTGGGCAGTTCATTTGTTGGGCTTATTGAAGGATAAGTATATCCATTCCACTCTTTTGTTGTTAAATTTCCATCATCATCATAACACAAGATATCGGCATAATCAAACAATATTCTTGTTGAATCTTCTCTTACATAAGCCTTTATTGCTTCGTGCTTTATATGTCCCTGGTAGGCAGCTTCACCAACATAATCTCCTTCATAATCTACAGGGCCCGTGGTGAAAATTATTCTTGTTGTGGGACTTTCTGATGCACAATGGGCTATATATTCTTCCATGGCACCAAAATATGTTTCCAGGTTTACACTGTTCCCTGTTATAGCATAGTCACCCTCATCAAGACCCCAACAACGGTCACCCTCCGGTCCGCCTTTGGAGGCACCATACCAATGAACTTTGTATACTGGGTCAATATTTGTACTTGCATTGCCTCCATCAATAACCATATCGCCACACCAGCCAAATCCAAGAGCACTGAACGGATGACCGGCATTATTATAAGATGTTATTGTATTTGTTATTTCCTCACTGTAAGGATAAGGTCTTGATACTTCATCATAAGCAAACCATGTGAACCAGATATGTTCACCAACCCAGCCAAAGTCTTCGACCCTTACATACTGATCTGTATATCCTTCAGCTGTAGAAACATTACATGCATATTCAGGATTTTCTTGTTCTAACAACTCCATCCCTGTTCTATAGGCTTCTGAATGGGACTCACCGATAAATGCAACAAGCATTTTCTTTACCTCATCAATATATTCCTGGGGAATATTATCAAACTTTTCAATTACTGTGTGGTCAGCAATAATCTGATCACCTGTTAAGGGTGTTACTGGTGGTTCTTCCTGTTCTTGTTCCGCTTCTCTGCATCCATAAGATATTAATGGAAGAATAAATAAACCCATAAAAGTAAGTTCGAAGATCTTTTTCATGATAATAATTTTATTATTTTTTAAGGACTAATAAACCTGGTCAGGTTTGAAACAAACGTATTCAGAATTTGTTTATTGTTATTACTAATAAAAAGATATTTTAACTTGAGAACCTGAAACAAAATTATATTAAATTAAAATCGTTTCTTATTTTGATTATTTTTAACAATATAAAAAATTAATTCAATATGAAATCAAGAACAGTAATATTCACGATATTATTAATGATAATCCTTGTAACTTCCTGCCGACAGGGAAAAAAATTTTCTGATATGAACATTATATTTCTTCATCATAGTACAGGGCGTGTAATCTGGAATGGCGGTAACACTCCTTCAAAAATCACACAATCTGCAGGAAAGTTCAGCACAAGGCTTGAGAGCATATTAAACACCAGGGCACAGTTACGCTTGCTTTTCAAAGAATATAATAGAGAACAGAATACGAGTTACTTCATCAAAGAAAAAATATTCCCAAAACCAGCTCCTTATGGATGGAATAACTTTCCTTACGACTATTATAACATCTGGGTTAAAAATGCTGGAGAAAAGCCCTTCATGGAAGAGCCCACACTTGAAATGCTTACAAAGGACTACGAGGTTATAATATTCAAACACTGCTTTCCCGCCAGTAATATCCAGGCAAACACAGACTCTGCAGATATCAATTCAGACTACAAGACGATCTCAAATTATAAGCTTCAATATTCAGCTCTCAGGGATAAACTCCATGAATTTCCAGATACAAAATTCATTTTATTCACCGGAGCTGCCCAGGTGCAGGCCCTTATTACCGATAATGAGGCAAAAAGGGCAAAACAATTTTTCGAATGGGTAACTGATCAATGGGACCTGCCCGGTGATAATATTTATCTCTGGGACTTCTACACCCTGCAGACCGAAGGAGGTTTATACTTTAAGGACGAGTACGCGGCTTCTCCAAATGATTCTCACCCTAATGATGACTTCGCCCACAGAGTAGTCGAGCTATTGTTCAACAGGATAATAGATGTCATTGAAAATAACGGGCAAGGCACTCATCTGACGGGTGAGGAGATATAGTATTCAGTTATTAATATTGAGCTTATTCTCAATCAGGTCTTTTAAATAAGAAATTAATTCATCTGTGAATTCAATTGCAGCATCCTGCATAAGATGAGTTTCATCAAAGTAATTATCTACATCCCTGTATATCGGGTTTTCAGTATTGTATAGGTAGAAATATACTCCCTCACTGCTTAATTGCCTTATCCTGTTTTCGAATGATTTGCTATGATTTTGATAAATTGGAGGAAATACAACAACCAGGTTTATATCATTTGAATTACATGCTTCAATTATTCTGTTAAAGGCCTCAACTTTTTCAGGCAGCTCATCATCTTCCGGATATATTCTTTCACCTGAAACATAATCAAAATCCATGTCCTCCGGCTTCCAGGAGATAGGCATCGAGCCACAATCCTGGATAGTATCTATTGGCGTAAATCGTTTCTTTCTAAGGTCGAAATTATATTTATTCAGCCTGTTCAGAACTAGGAAATTAGAAAATAATTTATCCCGGCCTTCACGTTCTGACAGTTCCTTCCAAATATACTTGTATTTCACCAGCGGGTAGAGCCGGTCTTTTCGAAAAATTATGGACTCATCATATAAAAGTTCCACATTATCATCAACAACCAGTAAGGCAATTTCAGGTGGTTCATTAAATTTAACCAGGGTTCTCATTATGAACTCATGAAATACAACATTTGATCCCGGGTAACATAAATTATAAGTTGAAAGACCGGTGGCATTTTCAATTTGTGAAGCTATAATATCCCTGCTTCCTGTTGAAGAGCCTACGATTATAATATCTTTATTAATCTCGCCATTCACAAGGTATTCAAGTCGTTTATCAGCCTCAGTTTCGGCCGAAAAATGAGCCACTATGATAAACAGTTTATCAAAAATCAAAAAGATGATAGCAAATAGAAGCAGTTTTATCGCAAATTTTCCCATTTAAAACTGAAAATATATAAATTGTTGAACATCGCTGTTAAAAACTATAATAATTGTTATTAATATACAGTAAACAGCCCATCTGAAAATCCTTAATGTGTTATTATTACTTAACCAGTAAGATTCAATCTTATTAAAGGTATTCCTGAAGTCATGTTTCAAAATCTCAAATGCAAGGATTATGAATATAAAAACCATAACCAACAGGAATATTTCGTCTCTGACCCCACCGGGCAGGTCACCACTTAACAAAGGTAATTTTAAGAAGAAAGTAAAAACTGAATTTATATCGGGTGCGAAAAAGAATACCAGAGCAGTGCCGTAGAACAGGTAAGTAAATATTCGTCCAACCCATATTCTGAAAAAGTCTGGTAACTTCGAGAATATTTTCACTCTCCATCTCTTCGTGGAAAACTCATAAAATATAGCTAATGCCTGCAAAAATCCCAATAGCATAAAGTTCCATCCGGCACCATGCCAGATCCCAAACAGCACCCAGGTCAGGAACAGAGCAAAGTTTGATGCCTTCCTACCCCATTTTCTATATCTGTAGCTTGTCCTTATAAACACATAATCATGAAACCATGAAGACAGTGAAATATGAAAACGTTTCCAGAATTCTGTCATATTTTCTGACATAAAAGGCCGTTTGAAATTGGGTCTGAGCTCAATACCGAAGGCCCTGGCAAATCCAAATGCTATATCTGTATAGCCTGAAAAATCGAAATACAGGTAGAGCGGCTGCAGAAGCAGCACAGCCCAGAGGGAATACCCATCTGAGTAATCGATGTTTGCATAAGCTACATTGACTATCGGGACCAGTTGGTTAGCGATAGCCACTTTTTTAAATAGCCCGAATAATACCAGTCTGAAACCTTCAGCAATATTCTGTTCGTTAAATGACTTTTTTTCTTTGAGTTGTGGAAGAAAATGGTTCGATCTGTCTATAGGCCCGGATAAGAAACGGGGAAAAAAACTGATGTATAACAGGAAGTTTATGAAATTCTTTTCAGGCTTTTCCCAACCCAGATTTACATTAACCAGATAACCAATACCCTGGAGCGTGAAAAATGATACACCAACGGGAATAATGATTTTTGAAATTACTGTAAGATCTAAGTCAATATTTAAAAGTTGAAAAATAGGATTAATAGTAAAGGAAACATATTTCAGGAGTAGGAGCTGGGTAAGATTAATAATAATCCCTGATATGAAGAGTAGTTTTCTGAACCTTTGATCAGGTAATTTAAGCCCGATAATAAAGTTGATAAGAGAGTATGCTATAACATAAATCAGCAGAATATAACTATATGTTGCTATAAAAGTACAACTCAGTAGTGTAAGGAATGAAACTCTGTATTCATTCTTTAAGAGGTAGTAAATAAATATGGATACTACCGAAAATGAAACAAAGTATAGAGAGGTTATGGCCATTTGAGTACTTATTTACCTTTTTTAATTAAGTGGGCTAAGATAAATTTTTAAATTAAATAAATTGAATTTATATTAGAGCAACATTTTATATATATTAATCGTTGTATTCCTGTGATTCATCAATAATTATCATATATTCATAAAAATAGTTATCCCGTAATGAAGAAATTCCTGATTATTGTAATCCTATTAACAGGTTATTTTGCCACTGCTCAAGATATAGGTGGTGATTATTATGTTGCAGTATACGGAGATGATAATAATCCCGGTACTTATAATGCGCCCTGGGGCACATTCCAAAAAGCGTTTGATGTAGCCCGGCCTGGAGATACTGTATATTTCAGGGGCGGAGTATATTTTTCAACAACTCCAGCTGAAATCATGCCAAATGATCCACAACCTGTTGGTCACAGTGGTACTGCTGAAAATCCCATATGTTATTTTAATTATCCGGGCGAGACACCTATATTGGATTGCAGACTACATTGTGAGACCATAAATTATACCTGGACTATTTATAATTCTGCTATTGGTTTACATGAAGCACAGCATATACATTTCAGAGGTCTGACTATAAGAAATGTATTTCAGTGTGACCCGGTTGTGAGTGCTGCAATTGCTGCTACAAGTTGCGCTAATTTAACATTTGAAAATATTACCATTTATAATGTTTCACAAAGGGGGTATTGGTATGAAAGTGGTGCATATGGTACTTGGGATTCAAACCCCGTTTTTGAATATGACACAGTACGATGGATAAATTGTGACTGTTATAATTTATGTGACACACTAACTTATGGAGGTAATGCTGACGGCTGGAAAAATATACATTACGGGAATAATTATGTTTTTTTCCAGGGATGCAGGGCATGGAACTATTCAGATGATGGATTTGACTGTAGTAATATAGACGGGGCAACGATTGTCTTCGATAGCTGCTGGGCAATGTCAACAGATAAATATGCAGGAGTTTTTACCGGTGAGGATACTCCAATGGAGGGAAATGGATTTAAAATCACATCCATGTATGCTGATAAAGGAGATAAACCCCTATTGCACTTTACACATTGCATAGCTTCGCACTGTGTAGGTTATGGGTTTTATATTAATCTAGGTCTTAATGCGGGATACTATGCAAATAATGCCCGGGTCTATAACAATACAGCTCATAAGTGTTATCTTGGCTTTCATGACCTGGCTGGCAGAGCTTATCCAGATAGCTGTACATCTGTATTCAGAAATAATATAGCATGGGATGCCACTTCAAGATCGAATTTATACGATCCTCTTTATGAAGTTTATATGGCTTACTTAACTATCGCAGCGAGTCATAATACCTGGGATGTGGTAGATAATAGTTGGCCCGGATGGGTTTATGATGATACAGTAAAAGTCTCAAATGCTGATTTTCTGAGTTTAGATGCAACCCAATTAACATGGCCAAGAAAAAACGGTATCTATTTGCCGGATATTACCTATTTAAATCTTGCTCCAGGTAGTGATTTAATAGATGCCGGAAAGGATATTGGATTGCCATTTAATGGTCGTGCACCTGACATTGGTGCATTTGAGTCTGATCAAACGCCAGGGACTAATAAGTATCCTTCAGTAAGTATAACCTCCCCAGCAAGTGGAAGCTCATTTTATGAACCTGATAATAATATTGTTATTATCGCCGATGCTAATGATCCCGATGGCTCGATTGCTAAAGTAGAATTCTTTGCTGGATCAACTAAACTTGGTGAAAAAACATCACCCCCCTGGTCATACAGATGGAATAACGCTCCTGCTGGAAACTATTATCTTTGGGCCAGAGCCACCGACAACCAGAATGCATCATCAAGGTCATTAAATGTATTTATTACAGTGGAACCCGAAGCCGATAATTTGCCTCCTAATGTAGTAATAACTTCACCGGCGAATGGAAGCAAATTTTATGAACCAAATAATGATTTTACTATTATCGCCGATGCTAACGATCCCGATGGCTCAGTTATAAAAGTGGAATTCTTTGCTGGATCAACTAAACTTGGTGAAAAAACATCACCCCCCTGGTCATACAGATGGAATAACGCTCCTGCTGGAAACTATTATCTTTGGGCCAGAGCCACCGACAACCAGAATGCATCATCAAGGTCATTAAATGTATTTATTACAGTGGAACCCGAAGCCGATAATTTGCCTCCTAATGTAGTAATAACTTCACCGGCGAATGGAAGCAAATTTTATGAACCTGATAATAATATTGACATTATCGCAAATGCTAATGACCCCGATGGCTCAATTAAAAAGGTTGAATTCTTTGCCGGCCTTTCAGCAAAACTTGGTGAAAAAACATCACCCCCCTGGTCATACAGATGGAATAACGCACCTGCTGGAAACTATTATCTTTGGGCCAGGGCTACTGATAATGAAAATGCAACAGCAAATTCATCAAGCGTTAATGTGACAATCATTCCGGCAGGCGATGATGATACAGTGATTGATAGTACTAATAATGGCATTGGTACACTGTATCCTAATCCAAATAATGGTTCTTTTACCTTTCTCTTGAATGCCCCCCTGGAAGAGGCGGGTGATATTACTATTATATCTTTAGCCGGGAAAGTCATTCACAATGATATTATGCTACCAATGGAGACGATAAAAAATTTTGATCTGTCCTTTATTCAACCCGGTTTTTATATATTTTTACTTACCTGTAATAGAATACTCCTTTCGAATAAATTTATTAAGTTATAAATTAACACCCTTCTCATTGGGTATACTATTTTCTGCATTTTTTGAGCTGAAGCCTTTTCTTGCAACAGTTATATACTCACAAGTATATTGGTGGGAATTATCATACTTATTTAAAAATAATCCAAGTCTGTGACAAATGAAATTATATAATCTGAAGATGCCAAGCCATTTAATCAGCCCCCGGTTAAATTTCCCTTTTACAAGATATAAATGAAGCTGAAAGAAGGTAATAATAAATCCACATAGTGGTCTTATCTCGATAACTTCAAATCCGGACTTTTCAAACAGATACTGTAAGCCGTACTTTGAGAACCTGTAAAAATCTCTTGGTTCTTCATGAAGATGCCATATGAAAGGTGTATAATATATTGCATATCCCCCTGGTTTTAATAACCTGTGACACTCTCTTATTGCTGTTTCAGGTTCTTCGAGATGCTCAAGCACACAGGTACAAATTGCACTGTCAAAACAATTATCTTCAACCGGTATACTATAGGCAGTAGAAAAAATATCAATGTTAGATTTATCATGGGAAGTATCAGAATGATCAACTCCAACATGCTCCGTGACTAAATCTTCCAAAAGTTTGCTGTAAGGCTTGGTGCCACAACCAATGTCCACCAACCTGCCTTTGATATACTTATTACTTATATCAGTAAAGTGGCTTAAGAACAATTTTTGAACCATCAGTATATCTGAGCTATCTTCCTCACCTTTTTTTTTCTTTTTCTTTTCTATATCTCTTTTCTTGATCATTATACTGTTAAGGCTTGATGTTCATTGTTATAACATTTAATATCCTCACACGATCCTCATCTGTCATATTTGAACCTGAAGGCAGACACAGGCCCTGAATAAAAAGTTCCGAGGATACTCCGTTTAAATATGAAGGACAGGATGAAAAGACCGGTTGCATATGCATCGGTTTCCATAGAGGTCGGGTTTCAATATTTTCTTTTTTACATTCATCCTGGAGGTCCCAACAGCTTATTCCCGTTTGCCCTGGATCAATTAACACGGTTGTAAGCCATCGGTTTGAATAGAACTTCTCTGAAGGCTCTTTTAGAAAGCTGATGCCATGAATATCCTTCAGATTTCGATAGTAGAAGTCGTAGTTATCTCTTCGCTGCTTTACTCTCAAGTTTATGGCTTCCATCTGTCCCCTTCCTATACCAGCGAGAACATTACTCATCCTGTAATTATACCCAACCTGGCTATGCTGGTAGTACGGTGCTTTATCCCTGGCCTGAGTAGAAAGAAATCTGGCTTTTTCTACCAGGGCTTTATCATTTGAGATTAATGCACCTCCTCCGGAGGTTGTTATTATTTTATTCCCATTGAAAGAAAGTATAGCCATTTTTCCGACAGACCCAACATGTTCTTTGTTATACCTGCTGCCCAGAGCTTCGGCCGCATCCTCGATAACCGGTATTTCATACTTATCGGCAATTTCGATTATCTCATCCATCTTGGCAGGCATACCGTAAAGATGAACAACAATTATCGCCTTAACCCTGTGCTCTTTACCCTTTGATCTGCGCTCTTTTATAGCTTGCTGTAGGAGTTCAGGGTCCATATTCCACGTCTCCGGCTCACTGTCTACGAGCACCGGAGTAGCTCCCAGATATTTAATTGGATTTACCGTTGCCGAGAAAGTAAAAGAAGATGCAATAACTTCATCGCCCTGTCCAATACCAAGCATTACCAGTGCAAGGTGAATTGCTGCTGATCCTGAGCTGAGTGCCGCGGCACTAGCCACACCGCAGTAAGTGGCTAATGTTTCTTCAAAAGCATCTACATTCGGCCCCAGTGGGGCTATCCAGTTTTGCTCGAAGGCCTCATTTATATATTTCATTTCACCTCCACTCATGTGGGGACTTGATAAATAGATACGCTTCTTCATTTTTTCACTTTGTCAGCCTAAAATGTTACTTAAAAACGGTGTAAATCCATTTATATAAAGATCAATAAATGCAATCCCGCGAGTATCATCAACTCTTATGCGTGGCAAGGAATACAGATTATTAATGTGAAATTTAAAGATATTCCGGTCTTTTCCGGTAAATACAATTTTAAATTACAGTCTGTATTAATAAACTCCCTGGCACTTGCTGCATTGGAAGATACGACTTCATTCTAATTTATAATAGAAAAGTCAGGAGGAACAATGCTAATTCTCAAAGTCTCCACCTGTCAAAAACATAAAAGAAAGCCATTTTTAAATATTCTGTTACCACATTTTTAATTTCATTTTTGCTCCTCCACCATTTCTTTGTATTAAAGTCAGAATAGAAGCTGGGACTGCTCACAACATATACAGGCATTTCTGCTTTTCTGAACGCTGACTTAAAAATTATTGACGCCCTCCTTGTATGTTCAGCTGAAGAAACCAGTAGTATGGTATCAATATCAGGTTTATCTGCCAAATATTCCCTTATTATCGTTGCTTCCATTCTGGTACTTGTTGCTCCGCCCGGTAATATGGTTATGCTATCTGGATTAACACCAAGTGAGATTGCAATATTGCGCGTCTGACCAGTATTACTTGTTCCTCTAAACTCAGACGACTGCATAGCTTCATCATCATAAAATTGTCTTGTTTCTACCATAATAAGATTCCTGCTGAATCCCTGGTGGTAAAGGTCTGATGCCTTTAACACTCTGTCATAAACACTCCCCATTAATATTACTATTGCATCAGCTGTAATAGGCTCATCCTCATTCACCAGCCATTGTCCGGCATTTCTGCAAATCACAATATATAATATTATAATAAGAAATATTACTACAGCAGAAAAGTAAATTCTAAACCTCATGCAATATACCGCAACTTAAAGTGGTTTGCTGAATTGTATACCCATATAACTAACATGCAGCCAAGATCTGGAACCTCGAACATTGAACCTGGAATGGTTACTCTTCTGTCTTCGCCCCATGCTTCAATTGTTATTTGTTGCCAAATACCGTTTTCAAAATAATAATTATATCCCCAAAGAAAGTCCTGCTATGATAGTAGTCCAGGTTGATTCTAACCTTATCGGGCCAGATGACCTCCTCATTGTATTTTTTGGGTTCATCCACGGAAGTTAGGATTTCCTCCTCATTTGCGTATTTCAATGTTGCAGGACCGGTTATGCCAGGACGCAGTTCAAGTATCTTCTTTTCTTCATCTACCAGTTTTTCCAAATATTCTGGCATATCAGGCCGCGGGCCGACAAAGCTCATATCCCCTATCAATACATTCCAGAGTTCAGGTAATTCATCAAGCTTATATTTCCTTAGTTTGGCTCCTATAGGAGTTATGCGGCTTTCCCCCTTAACAGATATAGTGCTACCTCCATGGTTAAGAGTCATTGTACGAAACTTGTATATTGTAAAAGGTTTACCTTTTCTTCCAGTCCTTTCCTGGGCAAAAATCACAGGTCCCTGCATACCAAGCCTAATGATCAGAGCAATAACTAAAAAGACTGGACTCAATAAGATTAAACCAAAAAAAGAAGCAAGAATATCAAAACACCTTTTCAATATCGTTATTTCTTAAGTCAAT
Organism: uncultured Rikenellaceae bacterium; assembly: GCA_964577305.1. Lineage (GTDB taxonomy): Bacteria > Bacteroidota > Bacteroidia > Bacteroidales > VadinHA17 > UBA9300. Next base: position 12,357 of record CAZNYS010000023.1, read on the forward strand.
TATTTACTAATTACCCCTTATTCTACTTTCTTCAATCTCAGTTTCATGGTTCCTGTTATCAGGTGATTCATAGGGCAATGAATTCTTTGCATCTCTTACAAACTCCACAAGCAAATAGTCATTCTGAAGTTTTTTCAGTACTCTAATGGTTGGATTTTTTGCATGAGCCTTCATCACTGATTTATTATTTTTTGATATGGTGGAAAGACAGCGAAAATTCATTCTCCATGATGTTTCATACATTATATCATTCATAACCAATCCAATACCCTTTCCACGGTAATGTTTATCTATCACACGACCCACAAAGCATTTCCTGTTGATAAAAAACCGCAGGAAGAAATATCCAATCATTTTCTCCCCGTCGAAAACTCCCATCATAAGGAAAGAGCGATTTTTAAATTGCCTTTTTATCGATACCATATCAAAACCATGGGGACTAAAATATTCAAGATCAGATTTTTCCTGATTTATAATAAGATTATGCAATGACCCCGTATCTGAAATAGTAAGTCTTCTGAATGAAAATGACGATCTTGCGGACTCATTAAAAACTTCCGGAAGAATTTTTTCTAGCCTTGAACCGTAGAGCAATTGAAATAACAATCCGTTTACCCATTCAATAATTTTCCAAAGGAAGGTTAAATGGTGCTTAATGAAAATCAGGATTTTTTCCATTATAAATATTTTTCAAGCTCCATCTTCAAGCCCTTCTTAACCGGTAACTGCCACAACAGTTTGCACCAGTTATGGTTTCCTTCAACGAGTTCCGGGCCCTCTTCAGTAACTGCTATGTCCCAGCCAACCGATTTGTTCTCTGGTAAATATAAAGCTGCCTCTTTTGCTAATTTAATCACTTCATTCCAATATGGAATGGTAAAACCGGTTATGGCCTCACCGGTTAAAGGATGAACTGTCATATCTTCTTTGGTTATATCGCTATAAACACCTGGCCCTTTAACAACTCCCGTTTTTGTTTCTATGAAAGCTGCCAGATTGCCTGCAGCCATATTATCAACAGGAGAGTTAACAGACACCCTCAGGCGTGCACCCAAAATGTAAACATTTCCTTCATTCAATTGTGTTAAAATTCGCACAGTATTTAACCCTGAAGGTGATAATTCCATCATTGCCGGATGCTGCCGGACATACTCCTCTGCAAGATCGTACTTCTTAAATATCATATATTTAATTAATGTTTCAGGGACGAAATCTCTACATGAAATAACCTCCACTTCTGCACCAATCTGCCCAAGCGAACCTTTTAACACCAGCTTCCCTGAGTTATTTGCCAGAAGTCTGTTAGTAATATCATGATCTGCCTTAAGTGTTTGCAGATCGGCAAAATCCCTTCTCACAAAAGATCTGAAGTGATTTAAAAACTTAATTTTATCCAGTAGGATAATCCTGGCACTTCTGGGATTCATTTTCAACTGGTACTCATATAAAAACCCGGATCCTGCCCATTTGTTTCTCTCGGTTTTATTTTTCTCAAAAAACCGAAACTGAAAATATTCAAGTAGTGAAATATTAAAAATAAATACAGATAAAACCGAGTCACACACAAGAGAAAATCTCGAACGCCTACTTTCAGTTTTAGCATAGCTTAAAAATTGCTCAAATTTATTTCTGTCAAGCTTCACGAGATAATAGACAAGATATTTAAGCCTTGGTAATTTCATTACTATATTTTTTCTCTTTCTGGATCCAGAATCTTAGCCAAGCTTCTAAAGTACATCATCTTCAGCCCAAAAAGGACCGAAATTAGCATCTACGATATTAATACCTGGCCGGAAAGCATTCCACTCAAGAAGTTTAGGCTCACCTAAATCATTAATACAAATATCCCAACCAATTAGATGAACGTAGGGAAATTTCTTATGTGCAGTTTTGCATAAATCTAATATCTTGTGGAACTTGGGAATCCTAATATTTGAAAATAAATACCCGGTGTTAATATGTCTCTCTCCCACCTCGATGCCTAATTTATCATATGCAGTATTTGAAGGCTTGCCTTCAGAATTAAAATAAATATAATGACCTCCGAAGTCAAGATTATCAACTTTTGAGCCGTTAATACCAAATCTTAATACTACGAATTTGATACCAACAGAACCATTTGCTTTTAAATGAGTGGTAATCCTTAAGGTATTAACACTTTCAGGGTACAATTCGTTTAACATTTTGAATTGCTTTACATAAGGCTGAATAACATAATTTCTAGGCTCTTTTAGCTCTTCAGGCTTAAAATCAGAAGAATGAATAATGCGAACGCTTTTGCCACCCATTGTTAATTCTTCCTTCACTACTATTAAATCATTGTACTCATATAAAAAGCTTTTTACCTGACTTACTTTCATAACTTCTAACTCTGCAGAATAAAAGTTACCTGAAATAAATAAAAAGAGAGGTTTTAATGCAAATTCACCAAAAAGCATGAAATCAAATGTTTTCATTTCACTTATATTGCTATAAACTGGTGGATTAATTTTCGGCTCCCAGATATATCTCTCATAATCAATTGGTAGCCAACCCTTAATAAATTGTCCCCTCATTTCGGTATACAATGCCAAAGATGGCCAGTAGGCTTTACTGCCAAATCTTTGCAGAGCATATTCTTTAATGGATCTTTTCACCTGTTTGTTAACAACCGATGTGCCTTTCTTTCTAACTACTATTCTTCTATCCTTATGAGCCATGCTTCGATAACGCAGCATAGAAGATTTCATTATTATATCCTTAATCAGATTTGCAGCTTGAAAACATATATTTTCAAAATAATCCCTTAACATCAGCTTTAGATTTAATTAATATATTTAAATTCTAAAATTTGGTCATCATTTGCCCAGAAAGGTCCGTATATAACTTCCCAGAACCAGAAGCCTGGATTATCAGCATTCCATTCAACAAGTTTTGGTTCACCCTGTTCAGTTATACAAACATCCCAGCCAACAAGTCGTACATAAGGATATTTTTTGTGTGCATCTTTACATTTTTCTAACATTTCTTGAAACATTGGGATATTAATTTTCGAAAATACGTATCCAGTATTCTTATGTCTGTTTCCAGTTTTGAAACCTTTTATGTCATATGCGCATTCTGTAGGTTTGCCTGAAATATCAAAATAAATATATTGTCCCCCGGACGAAATATTATCTACTTTTGAATCATCAACTCCAAATCTTAATACTACAAATTTGATATCGACAGAGCCTTCTGTTTTAAGAAATGTCGTAACCCTGAAGGTATTAAGGCTGCCAGGGTGTAAATCTTCCAGGACTTTATATTGTTTTATATATGGCTGAATAATATAGTTGATTTTCCTGTTAAGCTTGTCAAGGATAAACTCAGAAGAGTGTATAATGGTTACTTGCTTTCCTTTCGTACCGGTCTCTTCCTTTATTACGATAGTATTATCATAATCTGACAAGCATTTTTTTACCTTATTTTCGTCAATAAATTTAAAATCAGCATCTAAGAACATACCCGAAATAAAGACAAAGAGTGGTTTTATTGCGAAGTCACCAAAAAGCCTGTGATCAAAAGTCTTTTGTTCGCTGATATAACAAAATTCCGGAGGATTCATCCTTGGCAACAAAATATACCGGAAATAATCATATGGAAGCCATCCTTTTATAAATTCTCCTCTGATTTCCGTATAAAGTGCCAGGTATGGCCAATAAGTCTTTTTACCAAATCGATGTTTAGAGTATTCCTTTATTATTCTCTTAACATATTGATTAACAACTTTTCTTTTGTTTTTTCTTATTACCTGCTTTCTATATTTATGAGCAAGAATTCTTGAATTTTTAATAGAGAATATTTTGATAAGCTTTTTTAAGACTATTACAAATCTAAAATATTTATCAGCTATTGTTTTTATCATAATTCGATTATATAATTAATCCATTTTATAAAAAAGCTAATCCTGTGAATTATAAAAATCTCTTTTCACCAATGACGAAATTTTGATTATATACCTTAAGATGATCTATAACCTATGCTCAAGTTTCCTATGAATTAATTTAAATAGTTTACTGTTCTGGTGGTTAGGATAGTGTTTTCGCCAAAACTTCCTAAAAGGAAGCTGCAAATTAGCCTTAATCCTAGCTGATAATGGTAAAGTGAAGCCCATTCCATCAATAACCATATCAATACAAGTAGTACACATCCCACAAGGCTTTATTTTTTTTATAGGTCGTCTGCATGTGGAAGTCATATTTAATATATCATCCCAACCATTCAGTTTTGCAGTATGATAACACTCCCTTTTTGTTAGTTCTTCAAGAGGATTTATAAAGTTTTCAAAAACTTTAGAGTTCCCAAAGTATTGAGATAAACGTAAATCTCCTGGTAATGTATCAACATTTTTTTCATAGCACACCTCGATTTTATGGATATTAAAAGCTCTACAGTAGTTTGACATCATTTTATATTGTGCAAAAATTTTTACAGATTTGCTTAATTCTTCTATTTGTTCAGTTATGTCCGGATAAGAAGGAATCCTTTCTGCATTAGTATATAAGGTGGGCAAAAATCTTGTCATAACCTCAGGATATTCTCTTGAGATAGCTCTTCTTATATTAATCATAGCATCTATTTCAATACCCGTAGAATCTTCACTTCTCACAATATAGTGAGGTTGTACAACAAATTTTGTACTTAAGAGTAATTGAACCAATCTGAAAGTGGAATCCATTCCTCCAGTCCAGAAAATATCAACTTTATTTGTGCTTTCTGTCATTTCTTTAATTTATTAATTATGAATATTAAACAAGATATTTTTAAATATTAATAAGTATAAAATTAGGAAATAACTTATATCTTAAATTCTAATCTTTAGAGCATTATCTATTACATTACGCATTGTATCAAACTTATATGTTTCTAATAATCTTCGTAGCTTGGGAATCACTGATTTTCGGTTAAACCAGTATGTTTCAAGTTTTACTTTGTGTTTCAGGGAAGATTTTCGTACTTCATCCATATAGAACTGCTGAAATGGTGGCAGGTCAATTTCATATGGATGCAGATAAACATTTACCGGTCTGTATTTTATTATCTTATTGAAAGCATAACCGGTGAAGAAGTAAGGGAATGCTCTGAGATAGCCGCCTCCACAGGCTGGAACAGTCCTCCCAAAGTAGGTTACAGTTGATAAAGGAGCTTCAATAATTCTTCTACCATCATCCAATGTCAGCCAGTGAATATCCTTCTTAAATCCCGGCCAGCCATACCGACCAGAATTGGCCGGGAAAATGCTGCTGTCATATTTAATACCCTCATCAATCAGTATTTCCATGACCCAAAATGTTTCACTATTAATTGAAAATTCAGGGGCGCGGTGGCCAATAACCTCTATACCTGAAATATCCTCAACCAAATTCTTGGCACTGACAATTTCCCTTTTAACTTCCTCTTTTGACAGCTTATGGTATCGGGTATGCGAGTACCCGTGTATTCCGAGCTCATGACCGCGATCAGAAATCTCTTTAATAAGTTTGGGAAAGGTTTTTGCTACCTCCCCAAGTATAAAAAAAGTTGCCCTGGTATCATATTCAGCAAAAAGATCAAGTAAACGTTTTGTATTATCATAGACACGAATTGTTGGTTCCATTTCATTGTTGAAGAAATTACGCATAGCCTGGTTAACAGCATCTTCAACATCAATGGTCAGTGCATTTATTGAATCATTTTTCATATCAATAAGTAACGGTGGGTGGCAAATTACTCAACCTTATCCCGGGAGGCATATGAACTATTTTGAAGACTATACATGGAACTTTGACTTTAAATTCTTAATATTCAGATACTTCCTGACCATATGTAAAAAGAATCCCAGGCCTGTCAATGGATCATCGAAGCTGATTACCTGATCAATCATATTTTTACCAAAAAGCTTAAAAAAAGGAGGTTTGGTCCTTACTTTCATCTTATAATCGGAAAAGATAAACCACAAAATCTCAAGAAAAAAATTCCTGCTATATATCCCCAATTTATAATTTTCAACTTCTTCTATCTTCTCTCCAAGAGCAAGCCTAAGATGTAAATCTGCAAAATCAATACCGGCAACGAATCCAATTTTGATCCCTGCTGTAACTCTTGGATTAATCTCCAATATTTTAGCTGTATTATCCTTTGGATCCAGAATATAATCTACATCTGCAGGTCCTTTCCATCTTAGCCCTTCTAATAGTAATTTTGTTGTGTTTTTAATTGCCTCATTATTAACAGTAATATTTGCTGAACTGGTCCCTGCTTTAACAGGAAATATACGAGGTTTTTCTAAAATCAGACATACCTTCATCTGACTGTTTTCATCCAGAAAGGCCTCAGCCATATATTGTTTCCCTTCCTCAACCGATATATACTCCTGTACTATTAATTCCCGATGAAGTTTACTTTGTGATTTATATTTAAGAATCAATTCATCTTTAGTATTCACCCTAACAACACCTATAGCTCCTACTCCTCTCCTGGGCTTAATTATCAAAGGAAATTTAATTAAATCTTCAATTCTATTTATTGTTTCTTCATTTAAAATGTAAGTTTTAGGACAAGGTAAATTATTATCCATACAATATTCCATCAAATTTAATTTATCAGCTCCCAAAATGAAAGTTTGGTAATCTGGTAAAGTTATTTTTGTGTATTTGACAATTTCTTCTTTGTTTTTGGCCAAAATATCTGCTGTAACATCTGAAAGACTTATTGTAAGGTCTACATTATTATTTTTCAAATAATTAAATAAAGTATGCTCAAAAGATTCTCGATTTTTCAAATAACTTGGCCAGATGAGTTTTTTCGAAGGATATCTTGAAAAGTAACTCTCATTCAGTCGATTATTACAAACAACTGTAGTATAGTATCCGGCCTTTGCAAAAGATTTCAGAAATGGCAGTGTCTGTCTCCCCTGATCAAGGATCAGCACAGAAAGTCTTTCTTTTCTACAACTATTTGTCTTTCTATGATTCCTCAAGAAAAGTGGTTGATAATGGTTCGATAACTATGAGAAACAGTATACATTTTTAATAGTAATGCCCTTCCGTTCTTTCCCATCTCTTGTCTTTCAATGGGATTCTCAGAAAAAAATTTGACAGCATTGATAAAGGCTTCTTTATCACCATGCAAAACAGCCTTCCCACAATTTTCTCTTTCTACGATCATACCCATATCAGTATCCGGAGTAATGGCACATAGTGCCGGTTTAAAATAATCCAGGTAACTCAATAATCGAGAGGGGAATTGTGGATTAGTGTATTTATAGAGAAGAATAAGGCCAACATCACTTGTGCTCAGGATCTTTTCATAATCTTCCCTTGGCAACCAGTTGTAAAGGAAAGCATTCTCCGGTGAAAATTCCCTAAATTCCTTTTCTAGATATTGATATTGTGTACCTGCTCCGCCTAATATAAAGAAAGCCTTCTTATAATCTGACAATGATTTTATAACATCAACAAGGAAATGCAGACCATGCCCCACACCCAGGTTGCCGGAAAACAAAAATACACAGGCTTCTTCTGGAATATTATACTTTTTTCTAATACCTTTTGGATCCGGGATTTCGGATTCTATAGTCGTCCGTATAGAATTAGGACATACCTCTATTTTCGATGGTTGCAGGAATCTATTTTTTAATAACAGATATTCTTCTCCTTTGGGGGACATGCACCCAATATGGTCGGCAACCCTATATAACCTGATTTCATGCGATCTGAGAAATAACCAGGGCAATCCATATTTTCTTATTACACCGAGATCAACAGAACCCTGGGGCCACATATCTTTCAGCATCAAATAAAAAGGAGCTTTATATCTGCGTTTCAGTTTCCTGTAAAGCATGGAAAGCGTGATGGGTGGTGTGGTTCCCAGTATAAGGTCAAATTGCCTATCCCCTATGAACCTCTTGATGGCTGCATTAATTTTTGTACCCAAAGTTAAAAGTGAAATGATCTTTTCGGCGTAAGAAACTTTCCGTATCTTCCCGGACGAAACTCTTAAAATCTCCATGCCTCGTTCGGTGGTTATTTCAGTAGTGTCGGAATTTCCGTATTCAGTTGTTGCCACCACAACAATACTATGACCTTCGGATATAAACTCATCCATAAGGTCTGTGTAGAGATTACGCTTACCAGGACCGGGCCACGCAATAGATATAAACAGAATTCTCAATTAAAAAATGAATTAATTTGCACAAAATTCTTGTTCTATTTTCTGAATATTTGCATCAGGTTTCTGGCCGCTTCTTTCACCCTGTTCTCATAAGGCTCATATAACTTCTCATTTAGATCCCTTTCAGGATAATCCTTCAATATGTCAACAAGCTCTTCCACGTTGTGCGGATCGAAATAGACAGCTGTATCAGCAAGTTGTTCGATATTCACATTCAAATTCGCGGCTATTACCGGGACCTGTAACGATCTTGCATCCTCAATCACCGTACTCCAGCCTTCAAACAGGCTCGGCTGAATTACGGCCTGTGAATGCTTCATCAACTGCAGCTGTTCATCCCTGGAGATGATTCCCAGCATAATTATCTGATCATGCAGCTGATTCTCATCAATTATGTTATGCAATTCAGTCATATATGGAGAATCTGATGCATCTGGAAATTTGCCGGTAATGGCAAGATTTACCTTTACACTCTTATCCTTAAGTTTAGCCACTGCTTCGAAAGCGACCTTGTGATTTTTATGCTTGTGAAACTGATTTGAAATAAGGAAATACTTCTCAGGTATTCTGTATTTAAGCCTTAGTTCTTCAATATTTGGATAATTCAAATTATCAATAACAGAAACGAAATGAAAAACGTGAATTTTAAACCCTGCGGGTAATTTGTAAAATCGTTCCAGATCATTGAAAGCATTATAACTTGAAAGAACGAGATCTTCATTGTTTCGCATTGCATTCCTCAAACGTATATGTCTTCCTATTTTAATTTTATTAGAAAAGAACTCAGGATAATGCTTATGCTGGAAATCAGGAGTCCAGGAAATAAGCTTGGTACTGGTACTTGTTTTCACAGGATAATCCTGCAAGGGGTAAACAGCATCAAGATCATATGTTTTTAAAATATCGTGAATAAACAGATTTTTTCGTTTTATCCAGGATAGTAAATTTCCTTTAATCATGGGTGGAAAATTCCATTCCACCTTTTCCAGATAGGGATAATCAAACTCATCCAAGAACTTTTTCAACGAAGGATTATAAAATAGATAGATCTGTGGTTTCTCCTCATCATCGAGGAAATTAAGAGTTTTTACAAGATTGATAATATAAATGATTCCGCCCATCCAGGACGAGCTGAAATTAAAAATTATTCCAAGCTTTAGTCTTTTGTCGTCCATGTTCATTTGAATGTTATTTATTTACTTATTCCAGCTATCTACAAGGTTTTTTATCCCCTCATCTATACTCCATACAGGTTCCCATCCTGTAGAATTCTTCAATTTGTTAACATCGGCAAGGAGGTGTTGCCTCTCCACTTTTCTCACCCTCGCCGGCTCAACTTCAATATTGATCTTATCGTCCAATTGCCTTTCAAATGCTTCCACAATTTCCACAACCGAGTATTCAATGCCCCTGCCCAGGTTGAATATATCGTAACCTGCTTTTTCATGTTTCAATAATTTACTCACAGCAGAAGCCATATCATAGGTATGTATAAAATCACGTTTTGGAGTCAGATTGCCCAGTTTAATTGTACGAAGTCCATCCCTCAACTGTTTTTCTATTTCAGGTATAAGGTGCGGGTTGGTTTCATTGGGACCAAATGCATTGAAGAAACGACAAATAATAGTATCGATCCCGGTTTCAAGCCAGAATTTTTTAAATAGGTGTTCTCCCGCAAGTTTGCTTAACCCGTAAATATCGAGTGGCAATACTTCATGGTTTTCGTTTACTGCATCATCAGAAATTGGGTAAACTGCCGCCGTTGATGCAAAGAATATTTTTTCCAGTGATGTCAATTCTCTGCAGGCATCCAGAACATTTATTATCCCTCTTATATTGATATCAGCTGCTTCGAAAGGATGCTGGTTACAATACGGAATAAAGTGGATTGCTGCAAGGTGAACCACTATTTCAGGCTTTAATTGTGTGATAATCTCATTAACAACCTTGATATCCCTAATATCTGCCAGGAAGAAATGGTTATCAGGAATATCAATGAAATCGCGATTACCAAACGACAGGTTATCCAATACAAAAATTTCGTAGTCATCTTTTTTAAGTTCAGGCACAATTGCTGATCCGATGAAACCGGCTCCGCCGGTGATTAATGTTCTCATACAGGTTTCAATTGGTTATTTATTACTGCTTGTTGTTTAAGATGAACTGCAAATATTGTTCACCTATCTGGTTTATTGAAAATAGTCGAATGTCCTTGCTTGCATTCTTCCCCAATACTTCCCTTGTTGCTTTATCCTTCATAAGCAATTCCAGCTTTCCCTGGAAAAGTTCATAATCGAATAATGGGACGAGGAATCCATTGTGGTCATTTTTTATCATTTCTGCAGGACCGGCAACACAATCAAAAGCCACCACAGGTAATCCTGCTGCCATTGCTTCACCTATTGCGTTTGGAAATCCCTCTGAACTTGACGTAAATGCAAAAACAGAACTCTTGAGATATATTTCTTCAATATTGTTCATTTTTCCCATAAATATCACTCTCTGGTCCACGTTAAGACTTTTGGCCAGTGTTTTTAGCCTTGCCATATTCTGCTGCTTCAAATGATCATAACCAACGAGCAGTAATTTCCAATCAGGCGGACTGACTTTTGCAAACATTTCAATAAGTTTATCCTGGTGTTTGGATTTAATAAGCCTTCCAACCATAAGGACAATATTTTGTTTTTCCGGTTCATTACTAACCTTGATCTCACGAATTGGATTTCCTATTACTCTTATATCTGTATTTTTTATTTCTGCAGAGTATATTTCTTTTGCTTTAGCTGTCTGAGCAATTATCCCTGCGGCTCGCGGATAAAATAGTCTTCTTAACAATGTATGAATGAAACTGAATTTCCTTTCCGGGCTGCACCTGTCTGAAATATAAACAGGGTATTTAAGCCCAAACAATGCTAATAATACAAAGCTGTTCCAGAGTTCTCCGAAGCTAAGTATACTTTCAGGATCAATCTTCTTAATGGTACGTCTTAGAAAAAAGACCGTCTTTACCGTGTAGTAAAGACGCCACTTATTATTAAATCTGAATTGAGGCTTGTGAATAATCATTAACTCCGGTACCTTATAGAAGATCTCTCTTGAAATGCCATAAAGCACCAAATGAGTTTCGAGGTCATTTTTTGTGACAAAATATGTTGCCAGTTCGGACATTACCCTTTCCATACCTCCAGCCTGTAGGGATGGAATAAGCAAACAGATTCTTATCTTCTGTTTATTATAAATTCCGTTTGCCATAAAATAACAACAAAAACAAATTTTAATTAAGAAATATTTAGACCGGAAGCATTAACTTCTCGCCAAACTTCAGATCATATTCAAAAGGCAGCATCTGGTCGAATCCACCTCCGTGACATTGTGTAATCTCACCAAAATATAATTTACCATCAACATCATAAAAATCAACCCTTACATATTTATATAACCTCGCGATTAGGTTTCCAAATTCTTTCATTCTAGGGAACGTTGGAGGAGGTTGTATTTCCTTACCTCTCAGCTTTGACAAATCTTTACCTTTTCTTGCCCAGGTAAAATGCATTGGATTCCATTCTGGATCATAGATATTCCTTTTATTGACACCTTCCCTGTCCACCGAAACATATATAAATTCCACTTTGCCTTCAATAAAATTCAATTTGTAATCATTAGGTAATTTGCCATTCTTGCATAGTAGCAACTTTTCCACGATAATGCGAGGCTTTATGTCTTTATATTGCCATTCTCTTTCATTATAATAGTAATTATGCTTTAGCCACCTTTTGTAATTCATTCTGAGTTTCTTCCAATCAACCTGGCTTTTATCGCGAATAATAAGACTATTGCCAAAACCATGATTTGTTTTTATTACCAATGGGTAATCCGGTAAATTCTCAGGTATCAATTCACGGTAATCTGTGGTGTGAAACTCAAGTGGAATAAGGTACTCTTCACCGAAAGTATTCCTTATGAAATCTCTGGCAGTGTATTTATCTGCATACTTTATATGATAATCCTTACGATCATGTATCTTAAGCCATTGTAATTTCTCATTCAGTGTTTTAGGGTTTGCCATATCCAATTCGTAACCCTGTAATTTTCTAAATCTACGTTTCAAGTACGATTCATCTGAAAACCTCTTATTTTTTAAAAATATGTCGACTTTCTTTATCAGCATAAAAGCCTGGAATAAAATTGGATTAGACTTGAAAGCATTCCTAATACTATTATTAATATTTTTTCTCATTGCTGGTTCCAGATTATTTCTTCGAACTTATTTTTCTGACTCCAGGATTGTGATCTGACCCTGGATACTACTATTGATTTTCCTGTCAGAATTAACATTGGCAAGTCAGTTATACTGTCAGAAAATGAAATACTTTCATGGTAATTTACATCTTGCACTTCAAAGTAGGAATTTAACCGGTGAACTTTTTCAATACCAATACAATCCTTTCCTGATATACTTCCTTTACAAATCTTACCGGAATTATTAAACTTTATTTCAGTTGCAATAAGATGATTTATCTGAAATTCTGCAGCAAAATATTTCAGATATGTTGAGTACCCGGCTGAAACAAGGCAAATCTCATAACCTTGTTCTTTTAGCTTCTGCATTTCAGTAATAACCGGTTTAATAAAACCAGGCCTAATCAATTTTCTGTAATATGATTCTGCAAGTTTGTTGAGTTCATCATATTCTAAACCCCTCAATTGCAAAAGTTTTATTCTTTTTCCAATTGTTGAACGAGGTAATAATTTATTTAAAGCTGCTATTATTCTTATCTTCTTTAAAACGTTTAATACTATTTCGAGAAATCTCATATAAAAGCTGTTTTTCACGCTCCTGATGTAGTCAACAAATGCATCAGCTGTCTGAAAGTTGACTAATGTTTCACAAAAATCAAAGAAGGCGAATTTTCTCACTTTAGTCTTTGAAAAAGTCCCTTATAACTCCTTCAACAATTGACATCTGCCCACGAGTGCCAATTGTTATTCTGAAACAATCAAATAATAGTCTGCTATGTGTAAAGTCTCTTACGAATATATTATTTGCTTCTAGTCGAGATATCAGGTTTTTTTTGATTTCCTCATCCGAAACCCTGATCAACAAGTAATTACCATTGGTGTTGAACACCTGTAGGAGTGGGGTATATGATTTTATGAAATTAATAAACTGTAATTTGGACAGGTTAACTTCCTGAACATAATCTTTCATATACTTAATATCAGTTAGAGCGGCTATTGCAGCAACCTGGGCATATGTGGTAAAGTTTTTCGGATTTCTGACTTTTGAGATGGTATTTATATTATCTGAACACGACAATAAATATCCAATCCTGAATGATGCCAATGCAAAGGCCTTTGACATAGTTCTTGAAATTAAGAGGTTCTCAAACTTGAATATCAGATCTTTAGCAGATACCCCTGTAAACTCGTAATATGCTTCATCTATCAGAAATAAAGTCTCGGTATAATTACTAAATAAATGTTCAAGATATTCAAGTGATAATAAATTCCCGGTTGGATTATTAGGATTACATATATAAACCAGAGATGGATTGTAATTTATAATGTCATTTTCAAAATCTTCCTCAGAAAGAAGAAAATCGTGTGAATACTCACTGTAATATACTTTACCTCCCTGGGCTTCACAGGTTAACCTGAAATTATCATATGTTGGCCCCAGTATTAAAACAGGGTCACCCACAGTTACAAATACCCTAACGATATATTCATGAAGGACGTCGGAACTTGCGAAGTATTGTAGATTCTCTTTTGGAACCCCGGCATAATCTGAAAATAATGTGTGTAATTCTTCATTGTAAGAGCTGGGATAAAGATTGAAATTAGGATATTTATTTATCAGTTCAGACAGACGCTTTTGAATCAAGGGACTTGGTGGTATAGTGGCTTCATTCCAGTCCAGTTTCAATATTTTATGCCGTTCCTCTGGGAGGACATCCCATATTTTATGCGATGCTACTTTATACGGGGCAAGATTTCTTAAGAATTTGTTAACGTATCTCATAAATTATAATTATTTCAGTATAGTTCCCCTAATTTGTCCGTAGTTAAAAATTCAACATCCGGCCAAATTTCAAGAATCTTTTTGAGCAAAACAGAAAGATTCTTAAGGTTCTGTTTACGATTTTTTTCATTAAGCGAGCCTATGAAGTTAATTCTGTGTGTACCTATGATAGCTGGTTTCTTCCAGAAAAAGATTATTTTAAGGCGTCTCAGGCATTCATCTATCAAGTTATGTCGGGGATTCAGTGCGGGTTCGAAAAAACAATTCCTGATGAAATAAACCTGCTGCTTTTTGTTTCTTTGTCCCTGGTAGTGGTAAATCTTCCTGTATCTATCATCACTAACCGGAGCATACTGAATTGGTAATCCCTGTATATATTTGACCCCATTTTCTTTTAAATAGACCTCAACAGATGGATGCCATATATATGAGGGTGCAATAAACGACCTGGAAGTATATCCAAAAATGTCCTTGAATAATGAGGTGCCTTCTTTAATAATATTTCTATACTCATTTAGATCTTCCTTTGTATTACTATTGAAAGCAGCCATAAAATAAGTCTTGTTTGTCAACTCATTATTAAAATCAATTCCATAAATACCTGCATTGAATACTTTTCGCAATACTTCATTGCCTGATTGAAGGGCATGAATCCATTGTTTCACATTGAGATGTTCACGACCATGAAATTGAGGATGAAATACTCCAGCACTCATTCCTTCCTTAATCAAGGCATAAGAATTCATACATTCTTTTTTTCTTTTGTATGTATGAAGCATATTTTCATAATGATACTCCCGGAAACCAGATTCCCTTATTTTCTCGAAATCTGGATTAGCACTAACACAATTTGCGGTAATTACCGGGTAGTTTCCCTTCCTGTCTTTATATCTTCTTAAAGTCTCAAAAAGTGCTGAAAGATCATCTTCTGTTTCCAGTGAATCAAGATGATTGAAAGGATTAGCATATATATCAATCCCACATGAAGTGAGAAATTTCAAATCCCTCACGGAAGGTATTCTTTCACCTCCCCAGTCATCTGACTCGAAAACAACAATTTTTTTATCCAGTTTTTTGCCCGGGAAATTAAGGAGATGTTTTTTGGCTGTATTCGATAAAGGAATCATCTAATTTTACTTCTTACTATCCATGATTAAGGAACCTAGTTGATCAGAGGAAACAAATTCAACATCCGGCCAGAGTTTGATGATTTTCTTTAGTAACTCTTCGAGTTGATTTAAACCATTTTCCCTGTTACTGATATTCAGTCCACCGATATAATTTACCCTGTGAGAACTTATTAAGGCCGGTTTGTTCCATTTGAATGCTAATTTGATCTGATTGAGGCATGAGTTTACCCAGTCTTTCCTTTCAGCACTGCCTGGTTCAAAAAAACAATTTCTGTTGAGATAAATCTGTCCCCATTTGTTTTTCATTCCAAGGAAGCGAAGAACTCTCCTCGTTCTCCCATATCCAAGTGCTATATGTTGTAATTTAGCCTGAGAGATAAAAGTTATTCCATGCAGAGCAAGATGTTCCTCTATTTTATTAGAGAACAAGCTATTAGGAGCTACAAAAAGCTTTGCCCTGTAACCGAATATTTTCTCAAAAAGATCTAATCCGTCTTCCAGGACTTCATTAAGAAGAGATATCTCATCCGGATCATGAATATTGAAAGCTTCCTGATAATTAATCATCCTCCCATCGTAAAATTTATTGACGTAACCCCACATACCTTCATTAAAGACCTCAATAGTTTCAGGGTGACCGTTCTTTAAAGCATGCATCCATGCGGGTATATTCAGATGTTCCCTGCCATGAAACTGTGGAATAAATATACCTTCGTTGATACCTTGCTTCCACAAAGTAAATGAATTTTCACAGCCAGGGTATTTTTTAAGTGTCTCCGTAAAGGGTTCGTAATGATATTGACTGAATCCATTATTCCTTATTGCATTAAAATCAGGATTTGCAACCAGGCTGACGGCTGTAAAGACCGCGGGATGATTATTACTATCTTTCACTGATGACAGTACTTCAAATAAAGCTTCCAGGTCTTTGACTGAAGCGAGTGTATCGTTGTAACTATACCTATCTGCATCAAGAGACTTGAAATCAATACCTTTTGCAGTCAAACGATCAACAGCCTCGATACTGCTGGTTCTGATAGTGCCCCAATCATCTGACTCAAATACCACAAGCTTTCTATCCGTTCTCCATCCTGGAATATTTGATAAATTCTTTATAATACCCTCACTAGCTGTATGCTTCAGCATATACAATAAACTATTTTCTAAAACAGTAATTCGGCAATCGATAAACCGGGGAATAGTAAAGGCAGGCCCAATCCTGGAGTAAGAAGCCATGCATTTATGCTAACTGAACCCACTCTGAACATGACAGCAGCGAACACAAACATGGGGAATAGTCCAATCAAGGTAAGAAAACTGATTTTATGACCCGGTTTTTTCATAAAATAAAGAAAGACATATAAGGTTGCAAACAGATAGAAGGTATCCTGAAATCGGTTTCCAAAAGTTGGTATAACTTTCCCAAAATTAACGAATGCCAGAAAAAGCATTAAGAAACTGAATAAGTTCTTTTCAGCCTTTTCTATAACCAGTTTTCTTCCTGTAAGCTGAATAACAATAATTGCCAGTATAAAAAAATAAAAACAAAGATTGGAACCTATGCTTATAAACCATGGGGCCGCCTCATAAGATTCCTGCATTCCCGTAATAAAACCTTCACTGGAATAATCTTCATATCTATCCTGTAACGGCCCACCTAAACTAAATGCCAGTTTCTGAAAGACAGGAGACAATAATCCCGGTAAAATGAATGACAACAACACAATTGGTATGTATATGAAATTACGGTTGCCGGCAAAAAAATAAATAACCAGTATAGCATTAGCTGAAAGAAAGCTCCAATGAACCAGTGATGCTGACAAAGCTAATAATAAATACCTGGGATCGCGGTTTAATATCACATGATATGCTCCGTAAAAGAAGATCCATGTAGCAAGTGGCATCCTGATTCCACCCATTGATGTGATTGGCATTATAAAAATAAAGAAAGTCATGAAGATCAAAGCATTCCACCCCGGGTTCTCACGGTAACTATTATGCAATAGATTGATGGATTTCAAATAAAAGAAACCGTATATAGCAGCCCAGACTGCAAATAAAATACTATATTCGTTGGTAACCCGTGAAACAATAAAAGTGACAAGCGGTTGTACAATATCAACCGTAGTATCGGTATAAATCCCTCCAACAATTTCGAAGAAATCCGAGAAGGGTAATGCAGCAGTCTGCTTCAGCTCCTCTGCATAACGCTCTGCATCAACACCTATATTCCCCAATACAAAGGTAAGACCATAATAAACAAGAAAAATATATACTACTCTTTTTGAATTTTTATCTCTATAGTTAACTATGGCTGAAATGAAAGCCAGAAAGGGCCACAGTATAAACAAAACCAGGTAGTGTACGCTATTTGTGATAGATATAGGAAATGATGTACTGGAAATAGCCTTATTCATAAAAGCAATTTAAGATAATTGAAGGTTTAAGAAAAGCCGTGTAACATTTTTTATATGATAATGCTGAGGATTTGGCAAAGGCATCCTGTTTTTGTAAAATCCATTTAGAAATTCAAGCAGCTCGTTCCCGTTAAAATTTCGATCAATATTTAATACCGGCCTGTTTACAATAGCATAATCAATAAGTTTACTGGGAGAATTCAAGGGTGTGTTATTATCAAAATTGATAAGAAAATCCATTTTAACCAATATCTTCAGAAGTTGAATTCTGGGTATGTAATCCGATATTACTAGTTTTTCATTCAATTTGTCCTTGAATTGATTTATCATATCTGGATTATTAGTAAAAACAAGAAATTTGAATGGCAAGTCCAGCTTTGTAAGGTATTGCATTAAAGGTTCCGGATCACGGGCGCCTGGTAAAAATCCACCGGCATATGCAAATGTTGGGACATTATTTTGAGGTTGTTCAGGCTCTTTCTCATCCAGGCCAAAATCAAATCCCTGTGGTATGATTTTTATTTTATTATGGAATTCAGCATAATAAGCTGGTCTGGCGCTCTCAATAGGAATTGTAATGCAATCTGCTTTTCGGCAAAACCATTTCTCCAGGTATCCGAAATAGAAAGGTTTCCTGAATGAATCGAGTACATCACCCATATATGGATCTCCACAATCGGCTACCCATATGTCTGAAATAGGATGTTTGTTTGATCTGGACCATGCCACCCCCCAATGGACAGGATAAGGTACTGCAAAAGAAATCATAAGATCATATCCTCCCTCATGCCTGAGCATCTTTTTTACCCTGAACATTTCTTCAATACCGGGATATTCGAATAGAACCATAAGTATCCTTGAGAATATTCTGCTTATAAGCGAAAATGGCTTTCGCTTAAAAGCAGGCACTTTTGGAAATTTTGATTTACCCCACATCTTTAAAGTAATACCATACTTTTTCAGGAAGTCAGAATAGTTGTAATTCCTGTATTTGGTTATGACTACAACCGAATGCCCCTGCCTGAATAACTCCTTAGCCAGTTCTGTAGCCCTGTAACTTCTTGGAGATATCTCAGGTTCAAATGCACTGCTAACTAATAATATTCTTCTATTTTCACTTACACCCATTGTATTTAGATGAATGCTCCAGCTAAACATTCATTACACTGCTCATTCAACTACTATTATTAAGATTTTTACTGTATTTTTAGAATTAAACATTAACTCTCAGGAGAAATATTTGTTAACTGATTGCTTTAATCTGTATATTATATTTTCTTCACCAATTTCTTTTTTTAATATATTTCTGTTATGTTCAATTTCTGACTTTGACATATTTTCAAGAGCACACTTATTTAGTTTGTTGAACTCCTTTTCGATTGAATAAACTAAAGCCCCGACTCTTTTCAAATATTGAAAAAAAGTATTTGACTCATTTAAATATACTTTACTGCCCAACCATAACATCGTAAGTATGTTCCCTTCAGCCTGCTGCCTGTAATGGTTCATAAGTACTATACCACAGCTACGGATTATTCTGGTATATTCCTTCAAAGGCATAAATTTACGCAGAGGTATGAAGTTATCTCCAAAAATCTCAATCCCTTTTTCATGGATATAATCAGCATATCTGGAGTCACCATAACTTAAGGGCACAATAATTTTACGATTCCCGATATTCATCTTCTTCAGGATTTGAAAAGCTTCAAGATGATTGTTGGTAGAAGATGCGGAATTACCTATTAATATATCATTACTTTCAATAATTGATGATTCATTTCCGCTCATAATATATTCCAGAGGATAATATGCGAATGGAATATGCTTGCATTTTTCTGAGATCAGTTTTCTTTCTCGAAAATAATTGAAATCCTCCTCATGAAGTGTAGAAATATAATTCAATTCTGATGTGGCTAATAAAGTTGCATTTTCAATTGTTGCTATTTTATAATAAATAATGTTCCTTATAAGTTCCTTGATTTTTTCCTTCAGGGAATATCCTGTTTCAGGTAATTTTATTGATGCTGTTAATTCACCAATTAATTTTTGATTCGGTAGATACTTCTCATTATACAATTCTGCCCCCCATAACATACCCACAAATTTTCCTTTTTGCTGTGATCGTAAATATATGGTGCTATTATATTCACTTATCCCGTGCAGAAAAACACAGTCATATTTCAGTGTCATTTCTGATAACCTTTTTACCAGATTGTTATCATAGAGAACTACCTGGACATTTTTGTTTTTTCTTACATGTTCCAATTTCCTGTTAAACCTGGAACGGCGAATAACAAAATGATTGCATCCGGGAAAGGCTTTTTCAAAAACATAATTGGCAGCATTTATAAACTTCTCATCCGTGGCAATATGCAGGATTGAGATTTTCTTATCAGACATTTAATTTAGTGTAATAACTTTAATAATTTTATCTAAGTCATTTTCTGTAAGGTCATAATATAATGGCAGTCTCACTAGTGATTCTGTGTAGTGATCAGAATTTGGTATTTCACGCTTTCCATGTATGTCTTTATAATACTTACTCTTATGTAAACTTAAATAATGAAAAACTGCTTGTATGCCATTCTTCCTTAATTTTTCAATCAAATCATTACGGTTTCCCCCGCTTTTAAAAACGAGATAGAACATATGTCCATTCTGAGATGCATAATCAGGCATAATCGGCAGTTTTACCCCATTTTTTTGTGCCCATTCCTTGAGCCCTTCGTAATAATGCCACCAAATTTTAATCCTTTTCCTCTGAATATCTTCAAGATTTTCCAACTGTGCCCACAGGTATGCAGCTGTGATTTCTGAAGGGAGGAATGAAGAGCCTGTATCACACCATCCATATTTATCAACTTCTCCCCGGTAGAACTCAGCCCTGTTTGTTCCCTTTTCCCAGATTATTTCTGCCCTTTTGATAAACCTATCGTCATTTACTGCCAGCATCCCGCCTTCGCCGGAAGTAATGTTCTTGGTCTCGTGAAATGAGAAGGCGGCAAGATGCCCGATGCTGCCAAGGGGTGATCCTTTATGTGTTGCATCAATTGCCTGTGCTGCGTCTTCAATTACAAGCAGATTATACTTTGATGCAATGGACATTATTTTATCCATATCACACGCAACCCCTGCATAATGAACCGGTACAATAGCCCTGGTTTTTGACGTAACATATTCTTCAATCTTATCTTCATCAATACCCGGATGATCATCACGGCTGTCAACGAAAACAATTTTCGCACCCTGTCTTACAAAGGCTAATGCCGTTGAAACAAAAGTATAGGATGGAACAATAACCTCATCACCTGGTTCTATATTGGCGAGTATTGCACACATTTCGAGTGCGTCAGTACATGATGTGGTTAGTAAAGCCTTCTTCAACCCATAGCGGTTCTCGAAGAATTGCTGGCATTTTTTGGTATATATACCATTGCCCGAAATTGTTCCGGAATATACAGCCTGGTACATATAATGCATCTCTTTTCCTGTTAAATAGGGTTTGTTAAAGGGAATCATATTAAAAGATATAAGAAATTATTCATTATACAGTTGGAATGATCACAGATTATGATTGATCTTCCTAAAACTTTCTAAAATAGACTTTTATGTTTTGCTTATATTCTTTTAAGAGAGCACTCAGAAGAAATCCTACCATGAAATTATTATATATATGAACATAATAATTATACGATTCATCTACACCTTTCAATTCAATTCTTTTAAAATCATTACTAATTAACAGTTTCCTTATTCTTCTATAATTTTTTACATAGGGTTTCTGGAGAGAAGAATTTAAAGTCAATAATACAAACTTACATATAGGTTGATTTAAAAAAATTCTTTGGCTTTCACTCAGGTTTTGTTCATATTGAAACCTTTTTAAATTGCTTGCAGAAAGCAAAAAGCCATTTATAGCTTTCTCGGAATAAAAATTCTTAGAACTTGATGCTGATCCTTCTCTGTATGTGCCTTTCAAGATTGAATTTCCATCAAATATACAGCATTCAGCAAGGCAAAGGATACGAGCAATTAACTCACCGTCCTCAAGATATGGAACATTTGGTAAGTAACGTAGATTATTCATATTAATAAAGTCTCGATCAAATAATATACCTAAGATCCTATCAGGGACAATATGGCCATTTCTTCGAACCTCAAAATAAGCTTTTATACCCGGATATATTTTTGATGGTAAATCTTTATATGAAACCTCATGCATCTTTTTTCCACTTTCATAAAATATTGTAAATCCAAGGATTGATACCTGGGCTTTCTGTTTAAAGGCATTCTCTAATAAACGTCCAAAGCAATTACTTTCAACATAATCGTCAGCATCAATGAACATCACGTAACTTCCACGAGCATTATCAATTCCATTGTTTCTTGCAAGTGATACTCCCTGGTTCTTCTGGTCGATAAGACTAATATTATCAAACTCATTCTTTAACCGGATAACAACATCACGACTATTATCAATGGAACCATCATTTATACAAATGATCTCAAAATCAGTCATTGGAATATCTTGCTGCTCAAGGCTTCGCAAACATCTTTCAAGATGCGATTCTTCGTTGAAGAAAGGGACAATGATGGATAGTTTTATCACAAGATTATTTTTAAAAATAGTTAATCCTCTTTTGAACTTTTAAATATGGTGTGTTTTTCAGACCCCTATTTACACCCGATGTGATATATCAGATATGAACATTCAGGAACAAAATCTCATTTTTGAAAGAAATGTTCCTCATATAAAATGCAACATTTCTTAAGTAAGAAATACAGGCCTACTCATAAATAGAATTTAGATATCTCAAATCCCTCTGCATATTTAGAGCCTGAAGTAAAACCTCTATATTTCGCTAATCCCTTAATTGCTTCTTTATCGAGGTATTTTTTTTCATTCTGAGAAGTAAATAGACTAATCACCTCAATTTTTTCATTTATAGTTGATGATATATCATTGAAAACAATAGGCATAAAGCTCTGTGCTGTTGATGGACTTTCATAGTGCAGGATATTTATACGCGTTCGCCTGCAGGCTGAAATTGTTGCTAATGCCAGATTGTAGTGATCCTGATGATAATCTTCTTTTGTATGAGTAAATATAAAATTTGGTTTTAATAAATTTACATACCTTTCAATTGCATCAACAGAAGTACCATCGTGAGTAATTTTGGTATCGGGTAATCCAAGAAAGAATGTTTCTTTAACCCCCAGGAATGTAGAAGCAGCAATACTCTCCTTTTCCCTTTTCTGATAAAGTAACTTTTCTTCAATACCTTCAACCAGGCATTTTTCACCCAAAGTGGCTATAAGGTAATATATTTCAGCATTCTCCAATGCAAATCTTTTTATGGTACCTCCACAACCTATTTCAATATCGTCTGGATGTGCTCCAATTGCCAGAATTATTTCTTTTTTCATTATTCTTCGAGATAATTAGATTTACCTAAAATTTTTATAGCATTTGACCCGTGATTAAATAGCAGATCAATGAATGCAATATGTGATATAAAATCACCCTGTATTTGCGAATAAACCGGATGAACAAAGTCCTGAAATACGAATTTTATTCCATTTTCAAAAAAGACGTCTTTATCAACATAGGTTCTGCCAACCTGACCAAATACGAAAACATCAGCATTTACTGCTTTACATATTTCTATAACAAGATCAGATTTTTTACCATCCAAAGGATAACCGTGCTTAATCAATTCCGATGCCCTATATACAGGTATTGTAATATTAAATTTCCTGAAGGCAAACATGATTAAATCCACCAAAAAATCAATTAGTAGCACGTACTCCTTTGAATAAATTTCCGATAATTCACTGAATATTTCTTCGAAGTAAGGAGTTTTTTTATATGAAAGCTCAATAGTTTTTAGATGTTGGCTTTTCCAATTAACCCCGTCAATAACCACCTCATCAGTCCGGAATATATGATTTTTGACTCCTTTTAGTGGAATTGTGAGCCATTGGAAACCGTCCCCTCCTTTTATCCGAATCTTATTTCTGCTTTGCCAGTGTTGTTTTACAAATTGAAGACTGTCCATAAGAATATATACATCTCCCATAGCTGCTTTGCTTATATTTCCAAGGTATGGTAAAAATTCAGCTTGATGAGCAACCAGTATTACTCCTTTATGGGGTAGTCTTCTTGGATCCGAACTTTTAGTAATTGTAATAGGATCTATCATTTATTCTTTTTTTATATATGCCATTACGACCATATCTTTGTACTCTCCTTCAACATAGTGATCTTCTTTCATTATTCCCTCCATAATCCATCCAGCTCTTTTTATTAACTTAATTGCCCTTTCATTATCTGCCAACATTCTTACAACTATTTTTCTAAGATTCAAATGCCGTATCCCAAAATCAACAAGAATCTCCAGAATTTCCTTACCGTAACCTTTTCCCCAGGAGTCTTTATCACCGACTTTAACAAATGATTCTGCTTTTCGGCTTATATAATCTATATCATTAAATCCACATGTACCAATCAATTTTCCATCCTCTTTAACTTCAATACCAAGCATGACTTTGTTCTTTTGTTTGTGGATTGTGGCAAACCACTCTTTCTGTTCCATTTCCGAAACGGGATGGAAATAACTGGTATATTTGACTACCTCGGGATCATTAACCCACTGATGTAATAACCAGATATCTGATTCTTTTAAAGCTCTTAATCTTATGTTAGCTGTCTCTTTCATTTTAGTAATACATTTATATTAATATGTTCTTGTTTAAAATCCTGAGTTTGAAATGTAATAGATGGTATGAACATTTAAAGCCTTTTATTTAATCGGCAAAAAGTAAAAAAGAATTCTTCCTTATATTAGACTTCATCCATACAAATAAAGAAAATGTTTTTTGTAAAGTGTATAAATCATTATTTGTAAAATTCATTGTATTTCAATTTTTTTCTAATATGCTTTTTTAGCCAGATATAGTACCTGAACGGATTTATGTATACTGTCAGAAGAACCAGGAGAAATCTGTTAGGCTTCACATTCCTGTTTAGCCAATTCCATCTGAAAATCTGTAATACATACCAGTTAAAACGTTGATTAAGCCTTATATCAACAGGCAAGTATGGGTAGGTATAGATTTTTCTAAGACGCTCCGAATTAAAATAATTGGGTTTGACCATGTATAGGGAACCTATATTATTTATAGCTTCTAAATGTCTTCGGTAATTCACGGTCACTTTATCCATGAAATAAAGTTTATAATCGTTCTTCGTAAGATTCAACCATAAGGGGTAATCTTCCACTAACCTGAACCTTTCATCAAAACCTCGTATAGAAAGAAGTGTCTCCCTGTTAATGAAAAGTGAAGGGGAATAGTTTATCCTGTCATGTGTCAGTAACATCCTGTATTGAGAATCAGCACTTCTGCCTGGGCTTACAATACTATTCTGATTATAAGCATCTTCGGGGGTTGGCCCAAGCAAATTATCAGGTTCAAATGTATCCTGGTAAATCTCAACTTTAGAAAATAGCACTTTAATTTCAGGCCTGGAGGCAATATATGTCATGTTATCTCTAATAGAGTCTGGATTAAGAGTATCGTCGCCAGCTATGAATTTTATCCAATTCCCGGTAGCTGCTCTTAATCCCCTGTTTGTATTCGCTGGGACTCCGGTGTTTTTATTTGAACAGATAATTTCAACACAAGAAAATCGATCCTTGTTTTTCTTAAGCCATTTTCTACAGATTTCAATAGTATCATCTTCGGAACAATCGTCTGTTATAATTAGTTCTATATCTTCCCATGTTTGATTTGAAACACTATTAAGAGTTTCTGTAATAAACTTTGAAGAATTGTAAGTAACAACGATAATTGAAACGAGAGAGCTCATGTAGTATTTAAAAAGTAACGTTAAAAGTTGTAATAAAATCTATAAAACTGCAGTCTGAATATATATTATTTCTTAAATATACCCTGGATTAATGATCTTATATCCATTAATTCATTGAGCTTAAACAATGAAAATACAGTGGCTCCCAGAAGAACTAATACGCCTGCCAGATATTTGTAGAAAGCAATAGGAATAAAAACAGTAAGAAAGGTAGCTGCAACAAATCCATAAGCAATAAATAATTTCCCGTAAAATTTTCTTGGAAAGCCAAAGTCATATTTCCATTTTAAGACACTGTAAGCCAGAATCATACCCATTATATAGGATAGGATGAAAGAGATGCCCAAACCATTAAGGCCGAAGAAATAATAAAAACCCAGGTTTAGACCCAGTATAAGCATTCCGGAAATTATTTCTAAGATCAGAAACAAGCGCCCATTGCCCTTTGCAAGGTACACATATCCCAATGACCATGATACTA
Organism: uncultured Rikenellaceae bacterium; assembly: GCA_964577305.1. Classification (GTDB taxonomy): domain Bacteria; phylum Bacteroidota; class Bacteroidia; order Bacteroidales; family VadinHA17; genus UBA9300. Next base: position 38,449 of record CAZNYS010000023.1, read on the forward strand.
CTTTAAACTGCATACCTAGAAGAATGAGACTGGCAAACATCACAATTGGCATAAAAGCAGGGGTATATAGAACCCTGACAACCAGAGGCATAGCAACAATTAACAGTCCAAGAAGGGGTGTCATAATAAGAATAGCAGTCTCAGCCTGTTGCCGTACCAGTGCTTTTACCTTAACATTATCAGCTTGAATAGATGATAGACGAGGGAAATAATCTGTTGCCATAGCTGCAAAAATAAGCGCTGTATATTGTCCAACAACACCCCATCCCGCGTTATATAATCCAACCTGATCAACTCCGTTTATGTTGCTTATGAAGGCATTTAAAATATATCTTGAAAGGGAAGCTACAAATCCTGCAAGGGTCATTGATATTCCTAACTTTGCCATATTAAGTCCCGAAAAGTAAGTCTGTTTAATTGTTAAATCAATCTTCTCAACTTTGACCCTACGTGAAAAATACCAGGAAAGAAAAAGTGCTGTAAAAGAAGTAATTATCATTGCCGGAATAATCCCTTTAATACCAAACCAGTAATATAATGGAATAGATATTACCAAACCTAATACTGAGCCAATAACAGCTGCTTTTGCCATATCCTTTAATCTCCGGGTTCCCTGAAGTATTGCACGTTGTCCCTGACTGATCGCATATAGTAATAAAGTCACAGAGAGCCATATGAAAGCCCATGTATATTCACGGTTGCCGAATGACCACTGGCTCAGTAAAGGGGCAAGTGACAGTGTGATAATAGCCCCCAGTAAACCGGTAAACCAAGCCCATCGACGAAGTGTCTTAATGGCCACCGCTATTTTCTTCTGGTCTCCTGATCCATGAGCCTCGGCGATATCACGCACAGCGCTGAAAGCTATTCCAAGTCCGGTAATCGATATGATCAATTCCACAGGAGCATTCAGGAGTCCCATAATACCAACACCAGTAGTCCCCAGCAGTACTGCTACAAACTTAACTCTGACAATACCAATAAGTATCTGTAAAACCTGGACTCCTCCGAAAAGTGAAGTTGCTTTGAAAATCTGGCGGTAAGATGATTGTTCTGCACTCAGACTTTCCCGCTCAGGGTCAAAAGCTTCACGCTCAAGATCCAGTTTTACCCCTTCCAGGTCCAATGATAATGGATTAGCTGTATCAGTGAGTTTATTAGGTGCTTTGAGATTTTTGCTCACTTAGTTTTGAACTGATTGATTAACGTAATTATTCTTTCAGCTTCATCTAGTGAGATAACCTGGCTAATAGGTAGGCTGAGTACTTCCCTGTGGATTTTTTCGGTTACCGGCAAAGAAAGATGATTCCAGTTTTCATATGCTTTTTGCTTATGAGGTGGAATTGGATAGTGGATTAGGGTCTGAACATCCTTCTCAGCCAGGAATTTTTGTAGTTTATCTCTTTGAGGATGGCGGATGACGAAGAGGTGCCAGACATGATCATGGTTGATGGTTGCCGGTTGCTGGTTGCTGGTTTGAGGTAGGATTATGTCATGGTGGTTGATCTTGTCAATATATAATTGAGCTATTTTGCGTCGGTGCTGGTTATCGTTATCAAGACGGGGAAGTTTTACACGAAGGACAGCTGCCTGAATTTCATCTAGCCTGGAATTCAATCCCTGGTATTCATTTACATATTTTTCGGAGGACCCATAATTTGCTATTGCCCTGATAACTCTTGCAAGCTCAGCATCGTCAGTAGTGACTGCACCACCATCGCCCAATGCCCCCAGGCACTTGCCCGGATAGAAGCTATGACCGGCTGCATCACCAAGCGAACCCGTTCTTCTGAAGCTGATTTCTGCTTTCCGCTCTCCACTTTTGGCTTTTCTCTCATTACTCATCTCTCTCCGTTCATCGCTCACTACTATTCTTGCCCCTGCTGCCTGCGCATTGTCTTCTATAAGCTTAAGATTGTATCTTCTGACAAGTTCTTCAATTTTAGTGGACCAGCAAGCTTGTCCATACAGGTGTACTACCATGATCGCCCTCGTACGTGGTGTAATATGTTGTTCAACGAGCGAAATATCTAGATTATAGGTATTAATATCAGGTTCAACAAGTACAGGTCTAAGATTATTATCGGTAATAGCCAGGAGTGATGCAATGTATGTATTCGCCGGGACTATTATTTCATCTCCCTCCTGCATAACCCCCATCTCAATATATGCTTTCAGGATAAGCCTTAAAGCATCAAGTCCATTTGCAACTCCAATACAATTTTTTGTTCCGATAAAAGATCCAAATTCCTCTTCAAACAGCTTTACCTCTTGGCCTTGTAAATACCAGCCTGAATTAAGAACATTCTGAATTGCGCGACTTATACCGGGCTGGAAGGAATCATTTATGGATTTCAGATCAAGAAATTTAATCATTTGTATCAAATCTTAACAAATTGTACAATTGACAAAAATTTCAGATCCTGAATCCGGATAGTGCCTGGTCAAAGTAAATAAGCCATCTAGTATTTTTTGATCAATAATCTCATTTTTAATCATTTGAGCCATTTGACTATGCGTAAACGGTTTAATGAAATAGGAGCCAGTATCCAGTATTTTAAACTTTTGATCTGCCAATACTTCAGTCAGGCTTTTCATATTGAAAACTCTATATTGCTGCATCTTAATATTGGTGGGGGAGAATTCGAATATAGAATCAATTAGTCCCATCTCAAATGCAAGGATTCTGTGAATTGACTTAGCATTAGGAACATTAATATGAATTGTTGTTTTAATATTTGAAATATCATGAACCCGCTTAAGAAACTCAATTAAGTCAGGTATTTCATGCAGCAGGGCGCTTATTATAATGAAATCAAAATTATTTATCTTTAGATTATCAGCAATATTCTCAAAAAGATCATTATATATCTTGATGTTACTATTATTCTTTAAAGCACAGGCATTTTTATAAAACGATTTGCCAGGTTCTATAATTGTCATTGATGAATAGTCTGAAAAATACTTAAATAGTGGTTTATAACCACAACCAATTTCAAGAATATTGTTATGGGAATATTTCAGTAAGTTTTCTATTACGATTTTCCTCCTGTATTCAACCAAAATCGGCTCAAAAGGCACTACTTCATAATCTTCTTCATATTTTTTGTAATCACGCTGATTCATTATCATATATATTTAAGCTTTAATTAATTCTGGAATAAAGGTTTAACTACTCCGTAATTCAAAAAGGGTTGATAAATATATCTCAAGTTTTAAAGGGCCTAATTCTATAAAATGCACCACGAGCTAATATTTAAATCAATATTATCGATGTTGCGTGTTATTCATTCTGGTAACAAAAATCTAGTGGTTCATATCACATCTCCAGAAGAATTTGTACCTTAATGAAGAATTAGATTCATGACTCTCCTTAAAGCGTATAAGCCCTTCATTTGGAATACCTTCCTCGGTTGAGATTCCCACGTCTATATATTTGAACCCCAAATCCTTATAATAAGACCATAGATTAAAGGCCAAAAAATCCATAGCCCTTAATGGCCGTGCAATCTCATTGTCACCCCAGAAAACAGCATAAACTATTTCAGGATGGTTTCGGTAAAATATTGCGGAGGCCAAAATATTTCCTTCATCAGTAGTCACTTTGAAAAAATCAGCCGGCCACAGATTACTCGTATCCAAAATATCCTGCAGAGTCATGAAAATAGGCCTGCCTAATTGTGCTCTGTTTTGATAAATAAGATCATAGATTTCCTTTTGTTCCTTTTGTTCAGATACCTGGCTAAAAACAAGCTTGTTTCTGATGGCTTGTCTGTAATACTCCCTGCTGTTTTTTTGTGTAAAGGCTTTTTTAAACTGCTGGAGATTTATCCATCCTGTAATGTCAGGAATCTTGAATTGGAAACCGTTACTAATTAATAAATTGACAGTTTTGGCATTGAAAGTCGGATGATAAATATCAGGCGGTAATGTAATTTCAATTCCGTTTATTTCCCGGGAAATAATATACTCTTTCAATGAGGAAATAAAATTATCAATTTCACTTATATAGATAATCTCCTTCCGGAAATGAAATCCTCCAAAAGGAGCTGAAAAAGGAGATTTAAGAATTCCGTTGTCAAGTCCGGCAATTAATCCAAGCACTGGTTTTTGACTCTTCTCAATCAGGCGTACTATTCTTTGAGTCTTTCCTTTATTTAACTCAATAAATGTTTCAGAGATAAAGGGATGTGGGTTAGTAGGAAAATAATGGTTATATGTTTTTAAATCTACTTCAATCAGCATCTCAGGAGTTTTTCATTATTTTAAATTCGGAATAATCTCGCACATAATCATCTGCCTTATATTTCTCCGAGGCCAGTACCAGGCAGATAGCCCCGGAAGAAAAATTGATAATTTCTCTCCAAATTCCGGGAACTATGAGTAATCCGAAATTTGGGCTGTTGAGCTGAATAATCTTCTTGTTTTTGCCATCATCAACAATTACATCAAATGACCCACTTGCTGCTACAATAAGTTGATAAAGTGCTATATGTGCGTGACCTCCCCTTTGAGAACCGCTCGGCACATCATAAAGGTAATATACCCTTTTAATATCAAATGGTTGATGGCTACCATTCTGAATAATAGTGATATTACCAGCCGGATTATGAATTTTTGTCAGCTCCACAACATTGCAACTATGGATATCTGATACAGATCTGTTCATTGAGTTTTTAGATTTTTAAACTCTTCAAAGTCCCGGATATAGTCTGCTTCATCGTAATCAGTTGAAGCAAAGATCAGTGCCAGGGAATTTGTTGAGAAATTCTCAAGCATACGCCACATCATCTTGGGAACCAACAAACCGTAATAGGACCTGTTTAGAGAAAATCTATATTCCTTAAAACCAGTATGCAGTACCACATCAAAGCTGCCCGAGAGCGCTACAATCATTTCCTCAGTTTCCCTGAAGGCATGTCCTCCTCGGATCTCACCACCGGGTACGTCATAAATCCAGTAAACACGTCTTATTTTAAAAGGCAGATGGGTATCCTCCTCAATAAATGAAAGGTTGCCCCGGAGGTCTAAAAACTTTGGGAGATCAATCAGAACAGGATTCATAAAATATAATCAATCATTCAGATAATATAATTATTATAGAATTATATTTTGTCTGATTATACTTTCTTTCTTGCAAATGGATTAATCTTAAATGGAATAATTCTTGACATATTAGATATAAACCACCCGAGTCGTTTTTTTTCATCAGTATATCCATATTTATCTCCATAATGCTTTTTATCTGACTTAGTGTCGTTTATTACTATCCCTATCCTTTTCAAGCCGTTCGCGCTCATCTCATTTAGGGTTGTGTCAAGCATATCTCTATAGGTTTGGCCTGGCCTTACCACCAGGAGGCATACATCTGCCTGAGAGGCAATGTGGACTGTGTCAGAGATAAAACCAATTGGGGAAGAGTCAACTATTATATAATCATACTTTTTTTTCAATAACTGAAAGAGTTCCTCAGTCTTCTCCAGTGCAGTAAGTTCCGAAGGGTTTGGAGGAATAGGACCTGCTGGGATTACTGATAGATTTTCATAAATGGTTTCCTGTATGATATCTTCTAACTTGTCTAGACCTATTAACCACGTGGAGAGACCTTTGTCATTATGAAGATTAAAATCTTTGAATATCTTTGGTTTCCTCAGATCAAAACCTACAAGAATTGTTTTCTTGCCCAGCAGGCTATAAACGGAGGCCAGGTTTATTGCCGTATAAGTTTTCCCGTCTCTGGGCATTGACGAAGTTATCAAAGTTACTGAGGCTTTTGATTCCTGTGTATAGAACTGTAATTTTGATCTTAGCATGCGGTAAGCCTCGGCTATACCTGATGTGGGGTTATCAAGAACTATTGTATTTGTTTTCCCTGTACTGTGTGGAATATTGCCAACAACAGATACGTTTTTAATTTCCAGGATTTCTTCTTCTTTAAGTTTTTTATTAAGCATAAAAGATAAAAATATTACTAGGAAAGGTATTCCTGAGCCTCCAAACAACGCTACGAAATAGACTCTTAAAGGGTTAGGTGAAATAAGGTTGCTAAATTCTTCTCTTGCGGGATCAATAATTTCACTGTCAGCTGTATTGGATGCCTTTTGCATCTGGTGTTCTGCCCTGGTCTCAAGAAGGAATGTATAAAGGTCATCATTCAGCCTGAATTCCCTTTCAATCCCCAGTAGCTGTCTTTCGGTGGCAGGTAAAGCAGCAGCCTCTCTGTTCACCCTTGAAATCTGTTTCTGGTTCTCAGACCTCGCCAGGCTATTTGCTCTTCTGAGGCCATTAAGCGTTTCAAGAACGGCATCTTTTGTACTGCGAATTCTTTGCTCAAGGAGGTTCTGCATAGGATTTTTTTCACCAATGCCTTCATTTAGCAACTGTCCCTGGAGGTCAGAAAGGTTCTCCACAAGCCTCGTAAGCCCAGGATCATTGATCCCCATGCTGATAGGCACAATTGGCAATTCCTGAGTTACATCTTTAGCAAGGTAGTCTGCCAGGTAATCGTAATAATCAGCCTCAAGATCAAGGTTAGCCCTTTGATTTTCAAGACGTGTTAACTCATCAATTATTGACTCCCCCTGTGCAGAAAGGTCCATCACCCTGTTAGCAGAACGAAAATCCTGGAGTTTATTCTCCGTGATAACTAAGGAATCGGATATTCCAACAATCTGCTCATTTATGAACTGTATCCTTCTTAAAGCTTCTATATTCTTTTTGTCCAGTGAAATATCCTGGAAAACTGTCAAAAGCTTATTTATGAAATCTACATCCCTTGCACTGTTTGTACCCTGTATACTAACTTCCAGAACAGATCCTTGTCTTGACAATAATTCAATGTTAATCCGCCTACTGAAGTAGTTTATCAGTGATGCTCGGCTATGAACAACAAAATAGAGCTTTTTATCGGCATTATAATTAAACCATTCTGGGTTTATGCATTCAACACGGAATGAACCCGCGGGAAATTGAATGGTATCACCAAATGAAGCCTCTGTTTGAAACTCAAGATGAGCCTCCTCAGATTCAAGATTGAACTTTTTATTGCCCAGGTACGTAATTGAAAATTCCGTGTCCCTTGGAAATGTGATCTCATTATCAAATACAAGTTTTACTGGAGTATCGGGGTATATTGGTAACCGCCTTCTTATTGCCTTATGGTAAAATTCATTTTCATAAGGTAGCTCTTCCAATGCTCTTCCTGTAAGACTCTTCGAAGTAAGTATCATTATCTGGTTATCCAGGTTTCTCATTCCCCCCGGGAGACCCATCCCCTGTAAAAGTTCTTCATTATTTCCAAGTGATCTTTCATCTTCCTGATTGATAAGAATTGTGGCTGAAGCTCTGTACACAGGCAAAGTATAGCCTATATAAAAACGGGCTATAATAAAAGCTATTATTATGCCGATAATTATATAGTACCAGTTGTGCTTTATTAAATTAAGAACTACCAGCGGATTAAAACTCCTCTCCTGCTGAGGCAATTTGCCCTGCGGTCCCTTTTGCTTTTCATTTGAATCTGTCATAAGTACAGTATTATTTAGTTATATTATCTTCGTTAAGAATATCTCGAGATCAATATCAATTTGTAATTTACACTATATCAATATTTCAATTCACAAATTTGAAATCCAATTGTTTGCCATTGCAGGTACTTGATCTATCTTGTAAGGGTCAAAATTGCAAAAAAAGTAGCCAGTGAACTAAGAATCATTGAATATATTGATGCATTCATCTGGAAGGTTCTTCCTTTCATGGGTGGGGCATATATGACATCATTAGGCATTATGTAGAAAAATTCAGATGAAAGAATGCTTCTGTCTGACAGAGTGAATTCCTTCACTGTTGGTCCAAATGGTGAAGGTCGTATTAAATGGACTATCTGACGGTCACCGTATTCAGTTATGTCACCAGCCAGCGCAAGGGCTTCAAAAACATTAATGCGGTCTTTGCTCAGACCATACCTCCCTGGTCGCGATACTTCTCCGATAATGGTCACATGGCTATTTACCAGCCTGACTGTTATAACTGCATTGTTTACAAAACTTTGAAAAGTCAAATCCATTTCGGCTTTTACTTCAGTAAGTGTTTTGTCTGCTACTTTATGTTTGCCCACATAGGGGATTTCAATAAATCCATCAATATCTATCGGATATCCAAATAAAGCAGCACTTTCTGGGGTCATAGCACCCATTGTGCCTCCGGCTAAAGGGTTAAACAATTCCGACCATTGTGGGTCCGGAGTTACTACCCTGATATACAAAATATCGAAAGGCATTAACTTATAATCAGCCGGAGTAACTGAAGGTCTCGTATCATAAACTGGCAGTTCAGAAATGTCGTAGGCTTCTGCATACTGCAGATAGGTCATCTTCTGACGTGTAACACATGAGTTCAAAATCAAAATAATCGACAATAAACACATGATAATAGCATGATGTCTTTTCATATTATTTAATTTATT
>CAZNYS010000024.1:0-45442 GCA_964577305.1 uncultured Rikenellaceae bacterium
ATTAACAATTAAGTGTTTGAAACTCCTCTGGACTTTTCGGAGTAGACTCATTAATGGAATAATGGATTTATGAGTAAAAAAGTTGAAAAGGTTGTCTAAGGTTGAGCGCAACCTTCTACTTTAACTTTAGCCTCAGCCTAAATTATTCATGAGATTACTGATCAAGTCAGGAATGACAATTGAACTATTCCTCATCCTGCTCTTCAGCTCTCATTGACATAATATCCCTGTCGAACATATACAGGTTATGAGTGCCCACGAGTTTCAATTTATCTATGATGGTCTGTACAGAGCTTTCTTCTTCAACCTGTTCAGAAACAAACCACTGCAACCAGTTATGAGTTGCAAAGTCATTCTCTTTAATTGTTTCGGCAACAATTTCGTTAATACTGCTAGTTATATACTTTTCATGCTCCAGTACCTGGTCAAACAGTATTTTCAAACTATCAAAATCAGCCGGTGGTTTATCAAACGAGGGGATCATAGCTTTCCCTTCTCTTTCGTTAATAAATCTTATTAATTTCAGCATATGCATCTTTTCTTCTTCGGCCTGCACATAAAGCCATTCTGCAATTCCGGCATAGCCCTGTGTTTCAGCCCATGATGCCATCGAAAGATAAAGAATAGCACTATACCCTTCTCTTTTTACCTGCCTATTTAATAGATCTTCTACAGACTTTTTAAGCATTTTCCTGATATTTTAAAGGTTCATATAAATATATATATAAAAACAACTATCTGCCTGTATTGGTTCAGAAATGGCACGATTCGGCCTATATTCAGGTATTAATAAGGTTCTCTACTTCTTCAATAAACTGAATAAGGTTGAAAGGTTTTGGAAAAACAGCATTTGCACCAAGAGTTTTGGCAACATCAAGGTAATTTGATGGGCCAATTTTACCCCCTCCTGATATTGCCACAACTTTAATACCAGGTTTTATTTTCCTAAGTTCGAGAATCAGACCTATGCCATCCTGTTCGGGCATAAGCAGGTCAGTGATAACCAGATCAGTAATAGAAGATTTAAATTTATTGAGAGCCTCCCTCCCATTTGAAGCTTCTATTATTTTATGTTTTCTCTTTTCCAATGATTCTTTGAGCATTCTTCTTAAATCATCATTATCTTCGACCACTAAAATTCCTGCCATATTATCCGGTAGTTAATTTAATTTACTAAGTATATCCTTTAAAGTGACGGGTTCGTAAACAATGCCAAACCTCCTGCTATTACTGTACACAGGAATCTTATCCTCAATTGTATCTTTCTGCATGATAAAGTTAACCCGGAAGCGTTTGCCCTCCTTCTCTTTCTTTGCCAGCAGGTCGAATATTTTCTTATCTGCAAACTTATTTACGATGAAGAGTATATCATTATCAGATAAATTATTTTCAATAATTTTCCCGATATCTCTTGCAGAGGATATCAATGTCACCTTGAATCCCATTCGCTCGAGCGCAAGAGACAATGTCCGGGAAAGGTACATATTATCATGGGCAAATAAAATATTCCCCGGTTGTTTATCACTTTCTGATTCTGATTGAGTTCGCATTTCCTTTAATGGTATTCTTAATGTGAAAACAGAGCCCTCACCAGAATTACTTTCCACATTAATCTCCCCTCCTATTCCTGTTATTATCCCATGTGATACAGACAGACCCATGCCGGTACCTCTGTCAACTTCCTTTGAAGTAAAAAAAGGTTCAAAAATCCTGTCGATTATTGAGGGATCAATTCCTGTACCTGTATCCGCAACTGATATATCTGCATACTGTTTATTATCTGTTAATGATTCAGAAAGGTTGACTGTCATTGTACCACCTCCGTCTTCCATGGCTTGCAATGCATTTGTCATTATATTCAGAAATACCCTGAACAACTGTGTAGGGTCAGCATATACCAGTCCGTCAATTTTATTGTATTTAGTCTTAAGAGTAATATTATCAGGCACTGATGACCTAATAAATTCAACAGCTTCTTTAATTATTTTATCTACTTCCAGCGCCACAACATGTTGATCAAGCTGCTTACTGAATACCAGCATCTGGTCAATTATACTACCTGCCTTATTCACTGCTGACTTCAGTCTTGTCATATATTTATAGATTACCGAATCACTTTCCACTTCCTCCATTGTCATGTCTGAATATCCTGAGATAGTGGTTAGTATTGTATTGAAATCATGGGCTACCCCACCAGCCAGGGTACCGAGGGTCTCAAGCCTGTGTGACTGGTAAAGGCGTCTTTCCAGAATCACCTCTCTCGTTACGTCCTCAAGTGTACCATCTATAATATTCCTATTTTGGTTATCCTCTCTTACATGGCTGCTTATTCTTACAAATAGCTCTCTCCCTCCTATTGTAACCATCTGCATCTGGCCAAAAGTACCTGCCTCGCCTGCCTTTCCTGACCTGATATGCTCTGAAAAACGATGGTCAACTTTCATTAAATCATTGAAATTCAAACCCTCTCTTTGATCCTGGTCTACCTCAAGTATATTATAGAAGGTTTCATTGGCTTCTATTATCAGTCCGTCCCTGTTACATGAGAAAATACCAAAAGGCAGGTATTTATCCATGAAGTCGTATTTTATATACTTATGAGGAAGTTTTTCATTATTTTTGACTTCATTACTAACGTCTTTTGTTTCGATTATCGTATAACTTAATTTCTTACTGGAACTTGTGAAAGGCCTGTATGTAACTTCATAAAATTTACCTGAAGAATCTGCAATATCAAAAAACGCCCGGTATTGTATCTTTTCTCCTTTCAGGCTGCGTTCTATATTTTTCCTTATCTTTTCCCTGTAGGTATGTTCTCCCCACAGATCCGAAGGACACTTACCAATGAGGTCATTTTTCTGCATGCGAAAGGATTTACAAAATGATTCATTCACATTTACATACCTCATTTTATTATCGATAATACTGATCATGGAATCAGAATTGTCAAGCAAGAAAGTCAGTATTTCATTCGACAGTTTCTCCATGTTTTTTAATCATATTCGAGTCCAAGTTCATTACGCAGCTTATCAAGAGCAGGGTTTTTATCAGCCAGGTGTCTGTATTTTTCCTCTTCAGTATAGGGAGTCGCTTTTCCCGTTACTTCACTGACCCTTGTCCGGAATTGAATTTTTGAATTTGAGAGTTCTTTTTTTAGATGGTTTATTATCTCAAGCTTGTATTTCTGGTCAAAATAATCTTTCTGTGCCTTGTTGCTGAGCTCAAGTATAATATTGGTTTCATCCTCAATGACCGGTTTCATTGCCTTTATTATGCTTGACATACGTGGATTACCCGATCTCACTGTATCACCAAAACTCCGCCATGCTTCCATCAGTTCTTCCTGCCCAAATTCCTGATTATTATCCGGTTCATCATCCATACCATACTCATCCTTACTCTCATCAATATTTTCAGGATCCTTGTCATTCTGTTGTTTATTCAGTCTTTCTTTTATTGAGAATGATTTTGGAGCAGTATCTTCTTTCTTTAACCTGGATACTTGTTCATAACTTTTATTATCAGTTTTTATTTCTGGTCTGTTCTCCTTTCTGTTGTCCAGTACTTCTTTATTCTGTTTTTCTTTTTGCAGTATTTCATTACTGGTAGTTTGGCCGGTATCTATATTATGGGTAGCCAGTCTTATCAATGCCAGTTCGACATGCAGTTTCTGATTTCTGCTCGTCTTATAATATATATCAGCTGAGCTTAATATTTCGAGCCCTTTATAGAGAAAATTAACCGGGCACTTCAAAGTTTGTTCCCTGTATTTGTCTCTAATGGCAGAGCCAGCTTCAACGAGTTTGAGTGTAGTCTCATCCTTGCATACCAGTAAATTGCGGAAATGGCTCATTAAGCCAGCGATAAAATTGTGCCCGTCAAAGCCTTTTTCCAGAATATCATTAAAAAGTAAAAGAGCGTTTGACACATCTCCGGAGAGGAAAGCATCTGTTGCCTTCAGGTAATATTCATAATCAAGAACGTTGAGATTCTCAATAACATCGGCATATGTAATTTTTTTCCCTTTAAAGCTAACTATCTGGTCAAGTATAGAAAGTGCATCCCTCATAGACCCGTCCGATTTTTGAGCTATTATCTGTAAGGCTTCCTGCTCGGCTTCAATATTCTCCTTTCCCGCTACATAAAGCAGTCTCTTTACTATATCATCTATAGTAATCCGGTGAAAGTCAAATATCTGGCAGCGGGATAGTATTGTTGGAATTATTTTTTGCTTCTCTGTTGTTGCCAGTATAAATACTGCATGAGGAGGGGGCTCTTCCAGGGTTTTAAGGAAAGCATTAAAAGCTGATGTGCTTAACATATGAACCTCATCAATAATATACACCGAATACCTCCCTACCTGGGGAGGAATCTTAACCTGGTCGGTAAGTGTCCTTATATCATCAACTTTATTATTGGATGCTGCATCCAGTTCATGTATATTATATGACCTTGAACTGTCAAATGCCTGGCATGATTCGCACTTGCCACATGATTCAGTACTATCGGTAAGGTTCTGACAATTGATAGTTTTGGCCAGTATACGAGCACAGGTGGTTTTGCCAACGCCACGGGGGCCACAGAATAGATAAGCTTGTGCCAGGTGATTGGTTTTTATCGCATTTTTCAGGGTTGATGTAATTGAATCCTGGCCGACCACAGTATCAAATTTGACGGGCCTGTATTTCCTTGCAGATACAATAAAATTCTCCATGTTTAAAGCTTAACTTTTATTCTTATCATATAGAGAGCAAATATAATAAATAATGATATCCTTCAGGAATGATTTAATCTTAAATATATCAGTAACATAATTGGTAAATTTGAGAAAAAGTTATATTTTTGCAGCCCGATTTTAGTTTCATTTAAAAATTAAAAACTATGTTAAATCAGTATGAAACCGTTTTCATTGCAACTCCCGTTTTGTCTGAGAACCAGATGAAGGAAGCGGTACAAAAGTTCAAGAAGGTGATCACCGATAACGAAGGCGAGATCATCCACGAAGAGAACTGGGGCCTCAAGAAGTTGACCTTTCCTATTCAAAAGAAATCAACCGGGTTTTACTATCTTATTGAATTCAAAGGACCAGGCGAATTAATAGAAAAACTGGAAGTCCAGTACAGAAGGGACGAAAGGATTATTCGGTTCCTGACCTTTAAAATGGACAAATACGCAGTTAAGTATGCAGAAAAGAAGAGAAAGCAGAAAGAAACAGAAAAAATTCAGGAGGACTAAATTATGGCACAGAATGAATCAGAAATAAGATATTTAACCCCGCCGACAGTTGAAATCAAGAAGAAAAAGTATTGTCGATTCAAAAAGAACAGGATCAAATATGTTGATTACAAAGATCCTGAATTCCTTAAGAAATTTTTAAATGAGCAGGGGAAAATACTGCCGAGACGTATCACAGGTACATCACTTAAGTACCAGAGAAAAGTTGCCAAGGCTATCAAGAGAGCTCGTCATCTTGCCTTGCTCCCATATGTTACTGACCTGTTAAAATAAAATAAGGAGGACAAGAAATGGAAATAATACTTAAACAGGATGTAAACGGATTAGGAGACAAGGGTGAAATAGTAACGGTAAAAGACGGGTATGCCCGTAATTTTCTTATACCGCATGGGTATGCCATACTGGCTACTCCGTCAGCAAAAAAAGTCCACGAGGAAAATACTCGTCAGAGAGCACATAAAGAAGATAAAATTAAACAGGAGGCTGAAGAAATGGCTGAAAAGCTTGCTGCTGTTAAGCTCACCATTGGTGCAAAGACAAGTAGTTCAGGTAAAATCTTCGGATCGGTTAACACTATTCAAATCGCCGAAGCCCTTAAAAATGAGGGATATGAAATCGACCGGAAAAATATCTCCATAGAAGGCGAACAGGTAAAAGAAGTTGGAAAATACAAAGCACAGATCAAACTTCACAAGGAGGTTAAAACTGAGATCGAATTTGAGATAATAGCTGAGTGAATCCTTGGGAATATCACTATTTAGCAGCAACCGTCACTATTTCCAGTAATGCTCCAAGCGGTAATTCCTTTACTGCGAATGCAGCCCTTGCGGGCTGATTACTACGATAAAAACGTTCGTATACTTCATTCATGGCTTTAAAATCAGACATATCAGACAAAAGACATGTTGAGCTGACAACATCGTCAAAAGAATATCCTGCCTCTTCAAGAATTGCACCAACATTTTTCAAAACCTGCTCAGTCTGCTCACTTATGCCACCCTGAACTATAGATCCGCTTAGCGGATCAACAGGCACCTGGCCCGAGATATACAGAGTATTATTTATTTCCACAGCCTGGCTGTAAGGTCCAAGTGCTGCAGGTGCCTTCGATGTATGTATGATCTTTTTCATAACAGTTTGAATATATTAGTAATTGTCGTGATAGTCTTTCCTTCTTTCATACTTAAGGTCCTGCAATACACTTGCCTTGACGCGTATAGTAAAATCCCAACTCTTAAGATACCCCGTAGGTATCCAGTTAAAACTCATTTCCCAGCAATGCAGGTCCCTTCTTATACCTATCCTGGTCATAGTTATTTCCTTGCTCCGGAAATCATACCCCGTAGTATAGGTTATTGCAAAATTTTTTGTAAGAGTGACATTACCACTCATTGTTAAGTTCTGATTGATCACCGATTCTTCCCTGGTCTTTGTATAATAGAAATTATAGGCCACTCTCATCGTCCATGGAACATTGAAGTCAACATAACCATATTCGTCATATATCATACCTGATCCTGACTGCCTGCTGCCTGCCTGGCCAGCCCTTCCGGCTGCATCTATTGACCCTGGCATGCCTCCCAGGCCTGATTGCTCTATGTCGGTACCGGTACCAGAAGAGGTACTTTTTTCCTTTTCTCCACCAATAAAAGATTTAAGCAGATTATTAAGTTCAAAATTGAGGCTGATATTGAAATTTGTCATCCTGAAAGGTCTCCTGTTAACCGACCACTCGCTCGTATTAATCCTCCTGAAAAGGGTATCAGTTGCATAAAAATCAAAATTACCCCTGGCAGAAATACTCAGTTCATTAAACAAACTGGTCCTCATAACCATAGAGAGAGGGCTCCACTTCAGGGAATCAGCAAAAAGATTGTATGAAGTATTAAAACTCAGATTATCAAGTATTTTTACTTTCCTTTCAGCATCCGCAGTATCATTTTTTGATCTTACCTTTGCTTCAATGATATTGGTGAGCGAAAGATTCAGGTTACCGCTCTTGCGTGACAAAGATGGTGTACTGTAAATCCCGTTCTCAAATATTGAATACTCCCTTGTATTCCCCGCTGTATCGATCTGAACCTCCCGGTACATGTCGGAGGAAAGACCCGCCAATGCAGGCACAAAAGAAAAAGAAACAGAAGGTTTCATAACATGACGCACTGCAATTACCCGTGATTCAGGATTGGTAAACTGGAACATACCAAATATCTGGGGACTATAGCTGGCACTTATTGAAGGATTTATTGCATGACCGTAAAAGAATCCTTTTTCCGTTTCACTGATTACAGTGCTGACAGTATCATTGGTAACAGGGTCAACGTATTCAGGCTCCCATCTTTTTGAAGTTCTTTCCGTGAATAACACCCCTGAATATCGGAGGCTCGGGGATATAGAGAAATTATTGAAAGGGCGGATTGGGATGCTCACAGGTATATTGTGCTGGAATCCGTTTTTCATGTCTTCGAACATTTCACTGGTGAACATTCTTTCATCGGTGGTTGAAATCCGGTTGTCGAGGCTGGCACTATACTGAAGCTGTAACTCCTGCCACCATTTGGTTGTACTACCGCTACCTATTGATTTCAAAGGATATATCCTTGACATACCGAAACTCATCTTCGGTAGATTAAGGCTTACAGATTTTGATGCTGAGTTCTGGCTGTGATTAAGGCTGGTTGAAAAATTAAAAGGAGAACCTGCCCATATTTTGGTATAGCTTATACTCGACTGCTTGGTTGTATTAACATGTTCCTGGACATCGTAGCTGTTTTCCCTGTCAAAACCGGAAGAGCTCAAATTCACGCTGGCCGAAAACCGTGTCCCAGGCCTTGCCTTTGCATCCTGCGTATGTGTCCATCGTACCGAATAATTGCTGCTTTTGGAATAATTTTCCAGTCCCTTATAGCCACTGACATTATTGGCGTAATTAAAACCAAAATTACCACTGTATTTATACCTTTTCGTGTAATTGCTCGCTGCACTCAGCCTCCATGTACCATTGGTGTATATGTCTCCGGTAAAACTGAGGTCAAAATAATCACTTACAGCAAAATAATAACCCATTTCCTTAAGGAAATAACCCCTGTTATTCTCCTCCCCGTATCTTGGTATAAGAATCCCAGAGGCATACTCTTTCTGTACAGGGAAATAGCCAAAAGGTAACGCCAGGGGAAGTGGGATATCTTCGAGGACCAGGAATGCAGGGCCGGAAACTATTTTTTCATTCGGTTTTATTTTTGCCTTTGGCAGGCTAACATAAAAATGAGGGTTTTCAGCATCGCATGTCGTGAACTTGCCTCCTTTAACATGAAGAGACCCGTCCGTATGGCGCTTGGTAATATCACTACGAAGGAAACCCTCTTCTTCCTCGGTTACAATATTTCTCATTATTGCCCTCTTGGTCTTGAAATTATATGTAAGCTCATCCGCCTCAAATTCCTCATCACCATCTTTGAACCTGGGTATATCAACAAGCTTTCCCGTTGAATCGCGCCTCCCCCATGCAGTTACCTCACTGGTATTCAGATCCAGTACTATATGGTACGCTTCCAGGCTGATATCACCATACACAGCCGAAGCTCCGTTTATCAGGTATACTTTTTGCTCTTCCATATTAATATACTGGCTGTCAACAGCATTATATATTATAGGCATATCCACGGCATCAGGTGAGATAATGAATCTTCTGACCCTGGAAGTATCAACTCCAACGGTATCGACACGTACAGTATCCTGCATAAAAGTGACTGTATCCATTACAGCCACTAAAGAATCCGGTACCCCCTGAATCTCCTGGCCGTACAGAAATGTTGATAAAAAAGTACTTATGAGGATAATATGTATCTTTTTTGCTGAAATAGTATATAAGTTTAGTACTATTTTTGTAAAGTTTGTATAGAACGGAGTAAAACTAATTAAAATCATCTTCATAGCATGAAGCGCAGGATTAAAAATTACAAACATTATACCATAATTAATTCAGCATTCAGACTTGTTCTCATGGCCGGTATATTGTTTTGTTCCGCATTGATTTGCCTTGCTGATGATCCACCTGAAAATGAATGGGTGGTGGTTATTGATGCAGGACATGGAGGCAAAGATCCGGGTGCTGAAGGAAAGAGAAGCAAGGAGAAGGATATAACACTGTCTATAGCCCTTAAAACAGGTAAATATATAGAAGAGCTACTGGAAGACGTTAAGGTTATATATACGAGAAAAGAGGATGAATTTGTCGAATTATACAAAAGAGCCGAAATAGCAAATAAGGCAAAAGCAGATTTATTCATTTCAATCCATTGTAATGGTTTCAGGGATATAAGGATTAACGGATCCGAAACCTTTGTTATGGGTATACACAAAGACCAGGGAAACCTTGAAGTTGCAATGAAAGAGAACTCGGTTATAACCCTTGAGGAAGATTATACAACAAGATACCAGGGCTATGACCCTAACTCCTCAGAGTCTTTTATTATTTTCTCACTCATGCAAAATATTTACCTGGAACAGAGCCTTAACTTTGCCAACTATATACAGGACCAGTTCAGGAATCGCGTTGGCAGAACTGATCGTGGTGTAAAACAGGCAGGCCTTATAGTATTATGGCAAACAACAATGCCCAGCGTACTCGTAGAAACCGGCTTCATTACCAATTCACAGGAGGAACGCTTCCTTATGTCTGAACAAGGACAGGACTATATAGCCTCAGCTATTTTTAGGGCATTCAGGGATTACAAGTCGTCTATTGATCAGAAAAGTGATTTCAGTACCTCTGCAAGTGATGAAAATGTCCAGGATAACAAAATCTGGTTCATGGTTCAACTGGCAACATCCTCAACCAGACAGGAAGAACTGCCACAACAATTTCAGGAAACCGGAGAAATTACCGAACTTGTGTCCGGTAAATATTTCAAATATGTTACTGGTAAGTACCAAACATACAGTGAAGCCGCAGAAAAAAGAAAAGAACTGCAGAGTGAATTTCCAGATGCTTTTGTTATAGCTGTCAGGAATCTTAAAATAATGCCCCTGCAAGAGGCAATAGAACAATCAGAGCGAAAATAATATGAAGAAAATCTCAAAAGAAATCATTGTTGGTCTGACAGCCATTATTACTATTATAATATTTATATGGCTTTTCAGCTTTCTGAAAGGGAATAATGTATTTAACAGTAGCGAAAGGTATTATGCTGTTTTTGATGATATAGGTGGACTGGAAGAGTCAGGCCCTGTCGAGATCAATGGATATAAAGCCGGTATTGTTAGGAATATTAAATTTTTTAATGACGGATCAGGTCAACTACTTGTGACCATTGGCATTAACAGCGGATATAAACTTCCTTTGGGAACCATTGCCGAGATAACCCCTGAAACAGTACTTGCAGGAATGAAGGTAAGACTGATAATGGGAGAAAGCCCTGTTTTTCATCATAACGGTGATACAATAAAATCAAGGCTTGACAGGGGAATACTAAGCACTTTAAGTGATGACCTTTCACCTGTTATCAGGAAAGCAGACCGGATAATCTCAGATATTGATACCCTCCTTAATGGTTTAAAGCCAATTATTACTGATGACTTAAGAAAAGATATACAGGAAAGTGCAAGAAATATTAAGAATGTAACTTATAAGATGGATACCCTTTTTGAAAACTCCGGTGAAAATATCAGCAATTTGATCGCCAACCTTGATAATTTTACTGATATGCTCCGGAGAAATTCTGAGGTTCTCGATACCACTATCAGGCAGTTTTCAGTGATTGCCAGCGACTTGTCGGAATCAGAAATAGAAGCGTCAGTCAATAATTTTAACGCTGCTGTCAAAGAAACAACAATGCTTCTTAAAAAATTAAATCAAGGAAAAGGATCAGCCGGACTGCTCTTGAATGATGATTCACTTTATACAAAACTTACGATCAGTCTCGAACAATTAAACCTTTTACTGGAAGATCTTAAAACCAATCCGGAACGTTACATGAATATTTCGGTATTCGGACGAAAAAAATAAATCCCCATATACTGGGCTCATTAGATAAGTATTATAAGTCAATAACTGCTATTGCCCTGGTATTCAGGTGTTTAAGTTAATTAATTTTTTTTTTGATTTTAATTGGTTGAATGCTAATACCATAGAATTTTTTTGTAAAAGTCAAGCGAAAAAAATTTTTTTTTTCATTTTTTTTTTTGCAAATATTGCTTCAGATTTTGACCCGATATAAACCTAGCAAGAATTATTAACCACTAATCTAGATGAATAAAACACATCAGGAGGTATGGGAAGGCTGTCTTGAGATTATTAAGGATATAATTCCCTCTATTAGTTACAAAACATGGTTTGAACCGATTATACCTCTGAAGCTTAATAATAATGTATTAACTATCCAGGTACCCAGTCCTTTTTTCTATGAATACCTTGAAGAACAGTACATTGACGTTCTGCGTAAAACACTCAGAAGAGAATTAGGCAATGATGCGAAACTTGAATATAATGTAGTAATGGAGAATACCCAGTTCCCCAACGGAAAATCCTATACAGTAAAATACCCTTCAAGAAATAAGACCGAGCTTAAAAACAAACCTGTATCAGTTCCTTTCGAAGCAGCCCAGACATCTATCAAGAATCCCTTTATAATTCCGGGTATAAAGAAAGTGCACTTTGATCCAAGGCTAAACCCTGATTATTCATTTCAGAACTTTATTGAAGGTGACTGTAACAGGTTGGCCAGGTCGGCAGGAATTGCCGTGGGAAATAACCCGGGCGGTACAGCATTTAACCCTCTTATGATTTACGGTGACTCCGGGCTTGGTAAAACCCACCTGGCACAGGCCATTGGCATACAGGTCAAGGAACAATTCCCCGAGAAAGTTGTACTGTACGTTAATGCAAATAAATTCCAGACACAGTTTGTTGAATCAATAAGAAATAACAACAAGAATGATTTCCTGCATTTTTACCAGATGATAGATGTTCTTATACTTGATGATGTTCACGAGTTTGCAGGAAAAGAAAAAACACAGGATACATTTTTTCATATTTTTAACCACCTGCACCAGAGCGGCAAGCAATTGATTCTGACCTGCGACCGCCCTCCTGTTGAATTACAGGGAATGGAGCAGCGATTGTTATCAAGGTTTAAATGGGGATTGCTGGCCGATCTTCAAAAGCCTGATTATGAAACCAGGCTGGCTATTATGAAGAAGAAAGCCTATAATGATGGTATTGAACTGGATGATGAAATATTTGAATACCTTGCTGCAAATATTACCAATAATATAAGGGAACTGGAAGCAGTACTCATATCTCTCTACGCTCAATCTACTCTTAACAGGAAAGAAATCACCCTTGAGCTTGCCAGGCAAATGATTGACAAACTGGTTAAGCATACTACAAGAGAAATCACAATTGACTTTATCCAGAAGATTGTATGCGACTATTACAGGATTCCCATAGAGCTCATGCAGAGCAAGACAAGGAAAAGAGAGATTGTCCAGGCAAGGCAGGTATCAATGTATTTCAGTAAAAGTCTTACAAAAGCTTCCCTGGCAAGTATTGGGTCACAGATAGGTGGTAAAGACCATGCCACAGTATTACATGCCTGTAAAACTGTTAATAACCTTATTGATACCGACAAGCATTTCAGGAGCCAGATCACGGAAATAGAAAAGAAAATAAAGGTATAGCATGGAATTATCCCAACTTAAAAATGAGTTTTTTAGGAGATATGATAACAGGACAAATGATCCTGTTATTTTTTTTAGCCCCGGAAGGGTTAACCTTATAGGCGAACATACCGATTATAATAACGGTTTTGTTTTCCCCTGTGCTCTTAATTATGGTACTTATCTCCTGGTGAGAAAAAGGAATGATGACCGCCTGATACTTAATACTTTAAATTTTGAATTCTCAGATTCTCTGAATATACATAATATACAAAAAATTGAATCCGGGGAATGGGTTAACTACCCCCTGGGTGTGATATCGGAGTTTATTCAAAGGGGTATACAACCTGGCGGAATGGAAATGCTCTTTTACGGTGATATCCCAAATGGTGCCGGACTATCATCTTCAGCATCAATAGAGATGGTTACAGCTTATGCCCTGAATAAGCTTTTCGATGCCGGCCTGCCGGATCTTGAACTGGTAAAACTCAGTCAACATGCTGAAAATACCTTCGTAGGTATGAATTGTGGTATTATGGACCAGTTTGCAGTATGTATGGGAGAAAAGGACAAGGCTATTTTCCTTAATTGTGACACCCTCAATTATGACGCTGTGCCTGTTGAACTTAATGAATACCAGTTGATCATCAGTAATACAAATAAACGAAGGGGTCTTACCGACTCAAAGTATAATGAGCGACGCGCTGAATGTGAAAAAGCAGTTAAGTATATAAATAAAAAAGTCTCTATAAATCACCTCAGCCAGTTAAGCATAAATAATCTGCACCTGCTGGATGAACTGATTCCTGACAAAATAATAAGGAAAAGAGCCAGGCATGTAATAACAGAGAATAACAGGGTATTGCAGGCAGTGAAAGTACTCAAAAAAGGTGACATACTTCAATTTGGCAAACTGATGAATGAGTCGCACGACTCATTGAAGAAAGATTATGAAGTAACTGGAAAGGAGCTTGATGCTCTTGCATATGAAGCCAGAAAGATAAGTGGAACGGTTGGCAGCAGGATGACCGGTGCCGGCTTTGGTGGCTGTACAGTAAGTATTGTTGAGAAAAAACAGGCTGAAAGCTTCATTGAAAAACTCGACATCGCCTACAGGTCTGCTACAGGCTTAAAAGCTGATTTCTACCTGCCCCTCATCGAAGACGGTGTAAGACAGATCTAAATTACTTTATGTCCCTTACACACCGGAATCCTACTGTAGCATTACGGTCGAATCCTGGAGATACAAGCAACAACATCTGGGTTTTATCAAGCGACTGGGGTCCGCCCTGCACATACCACCAGCTTGAAGTAGGTTTATAATAACTTCCTCCGCGCATAATGATGAAATAGTAAATTCCGTTATCGTAAATATCATTAGTAAGCTGCCAAACATTTCCTACCATATCCATAACTCCATAAGGGCTCTGGCCCTTTGTGAAAGCATCAACGGGTGTGGGTCGTTCAAATGCATTATTGCATTTTGTTCCATGAAATTCATTTCCCCATGGCCACAAGCGTCCGTCTGTACCCTGGGCAGCCAGTTGCCATTCTGCTTCCGTGGGTAGCCTCTTGCCAGCCCATGCAGCATATGCTTTTGCATCCTCAATACATATATAGACTACAGGATACTTCTCCTTGCCCTGCTCATAAATACCTCTATTCCAGTGTTTAAGGTAATTAACAGTATCTGCAGGCATATAGCCTGTTTCGCTTATGAACTTGTAATATTGATCATTTGTAACAGGGTACTTATCTATAAGGAAAGAATCAATATTATGAATTATTGTTTTATTACTTTCAGGGTGTGGAATAAAATCATCATTAGAGGTAAGTGTATAACTTATTTCTGTACCCGGTATCAGTACCATATCCCTGGGGTATCTTCCTTTATGCGGTTCAGTTTTTTCAACTTCGCTAATAAGCCATGGTTTACCTCCCCTGAATTCAACAACTACCTCATCTGCAAGAGCTCTGTCATTGAATAGCTGAATAACTATCATTCCTTCATAGTCAGGAAACATTGTTGTTATATCCAGGTTCTCACTTCCGTTAATTTCCATCTCTATGGCTTCTGAATTGTACGATGGAATATCATTCCATATCTTCAGCTGTCCCTCTTTCTCACTGCTGATGTGAAGAGAATCCTGTTCCAGGTCAACGGTAAGTATTTCAGGAAAACGTGCTATACAATCAAGGCTTCCCTCGAGTCGTGTTCCCTCATAACTTTCATAATAAGGGGAGGCAGTGACATTCACAAGATATTGATCTCCGTACTTAACAGGCTGTAGTTCTTTATGATGCCATAAACTGACAAAGTGATAACCATCTTTATATTGTACTTTCAGTATTGTACTGTCAAAGCCCTGATAGTCCAGATTCAGTACAGTATAGATGGTTTTTTCACCACTCTGCCATTTATTAATATGCAGTTTATCCCTGCCTGAATCAATCAGGGGCATCCAGTCATTATCCAGGAAAGCATCATTATTTTCCCTTAGGATCATTGTTGTTTTTGACAGGTAGTTATAATCCTTGTCAACCTGGTAGTATCGTCCAGGTCTGTAAAGGTTCAGTTCTGAACCGTATCCGTTAAAAAATGCTATTGCTATTTCACGGTGCAGGATTGCTTCACCTACATCGAGGACTCTGAAAATGGCAAACTCAGGTTTTATTATTTTGTTCAGGTTTAATTCAGGTGAAAGGAAAATAGCGTTATGTACCCTTCCTGAAACTATTCCAGGCATATCTTTAGTAACGGCCATACCTTCTGAATACATAATTACTCCTTCCCTTACACTATCGGCTGCTGCCTGTATTTCGTAGCTTGAGCTGCCCCTTGTATCCAACACCACACCATCAGCCTCAATCTCCTTTATCAGCCTGGCCAAACCGGCGTATGGATTTTCCTGCCTTGTGCTGTTATCCCATGGATTATATGCAATAAAAAACCTGGTGTTTGTCTGCCTGGACATCCGGGCAAAATTTCTTAGCTGTTCGGTACCACCCGGCAGGTCATCGTACAGGTCCCACTGGTTTCTCATGTCAACACCAAGGCGGGGCCAGGTAGGCCATATCCCATAGATATCAATATGACCAAACATGCTGTTATACACCCTCAGTTGTTCACCATACTTATATCTGCCTTCGAACCTGTCATAAAACGATTTATCCCATGCTTGCTGCAATACAGCAAGGTAGCATTCCCTTATCCATTTCAGGTCATCCCTTTCGAACAGGCTGTTATCAAACTCAGTGAGGTCATACAGATACCTGTCCCTGAAAATAAGCTTCAATCCATCCTGCCATGATCCTGAAAATACATCACCATATAGACTAAATGATACTGTTGTTCCTGGAGGTAAGAGGGTGCTGTACCTTCTTATTACTGCTCCATTATTTCTTCCCCTCCTTGCAAGGGTTACCAGCGATATGTCCTGGTTTACTTCCTTGACAGAAAAACCAAGCTCCCATGCATTATCAGGAAGTATAACCCGAACTGGCTTATAACCCGGACGATGTAAGTATGCCCTTGCCAGGTTCCATGGCCCTTTTCCGGTAATGTAAACATTACTGGTATCTTCCCCCAGTGGCAATACGTTACTTATCTCAATGGTGTCAAAACTATTATTCTGAAAAGCTATTTCCCCACGCCAGCCCGGATGATCACCTCCATAGGAAATAAACGATACACGCAATGAGTTCTCAAAGCTCATCAGGAAACGGGTTCCAGCAAGAGTGGCATTTACATCATTTGAAACATGGTATTTACCGTTCAATTCAAAACTGAATACGGGGAATGATAATTCCTGCCCTGCTTCGGTGCTGTCGCTCAAAATAAGTTTCTCAATTCTCAATCCCCTGCTGGTTGACAGACCAAAATTTTCGAGGTTCTGGCAATTAATTGGCTGCAAGGATATAAATAATATTATTACTCCCGTGATAAACAATTTTTTCATTTCAGGAAATATAATTTATGTGATTAGGATTTCCATGTATTAATGCCCTGGCAAAAAAAAAATATGCCCTTATATAACTTTTTGTGTCTGCATCCGTAAATATATATGTTGTTATTTATATTTACTCAAAATATTTGTACTTTTAGTAAATTTAAGACACAATATAAATATCAGATATGCAATTATGAAGTACCTTAAGTACTTAATTATAATATTAGTTGCCGTCTTATTGACTTCCTGTTTTGCCTCAAGGCAGAATCCATATGCAAAAAAGAAGAAGAATACTCATATAAGTGCTACACAACTTGGAAGGAACAAGTATTTCTTTTCAAGTCAGTACCAGAAGAAACTGAAAAAAAGCTACAGGAATAAGCGCTATTAATATCTGTGTTTTATATATCAACAACCAAGCCATCATAGGCCAGTTCAACATTGGCAGGTAATTCCTGTGAAACTTCGCTATGCAGTCCCATCTGGTGGCTGATATGTGTAATATATCCTTTCCTTGGTGAAATTTCATTTATCAGGTCCAGTGCTTCACTTAAATTAAAATGAGAAAGATGCTTTTCTTTTCTTAATGCATTAATTACCATATACTTAACTCCGGTGAGCTTTCCCTTGTTTTCCTCAGAAATATAATTGGCATCTGTAATATAAGCAAAGTCATTAATACGAAAACCGTACACAGGTAATCTGTAATGGTGTACTTTCACCGGTATGATATGCAAATTACCTATCTGGAATGGTTTATCATCTATGGTTATCAGGTTCATTTGAGGTACTCCGGGGTATTTATGTTCCGAAAAGACATATGGATACTCCCTCATTACAGCCCTCTGCACCCTTTCATCCGAGTAAATATCAATAGGTTTTTTATTAATATAATTAAAGGCCCTCACATCATCCATACCACCAATATGGTCCTTATGCTCATGTGTCAGAAGTATACTGTCGAGTTGCTTAACCTCTGCCCTGAGCATCTGCTGCCTGAAATCGGGTCCGGCATCGATTACTATATTCTGATCCTCCGCCTCTACCAGCAAAGATGTTCTGAGCCGCTTATCTCTCCTGTCTTCTGACTGGCAGATTATACAGTTACACGCAATAACAGGAACACCCTGTGAAGTGCCGGTACCCAGAAAAGTTATTTTCACGGCTGGTATTTTAAAGATTCAAAATAAGTTAAAATAATTCACTTCTGAAATGCAGATTGTTTCTCATACAGGTATTTTTTAGTATTTTCGGACAAAACACAGCATTGTGAAGGGCAAATTGTTTCTGATACCTGTTACTCTGGGATCAACTGATTACAGTTATGTTATACCTGATAAAGTATTGGCAATCGTCAGTTCTCTGAGAAAGTTTATTGTTGAAGATGTTCGCAGTGCACGCAGGTTCATTAGGATGATTGATCCTGAATTTCCCATAGACGACTGCGAGTTCATGATCCTGGACAAGCATACTACCTCAGGAGACATCGGGAAGATGCTTTCATGTTTAAGCGAAGGGTCTGATACCGGGCTTATGAGTGAGGCCGGGATTCCCGGAGTTGCTGATCCGGGTTCAAAACTGGTAATACGGGCTCATTCCGGTGGTTTCAGGGTTATACCTCTGAGTGGCCCCTCCTCCATTTTTCTTGCCCTTATGTCTTCAGGTCTTAATGGTCAGAATTTTGCCTTTAATGGCTACCTTCCAATAAACAAATCTGATCGAATCAGGGAAATAAAAAAGCTGGAAACACAGGCTCGTAAAGGCCAGAGCCAGATATTCATGGAAACTCCATATCGTAATATGAATCTTCTCTCGGATATAGCAGGAACACTCAGCAATGACATATACTTATGCATAGCAGCCAATATCAGCCATCCGGATGAATTTATTATGACACAGACTGTTTCAGCCTGGAAGAAAGAAGGATTTCCTGACATTGATAAGAAACCTGCTATTTTTATTATTGGGGAAAACCCTTAATGAAGGTTTTGTATTCTTAAACATGAATTTACTGGTAGACTTAATAAATTCTTTTTAATAAATTGCCATTATAATTATTAAATCCAAGATTCAAATGTTACCAAAAAAAGCAATTATTTCTGCATTTCTCCTGGGAACACTCCTCTATGCCCAGGCCCAGGAAGTTAACATGGACCTCTTTCACGGGCTAAAGCCCAGGAACATAGGACCAGCCGGCATGAGCGGCCGGGTAACAGCCATTGCTGTTGACAATAATAATACCGAGATTTTCTATGTTGGAACAGCCTCGGGCGGATTATGGAAGACAACAAGTGGCGGTATAAAATTTGAACCTGTTTTTGACGAACAGGAAGTTGCCTCGATAGGTGCCCTGGCAATTGATCCCCTGCGCCCTGACATTATTTGGGCAGGAACAGGTGAAGGTAATCCGAGAAATAGTATTACAGGTGGTTACGGATTGTATAAAAGCCTCGATGCAGGTAAAACATGGAAGCTTGCAGGCCTTGAAAATACAAGGCATATACACAGAATATTAGTAAATCCCAATAATAGTGATATAGTATATGCAGGAGCTATTGGAAGCCCATGGAAACCCAATAAGGAAAGAGGCTTATACAGGACCACCGATGGTGGAGCAAGCTGGCAACAGGTATTATATACAAATGAGACATCAGGGGTGGCAGATATGGTAATGGATCCTGAAAATCCTGACAAGATAATTGTTGCAATGTGGGATCACCAGAGGTGGCCATGGTTCTTCAATTCAGGTGGTGAAGGTTCAGGACTATATATAACCCTTGACGGAGGAGACACATTCAAACAGATTACGGAAGGATTACCTGAAAAACTGGGCAGAATAGGAATAGCAATAGCCAGGAGCAGGCCAGAATATGTATATGCTTATGTTGAATCAGAGACAAATGCAATTTACCGCTCAACGGACGGAGGATCCACCTGGGAAAAACGTGGCACCGAAGATATTGGTAGCAGGCCATTTTACTATGCTGAGATATATGTCGATCCCTCAAATGAAAACAGGATATATACCCTTTACTCAAGAATAAACATGAGTGAAGATGGAGGCTTAACATTTCCTGAAGCAATAGCAGGTAGCGTGCACAGCGATCACCATGCATGGTGGATTAGTACTGACAATCCCAAACATATGATAGAAGGAAATGATGGCGGACTGGCAATAACATATGATATGGGCAAGACATGGAGACATATAACAAACCTGCCAGTTGGCCAGTTCTACCACATTTCCGTAGATATGGAGAAGCCCTATAATGTATATGGTGGTTTACAGGATAATGGGTCATGGAGAGGCCCGGCCTACACCTGGACTAACGGGGGAATTATTAATGAGTTCTGGGAGTTCCTGATAGGTGGCGATGGTTTCGATGCTCTCCCTGTACCCAATGATCCAAGGTATTGTTATGCACAATCACAGGGTGGAGCCCTGCAAAGAATAGATCTTCAGACAGGTAACAGCAAGAGTATAAGACCTGCTGCAGAAGAGGGTGAAAGATTACGATTCAACTGGAATGCAGCCCTGGCACAGGATCCTTTTGATGATAATACAATATATTCCGGCAGCCAGTTCTTGCATAAGAGCACCAATCGTGGTGATGACTGGGAAACGATATCTGCCGATCTTACCAGCAATGATCCCGAAAAACAAAAACAAAGGCAAAGTGGTGGCCTCACAATTGATGCCACCGGTGCAGAAAATCACTGTACCCTGTTGACTATTGAACCAAGCCCTCTGAAACAGGGACTTATATGGACAGGATCCGATGACGGCAAACTTCATATTACGAAGGATAGTGGAAAAAACTGGGAAGAAGTAGGGCAGAATATAAAAGGAATGCCATCAGCTGCCTGGATACCTCAGATAACAGCATCAGAATATAATGAAGGCGAAGCATTTGTTGTCGTTAATAATTACAGGTTGGGCGATTACAGTGCATACCTTTTCAGAACAACTGATT
Source organism: uncultured Rikenellaceae bacterium (assembly GCA_964577305.1). GTDB lineage: Bacteria > Bacteroidota > Bacteroidia > Bacteroidales > VadinHA17 > UBA9300. The sequence continues at coordinate 20,819 of CAZNYS010000024.1, forward strand.
ATGGAAAATCATGGGAACAGATAATTGATGATAATGATGTATGGGGATATGTATTGTGTTTTGTGCAGGACCCCGTTGAGCCAAACCTGATGTTTGCAGGGACGGAATACGGACTGTATGTAAGCTTTGACGGCTCCAGGACGTGGAATAAGTGGACTGTAGATTATCCTACCGTATCAACCTATGATATGGCAATTCAAACCAGGGAAAATGACCTCGTGATCGGCACCTTTGGTCGTTCAATATGGATCATTGATGATATAGTACCTCTCAGGAAAATGGCCCAGACCGGAAACGAAATAATCAAGCAGGATCTCGTCCTTTTCGATCCGCCTGAAGCTACTATGGCAGAAACAAAAAACCTGCCCGGTTATTATTTCAGGGCTGATGCTATGTTCGAAGGCGATAACAGACCTAATGCTGCATTGATTTCATTCTTCGCAGGTGCTGATAGCAATGACGACAAACTTAATCTATATGTCCTGAATAATAACGGTGATACACTGAGAGAAATGGAATCTGAGTATAAAAAAGGTTTTAACAGGATATTATGGGATTATTCAATGGACTCACCAGAAATGCCAGGAATGATAATGGAGGAAGAAAGAGGAGAAAGAAGGAATTATTTCCGGTTCCGCAGGGGCCCAAGGGTGCTGCCCGGGACATATAAGCTAGTCATATGTAAAGATGATATTACCTCTTCATCAGATATCCTTGTGAGTAATGACCCCAGGATGCCTGAACCTGATATTGAAGCTATAAATAAAAACAGGGCCAGGGCACTTGACCTGCAGCCAGGGATCAAAGCTTATAATGAGAAATATAAAAGCTTCACAGATATCAGGAAAAACCTTACGAAGATGAATGAACTGATATCAGAAGAGATGGACTTCGCAGAAAAACATAAAGAAATATATGACTCTGTAAATAAAGAATATAACGATATTATTAGGTCCCTTACCAACAGAAGGGAAGGATTATCAAGAGACATGTTTGGTATTAATGTGCTTTATACTGCAACTTCAGCCCTGACTGATGCCGAGGAAGAATCAGTAAACAAAGCCGTGGATGCCATGACTAAGGCTGGGGAAATGATTGATACTTTTACCAGTGAGCACTGGACCCGGTACATTAATTTCTTTAAAGAGAATAATATAACACTGGATAAAATACTGAAGTAGGCTGAGGCTCCCCCCTTCGCCCCGAGAACTCGGGGCTCCGGGGGGCAGGGAAGGCGGGCTAAGTATGGCTAAATAAAATTTAAGTTATGAAAAATAAGAACATAGAAAGACGAGACTTTGTAAAGTCCATGCTTTATGGTATTCCCATGATAGCTCTTGATTGGAGTTCCTTCCCAAGGGGTGTTAATGCCAATTCTGTAACAGATCAATTTGATGCAGTCATTATTGGTTCAGGACTCGGTGGATTAAGTTGTGCTGCGGCATTCGCCCGGCAGGGATTCAAACCATTGGTTCTGGAACAGCATTATCAACCAGGTGGATACGCAACTACTTTTAAACGTCCCGGCGGTTTTGATTTTGATGTTTCCCTGCACTCTACGACAGTCGGTGAAAGAAATGGCATACATAATCTCATTCCCGGTTTCCCCGAGATAACCGATGTTGATTTTCTTCCTCATCCCAATCTATACCGGGTAATTTTTCCGGATTATGATATACGAGTTCCCCAGAGAAATCTTGATGAATATATTCAAATATTAACTGGCTATTTCCCGGAGGAAAGAGAAGGTATAAACGGAATATTTAATGACATGCAGGGACTGGTCATGGATATTGAAAAAATATCAAATGCCAGAGGCAATGTAGATATGAGCCAATTCCCGGTAGATTTTCCATATCTTTTTAAATACTATTCTAAAACCTGGGGAGAGTGTGTTGATGCAAGAATCAAAAATCCAAAATTAAAAGCTATAATCTCTGCTCAATGGGGATATTACGGACTTCCTCCTTCACTGCTTTCGAGTTTTTATTATGCTTATCCTGCAATTGAATATCTTAAAAACGGGGGTTACTATCCAAGAGGAAAGTCCCAAAAGATAAGTAATGCACTGGTGCAATTTATTGAAGAACGTGGCGGGAAAGTTTTGCTTAACACACGTGTTGAACAAATATTGACGAAAAATGAAACCGCGTATGGAGTTAAGACCAGTAAAGGGGAAGAGTTTACGGGAAAAGTCATAGTCTCCAACGCAAACGCTCACGATACGTTCCATAAAATGTTGGCCAAAGAAGAATATCTCAATGATTACCTGACACAATTTAATCAATTCAGTGTCAGTTTCTCCAGTTTTCAAATATTCTTAGGTTTAAAAGACAATTTAGTCGGTAAATATGGAATTACCGATTCCGAAATATTTTATGAGAGTGGATATGATATGGATGCTGATTACCAGGCTATTAAAAATGCAGATATAGAAAATTGCGGCCTCGGGATTACCCTTTATGATAATATTTATAAGAACTATTCGCCGGAAGGGAAAAATACTCTTAATATTCTCTCAGCCCAGGGTTACAGTCATTGGGAAAAGTTTGAGTCGGACTATTTCAAAGGTAACAAAACCGCTTACCGGAAAGAAAAGGAAGAGATGGCAGATATCCTGATTAAGCGCGTTGAGAAAACACTGATACCAGGATTGTCCAAAGCTATAGAAGTCAAAGAGATCGGTACGCCACTAACCAATGTCCGCTATACCAGTAATTACCGCGGGGCAATTTATGGATGGGATCAAACATTGAATAACTCCGGGCAAAACCGCGTACCACACAATACACCGGTAAAAAATTTATATCTTTCAGGAGCCTGGACCAGTCCGGGACATGGTTACAGTGCTGTTATCGGCAGTGGCTTAGAATGCTTTGGTGAAATAATGAGTAGTTGGTAACTATTTAATACACTTACACTCCGCAGGCTGCCAAATGTCGACTTCCGAATGCTGACTAATAATGATATGGTCCCAGCACTACTTTGTCAAGAATAACCTCAAAAGCAAGAGGGGTATAACCGGGGATGCCAAGGTAATAGCTACCAACTGAACCATAAGCAAGGGAACTGGGAACGACCAGCATTGCCTCCCCTCCCTCCGTCATATATGAGACGCCTTCATCCAACCCGGGAATAACATCCCCAGTTCCAAGAGCGAAACGGTAGGGATCGGAGTAGAGATTATTGGCAAATACACTCCCGGTAAGAAAGTAACCTTTATAAAATATCTCCACCGTATCACCTGCTACAGGCTGTACACCTGTTCCTTTTATTAACTCAATATAATATAATCCGCTGGCGGTGGGTTCAGTATCTATACCATTATTCTTAAGAAAATTGCCTATGATTTTCAATTCCTCCTCTTCATCATTGTCCTTAAAGCAGGAGACAAGACCAGTAATGACAAGGGCTATAAATATAATTCTGAAGACTATCTTAATTTTGTTTCTCATAAGTACCGGAATAGTAAATTATAAGCATGGTTATAACAAATATCGTGCAAAATATGCTAATTTACTTTCACAACTTTTATCCTGTAAACAAGAATTGAGCGTGCAGGTATTTTATTCTCATCACCCAACAGGCCATAGCCAAGATACCCGGGCATAATCAGGATAGCTTCCGACCCTTCCCCTAGAAGTTTTACACCTTCGTTTAACCCTGAAGGGATATCTGATTTACCAACCTCGAATCTCATGACACCGTCTCTCTCTGAATCATAAACTACAGTACCGTCAAGCAGGCTGCAGACATACTCCAGCATAACATCATTACCATGGCTGATGCTACCCTTTCCTTTCACGGTCTCAGAATACCAAAGGCCTGTATCCGTTTCTTTCAGGTCAAGGCTTTTTCTTTCAATATAACTCAGGATCCTTTCACGGTCCTTAATCAGTAACTGCCGGTTTATCTCAGCAAGCTGTTCCTTGCTTATCCTGCCTGTTTTTTCCTTCTGGCCACTTTTGTCACGGCAACATGTACAGGACAGAATACTTACTATGAACAGTATGTATATGATAATTTTCATTCTTTGCAGATGATTTATGCTTGAAGATTGTCCAGGTTATCAAGCAATCCTTCAAAGTACTCCAGGCACTCCTTCATTGTACCATTAAATCTTCCCCCTGCAGCATTCATATGGCCCCCACCATTGAAATATTGTGCAGCAAGGGCATTGACATTAAAATTACCTTTTGACCTTAATGAAACTTTAATATGGTTTTCTTTCTCAATAAACAAGGCTGACAGAATAATACCTTCAACGCTTAAAGGAGCATTAACAAAACCCTCAGTGTCTCCAACTTTATGTTTAAACCTGTCAAGGTCAGCCCTGCTGAGATAGATATAAGCAGTATTGTAGTCCTCTAAATATACTAACCTTTCATAGGTGGCAAATCCCTTTAATCGCAGCCTGTTTATTGAAAAGTTATCGTAGACACTGGACACTATTGAGTCCTTGTCCAGCCCGTTATCAAGCATCATTGCCACCCCTCTCAGTGTATTGCCGTCAAATGTACCAAAGCTGAAGTTACCGGTATCGGTCATCATACCAACATATATTGCTTCCATGAAGTCATGGTCAATGCAATACTCACCCTCAATATCCTTAACAAGGGAAAAAATCAGTTCTGCTGTGGAGCTGAACTCCGGTTCAGATATCAGCAGGTCAACATTAATTTCAGGATCAGGGTGGTGATCGACCAATATTTTTTTTGCTCCGGAGGACTGGATATGATTTTTCAGCTTACCGGATCTGTCAATATGATTAAAGTCGAGCATAATAATTAGCTCAGCTTCTTTAATATTTTTTACCGCCCTGCCCGGATTCTTTTCGCTTACGATAATGGAGTCAACATTTTTCATCCACATCAGGAATTCCTGTATCCGGTTTGGGCTTACCATTACAGGCGATTTACCACGCAACTGCAAGTACCTGTTAAGCCCCAGCATTGAACCTATTGCATCCCCGTCAGGATTATGATGACAGACCAGTACCATATTATTTGACTTATCCAGTAAATCAGATAATAGTTTACTATATTTAGCTGTTTCTTTTCTCATAGTTTCTTAACAGGTTTCAAATATAGAAATTATTAGTTTAGACTTAAATACTTACTTATGCATAATGACTTCACCCTTGCTATCATCAAGCCAAATGCTGTAAAAAACAAAAAGACCGGTCCAATCCTGGCAATGATCAATGAATCGGGTTTCCGCATATCAGCAATGAAGATGATACGTCTCACTAAGCCACAGGCGCAGGATTTCTATGCTGTTCACAGAGAAAGGCCATTTTATGATGGCCTGGTAGAATTTATGAGTTCCGGACCTATTGTTGCAATGATACTGAGCCGAAATGATGCCGTTGAAGAATTCAGGAAGCTCATCGGGGAAACCGATCCTTCAAAAGCTGAAGAAGGCACTATAAGAAAACTATTTGCCACGTCGTTGCAAATGAATGCCGTACATGGATCTGACAGTCCTGAAAATGCTATCAAGGAAGCAGCATTTTTCTTCTCAGAGTTTGAAAGATTCTATTCCTGAATTGTGAATTAAAAGGTATCTTATCTTAAAATAATTTCTTTTATCAGCTCTTCACCTGCCTTCTCATTGAGTCTTTCCTTCAAAGACTCCTTTGCCATTGACAGTTCACTTCTCACTACCGGTGAAGTGAGGTAAATAAAAAGTTTCCCGTCTTTAAGGTATACTTTTGATGTACGTTTTGCTATTGCCCTGCCTGCAATATGTTCCCATGAGTTCAGGAGATTTACTTCTTTCAGCTTTCTGTCAATATTCATCTCTGAACGATACTCCTTCAGTACCTCGCTTAATGTCATTGTTTTATTCCGCCGCACTATTTCTTTTCCTTTCCGTTTACAATAGACTCTCTTATACCTTCATCAATAATAAATAATTTATAATCAATATTAATTGCTGACAATACAGCCTGCATTCTTTCCCTGTGTGTATCAGTAATAAAGATCTGTCCGAACCTGTTTTCAGATACCAGTTCTATTATCTGTGCGACACGCTTCTCATCAAATTTATCAAACACATCATCCATCAGCAGTATAGGTTTCATTCCCCCTTTATTCCTGATATACTCGAACTTTGCCAGTTTTAATGCAACCAGGTATGATTTCTGCTGCCCCTGTGAACCAATATCCTTTATTGAAAATCCATCCATTTCAAGAATTAAGTCATCACGGTGAATCCCCGACGTGGTATAACGCATTATCCTGTCTTTCTCGATATTCCTGTCAAACAGTTCTTTCATTGAGCGTTTCGAAAGCTGTGATTTATATTTCAACTTTACATGTTCCATCTCCTCCGAAATATGATTATAGTATTGCTGGAAGAGTGGTATTATCTCCTCAACAAAACCTGATCGGCTATCATAAATATTCCTGCCCGGCGTAAGCATCTGCTGTTCCCAGAGCTCCACCATCTGCCTTTCGAACCTTCCATCTGAAGCATAATCCTTAAGTAGCCTGTTTCTTTGCTTCAGGGCTTTATTATAGGTAATGATATCATTTAGATAATTTCGGTTAAACTGGCTTATCACATTATTCATAAATTTACGACGCTCTTCACTCCCATCGGTAATAATGCTGCTGTCGGCAGGCGATATCATCACAACAGGATACCTGCCTATATGATCTGATATACGCGAATATTCTTTTCCTTCACGCCTGAATGTTTTACGCTTACCCCTTTGCAATCCGCAAATAACCTCCTCGTCCTTATCGGTATTATGAAAAATGCCCTTTATAATAAAAAAGTCATCTCCATGATGTATATTCACGCTGTCAACATTTACAAAATAGCTCTTTGTAAGCGAAAGGTAATGGATAGCATCCAGAATGTTAGTTTTACCAACCCCATTATCACCAACAAAGCAGTTTATCCTGGGCGAAAATTCTACATCTATCTCCCTGTAATTCTTAAAGTTCGAGAGATTAAGCCTGCTTAGATACATGTTAGTATATATTATTTGTAACAAATTTACTAAATCTATTCGGCACTGTAATATTTCTTTTTCAACAGACTGTTTAACAGGATTCTCAATTATAGCACAGGGCATTTTTTTTGTTAAATATTTTATATACAAACGAAAAAAACTACTTTTGCGAAACTTATTGGAAATGATCTTAAAGGCATAAAAAGAGTAATAATGGCAAAAAAGGCTAAGAAGAAGGAATCACCAAAAGCAATTGAAGGCGTTGAAGAAACCCTGACAAGGACTGAACAGTTCCTTGAGAGTAACTGGAAATCAATTACATATGGTCTTGCAGTGGTTGCCGTGATAGTAGGTATTGTATGGTTATATAACAGGAGGATTGACAGCAAGACTGAAGAAGCCCTTTCACAGATGTATGTAGCAGAGGATTATTTTGATATTGACTCCCTTGATCTGGCCCTATATGGTGACGGCAACTACCTGGGCTTTATTGACATAGCTGATGAATACAAAATTACAAGGCATGGAAACCTCGCTAACTACTATGCCGGAATATGTTTCCTGAGGTCTGGCCAGTATGAAGATGCCATCGATTACCTTGAAAAATTCAAGAAGAGGGATATATCAATAAGCCCTATAGCCCTGGGATGTATTGGTGATGCATATGTTGAGCTCGGTGAAACCGACAAGGGAATTGACTATTACCTCAGAGCGGCCAATTATACGGAGAATTCATTCTATAACCCTATGTACCTTATGAAAGCTGCACAGTTACATGAGCTTGAAGGCCAGTATAAAGAAGCCCTGAATTTATACCAGAGGATCAAAGAAGAATATCCTGAAAGTTCGGAAGGAAGGAATATTGAAAAATACATAGCCAGGGTCAAGGTAATACAGTAATGGCAACTGAAGATCTATCAGCATATGATCCTGATAAAATACCATCTGCCAGGGATATGAGATTCGGCATAGTGGTATCGGACTGGAACAGGGAGATCACATGGAATTTACTTGATGGAGCTGTCAGGATCTTAAAGAAGCATGGTGCTGATGATGATAATATCATTATAGAACACGTTCCCGGAAGTTTCGAATTGCCCCTGGCTGCTCAGCTTACTAAGGAAAACACGGATGTTGATGCCATTATCTGCCTGGGCTGCGTTATCCAGGGAGAAACACCTCATTTCACATATGTATGCCAGGGTGTAACACAGGGTATCACACAGTTAAATCTCAAATACGATATTCCTTTTATTTTCGGATTGTTAACTACCGATACCCTTCAGCAGGCAATAGACCGCTCAGGGGGCAGGCATGGGAATAAGGGTGATGAAGCTGCTCTTACAGCCATCAGGATGGTTGAGCTCAACAGAAAGATATCAGGCAAACTACCTTAGTATTTTCCTGACGAAAGCAACAGTGAAGTAAGACATCAGGAACAGCCCGATAAAGCCCTCTATTCCTGACATCCACCTTATAGAACCAGATGGATAATGATCCCCATAGCCAATGGTAAGAAAAGTTATGGCACTGTGATAAAAAGCCCTGGCAACAACCGAAAGTTTATCATCAACAGAAGCAATAATATCAGACCGGGAAAACAACATCATAAACAGGTATACCAGGCTGAATACAAGGTATGATACTATCATGGTAAATAAAACCCTTATCGGATTGGTAGCATATTGTCCGGCAGCATCAAAAACCAGCCAGCGAAAGCCATACGAGATATAGGCTGGTAAGGCCGCAATTCCCTTCTTCCGTTTTAATGTTTCCTGCAGTTCTGACTTTGACTCAAGCCTTTTAAACATCACATAAGCCCTGTCCTCATCCTCATATTTGCCGGTAACATTAAAGTTTTCCTTAAGTATCCTGAACTGTTCTGATTTTTGTCTCAGACTGGTATTTTCCTGGTTCATAATTACTTGCCTGCACATATTATTATTCCAGTCCATATATAATTTTCCCAGCAACTTCATTCCTGACAGATCCAGTACATTAAGATGATATTCCATATTGAAAGGTTCCAGGTCAACAATATCACGCACAATTGAATCCGACAGGTCAAGTACATCCGCACCTGATATTCTTATATCAACATAATGATCAAGATGGCATGATTTAAGTGACAGATTCCTGAATGATGAACCATTAAAGCTCAGTTCCCCTGATCCGAAATCTGTTTTTTCGAAACTGGCCTCTGCTGATTTCATCTCCATCAGGCTGAAATCTTTTATTCCTGAACCCATATATACACGCTTAAAGAAAAACTTTGTCCCCTTAAACAATGCTCCCTCCATAACGAAATCACCATTCCCGAATACGGCCCTGTTGAAGTTAACCCTTCCATTACCAAAATCCACAGCCCTGAAATCAACCCTGCTGTCCCCAAATTCAACACGTTCAAAGATCACATCACCTTCTCCGAAGGAAGTATAGTGAAAATCAATTCTTCCAGATATAATACGTGATATCTTGAAAGAAAAATTTCCCTCGCCAAAACGACTATTGATAAACAGAATTTCCCCCGAGTTGAATTCGGTATTGGCAAAACTAATATCTCCCTTTGAGAAGACCATATCCTGGAAATCCTTCAGACCGTCATTTATCACCGAATTTTTAAATTCAAAATTGCCTTCAGAAAATTCAGCACCGGTAAATTCAATATGACCATCTTTAATATAAGTACTTGATAGGATGAAATTACCCTTACCCGATCTTATGTTATTGAAGAGTACTTTGCCGTGCGCAAAATGTGAGCCTTCAAAAGAAATATCTGAATCTCCGAAATCAGCATATGAGAAATCAGTGGCTGTATGAGCAGTAAAAAATGTGTTCCGGGCTGAGAATTTTTTCAGGCGAACATATTCTTTCCTGTTTATATTCTTTTGTTGCCTGTAAATTGACAGGGAAAAATCCTCTATAAAACAATTGTCGAGAATAATTTCCTTTCCCTCATCAATTGCAGTATAAATATCGCGGGTTTCGAGGTAACCAAGCAACTCGGTTGATATCTCCTCATTCTTATGATCAAGAAAACTTATGATAGCTGTCCTGGGATATTGAAGACCATTTTCAGAAACAAACTTGATATTTTTTATTTCTACCCTGTAAGAAGAATATCTCATTTCCATATGCCGAATATACAAATATTTACTTTAGCTCTTCCTGTTGCACAGGCTATTATACAGACAGTACCTGCATTTCTGCTTATCCCGGGTCATTTCAATATTCCGGTTATGGTCAAAAATATCTGACAGAACCTTCTGAAGACCTGTGATGAATTCATCCCTAACCAGACCATAAGACAGGACATCACCCTTAGCTGCCCCATTCTTAATGAAAAAGGTATCGGAGAAATCGTCATTGAATATCTTCCGTACTGGGTACAGTGCCGGTCGCAGCCCTGACTCCCCTGTATTCTGCATAAACAGTTCGCAGTAAAGAAGAGTTTGGAAAGCAGCGCTGTTCCTGTCTTTTGCATCATAATCAAACAAACTTTCCAGGTCCTTTATTTGAACATCATCAGCCCCTGATTTATAGTCAAGCACCCTGAAAATACCTCCTGATCGGTCTACCCTGTCAATAGTCCCGCCTATTGCTGCTTCGCGCATTATTCCGTTTACAATACAGGATACTGATCCTTCATATTTCTTTTCCAGGGATATTATCTCTAATGGCGCATAGTTAATGTCAGCTTTTATTATCTGAGCTGCCATTCTTTCAATAATACTGATTATTATGAGGTTTTTGCCTTTGATACTGCCCCTGCTGTTTTTCATAAACACCTTTCTGAAACCCTGTTCTGCCATCTTTTTAATATGATCATTTCTTCCCTGCATTCTTTTCAGTTCGTTTGAATCAATAACACTGCCTTCATAAGGTTCGTATATTTCCTTCATCACATGATGAAGAATATTGCCAAAAGCAAGTGGATCAACTTCTTCCAGCATATCTTCAGCTTCCTTTATTCCTGCTATATAACGGTAATAAAATTTCATATTACAGTTTATCCAGGTATTTATTCCACTTGGTGAAAGGTATTTTGCATCATCATCGCTGAGAAATATGGATTCAAAGGCCTCATTAACTTCACCTGTCCTTATAATTGAATCTTTCACCTTTGCCGGGGGCAGGATATTAAACCGTGTATCCAGGAAAGAAGTATTATATCTTTCATCATATTTAAGCTGAAGCAGGAACCTGCTCATCTCACCGCTACGTGTTCCTTCAGTACTGCTGTTATAAATAAATTTAACTTTTTCCGCCCTTTGCAACAGCCTGTATAAATAATAGGCGTATATTGAATCAGAATGCTTTATTGTTGGCAAATCAAATGCTTCCCTCAGGTTATACGGAATATAGGAATTACCGGCGGGTGATTTTGGTATTTTTCCTTCGTTAACAGAAAGGAATATAATATTCTTAAAGTCAAGAGACCTTGTCTCCAGGATCCCCATTACCTGGACACCCTGAAGCGGTTCACCGCTGAATGGCATAACTATTTTTCTCATTATTCTGTCTAGAAGCCTTGTATACAGGTCAATACCAGGCTTCATGCCTGACTCCTCCATTATCAGCCCAAGCTGATTAAGGGGCAGGATGAGGCTATAAATATATTCCTGCTGCAGGTTAAGACGAGAGCCCCGGCCCCTGTCATCATCTTCATTCTTATCCAGCAACTCAATAATATATGACAATATCTCCTGCAGGTATGTCCCGCTATTGAATTCATTGGTGAAAATCAAGGTAAACAGTTCATTCAGCAGCAGTGATTGCCTGTTTATCCTTAACAGGTTCTTCTCTTTGATTTCTTTAATAACTGAATCTGAATCACCCGGGTAATTAAATGCTATATACTGGTGCTGAAGAACGTTAATTACATCATTATAGTAGAAGTCCGGGTCATTATCATGCCCATTCATGTTCTTATGCAGCCTGAGCAGCTGGTGGACAAGGCTGTATACCGGGGTCTGGAATAATGGATACCCCATGGTTACATTTATATTCTGCACCCTTTCGGGTAAACTGTTGAGTACAGGAGTTAATAAATTTTCATCAGCCAGTATGATGGCTGTCTCATTGGGATCATCGCTTAGCCCGTATTCCCCGATCAAAGAAGGTATCAGCTTAGCCTGTGCGACATCGGAGGGTGCTGAATATACTTTGACAGAGCATTGAGACTCTATGGGAGCAAGATCTTGATGAGCCGGGAATTCAGAAATATTTTGCCTGATGAAATAACCTGCTTCATGGTCTTTATCATTAACATACCAGGGGTCATAATCCCAGTAAAACCTGGCCCTGCCTGCTTCTTTCAGATACCTGAGAATTTCTCTTTCACATTTATTCAGGGCATTGAATCCCACAAAGTGAAACATACTTATATCCTGATGCCATGTTTCAGGCCCTGATTTTATTCTCTCAGCCTGCTCTCGTATTATCATTCCTTCATACGCCAGTCCCCTGGCTCTCAGTGTTTTGTTAAACTCCCTGTACACTTTGGCCAGTATTTTCCACATTGTAAGAAAATCAGATTTCTCATCGGTCATTTTCGATGCTTCGAAATTCGTCCAGAATTGTTTTATTATAGCTGATATATCTTCGTTCAGTGCTCCGAATTTCTGATCAATCTCCTTAAGGTCAGCAAGATTGGAAAAAAGCAGTTCAGGATCAACAAGGTATTTGTCAATATCATCAAAATCATTGACCAGCATTTCCCCCCAGTAATAAAATTCATCCAATGATTCTTTTCTGTTACCCGCCTGCAGGTAAATATTATACAGTTCAAATATAAGCTGTACAGGTTCTGCCTGTTTCAGGTTGCTCCGGGCTGACAGGAGGCTGCTGATAGTGTGCAATGAAGGCATAAATACCGGTTTTTCTATCAACTCCGACATGTACTTCCTGAAAAACAGTATAGAGCGGTTATTGGGGAATACAATACAATGTTCTGCCAGGGCGTCACCGTATTCATTCAATAATCCTGATACTATTTCTCTCAAGAAAATTTTCATTCTTACATCTCTTTGTTTGTTGTATTTCCCTTTTTCCGATAGAGCCGGCCCTGCCAGGTATCAAGCTCTTCAAGTCTCTGTTCAAATAACCTTGTCATCTCTTCAGACCTCATATTACCCCATCGCCTGTTCCTGATAAGGCCCGGGCTGGATTCCCCGGTAAGCCGTTCAACTATAATTTCAGGATTCAGCTTTTCCAGGAACCTTATAAAAAACTCCCTGTATTCCTCCCAGGTGAAAAGTTCAAAGTCCTGCGGCCGCGATAAGTATTCTTTCTCCATCCCTGTGCCGGCAATGATCTGCAGCTGATGAAATTTAACCGTCTTAAGCGGCAGGTCTGAGATTATAGTTGCCTCATTCATCATGTCTTGCCGTGATTCGCCCGGTAAACCAAAAATAAAATGGGCTCCTGTGTTAATACCTTTTGCAGCAGTTCTTTCCAGGGCCGATACCGAGCAGGCAAAATCATGTCCCCTTTTTACCCTTTCAAGAGTGCGGTCGTAGCATGATTCAATGCCATATTCAATCGCAAGGTAATAAGAGGCTGACAGGTATGAAAGGTAGTCAAGTAGTTCATTATTGATGCAATCAGGCCTGGTACCAATAATCAGCCCTGTCACACCGGGATAGCGAAGTGCTTCTTCATATTTTCTCTTTAGTTCATCCAGGCCGGCGTACGTATTTGTATAGGACTGGAAATATGCCAGGTACGCTACTGACTTCCTGTACCTCCTGGCATGAAAACGGATACCCTTATCTAGCTGTTCGGTAATACTTGTTTCCGGATTGCAGTATGAGGGACTGAAAGCATCATTATTACAGAAGCTGCAACCGCCTGTGCCAAGTGTACCGTCCCTGTTGGGGCAGGTAAACCCGGCATCAATGCTAAGCTTCTGTACCCTTCCCCCAAATATTTTCCTGAAGTAATTTGAATATGCATTAAACCTGCGGTCGTGTCCCCAGGGGAAAGTACGTGTGCCTGAATTATCCATCATACTTTATCACTTTTGATAAGTCAACATACCATAAGAATGCTTCCACTTTATCGTAACCCATTTCTTCAAGTATGATCTTATATTCTTCAACCTGCATCTTATGGCCTGGCAATTCATTACCAAACTTAAAATCAACTATAATAATCTTTTCATTCTTAAATATTATCCTGTCAGGCCTTCTTATTGCACCACCCGGTATAAGGATATCTTTCTCGCTTCTCACCCTTACACCTTCTGAAAACCATTCTTTTACATCTTCCTGATCCAGGGCACTGTATATTTTAGCCTTTATATTCCTGTAGTCATCCTGTCCTATTATTCCTTTTGTAAGATATGCCTTAACTGCATCATCCACATCATTTTTTGTTTTTACAGACGAAAGTATTTCATGCATTAACAGGCCGTAATATCTCCTGTCTTCCATTTGATCTGTTTTACCGGCAAAAAATGATTTACTGTGTAATTTAAGGCGGAGCCTTTTATCATTTAGTACCAGGGGGTACCCAATAACAGGATCGTCGGATCCTGGTGCCTCATTCCTGGTCATGGCTGGTATTTTGCCAAATGAAAAAGTACCGGTATTACTATCGAGGTATTGAGTATAATCGAGCTGTTTTGTAAGCTGTTCATCTGAGAAGATATCAAATAGATAAACTCCTGCTGACTTACCTTTATTGTTGATAATAAGGTTTCCGTACAGGCATTCGCGTGCCCTGGTGAATGCAACATAGAGTAAATTAAGCTTATCAACTGCTGCCCTGCCCTCTTCATCAAGGTAGAAATCTTTGAAGTAAGTATCCAGGAAATCTTTTTTCATTTTCACCGGCACAGCACCCATCTTATTCAGCAGCCTGTGATCAGAATGAATCCAAAGCACGGGACTTACTTCATGTTTGAAGATCCATGATATAAATGGCAGCACTACCACCCTGAACTGTAAACCTTTTGACTTATGTATGGTCATAAGCTGCATGGCATCACTCTGACCTGTTGATGATACCGACCGCTTATGACCCTCATTCTCCCACCATTCAAGGAAAGCAGGTATATCGTTCGTCTCCGTTCCTGCAAACTCAAGGATAGAGTTCTGAAGTGTGACAAGATATGGTATGGCCGGTTTTAAATTGTTCAGGCCTGCATATTCGATAATCCTGTCAATAATCTCATACACTGATAGGTAGCGTATCCTGTCAAGGAAACTGTTAAAGTCCTCAGAATATGATGCACCACGTATGCCTGCATTGTTATTATCGATGAATATTGGCCTGTCAATCTCCTTATTGCCAACTGAAAGCAGGTAATGCTGGAACATCACCGAATGATTTACCTTATCGTCCTTATTCATTAAATACTTAAGCACTGATACGAGGAACACTATAACGGGGGAGCTGTTAAGCATTAATGAATCCTGGGAGATCACCTGGTAGGAATATTTTGAATTACCTGTTTTCCCTGAAGCATAACTGGTTATCCTGTCTATTACTTCCTGTCCTTCATTCTTTGTTCTCACCAGTATGCCTATATCACCCGGCCTGTAACCCTTATCCTGTATTTCCTCAATTATCCCCGGGAGGTCCTCCAGTGCCTGTTGCTTCCCTTCCTCTTTTGAATCATACATTTTCATCCTCACATATCCATCACTGTACTTTCCGGGGTCATTCTGCACTACACTGATATACACTCTGCTGATCATATCATCCCTGCGTTTAAGATCTTTCTCAACAATGCCAGGCAAATCAGAAAAAACCGCATTATTAAACCTTATTATATTTGCTGAACTCCTCCAGTTATTTCTCAGCACTTCAGTCTTATATGAATCAGGATGGAATGAGTCACCTATTCGCTCGAATATCTCCCAGTCGCTGTTTCTCCACCTGTAGATCGATTGTTTTATGTCGCCTACCACCAGGCTGTCTTCACCTTCAGCCATACTGTTGTTTATCAGGGGAAGGAAGTTTTTCCATTGCACCCATGAGGTATCCTGGAACTCGTCAATCATAAAGTTTTTATACCTGTTCCCCATTTTCTCATAGATAAACGGAGCCTGGTCCATTTCAATAATCCGGCGCAGTATATCTCCGGCATCAGAAAGAAGGAATTTGTTCTGTTCTGTGAGCAATTTCCTTGTTTTAGATGCTATATCATTCAGTATGCCAAGTGTATACAGGTTATCCAGTACCAGCTTAATGGAATTATAAAGAACGATCTTATCCCGGTATTCCCCTGCAAGTGATTTGATTACATTATCGAGCCCGTCGGCCAGTGCTGCCTTCAGTTCAGGAGCCGGAGATGCACCTGAGAAGTACCTGTCCTCCTCTGCTGCAGCTTTCACAGCCCTGAAACTAATTCCCGGGATATCATTTTTAGCCTCCTGGAGGAATTTCATTATTGAACCGCTTTTAAGATAAAGCATCCCTGGTTCAACACCATTACTTTCCAGAATACCAAGGGCTTTTTCTGCCAGCCGGCTCACTTCCTTCCTGAATGAGCTTATGAAGGCGTGCATACCTGAGATGGATGATTTCAGCTGGTCCTTATCCTCATTTATGAATCCTTTATCGTGCAGCATCCTGTACTTTTCCTTGAATATCTCCCCTCCCAGCGATAATATCTTCTTCTTCAGGTTCCAGCTTTTGCCTTCAAGTATCTCCCTCTGACCAAATTCAATAAGCCAGTCAAGGAGCTTGCCGTCAGTCTCTGCATCCCTCAGCAATTCATCCACAGCCTGCATCAATATCATGTCAGAATCAAGGATAATGTTGAAACCTGCCTGCAGTCCTGATTCACGTGCGAAAGACCTTAGCACTTTCTGAAAAAAACTGTCAATTGTGCCAACAGAAAAGTACGAGTAATCATGAAGCAACTGGTTCAATATTTCAGATGCATCTATTTTGATCTGCTCTGCCGTTTTACCTGTTGCCTCTTTTATAAGTCCGGAATATTCCGATACCTCTCCGCGGGACAGGAGGTATAGGTTATGCAATATCCGTTCTTTCATTTCTGCTGTAGCCTTATTGGTAAAAGTCACAGCGAGTATATTATGATAGCTTTTCGGATCCCTGAAAAGAGATTTGAGATAAATACCCGCCAGTTCATATGTTTTACCTGAACCGGCAGACGCATTATATCTTATAATAGTTCCTTGTCCCATGAGAAAGATAAATATACCGTTTTTTTCAGTCTGTAACCGGTAAATATGCATCATATTTACTAACATATTCGGTCATTTTTATTATATTTATTAAGAATAAGCAACGTTATTATGAAGATATCTTACAGGATAGCGGAGAAAAAGGATATACCTGTTATTCATAGGTTTATAGTGGAACTTGCAAGATATGAGAAAATGGAAAACGAGGTGGTCGGCACTAAGGAATCCCTTGAAAAGACTTTATTTGGCGAACACCCATATGCAGAAGTTGTTCTGGCAGAAGCGAACGGAAAGCAGGCAGGGTTTGTTCTGTTCTTCCATAACTATTCGACTTTCCTTGCAAAGCCCGGCATATATATAGAAGATTTATATGTGATGCCTCAATACCGCGGCAAAGGGTTGGGTAAAGGACTGCTCTCATATATCGCTTCGCTGGCAGTTGAAAGAGGATGCGGGAGGGTTGAATGGTGGGTTCTTAACTGGAATCCAGCACGCAAGTTCTACGATAGTATTGGGGCTACAGCTATGAATGAATGGATTGTATACAGGCTGACCGGTGACAGACTTAATGAACTGGCTTCAGGCATGTAATTTAAGCGCTGATAACTCCTGATCCCAGGAGTTCATCATCTGAATACCATGCTGCAAACTGTCCCGGTGCAATACTTCTTTGCAGCCTGTTAAAAATTATGAACATACCCTCCTGGCGCCTGTACAATTTTGCTTTCTCAAGCGTCTGGCGGTAGCGTATCCTTACATCATAAATCCTTGCCTCCCCCGTTTCCATAAAAAGGTCAGGGCGTACCCAGTGTATCTCTTTATCCTTTATCATCAGTCCCTTCCTGTGTAAGCCGGGATGATCCTGTCCTTCGCCAACATAAAGTATATTCCTGCTGCTGTCGGTTGATATAACAAACAAAGGTTCTTTATAACCTCCTATATTAATGCCTTTTCTCTGCCCTACGGTGAAATAATGAGCCCCGTCATGCTTTCCTATTGTTGGTCCACTGGAAGGATTATATTGATAAGGACTTGTCATTTCAAACAGCTCTTTATCACTTATTTCATCTTCAGGTAAGCCACTGCTAAAAGCAGGAAAATCAAAACCAGGTGCTATCAGAACAATACGCCCTGTCCTTGGCTTCAGTTGTTGCTGCAGGAAAGTCGGCAGATCAACTTTACCTATAAAGCAGATACCCTGTGAGTCCTTTCTGCTCGCAGTGGGTAGCTTAAGGTCAGCTGCAATCTTCCTCACTTCCGGTTTTGTCATTTCACCTATTGGAAAGATAGCTCCCTGCAGTTGTTTCTGGGTAATCTGGCAGAGGAAATAGCTCTGGTCCTTGTTCCTGTCCTTTCCTGCCAGCAGGCGGTGTATCTCCTTACTGCCAACATAAACCGTTTCCTTGCGGCAGTAATGGCCTGTGGCTATAAGGTCTACTCCCAGTTTATATGCTTCCCTGACAAAAGAATCAAACTTAATCTCCCGGTTACACAAAATATCAGGATTGGGGGTTCGTCCAGCCTGGTATTCCGAAAACATATAATCAACAACCCGCCTACGGTAAGGCCCGCTGAGATCGACGGTGTGAAAAGGTATCCCTATTTTCCTGGCCACCATTTCTGCAAACATCATATCATCCTCATAGGTACAATCACCTTCCAGTACTCCGGTATCATCATGCCAGTTCTTCATGAACAGGCCGGTAACTACATACCCCTGATCCTTTAATACCCAGGCAGCTACGCTTGAATCAACACCACCCGATAAACCTATGACTACTTTCTTTTTCATTGCATACAAATATATTAACATTTAAGAGCCCGGGCAAGATTGTATTTGATATGCAAAATTATGCTAATCAGTTCAGATGAATACAATAAGGTTTTATTGTATCTTGTGAAAATCCTGTTTGTAAATAAGAAACATACTATAACATGGAAGATATCTTCATCACTAAAAAACAAAGCAGAAGGCATTTTCTCTCCCGCATCTCCTATGGTGCAGGAGGCTTAATACTTCTGGGAAGCTACGGTTTCACTATCACTAAAGACAGCAGGACGGGTGTTATAAGAGCAATAGCTGTTGACTTTGAAAAATGTACAGGTTGTCGCACATGTGAATCGGTCTGTGCTGAGTATAATAATAAGGTAATGGTCAATGGTGAACTGATAAACGGCCTTGGTAATCCTGCTAAATCGAATATCAGGGTTTACCATTTCAATCCGGATATTGATATACCCTCCACCTGCGCCTTATGCGATGACGCACCCTGTGTTGAAGCATGCCCCGTGGAGCCTGATCCTGTAACAGGCCGCAGGGCACTGTACAGGGATGAAAAGCTGAATACAATAGTTAACGACCCTGAACGATGTATTGGCTGCCAGAGCTGTGCAATAGCATGTGCACAAAAGCGGGCAGGAGTCATACATCCCGATCCTGAAACAGGAAACCCGAGATTCATGTGCACTTTATGTGGTGGCGATCCGCAATGTGTCAAATATTGCCCGTACGACGCCCTGAAATACATCGAAATGCCTGCAGACAGGGATCTTAATAACCTGGCTCCTGAAAAGCTGGCGCAGATTATGATTGACAAGTTTTACAATGTTTAAGAGGAGAAATAGCAGATATGAGTACTAAAGGATATTTCGGAAAATTGCTGGAGGTAAACCTCAGCACAGGTAAAATAGAAAAAACAAGCATACCCGATAGTGATATACATAATTTCCTGGGCGGACGCGGACTGGGTGCAAAAATATTGTACGACAGGCTTAAACCTGGAACCGACCCCCTGTCCCCGGATAACATACTTATGTTCATGACAGGTCCCTTCGTAGGGTACCCTATCCCCTCTTCTTCAAGGACATGCGTTGTAACAAAATCACCCCGCACAAGTCCTGTGGAAAAGAAATATGAACATTCATCAACACTGAGCTATGCCAATATGGGAGGATTCTTTGGTCCTGAACTGAAGTATGCAGGCTATGATGGCCTCCTGGTTACTGGCAAATCTGATAAACCCGTATATATACTTATTGAAGATGAAAACGTAAGCATCGAAGATGCAGGCGAATACTGGGGTATGGGCACTGATGAATTTGATAAGATCTTTCATTCCCGGCTGGGCGAAGGAAGGTATGAATCATGTTATATAGGACCGGCAGGTGAGAACCTGGTTCCAATGGCATGTATTATCAATACCGCAGCAAGAGCAGCAGGGCGTGGAGGAACAGGGTGTGTGATGGGATCAAAAAATCTTAAAGCCATTGCTGTGAAAGGTTCAGGCATACCTGAAGTGGCTGATCTTAAGAAATATAATGAACTGCTGAAAAAAATCAGGGGGTCATTTATGGAGAAAAATGATAGGGTTATGGACTGGCGGTATGGAGGTACAGCCAATGCACTGACCTCCTCATCGGGTAATGGGACCCAGGCAGTGAAAAACTACAGCGAAGGAACATTCAGTGAGATTGAAAAAATTGGAACCGAGGCAAACAGGAAAAAAATATGGAAGCGGGATTTTGCATGTTACTCATGCCAGCTTGCATGTAAGAAAAGTGGTTTTGCAAAAGGAGCTTACGGCGTACAGGTACATGACGGACCTGAATACGAAACAGGAACAATGCTGGGAGCCAACCTCATGATCTCTGATCTTAACGGCCTGCATAAACTTATATATGATGGAGATGATTATGGAATTGATATAATTTCTGTTGGCAATACCATAGGTTTCCTCATGGAAGCCATGGAGAGAGGACATATAGATGCTGACTTCCTTGATGGCATAGATCTGGGCTGGGGAAACGTTGAAGCATCTCTTGAATTGATGCGAAAGATATGTTACAGGGAAGGAATTGGTGAAATTGCATGCAGTGGAGTAAAGGAGCTTGCTAAGATTATCGGTAAAGGCTCAGATGAATACGCCATACATGTGAAGGGACATGAGCTGGCCGCATGGAATGTACCTGTTAATTCATCATCCTGGGCAATAACCTACGCAACATCAAACAGGGGTGCCTGCCATATGAACGGTGGTAATAGTAGCAGACAGGATGGTGCATGCCTGCGTGACTCCCTTGGTGCATGCAGCTTTGCTTCTTCATGGTACAGGAACGATATTCATTACAGGCATATTCTGTCATCAATAACAGGCCTTGAATGGACAGAAGAAGAATTTAATAAGGCCGGGTCCCGTATATTCACCATTGAGAAAATGTTTAATTACCGTGAAGGATTCAGACGCATTGACGATTCAATACCGGAAAAATTCTTTAATAATAAATTTACCTACGGTGATCACAAGGGAGCCATCGTTGACCGTGAAGAGTTCACAGACAACCTTGATAAATATTATGAATCAAGGGGATGGAATAAGACCACATCGCGGCCTGAGGATGATATTCTGCAGGAGCTAAACATTGAATTCACAGTATAGTATTTATCAGCTTATTTTTGTTTCTTGCAGGGTATTAATAAATATTCTGCAGCCCGAATGAATATCGCCAGATTTTCAGCTTTAGTATTGCTTTTAATAATCCCAGCATCCTGTCACCATGATAGCAAATCAAGGGTATTAAAGCTTGCACACGGACTTGACACAGGGCATCCCGTACATAAGAGCATGGTTTATATGGCAGATATTCTGAAGGAGGAATCCGGCGGTAAACTGGAAATACGGATATATCCTTCAGCACAACTGGGATCTGAGAGGCAATGTATTGAACTTCTTCAGATTGGCAGCCTTGATATGACCAAAGTGTCTGCCTCAGCAATGGAAGGATTTGCCCCTGCATACAAGGTCCTCAGTCTGCCCTTCCTTTTTAACAGCAGGGAACATTCATATAAAGTACTTGATGGAGAGGTTGGCAGGGAAATACTATTATCCTCTGAAAAATTCTGGCTCAGGGGCCTGACATTTTACGATGCAGGAAGCCGGAGTTTCTATACGAAAAATGTTCCCGTAAGACATCCTGACGACCTGAAAGGTTTGAGTATAAGGGTTATGAAAAGCCCCACTGCCATGGAAATGATAAACAGCTTTGGCGGTAAGCCCACTCCTATCTCATGGGGAGAATTATATACGTCTTTGCAAACCGGACGCGTTGAGGCTGCCGAGAATAATCCGCCCAGCTTCTTCCACTCGCATCATTATGAAGTGTGTAAATTTTATTGCCTTGACGAGCATACTTCAGTACCTGATGTTTTATTAATCAGCACAATATCCTGGGAACTCCTTACAGATAAGGAAAAAAAATGGCTCGAAAATGCAGCACTTCGCTCCTCATCATACCAGCGCAAACTGTGGCTTGAAGATGAGAAAGAATCGATGCGACAGATAGAAGCAGCTGGTGTAACTATTATACCCACCAATGAAATCGACAGGGAAGCTTTCAGGAAGGCCGTTGGAGAGATGTATGAAAAAGCATCCTCAGATCCTGTGATAGCTGACCTTATTGAAAAGATTAACAGGAGCGATGAATATGAGAAAAATAATTAACCTTATTCTAAGCAGGCTGGTGATAATTGTTATGACAATACTGGTGCTTGATGTATTGATCCAGGTAGCGGCAGGAATCTTCATAAGAGGATCAAACCCTTTTTCCTTCACTGATGAACTGGCAGAATTCTTGCTGATTTGGGTTGGCCTGCTGGGAGCAGCATATGTGTCAGGGCATAAACAACACCTTGCTATAGAGCTGATATACAAAAAGCTATCTGAAAGCAATATTAGAAAACTTAATATTTTCATAAACATCCTTATAATACTGTTTTCAGCATTTATACTGGTTATAGGAGGTATCAGGTTTGTAGTAATCAATATTAAACTGGAACAGTTATCCGCAGCCATGCAGCTGCCCATGTGGTATGTATACCTGGTGCTGCCGCTGAGCGGGTTGTTTATAATTTATTATGCCCTGGATGACATTGTTAGGTTGAAAAAGGTTGAGAATGAGAAAGGTTGAGATATTTATTATGGATTTGAAATTAGCAAGGTAACTTTCCCCTACTTGATTTTGAAAAAATTAAGTAGGGGTGCCCCGAGTACTCGGGGCGGGGTGGTTAGATAAATTTTGAGACAAAGTTCATCATAACCATAATTAGGAATAACATATGGAACTGGCAAGCATTTTAATCCTGGTATTCAGTTTCTTTTTGCTGCTGGCAATAGGTGTTCCAATTGCGTACAGTATAGGCATCAGTGCTATTCTAACCATGCTTGTAAGCATATTGCCTTTACCGGCCTTTACCACCCTTGCCCAGAGAATGTCAACCGGTTTGCAGAGTTTCCCGTTGCTGGCTATACCCTTCTTTATACTGGCAGGCCAGCTAATGAATCAAGGCGGCATAGCCCACAGACTGATAGAGTTTGCTAAGGTGCTTGTTGGAAGGTTGCCCGGTGGTCTTGCCCTTGTGAATATCATGGCTAATATGCTATTTGGTGCCATCTCGGGATCAGCAGCAGCATCGGCCAGTGCCATTGGCACTATCATGACCGGTAAAATGGCAGATGAAGGATATGACCGTTCTTTTGCTGCTGCGGTTAATATCAGCTCCTCCTCAACCGGACTGACAATACCTCCAAGTAATATCCTCATAGTATATTCACTGGCCAGTGGTGGCCTTTCAGTTGCAGCCCTTTTTCTTGCGGGTTATATACCGGGAATATTAACCGGACTTTTCCTGATGGGTGTTGCTGCAGCCATGGCATACAGGAAGAATTATCCCGCGGGAGAACGAACAAGCCTGAAACGTGCAGTCATCATATTCATGGACGCCATACCAAGCCTGTTGCTTCTGATAATTGTTATAGGAGGCATTACAAGCGGTATTTTCACTGCAACCGAAGCTTCAGCTGTAGCAGTATTATATACACTTATCCTTGGAGCAATATACCGCGAGATAAAGATAAAAGACCTTCCCGCATTGGTCCTTAAATCAGTACAAACAAGTTCTGTTGTTTTATTCCTGGTTGCAACATCAATAGGACTGTCATGGGTAATGTCATATGAAAATATACCACAGGAAATAAGTCATGCATTACTTGGGTTGTCGTCCAATAAATTCATTATACTTCTCATAATTAACCTTATTTTGCTTATTGTCGGCACCTTCATGGACATGACACCTGCAGTGCTTATCTTCACTCCCATCTTCCTGCCTATAGTGACCGGGCCTGAGATTGGCCTTGATCCCATACATTTCGGTATAATAATGGTTCTGAACCTTTGCGTGGGACTGACAACACCACCGGTGGGCTCGCTCCTTTTTATTGGTTGCTCAGTTGCCGATATAGGCATAGAAAAAGTAATTAAGCCACTTATTCCAATGTTTGCAGTAATGATAATTGTGCTGCTTCTTGTAACTTACCTGCCCGATTTGAGCCTGTGGCTACCTGCAATATTTGGCAAGCTATGATGCACAGGGCATGTAAATATCCTATAAAAACATAATCCACCAACTTTATAAACTTTATCAACTTTATCAACCTTATCAAC
>CAZNYS010000025.1:0-44562 GCA_964577305.1 uncultured Rikenellaceae bacterium
GAGTCCTCGGGGGCGAGTGACTCGAGCTCGCCGTAAGGCAATCTTCAATCTCAAATCAACCGAGTTTTTCCTTAAAGAACTTTATCGTTCTTTCCCAGGCCAGTTTAGCGGCTTCTTCGTGATACCTGTCAGGGTTTGTATCATTATTAAAAGCATGTGATGCACCTTCATACATATAAATAGTATATTCAATACCCGCATCTTTCAGTGCTTTTTCAAATTCTTCAATACCTGCATTTATACGCTGGTCATTACCTGCATAATGAGCCATCACGGCTGCTTTTATTTTAGCCACATCTTCCTTAGGAGGCTGACTGCCGTAGTATGGTACCGAAGCATCCAGTTCGGGAGCATTAACAGCAACTTGATTTGTCATGCCGCCACCCCAGCAAAATCCGGTGCAACCCACTTTGCCATTTGTCAGGGGGTGGGTGTCAAGGTATTTCACAGCAGCAACAAAATCTTCCACTGTTTTTTCATTATCAAGCTCTCTCATCATTGTTCTCCCTTTGTCGGGATCGTCCTCAGGTGTTCCGCCCAGCGGGGAATTAGCATCAGGTGCAAGGGCCAGGAAACCTTCAGCGGCCATGCGCCTTGTGACATCTTTGATATGTCGTACCAGACCCCTGTTCTCATGGATGACAATAACGGCCGGTAATTTCTTATCTCCTGATGGTCTTGCCATAAAAGCCATCACATCACCTGATCCCCCTGGATATGTTATCATTTCTGTAAGGAGATCAACCTGATTACCTGCCGGCACGGCGGCATGTGCCTGGTTCACTTCAATTACCGGCAGTAATGAATAAGCTGCTGCCGTTCCTCCTGCCAGCAATGCAAGTTTCTTCAGGAACTGTCGCCTGTCTATACTACCGTTCCTGTATTCACTGTAAAGGTCATTGATTTTTGGATCCATAATTATGCAAATATGTGGTGAGCATAGCAAGTTACGAAAAAATGATATAATATAAAGATAATAACATCTAATTACTTAGCCAGTTCCATTATACCAAATACTTCCGGGTGATGAGGATTCCATACCATTGTTGGTTTCCACGCAAGAAAATCCCGGTCATACTGCGGACCCTGGAGCCTGTATATATTTACCCTGAACTTGTTACCGGCCTCCGGCTTGCGTTTGTCGAATGAATCAACAGGTATTTTAAGCTCAGCATACCACTGTTTGTTCTCATGATCAACCCGGGCTTTCACCTTAAATCCTGAATCCCATAGTCTTTCATCATTATGTCCGGCATTTGGTATTTCAGAATTTATATTGAGATCGAGGAATTCACCCTGCGGTGATACCTCAAATTCCCTGTATAAGTTTATATTTTCAAAATCTGCCCCTATATACAGTTCAAAATCATCCCATTGCCATAACCTGAAAGTTTCATTAATGGTGTCAGGGTCAGGTTTTAAAACCTGTTCCTCAAATGGACCGGAGAAAAGGAAATAAAGATATTCATCAGTCCACCTCGAACGTGCTTCTGATTTCAGGTTATCTGCAGGCGCTCCCAGGATGCTCTTATTGATAATAAGGGGATCAATATTTTTCCAGAATTTTGACTCAGGGTTGGCTGTCATTTCAACATCTTTCCTGGCATAATGGCTGAGGAATACTTCATTCTCAGGCAATAACGGTGGATATAAACCCAGCAATACACTGCTGTTAGGCTCAAGACCCAGATAGAATTCATCACTGTTGTTTGCTATAACGCGGTTTAAAAGCAGATCTATCACAAGCTTTTCATCAGTTAGTGAAATTGTTTTTTCTCCACCACTGGGAGAATAAATGCATAAGCTGCTTTTATTAGCATACACAACATCATTTCCATCAGAATATATATGTCCGCCTGATTCCCTGATGATATTTCTCAGCAAAGAAGCTGGAATTATCGGAGCGCTTGAATAGACGGAGGTCCAGCCTTCTTCCTGTTTCTTTACCACAAGACCGGGCTTATCTACTCCAGCCAGCATACCAAGTACATCTGCATTTTCATCAACACTGAAGAATCGTGGTGCTATACTGAACCCGGGAAGATCACGTTCCAGCTTAGGGTCGCGTGGATCCTTAATATATATCTGATGATCATACCAGCGTATTATACTGTCGACGTCAACATCAGTTCCGTAAGCAAAACCATCGGGTAGTGTCTTGGTATATGCATGCCGGTAGTCAGTGATCTCAACCCTGAGTTCCCCCGGTGAGTTTTCTTCACCAAGGTCAATACCCGTAAGTTCAGACATGGCACCCGGGGAGAGCCTGTCATCCCTTATATATCCGGGAGCATATACCCATATTGCAGTTGCATTATTTCGTTTTAGCTTCTCATGAATTTTTTCTTGTTGATCCTGTGTAACATGAAACGTATTGAGGAATAGGTATACTTTAAAATCCCTCAGATCGGGGTTGTTTATATCAGTCAGCAGGTATGGTTCCCATGGAGCTCCGATAAAACCTAACTGCCATTGCTTCTGGGCGGTTAGCAGAGCATTGAATAATGGTTCACCATCACCGAAATACTTATACGTTTCCTCATCAAGAATAACTGCTATGTCCGCACAGGACGTTTTATCTGCGTCAAGGTATCTTTCATCGATATTTTTTAGTTTTTTCAGAAGTGCTGTAATCTTTTCATCATGGAAATTCCCCCCGTGCAGGTCTGTCCACCACATGCCCAATCCTTTCGTCATAGCATAACCATAGTCACGCACCAGGAGCGCCTTTGCTTCATCCCAGTTAACAGGATTATTAAGTGAATTACCCCATCGCCACTGGCGCTGGTGAAGGTGCGTTTCAGTATCCACTTCATTAAAATACAATTTTCCGTGAAGCAGGCAGTTTTCCGGAAGTGTCTGGGAATTATTCGGGCCGCCTATCTGTTTATTGTCATAGGTATAGGGGCTGGCAATAAAATCGACGTATGGTGAATTAAGCACTTTTTCAAATCCAAGATGCCCTGTATGGTTTACACTCAGGTTGGGGAAGTTACACCAGAGATATCCATAGAACGAACCAACAATTTTCCTGTTATTGGTTAACTCTTTAACCCATTTGCAGTTTTCAATTAAGACATCGGCAGTTATATCATTGAAGAAGGAGAAGTAGTCTGGGACCTGCCTGCCCTGTCCCGGATCAAAGAATATTCCATGGTTGCTGCTATATCTCTGAACCTCATCCGGGGGTTCGGCATTTTCAAAATTTACCTCATTATTACACCATGCATCCCTGAGAGCATCAACAGTAATATATTTGTCCTTAAGCCATTCCCTGAATGCCTGCCTGGCAGGGGGGCTGTAATCTTCAACCCCGAATTTATCAGGAGCAGGTCTGTTTGGCCTTGCTTCCCAGAAAGAGTTAAACATCAGCCACTCACCGCCAAACCCATTCCCGGGTTGGTACCCAAGTATATTATCACCATAGCGGGTCTCTACATGTTCAATGAATGCCTTCATTGCCTTATAGGAAAGATCCCTGTATACTTCCGATGCCAGCGAGGGGTGGCAGGCCTGGCCAAACATACCTGCCGGACTGCCATCATCGCGCATGGTAATTTCATCAGGGTATTTTTCGCACCACCATTTGCCGGGAGTCAGAAGTATCCTCGGAATAAACAGGGCATCAGGCTCTATTGACAGGTACAGATCCATCTTTTCGTCTATGCGAGAAAAGTCATATTCTTCAGGACCTGTCCATTCAAATCGCAGGTAGATATTATAAATTATTATACCTGCATCAAGGAAGTCCCTGAAATGAGATTCACCCAGCCTGTAAGGAGCACCGAGTATCTGGCTGGACAGTTTCCCGTTAATATATAATGCCGGCATATTATTATGGACCCTGACCTCACTGGTCAGTCCCGTCTCCTGCTCTTCCCCGGTTCTTGCTTCCGGGTTCTTATTCTGATTGCATCCAAAAGAAGTAAGTACGATTATTATTACAAAAAATAACTTATTCATAAGATATTGTTTAAGTTGGTACTGGTTCTTTCCCTGATAAGTGTATTATATACACAAATATATACATAAAAGTGTGAAATAAGTACAGGCTGTTTACTCTGTCCCTCTTGCATATTAATATCTTATATCTTAAATTAGATACCATAAAATGTTTCGCTAAAAATCATTCTATGTTAGTAAAAACTTATTCAAGTGCCGTATTCGGTATTGATGCTGCCACGGTTACAATAGAGGTAAATGTATCACAGGGAGTACGTTTCTTTCTGGTAGGATTACCTGACATTGCTGTTAAAGAAAGTCAGCAGAGGATTGAATCAGCACTGAGGGCGGTTGGTTTGCGTTGGCCCGGCAAGCAGGTGGTAATTAATATGGCTCCGGCCGACATAAGGAAGGAGGGATCATCCTTCGACCTGCCACTGGCAATAGGTATAATGGCAGCTAATGAAAAGATCATCCGGAGGGAGCTTGATTCATTTGTCATGCTCGGTGAATTATCACTTGACGGCACTTTAAAACCTGTTAAGGGAATCCTTCCTGTTGCACTTAATGCCAGAGAGGAAGGGTTCACAGGGCTTATAGTACCTTCTGCAAATGCTATGGAAGCAGCAGTGGTCAGTGGTATGAAGGTATACGGCATGAATCACCTGGGTGATGTTATAGACTTTTTCAACGGGATGAAGCAATTCGAACCTGTAAAAGCAGACATAGAAGAATTATTCAGGACCACAGCCAATAAGTATGATGTTGACTTCAGGGATGTGAAAGGACAGGAAGCAGTCAAAAGGGCCCTTGAGGTAGCTGCCGCCGGAGGGCATAATATTATAATGGTAGGGCCACCGGGATCGGGGAAGACAATGCTTGCAAGGCGGCTGCCATCAATAGTGCCGCCACTTTCACTTGCAGAGGCACTTGAAACAACAAAAATTCATTCCGTGGCCGGCAAACTGGGGAATAATACCTCTCTTATGACAAGGCGCCCATTCAGGTCCCCTCACCATACAATAAGTGATATAGCCCTTGTAGGAGGTGGCTCCAATCCACAGCCTGGTGAAATATCGCTGGCAAATAACGGTGTGCTTTTCATGGATGAACTGCCAGAGTTTAAGAGAACAGTCCTCGAAGTAATGCGCCAACCTCTTGAGGACCGCACAATAACTATTTCACGCGCCAGGTTTACAGTTGATTACCCGGCAAGCTTTATGATGGTGGCTTCGATGAACCCATGCCCCTGCGGATTTCATAACCACCCGGAAAAGGAGTGTGTCTGTTCCCCCGGTGTGGTGCAGAAATACCTGAACAGGATATCGGGGCCCCTGCTCGACAGAATAGATATACATATAGAAGTAGTTCCAGTGGCTGTAGACAGCCTTACAGAAAAAAAAGCCTCTGAACCCTCGGATGTAATAAGGCAAAGAGTTGTAAAAGCCCGTAAAATACAATCTGAACGCTTCAAAGACCTGGAGAAGGTGCACTGTAATGCCCAGATGATTTCAACAATGATACATGACTTCTGCAGGCTGGGAGATGGAAGTGCTGCTATCCTGAAGAATGCAATGGACCTTCTTGGACTGTCAGCACGGGCATATGACCGTATATTAAAAGTATCGCGTACAATAGCCGACCTGGAACAAAGTGATAATATCGAACCTGCTCATATATCAGAGGCAATAGGTTACAGAAACCTTGACCGCGAAGGTTGGGCAGGATAAAATTTTGTATCTTTATATCAGCTAAAAAATAAGCCATGGGAAGAAAATTTTTTCTAATTGCATTTATACCCCTTTTCTTTGGTGGTATCATTTTATCACAGGTATCAGCGGTTACCGACCTTGAATTTAAGAGATTCCAGCTCGACTTCAGGCTGGCAAGGTCGTTTAATGAGAAGTCGGCTCCCATATATGACGGCACCCCATATCTTTTTGACAAGTTTACCGGGGCAAATATTATCCTGAAAGCCGGTAAGGGATATGAGGGTATACCTATGAATTATAATATTCATAATGATGATTTTGAATTTTTAATGGATGATGTGAGTTATGCCCTGGGGAATAATAATATTCTAAGCTATATAAGCATTAATGACAGAAATTTTTATTACAGGACATATACTTATAATTCTGCAGAAATAAGAGGATATCTTGAACTAATTGCTGATGGGGATTACAGGTTTTTTAAGAAACACAGGGTCATTTATACTGAGCCTCAACCAACTTCAGGTTACGTTGAAGCCCAGCCTCCAAAATTCAGCTCCAGGACTCCTGATTACTTTATTGAATTGAAAGAAGGCAAGATAATATATTTCAGTAATCTGCAGGATATTGTTGATTTTATCCCCGAAGAAAGTGACAGGATAAAAGATTATATCAAGGATAACAGGTTAAAGGCAAGGAGGGAGGAAGATATAATTGCACTTGCAGATTTTCTGAATGGGAAATAAAGAAGTTGATAGAGTTAAAAAAGTTTATAAAGTTTATAAGGATTTATAAAGTACCGAAAAAGCTAAGCTTTTTCGAGGATCCTCGAATCGAAGATTCGGGATTTATAAGGTTAAATACAGACGTTTAATAACACACCGGAAATCATCTTTTAAGGTAGCCCAGGGTTAATATTATTAACGTAGTAAATAGGCTATAAATACACCCAGGTAATTACCTACCGCATATCCGGCTATTCCCACTATAAGCCCTGTCAGGATCACGTCCCTGTTTTTCAGGGCTCCTGCAACTACCGGAACAAAAGGTGGTGAGCAAATAAGAGCACTACCGGAAATGATCACTGTATCGGCATCAATATTGAAAAACCTGGCCAGCAGTGCATGTAAAAAGTGAGAACCGTACATTGCAAGGGCCACGTACCAGAAAAGGTCGAATGATATATCTACCAGTTGTCTTACATCGGCCATGGAGGATACAACAACGCAGAAGATCAGTATAATATACATTCCTGCCTGGAAGGTTTTCTTAATAGTTTTGATCTTATTGATAAATGAGGCAGCAATGCCAAATGTTGTTATTAACAGTATAATTGCTGCTGTTGAGAATTCCTCGGGGAATAATGTGCTTACCCCAAAACTCACTCCGAATATGATTAATGACAGTCCGAAAGCAAACAGGACAGGGAGGAATGTTTTTTTCTTAAAAAAACCTTCATAGGATTCATACTCCTCTTCAAGGTTCAGTTTACCTACTTGTATTTCACCTGTCTCCGGCTTTTTAAAAGGTTTCAGGAGCAGCAGGAAAACTCTCTGTCCTACTGAAAGTATAAATATCAAGTATATAGCTCCCAGGGCTACTTCATAGGTATGGGTCATGAGGTATACC
Organism: uncultured Rikenellaceae bacterium; assembly: GCA_964577305.1. Taxonomy (GTDB): domain Bacteria; phylum Bacteroidota; class Bacteroidia; order Bacteroidales; family VadinHA17; genus UBA9300. The sequence continues at coordinate 7,284 of CAZNYS010000025.1, forward strand.
TCGGTGTCAACATTAAGGGCTGTCTTCATTGCAGCCATATTTGGTGTGCCCCCTGTATAAATACCTGTAAGCATACCTGATACTTTCCATATTTCATCAATACTGTCCTTGAATATCCAGAATCCCAGGAATATCATAACAATTACAGTAAACAGACCAAGCAGTAATGATTTTATAGCAGAGCCGGCGTGTATGAGCCATTTTTTCACATCCATTGAGAATAATATCAGGGGTAGTGCTATGGGAACAGTAAGTTTGGTGAACCAGTCCTGGTATTCATATGCACCTTCGGGGAGAATACCAACATTGCCCACAATTGCTCCAAGAATGTAACATATCAGTACAGCACCAATCTTTTTGACGGCCGAATACTTACCTTCAAGAAATATCACCAGTACAGGAGCTAAAAGAAAAAAGGCTATCATAAGAATGATCTGGATGCTCATAATTCAATTTTTAATTAATACCTGGATTAATGAAATGGAGGGAGGGTTATTTTTAATAAGGTGCTTCAAAATTTGAAGTTTCCATAAAAATTTCCGAGAAAGATAAGAAAAAAAATGAAACCGGAATATCTCGGATTAATTATGCCTGTGAACAAAACTAAAGAACAAATGTTATTTATTCGAACATCCTGACACGGAGACCGCGTTTTATCATGTTTTGGGTTTAAAGGTTTAACACTGGTTCAATTTATTAATCCGCTGTCAGGATGTCTTATTTTTCCTGCCATTAATGTGCTGCGTCTTGATTTTTTCTTACTTTTATTACCTTGTAAAATTCCTACTGAGCTCACATTTTTTTGAGCCCCTAACACGGCATACCCGATGGAGCTGGTAAAAAAGGTCAGACAAATCATGATGGACGATCGCCTGATGTTCGTTTACAGGGGTGTTGTGACAAGCCAGAATTCAGAAGCATTATTAAGGCTGCTTGAAAAGGAAATGGAACATTCTGAATTTGGATTTACTGGTAGAAAAAGACTCTTCATGTTTGTTCTGGAAAGCCTGCAGAACGTTAGCAGGCATATAAACAGTTCAGAGCATGCTGGCATGTCCCTCGTTGTATACTCAAAGAATGATTCAGGCTACACGGTGACAACCGGGAATGTGATAAGCAGTGATGATGAACCTGAACTGAGAGAACAGCTTGTCCTGCTCAATTCGCTGGAACCAGAGGGAATAAGAGCCCTCTATCGAGAGAAGCTAAGTTCCAGCACACTGAGCGATAAAGGAGGTGCAGGACTGGGATTGATAGAAATGGCCAAGAAAACCGGCAATAGACTGGATTTTGACTTTATCAGAATAAATGAAGGCCTCCTGTATTTTATACTGAGTAAATCGGTAGATGACAGAGGGAAAAGTATGAATGCAGGGCAGCAAAAATCAGTTTTCAAAGGGGATAATATCATGAGGCTGGAGAAGATGATGGCAGATAATAATATAGGAATGGTCTGGTCAGGTCATCTTTCTTCTGATATTGAACGACAGGTCCTGTCGTTTACCGAGACAAGGATGCATGAGGAAGATATTGAACTCAAAGCAAAACGTAAAATATTCAGCATCATGGTTGAATGCCTGCAGAACATTTCCAAGTATAATCCCGGATATGAGATTGAAAAGGAATTGGGTATGCCTGTAGCAATGATTGCTACGGAAAAGGACGGGATGAGACTTACCACAGGTAATATAATAAGGAATAACAAAATACCCTCACTCAGGGATAAGGTTAAAACAGTAAACAGATACGATAAAAAAGGGCTGAAAGAATTATACAGGATTTCTCTTGCCGGGGATGAGATAAAACCTGAGCAAACAGGTATCCTGGGGCTTATCGATATTGCACGCAAATCAGGCCATAAGCTGGATTATAGTTTTAAAGAAGTAAATGAAGAGTATTCGTATTACGTACTGAGTGTCCTGGTTGAAGTTAATGGTAGCTAAAATTGTGCAGAACAGCTTCTTTCCCATCCCAGCTGACGTAGCATGGAGCATTGAACCAATTGCCCAGGAAGAAAATCTTTGAACCCTTGCTGCTTAAGTCGTATTCAGTTGCTATGTGCCTGTGCCCGAATATAAAAAAATCAACTTCTTCTGACTTTATAATATGTTTGGCATGTCTTACAAGACTTTCATTCTCCGCACCCATAAAGTTTTCTGAGTAGTTTTTTGTCAGCCGGCTGTGGCTTGTCCACCTGTGTGCTATGGCAAGCCCAATACGGGGATGAAGAAAAGAATACATCTTCCTGAGCGCCCTGTTCCTGAAGAGCCATAGAAGTATCTTATAGGATTTATCCCTGGTGCCCAGCCCCTCTCCATGGGCGATATAAAATTTCTTACCCAGTAACTCAGTGTATAATGGTTTGGTATGCAATATCATACCGCATTCCTTCGACAGGTAATCACCAATCCACATATCGTGATTGCCGGTAAAGAAATGGATATCCAAACCACTGTCAGTTAATTCGGATACTGTACCCAGGAACCTTGTAAACCCCTTTGGTACAACCGACTTATATTCCCACCAAAAATCAAAAATATCTCCCACAAGGTATATGGCCGAAGCTGTACCGGCAACTGATCTGAGCCATTTGACAACGTGTTTCTCCCTGGTCATAGGGTCCATCACGGCTTCCAGTCCCAGGTGAAAATCGGATGCAAAATATATTTTCTTCTCTACTGTCACTTTTGGTCAGTCAAAAATCTGTCCGAGCTTAATTCTGAGGGATCTTCCAAACAGGTTTTTCCCTATAATATCACCATTCTTGTCGAATAGATAATTAGCAGGAAGAGTTGTTACATTGAACATCCTTGCCGTCAGAGGATCCGAAGGATCATCTTCCCTGACGCTTACCCATGGTAGGTCATCGAACTTCACTGAACTTTTCCACAACGATTCGTCACTATCAAGGTTTACCTGGTAAATTTCAAGCCCTTCGTTATGATAGAGCTGGTACATTTGTTTCAGGAACAGATTATTGGCGATACATTCCTTTGATTCAGCTGACCAGAAGCTAAGCAGTACATAATTATTATTTATCAGGTCTGAAAGTCTCACCCTTTCACCGTCTAAATCTGCCAGGTTGGCATCAAGGTTAACGGGTGTAAGATCTTCAGCTGCCTTTGAGATCCTGCTTATATACATCTGGTTTATTTCATCCTCCAGGTTTTCCTTAAGGGATTTTGTAAGAGAAATATCAGGGTAGTATCTGCCAAGGCTGTCAGATACCAGTTTCAGATACTGCAGGTCGCGCTGCTGGTATAATACGAAGGTGTTTTCGTTTACCTTCTGGTAAATAGCTTTAACAGCTGACAGCTTGCTGAGGTTATCAAGTATGAATGCAATATTATGCTTCCTTTGTTCATTCAGTGTACTGGTATATTCCTGCTCAATTTCAGCTAATTTTTCCGGATTGTCTCCTTTTTCACTTACTTCCTGGTATTCAGTAGTCAATGAATCCAGGATAATAATAGTCTGACCAAGTTTTTTATCAAGCATCCTTACTTTTTCAGATTCTTCTGAGCCCACAACTGAATAGTCATTCTGCAGCCTTTTTCCTTTAAACTCGAGGTCTATTCTGTCGCCTGGCTCGGCTACGACTGTAATAAATTCGTTATTATTGAAACCCAGAGTGTAGAAAGCGGGTTCAGGGTTCTCTATTTTGATTTTGAATTTACCCGATCTGTTTATCCTGACAGAATCCACAAATACAGGATTATTCAGGTTAACCCTGTTTACATACAAATATTCACGAATATCACCCGGGTGGCTGCCTGATATTATTATGTTTTTCTCATTATTGCAGGCAATAATAATTACTGTTAACAGAATAAGAAAACCTGTTTTTTTCATAACTCATGGTTATTGTCAGAGTAGGGATTTATTCAAATATTTCAGCAAGCATTTTTGTCAGGGCTTCTCCCCTCAGGTTATTTGCTATTACCCTGCCTTCAGTATCGAGGAGGTAATTTGCAGGTATGGATTCAATTCCGTACAGGGGAACCACTGACGAGTTCCAGTATTGAAGGTCACTAACATGTATCCAGTCGCCTATCTTATCTTCTCTAATACCATTTAACCATGCTTCCCTTGTCTGGTCAAGTGAGACCTGGTATATTTCAAAGCCTTTCGGGTTGTATTTCTTATATAATTCTGCAAGGTGTGGATTTTCAGTTCTGCATGGAGCACACCATGCTGCCCAGAAATCCAGTAATACATATTCTCCTCTTGTTGAAGAGAGCTTTATGGTGTCGCCTTCAGGATTGGGGAGGGCTATTTCAGGAGCAATAGCACCAATGCCTGTTAAAGCTGCCCTTGCAGCCTCAGCGTCAAGGTTGGCAACTAGTGTCTCCATCTGGCTGTGCAGGGTCTTAACAGGTTCAGAGTCGGGAAAAAGATCAAAAAGGGTTGAATCAACGCGCTTATAGTAATCAAGATCTTTATCAATATTCAAAATATAAACCTGTGGGGTAATTTGCTTGTAAAGAGCAATAAGACTAACCATAGATTCAATATTCTCATCGATAAAGTTCCTGGTATATTCATTCATATCGTTTAATATGCCCTGTGCTTTTGTGTCCAGTTCAGTCATGATCTGTTCAAGGTCAGGGCTGTTAATATTTCCCTCATATATCTCACCCAGCTTTTGTAATTCTTTCATAGCTTCCTGTAATCTCAGATCATATTCTATCATTTTACTTGTGCCAGGAGATCCTTCCACCTCTGCAGTAAAGCTAATGGAGTCGGCATCGGCCTTAAGCGCCATCTTCTCACCAGGTTCAATAAGCGTGGTCAGGAAATTTGATTCTGTTATTCTCAGTAAAAAGAATTCAGGGTATTCAATCTCTCCTGAAAATTCAAATGATCCGTTATCGCTGATAATGACAGAGTCGTAAGGCTCAAGGTTCATTCCGCCCAGTTGATCCAGGTAAATATAAGTATCGGGACTGGCTCCATCAAGTTTGCCACTAATCGTAAATTTTTTATCCCCACAGCCTGCAAACAGGATAGCAAGAATGAAGAGAGCTGTAATTTTTCTTATCATTTCATTAATTTTTTAAAATATTGTAGTTATAAGCAAACATTTATATTGCTGCAAAGTTATACTTTTGCTTGATATATAAGCAGTCATATTATTTTTTCACTTAAATGTTTATACAAAAGAAGTTATAATTAACTTTGTACTCCGGTTTTTAAATATTACCAGGGTACTAAAAGAAGGGGGAAAATCAGTTTAAACAGATTAATATTATTATTCTATGGCATATATAAATTTTGACAAGACCATGCTTGTGAATCTTGAGTATTCCCTTGGTAAGGAGATTCTCAGGACCAGCAGAACAGGATCATATTCATCCACCACGATAGTAGGATGTAATACCAGGAAATATCATGGCTTATTGGTATGCCCCATCGACAGGTTTGGAGGACAGAGATACGTGCTTCTTTCCTCTTTTGATGTATCAGTGGTTGAAGGTGGCAAAGTATTCAATCTCGGTATTCACAAGTTTGCCGGAGACCATTTCAGTCCCAAGGGGCATAAATACCTTAAGGATTTCACTGCAGAGCTTATTCCTTCAATGTCATATGAGGTCGGAACAGTGAAGCTCAGGCAGGAGAGAGTATTATCTGATAAAAGTGATCAGCTAATGATACGTTATACTGTTGAGGAGGCCCAGAAACCTGTCACATTACAGTTCAGGCCATTGCTGGCATTCAGAAATATACATGAGCTAACCATGTCGAACCTGAGTGCCAACACCAGGGTTAATTATATAGACAATGGAATAAAGATGAGGTTGTACGAAGGTTTTCCTTACCTGTGCATGCAGTTTTCAAGGAAGCCTGAATTTATGAAAGTATCTGACTGGGTATATGGTGTTGAATATCTTGAAGAACAAAGAAGGGGTTATGATTTCAAGGAGGATCTTTTTATACCGGGTTATTTTGAATTAAGCCTGACAGCAGGTGAGAGTATAGTTTTTTCTGCATCCACAGAAGAAATAAACCCATTAGGTCTTAAGGCCAGGTTTTCAAATATTCTAAAGGAGAAAGTGACACGTGAAAGTTTCAGGAACTGCCTGCTTAATGCTGCGCAACAATTTATTATAAAAAGAAAGAGCGACACTGATATCATAGCAGGTTATCACTGGTTCGGATCATGGGGAAGGGATACTTTTATTTCGCTGCCCGGGCTTGCACTTAGCAGAGGTGATCTGAAGACATGCCGTGAAGTACTGGATACCCAGACAGATAAGATGAAAGACGGGCTTTTCCCAAATATGGGAGAAGCCGGTAATTATGCCTTTAATTCAGTTGACGCCCCTTTATGGTTTATCTGGGATGTTCAACAATACATAAATGCCGGTGGCAATGATGGATGGAGCAGTTATGGTAATGCCGTTGTGCAGGTCATTAAAGCCTATATCAGAGGGACATCCTTTAATATAGGAATGCATGAGAACGGGTTGATTTATGCAGGAACAGAAGGTAAAGCCCTTACATGGATGGATGCAGTCACCTCAACCGGTCCGGTTACACCCAGGATAGGTTATAATGTTGAAATAAATGCTCTCTGGTATAATGCACTTTGTTTTGCAAAAGAACATATTACAAAAAACAATGATAAGGATTTAAATATACTGATAAAAGATCTGCCTGAGAAAGTAAAGGGCAGCTTCCTCACATATTTCTGGGATGAAGAGATGGAATATCTTGCGGACTATGTTGAAGCAGACGGCAGCAGGAATATGTATGTAAGGCCTAATATGCTTATAGCTGCATCATTACCACATACGATGCTTGACAGGACCATGATAAAGAGTGTTCTTGATGTTGCTGAAAGTGAACTGCTAACATGTCGCGGACTCCGCACATTGTCGCCCAAAAACCCCAATTATAAGGGTGTTTACAGGGGAAACCAGGAGCAAAGAGATGCCGCATATCACCAGGGTACGGTATGGCCCTGGCTGATAGGTCCCTTTGCTGAAGCATATCTTCGACTATACGGTGAAAAGGGTGTTAAGAAAATGAGTAAATTGATTAAAGAATTCGAAGATGTGATGGATGAACACGGTGTAAGTACTATTTCAGAGGTGTATGATGGCGATCCTCCACATCTGCCAGGAGGTGCAATATCCCAGGCATGGAGCGTTGCCGAGATTTTAAGGATAATTGATCTTAATGACCAGTTAACCGTGAAAAAAAAGTTTAAAGGATGAAAGTATTAATGTTTGGCTGGGAATTTCCTCCTCATATAAGCGGGGGATTAGGAACAGCAAGCTATGGATTAACAAGGGGCATGGCCTCAATCCCTGATATAGAGGTGCTGTTTGTCGTTCCCAAAGCATATGGCGATGAAGATGAGTCTGGACTAAAGCTTATTGGAGCCAATAATGTTAAGGTTGCTTATAAAAAGATCTTTTATAAAGGTGAAACAAGAACCTTTGATAAAATAGAGGTTAAATCGAAGATAATACCCTATACTGACCCTGATGATTTCTGGAGAATGACCAGGGAAGAGCAAAATAAGAACAGGCTCTTTGTGGAAGCTGATGATCAGGGAAGGATCGATTTTACAGGTGGCTACGGATCAAGCCTTATCCAGGAAATCGATAAATATGCCATAGTAGCATCAATCATTGCTGATGAAAATGAATTCGATATTATACATGCACACGACTGGCTGGCTTATCCTGCAGGTATAGCAGCAAAAAGAGTGTCGGGTAAGCCACTGGTTATTCATGTGCATGCAACGGATTTTGACCGAAGTGGAGGAAATGCTAATCCGGTAGTGTATAATATTGAAAAAGCAGGCATGGATGCTGCCGACAGGATCATTACTGTGAGTAATCTTACCAGGGAAACAGTTACCTATAAGTATAATATCGATCCGGCCAAGGTGACAACTGTGTATAATGCGGTGGAACCGGTGGGTGGGGTGTACGACAAGTATGATACTAAAAGTATAGATGACAAGGTTGTGACTTTCCTCGGCAGAATAACAATGCAGAAAGGCCCTGAATATTTTATTGAAGCAGCTTACAGGGTACTTAAGGTTATGAAAAATGTAAGATTCGTTATGGCCGGCAGTGGCGATATGATGGAAAGAATGATACGAAGGGCAGCTGACCTTAATATAACCGACAGGTTTCATTTTACCGGTTTCCTGAAAGGTATGGACGTATACTGGATGCTGAGGCTAAGCGATGTTTATATAATGCCATCGGTATCCGAACCATTCGGTATATCGCCACTGGAGGCAATGCAGTCAAGCGTGCCTGTTATTATAAGCAAACAGTCGGGTGTGGCCGAAATACTTACGCATGCCGTTAAGATTGATTTCTGGGATATTGATGCCATGGCTGATGCCATACACGGAATCCTTTCATATCCTGCTCTATCAAAAATGTTTATTGAAAAAGGCAGGGAAGAAGTGGAAACACTTAAATGGGAAAACTCGGCACAGAATGTCAGGAATGTATACCTTGATGAATTGAATTAAGTAATTTAATAAGTTTAAATATGAAAGGAGTTTGTCTGTTTTTTGGATTACATCAACCACTGAGGCTCAGGAGGTACCGTTTTTTTGATATAGGAAATGATCATTATTATTACGATGACTATACCAATGAAACAATATTAAGGAATGTTTCTGAAAAATGTTACCTTCCTGCAAATAAACTGGTGCTTGAACTGATAAGGAAATATAAAGATAAGTTTAAAGTATCCTATTCACTAACAGGAGTGCTGATTGAGCAGCTTGAGACCTATGCACCGGAAGTGCTCGGTTCATTCAGGGAGCTGGCCAAAACAGGGCAGGTCGAATTCCTTGCCCAGACATATTCCCATTCACTGGCCTGTATGGGGAATAAGAATGAGTTTATCAAACAGGTTAATAAACACAGTCAAAAGATTGAACAATACTTCGGGGTTAAACCTGTTTCATTCAGGAATACAGAGATGGTATATTCAGATGAAATAGGCAGCTGGGTGGCGGATATGGGATTCTCCGCATTACTTACCGAAGGGGCAAAGCATATACTTGGATGGAGAAGCCCTGATTTTCTTTACTGCAATAATATCAATCCCAGGCTCAAAGTATTGCTCAGGAATTTTCAGTTGAGCGATGATATTGCATTCCGTTTCGGTAACAGGGACTGGAGTGAATGGCCACTAACAACCGAAAAGTACGCTACATGGTTGAAAAAAAGAAGTAAAGACGCTGAACTTATTAACCTTTTTGTAGATTATGAAACTTTTGGGGAACATCAAAAAGCTGAAACAGGAATTTTCAAATTCCTTGAAGCATTGCCGGGCACTATATTGAAAAAAACGGATTTCAGTTTTATGACTCCGGCAGAAGTGGCAAAAAAGTTTCAGCCTGTATCAGCTGTTAAAGTTCCGAGTCCTATATCCTGGGCTGATGAAGAAAGAGACCTGACAGCATGGCTGGGTAACGACCTGCAGGATGCTGCATTCAATAAACTGTATTCCCTGACTGACAGGGTTGATGGCTGCAATAATGAGAGTCTCAGGAAAGATTGGGAATTCCTCCAGGCAAGTGACCACTTTTACTATATGTGTACAAAATTCTTTTCTGATGGTGCCGTACATCAATATTTTAATCCCTACGAATCACCATATGATGCTTTTATGAACTATATGAACGTCCTCAGTGATTTTGAAATTCGCCTGGATTCGGTCTGTCCCGAGAACATTGAAAACCAGGAGGTTATTAACATGCAGCATAAGATCAGTGAAATAGAGGAGGAGCTGAATGAGCGTGAGACAGAAATACGTATACTGCGTGCCAGGATAAAGTCAATGACCGTTAGCACTACTTCAAGTTCAGTAAAAACAGGCAAGACAGATACCAGGACAAAGCCGGCATCCGTAAAAACAAGAACAACAACAAAAACGAAGAGGACAACAAGTTCGAAAAGGAAATAAATTAAAAAATGAAGGAAGACGGAATGATTGACCTGCTGTTTGAGACAAGCTGGGAAATTTGTAATAAGGTTGGCGGGATACATACGGTTATCTCTACCAAAGCACTTAACCTGGTGAATGAGTTGGGCAACAATTATATATTAATAGGGCCTGATGTCTGGAGGGATGAAGGCGAGAATCCTGAGTTTATTCACGATAGCAGTCTTTTTGCCGGCTGGAAGGGAAAGGCGGAAGGCGAGGGATTAAGAGTGCGTACAGGCAGGTGGAATATATCAGGCAATCCAATTGTTATACTGGTTGACTTTACACCATACTTTAATGAAAAGAACGAGATATTCGCACAGTTATGGGAAGAGTATAAACTGGATAGCCTGTCAGGGGAATGGGATTATATTGAACCGGCCCTTTTCGGTTATGCTGCTGGAAAAGTAGTTGAGAGCTTCACGGGATTTTATAATGAATACCAGGATATTGTAGCCCAGTTCCACGAATGGATGACGGGAGTTGGAATACTGTATCTCAAGGAAAATACCCCCTGGGTAAGTACATCATTCACTACCCATGCCACTGTGCTGGGGAGAGCAATCGCTGGTAACAACAGGCCACTGTATAGTAAACTCAATGAATATAATCCACAGCAGGTAGCACGTGAATTCAATATTGTGGCCAAGAGGTCACTTGAAAAAACAACAGCACAAACTGCTGATGTATTCACCACGGTAAGTGAAATAACATCTAAGGAGTGTTCGGCCTTCCTGGAGAAAGAGGTAGATATTGTAACGCCCAATGGCTTTGAAGATATATTTGTTCCGGTTAAGGATGAATTTGATACCAGGCGTCAGGAAGCAAGGACAATACTGCTGAAAGCAGCACAGATAATTTCAGGCAGGGAACTGAGCGATGATTCTTTGTTGATTGCTACTTCAGGCAGGTATGAATATCATAATAAGGGGATAGATATTTTCATTGATTCTCTTGCGAAAGTTGACAGGGAGATACATTCTCAAAGGAATATTGTAGCTTTTATTATGGTTCCGGCCTACCATAAAGGGCCAAGGAAAGACATTGCCGATTACCTGAGTGGAGGATCAACAGACATTCCCACAGGAGATAAAATATTATCACATGGATTACATGACAGGGGAAATGATCCTGTAATTAAGGCATTAAATAATAATAATCTGAATAATAGCAAGGATAATAAAGTAATAACTGTTTTTGTTCCTTCCTACCTGAATGGTTACGACGGTATTTTCAATAAATCCTATTATGACCTGCTGATAGGTTTTGACATTACAGTATTCCCCTCATATTATGAACCCTGGGGTTATACCCCTCTGGAAAGCCTGATGTTTTCCATACCTACGGTTACCACGACACTTACAGGCTTCGGTTTATGGGTGCAGAATCATTATCCTGAACATGGGGATGGCATTTGTATTGTAAAAAGGGATGATACCAATTATGAACAGACTGCAGATGAGATAAGCTCATTTATCAGGAAAGTCTACGAGCTGGATAAAGAGCAGATTGAAAAAATACGTGAAGAAGCTTATAAAATATCAAGAATTGCCAACTGGGACGAACTGGTTGAATATTACTTTGAAGCCTACAGGATAGCTCTTGAAAAATCCAAACAACGGAGGGATGAGCCCAGGGAGCTGTCGGAAATATTACTCCGGAAGGATATTATTGCCCGTAAACCCCACGAAGTGCCCATCTGGAAGGATATATATATCCAGTCAGATGTTCCCGAGCGCCTCTCGGTTTTGAAAGAACTGGCGTGTAATCTCTGGTGGTCATGGAATGATGAAGCCCAGGATCTTTTCAGGAGAATTGATCCCTCACTCTGGGATGAAACACACCATAATCCATGCATACTGATTGAGCGTGTTGATTATAAAAGACTGAAAGTACTGTCGGAAGATGAGGAGTTCATTGCTGATCTTGACAGTGTTTATTCTGAATTCAGGGAATACATGGACAGGCCCGATGATAAGGAGTCTCCAACTGTGGCTTATTTCAGCATGGAGTTTGGTATTCATCACTCCCTGAAAACATATTCAGGTGGGCTTGGCGTTCTGGCAGGTGATTATCTCAAGGAAGCAAGTGACTCTAACTATAATATGGTTGGAGTTGGCCTGCTCTACAGGTTTGGTTATTTCAGGCAGCAGATAGGTCCGAAGGGGCAACAGATGGCTGTATATGAAGCAGAAGATTTTTCCCAGCTCCCGGTAAACCCTGTGGAAGATGAGGATGGTAATCAGGTTAAGATAACAGTTGTGTGGCCGGGACGTACCGTTAAGGCACGGATATGGGAAGCAAGGGTTGGCAAGGTAAGATTATTCCTTCTGGATACCGATTTTGATGAAAATAACAATGAAGACAGGCAGGTTACACACCATCTTTATGGTGGTGATAACGAAAACAGGCTCAAGCAGGAACTGCTGCTTGGTATAGGAGGTATAAGAGCCCTCAGGACCATTGGCGTTAAACCTGATATCTATCACAGCAATGAAGGTCATTCGGCTTTCATAGGGCTCGAAAGACTGAGGTACCTTATGGAGAAGCGTCATCTTACTTTTGATGAAGCGAAGGAAGCAATAAGAGCTTCAACATTGTTTACCACGCATACACCCGTACCTGCAGGACATGATTCATTTGAAGAAGGCCTGTTGAGGAAATATATCCCTCACTACCCTGAAAGGCTGAATATAACATGGGAAAGACTAATGAGCCTGGGTAGGGCTTATAATGATCAGACGGGTAAGTTCAACATGAGTTACCTTGCTGCCCGCCTGTCACAGGAAGTGAACGGGGTGAGCAAACTGCATGGTGAAGTGAGCCGTAAAATATTCAATGTACTATGGCCCGGATACCTTGAAGAAGAACTGTTTATCGGGCATGTAACAAACGGGGTGCATTACCCGACATGGCTGAACAAGAGGTGGAAAAAATTATACCGTGAAATAACCGGGGAAAGACATTTTGACCAGACCGATAAGGCAGAATGGGAAAAGATATATTCAGTTCCCGATAAAGATATTTATGATATAAGAAATTTACTGAAGCAGGATTTGTTTGAATGGATACGTAAAAGGATCCAGACTGAGATGATGGGGAAAAGGGTAAGTCCCAGGCGGCTTCTTAACATAAGTAATCATCTTAACCCTGATGCCCTTACCATAGGTTTTGCCCGGAGGTTTGCCACCTATAAGAGGGCCACTCTGCTGTTTAAAGACCTTGACCGCCTTAACAAGATAGTCAACGATCCTGATAAACCGGTGCAGTTTATTTTTGCCGGCAAAGCACATCCTAATGATGGTGGAGGCCAGGATCTTATAGAACGTATAAACGAGGTGTCGCATATGCCCGAGTTTGAGGGTAAGGTTATATTCCTCGAGAACTATGATATGGAAATGTCAAAACAGCTGGTAAGAGGGGTTGATATATGGCTGAATACACCTACCAGGCCCCTCGAAGCATCAGGTACCAGCGGTGAAAAAGGAGTGATGAACGGTACAATACATTTCAGTGTCCTCGATGGGTGGTGGGTAGAAGGCTACAGGGCCTATGCCGGGTTTGCACTTCCCATGAAACGTACCTTTGCAAACCAGGACCTGCAGGATGATGTGGATGCCGAAACTATTTACAATATGCTGGAATATGAAATAATACCCGCATATTATAACAGGAATGAACAGGGAATACCTGCTGAATGGATAAGCTATGTTAAGAATTCAATGGTGCAGGTGGCCCCAAAGTTTACCATGAAAAGGATGATAGATGACTATTATGATACTTATTATATGAAGCTCTGGGGAAGGACCCGGTCGCTTAAAGCCGACAATTATGCAAAAGCCATTGCCCTGACAGCCTGGAAAAACTGGATGGTTACAGAGTGGAATAAACTTGAGATACTTTCTTACAGCTTTGAAAAACCGGGTGAGAATATTTACCGTGCCGGTGTTTCTTATAAAGGTGAGATTATCCTTAATATAAATGGGATAGCACCTAAAAACATAGGTGTCGAGTTTATTATAACACATATGACCCAGAGTGGTGATTACGAGTTTATTGCCAAGTATGATATGGATTATATAAGCTCAAAGCAGGGCAGGTCACTATACCGACTGGAAATGGTACCTGAAAAAGCTGGTACTTTCTTCTACGGCCTCAGATTATACCCGAAAAGTGATGATCTGCCTCACCGCCAGGATTTTTATCTTATCAAGTGGATAGATTAATGCGTCTTACGGGCGCTATCTTGAATACAATACCTGTCCTGGCAGGAAGATAAAGGCTTATTTTCAGGGGAGAATTCAGCTTCTCCCCGGGAGCTCTTGAAGAAATATAGAGCATATTCCTGTCAATGTGGTCGTACCCGCCAAATTCCTTGCGGTCAGTGTCAAAGACCATAATGTATCTGCCCGTAACCGGTATCTTGTAATCAGTAAATGATTTTGAAGGATGAAAGTTGAAAACAAAAAGATAGTCACCCCTTCTGAAAGCAAGGATATTATCCTTGTTATGGCTGTATACTTTTTCTGTTATTACATTTGACAGCACATCAGAATCCTTGATAAAGATAATCATACGCATATCAAAATCATTCAGGTAATGATACTTGAGATCGGTACGGTCGGTAAGGCTCCATTGCCTCCTTGCATATTTAAAACTCCAGTTATTACCCTCCCTTGGAAAATCTATCCATTCAGGATGCCCAAACTCATTTCCCATGAAATTAAGGTAAGCACCATTAGCGGTTGAAATGGTTATGAGTCTTATCATCTTGTGCAGCGCTATGGCCCTGTCGATATTGAGGCTTTCAATATTTGTACTCATTTTCCAATACATCTCTGCATCTGCAAGCCTGAAGATCAGTGTTTTGTCACCTACCAGTGCCTGGTCGTGTGATTCGCAGTATGACACGGTCTTTTCCTCAACCCTGTGGGTGGTAAGCTCATGGAACAGCCCGTCCATATTCCATTCTTCATCCTGCTGTTCCTTTATCAGTTTGATCCAGTAATCGGGGATACCCATGGCAAGCCTCAGGTCGAAGCCTGCCCCACCTGATTCAACATCACAGGCCATACCGGGCATTCCGCTCATTTCTTCGGCTATACTGATGGCTGATGGTTTAATGGTATGAACAAGCTTATTGGCCATCTTAAGATATATAAGAGCATCATCATCCTGACCTCCGTCAAAGTACATATTGTAAGAGGTAAAATTCCGTTCCAGTCCATGGTCATAATATATCATGCTCGTAACACCATCAAACCTGAAACCGTCAATCTTATATTCCTCCATCCAGTACCTGATATTGGATAAGAGGAAATGTATAACATGATCTTTGCCATAATCAAAGCAGAGAGAATCCCATGCAACATGGAACCTCCTTTCATTTGAATGGAAATACTGCCCGGGGTTCCCGTCAAATAAACCCAGGCCTTCATTTATATTACTGACAGAATGTGAATGCACAAGATCCATAATCACTGCTATACCAAGCCCGTGGGCTTCATCAACAAGCGACTTGAGGTCATCGGGACTTCCAAACCTTGAGGATACAGCAAAGAAGTTTGAAACGTGGTAACCGAACGAACCGTAATAAGGATGTTCCTGTATGGCCATGAGCTGGATGGTGTTATATCCGTTCCTTGCTATACGGGGCAGCACATTTTCCCTGAACTCATCGAAACTGGCTATTTTTTCCTCTTCAGAAGACATTCCTACATGGCACTCATATATGAGAGGGTGACGGAATTCCGGTTTATAATCACTGTGCTTCCATTTAAATTTAACCGGAGGCTGCCAGTGCCGGCATGAGAAAATTTTTGTTACCTCGTCCTGAATCAGGCTTGTTGCATATGAGGGTATTCTTTCACCTGAGCTGCCATCCCAGTGTATTGATAGCTTATACAGGTCGCCATGCCTGATAGTGTCACCCGGCAATACGATTCCCCAATCGCCTTCCCTGTTGAGCCTGCTCAATGCAAACTCCTGTTTTTCTTCCCAGTTGTTAAAACTTCCGATCAGGTAAATAGATGTTGCGTTTGGGGCCCACTCCCTGAAAACAAGTGAATTATTATCTGTATGCATGCCATAATAGTGATGGCCTGAAGCGAAGGATAAAAGACTTTTTCCTTCGGTAATTTTACTGAGCTTTTGCTCATAGGCACGGTGCCTGTTCCTCAGGATACCATAATAAGGCTCTAGCCATGGATCATTGAGAAAATATTCAACTGCTTTCATTTTCAACAGGTTTATTTCTTATTCCATGTGAAATCACCATCTTCCACTGTCCAGTCATTACCGAAGAAACCGGCACATTCAATTGCCTTATATTCTTCATCTGTAACCGGCATCCTGAATACGGCAAGATCAGGAAATGAAGATCCCGCAATGAAATACTGGTTGGGATAAGCCGCCCTTATACCTTTCAGTCCGGTACCTGCAATAACCCCGACTGAATTATTTACTGAGCCCTCCAGTGGTCGAATGAAATAACATGCGATATCATCACCGGCAATAGACCTTTCACCTATGATCACCTTGTTGTTCAATACCTGTACGGGGCTTTCTGCCAGGAGCAAATTCCATGCACGGTTATTATCAGCATTACCGTACAAAATAATATTTCTTCCTTTATAGTTGCTTTTTCGGAATTGCCTGTCTGGTACGATTTCAACTGAACCGTTACCCCTGTATGAAAATGTTTCTGCATCAAACCTTGCTTTAAGATAATTCCACCGGTTTTCTTCCGTGGTTCCCCCGGTACCGTAAACAAAAACCATGTTCTTTCTGAAAGCATCTTTAAATCCCCCGTACCTGTGCGGACCTTTTTCTTCAGTCCCGGGATTTATTGAATGCGCCCATTTACCCTTATTCAATTTAAAGTAATGGTATTCATTATTTTTCGGTTCAGTAATCTCGATATTTTGATCATCAATTACAAGTGACAGTGGATATTTCACAACCAGGTCCCCGTGTTTTATACCCAGGGTGGCAATATTTTCTGTATTTATTATTAACTGTGATGAGTCGTTACTGACCCGGGCTTTCACACTGCTGATTTCAAATGGTTTTATTTGCTGATAAATGACTATCCAGTGTGAATAAGCTGACACACCCGCGCTGGCCGTATAAAATTCCAGTTTCTTCACTTCAGATGAAGCAGGTATCCTGTGCAGCCTGAAAAAATCAAATATCGGAGGCCAGTCCATAGATATATCTCCATACCAGTGTGTTCCGCCGGGGTATTCATAATAAGTGAAGTCAGAATGAAATTCACCCAGTATTTGCCGCATTCTACGGGCCTGTTCAACACTTACCGTGGGATCGGCATCACCATGGTAAACATATACACCATGGTGCATGTAATTTCGTGCAATTTTAAGTGTGCGGCTTGGGTTGCCGGCCCTGTCAAACATCTGCTTCATATCCCCGGTTTCTTCCTTACCGGGTCCCCTGACGGCATAATTAAGCAGGTCGGGGTAGCCTGCACATGGTGCTATGGCCGCAAATTTATCGGGGTATGTAGCGCCCAGGTACCATGTACCATGACCACCCATTGAGTGTCCTGTTAAATATGTCTGTTCAGGGCTGGTTTTAAACAGCTCCCTGCCTTCATTAAGGACCTCCAGTGCATCGAGCCTGCCCCAGTCTTCCCATGCAAAACCAAAGGGGCCCCTGTTCGTTGGTGCAATAATATGACCCCAGTCTTTTGCGTCGTATGTCCATGCCTGATTCCTCGCCTGCACACCGGCACCATGAACCGATAGGAACAATGCCTGGCCCTCTTCACGGGGACTGGTACCGGGAGTGACACTGTAATACTGCACACTGCCATCGATATTACTTATGAAGGTACGATCATGATTCACTGCAAAATGTTTAATCTTTATCCCGAACTCATAACTGTCATATAAGTTATTACCCCTGGACAATATCTCGATCAGTACCTCTGTTTCACCGGGTTCCAGTCCTTCGGGTACGGGTATCCTGAAGTTCACCCTGCGGGAGGTGAGCTTATCAATACCCGGGACCTCGGTTGTCATTTGAATATCTTTGACTGTGCATTTGACCTTCAGCCCATTTATATAGTTCTGAGTTGCATTTATAAGCGTTACTCCGCCCCATTTGAATCCGGGTTCTTCAATTATAAGATCTGGCAGTGTAAGGTCTTTCTTTTTGATAAGGATCCTTGAAAGGAGTTCTTCAAGTGATGCTCTGATCCTTGGATAGCGGCCATTGGTAAAGTAGAACTGGTTAAGGCCTTTTTTTATTAATACCGGGTGTAAGGAAAGGTTAAAATCATAATGATCTCCTTCCCTGGGTTCTCCATTAATGAAGGCCATTGTATGGCCGCTTGCATTTAACAGCATTATTTTCTCCTCAGGGCTGTTATATTCAATATAAAGTGCTCCGTTCCTTAAATTTTCTGATCTGAAATATCCGCTTTCATCGGCAGATATCTCGGTCCATACTGCATCTTCACCTTCCGGTGTCTTACCTGAGATCATCCCTGCATAAGGTCTTTCAAACAGGTTGTTAATAATATCTCCTGCCTGTGGATCTTTAACAAAATTATTTCTTCCATACATTACCCCGTTCTGTATGATCAGACCCTCTGTAAGCTCTGTTATCGATGCTTCCTGGGCATAAATAACACCGAGTACCGGTGTAAGCAGGATCAGTAAAAATAATTTGATTTTCATATTGTGATAAATAATTGTTCTACAGCAATATATAAAAGTAAAAATTCTTATTACAGATTTTTAAAGATAATAATTTCTGAACAGTTCTGTTTAATTAATTTCAGGATATCCCAGCCTTTACTATTTTTGCCTTCGTAAAATCCTTTTCAGTGAAAACTTATTTCGGACATAGGGGTTATAAATCGGATAAACCTGTTGTAACACTGGGCATGTTCGATGGTGTACACCGGGGGCATCGTGTCTTGCTCGATGCCCTGGTAAGCAAAGCAAGAAACCTTGGAACTGAATCTGTTGTTATGACCCTGGAGCCGCATCCACGCATTGTATTATCCGGGGGTGACAGCTCACTTCGTTTTCTTACCAGCCTGGATGAAAAAAGCGAATTAATGGAAGAAGCAGGAATTGACAAACTGGTTGTAATACCTTTTTCAATGGAATTAAGCAGGATGCCAGCATGTGATTTTATTAAGAAATACCTTGTGGATATCATTGGTGTTGACCACCTGATTCTGGGGTTTGATCATCATTTTGGTTACCGGGGATATGGTAATGCGGTTACTATATCGGAATGTGCCGGCAGTTATAGCTTTGGTGTTGACAGGCTGAAGCCATTGAAGGAAGGTAATGAAATTATAAGCTCAACAACCGTAAGAGAGTTAATTTCTGCTGGCTTACTCGACAAAGCTAACAGGTTGCTTGGATATCCCTATCTCTTAAAGGGTAAGGTAGTGGAAGGCAAGAAGATAGGCAGAATGCTTGGATATCCGACAGCCAATATTGACCCGGACTATCCCTATAAGCTTATACCTGCCGACGGGGTTTACGCCGTTGAAGCATTACTGGACTCAGGCAATTATAAGGCTATGCTTTATATAGGTCCTCGTCCTACCATAGAAAGAAATACTGGTAAACGGACCATTGAAGTAAACATCTTTGATTTTGATGATGATATTTACAGTAAAAATATTACAATGAGGTTCATGCACCGTTTAAGAGGTGATAAGAAATTCATTTCCAGGAAGCAGTTACTTGATCAGATCAATAAGGATAAAGCCGAAGCAATGCGCTTACTGGCGATGTAGTTTTTGCCGGATAGTCGTATTTTTTATATCTTTGTATACCTTAAAAACTATAAATTATGTCAGTATTAATTGAAACATTACCATATAAAGTTAAGGATATAAACCTTGCAGAATTTGGGAGAAAAGAAATCGAGATAGCTGAAAAGGAGATGCCGGGCCTGATGGCTATCCGTAAAAAATATTCAGCAGAAAAACCACTGGCCGGTGCACGTATAACGGGATCGCTGCATATGACAATACAAACGGCGATATTAATTGAAACACTGGTTGAACTGGGTGCGGATGTACGATGGTCAAGCTGTAATATTTTTTCCACACAGGATCATGCTGCTGCAGCAATAGCAGCACGGGGGATACCTGTATTTGCATGGAAGGGTGAAACACTGGAGGAATACTGGTGGTGTACTGCCCAGGCATTATCTTTTCCTGATGGCAAGGGGCCAAATCAAATTGTTGATGATGGCGGCGATGCAACGCTAATGGTGCACAAAGGTTATTATGCGGAGGAAGATCCCTCAAGACTTGATATTAAACCATCCAGCAGGGAAGAAGGTATTGTTATTGACACATTAATAAGTATACAGAGCCAGGATCCTGAGAAATGGCACCGCGTGGTGGAAGAACTCAAGGGCATTTCCGAGGAAACGACAACAGGTGTTAACAGGTTATACCAGATGAAAAAAGAAGGGCGACTACTGGCACCTGCAATAAATGTGAATGACTCGGTAACAAAATCAAAATTTGATAACCTTTACGGTTGCCGCGAATCACTGGCCGACGGTATTAAACGAGCTACAGATGTGATGATAGCAGGTAAGGTTGTAGTTGTATGTGGATATGGTGATGTGGGAAAAGGATGTGCACAGTCGATGAGGTCATACGGGGCCCGGGTAATAGTTACCGAGATAGATCCTATATGTGCATTGCAGGCAGCCATGGAAGGATTTGAAGTCAAAACTGTTGAAGACACATTAGGAATTGGAAATATATACGTTACCGCTACCGGCAATACTGATGTTATTACAGTGGAACATATGGCGAAAATGAGAGACCAGGCTATCGTGTGTAATATCGGTCATTTTGATAATGAGATACAGGTCGACCTACTGACTTCGACACCTGGTGTTGAAAAATTTAATATTAAACCTCAGGTTGATGAATTTAAATTCCCCGACGGACACTCAATATTCATGCTGGCTGAAGGAAGACTCGTAAACCTTGGTTGTGCTACAGGTCATCCTTCTTTTGTGATGAGTAATTCATTCAGCAACCAGACACTGGCCCAGATAGACCTGTGGAACAATGATTATGAGCTGGGTGTTTATACCCTGCCCAAATACCTTGATGAAGAGGTTGCACGACTGCACCTTGGTCAACTTGGAGTTAAGCTAACAAGACTTACAGAGAAGCAGTCAAAATACCTGGGAGTAAAACCTGAAGGCCCATATAAGCCTGATCATTACAGGTACTAGAGCATGGTTATAATTATAATATAATCCCTGCCCCATGCTCCCTGCTCCCTGCCATTAATAGTTCGTTACATGTACAAACTGGCCTGTAAAGCTTGTCCTGTACATCTTGAGCGGGTACCTTGAGGGGCCCGAAGTTGGAGTACCATAGCTGGGGAGAGCATAGGTGCTGTTACATAAAGGGCATTCGGCATATATACCATCAACATTAACAGCAATACTGGTACCATCGAGTACATAATCGTGAGGACATGTACGGTCGAGTGCAATGAACTCATCAACCTGGGCACGGTAAAGAATAATGCCGTTATTGTCATACCCCGAGGCTTTGTAGCCTAAATTATTAGTACTGCTGTTTACCAGTACATGATTGCCAATGGCATTAAGATCGAAAAACTCGGGATCATTGAGGTCGATATAAAAATCGACAAGTACATCAGGTATCACATCATTCTCATTCTTGTTACAGGAAATGTGAAAAAGAGAAAAGATACATATAAGTAAAAAAATCCTTAACTTTGATCTTAATCCTGGCATATTTAAGTATTGGAATTCAAATATACGAACATTAGTTTTAACGGATTAAAACAAATAATATTATAAATAGGCAGTTTATGAAGAGAACCTGCAGGTTGTTAATTATTTTGCTTGTTATGCTCGTTGCCGGCGAAAATGTTACGGTAGCGCAGACCACTGTATTTGATAAATGGAAAGCAAGGAAAACAGAAAGAAAAATGAGCGGAGAAAAACGTAAGGTACCTAAGGAAAAAAAGATCAAAGAGCCGAGGTCCGTCATTAAAGCAAAAAAGAAGCAGGAGCAAAGAGAGGCTGAGCGCAAGGATACCTATAAAAAGGCAGTTGAGGAAAATAAAAGGAGACATTTTGATATACAATCTGAAGATGTCAAGGAACGGATGAAACAGAATGAAAAAGAAATAAAAGCAAGGGAGAATGCACGGCGTAAAGCAGTACGAAAAGCAGGCAGGGAGGCCAGAAAAAAATATAAAAAATAAAAGAATGGAAGATTTAGGTGGTATACTATTTTACATTATTGCAGCTGCTATTGCTATTGCCGCTGCAGTTGCCAATAAAAAGAAAAAAACAGCACAGAGAAAGGTGCCGCAGTATGGCATGCCAGACCAGGAAAGAGAAACAGTTATTCCCGGCAGGGAAGAAGAAATTAATTTTCCAGATACTGAAGAAGGAGGGGCTACTACACAATACGAGATGATTGACCAGGATGCATTACAGACAGTAGATTCAGGTTTTGAAGATACCCGGATTCAGCCCTCTGAAGACCAGGCTTTAAGGATGGGAGCAGAATTTGAGGGAAGCTATTCCGAACCCCTTGCAGAGGAATTTGCCACGGAAGGTATTTCTGCTATTGATGAGGCTATTACACAATCTGAACTGGGTAAAAAAAGTGAGCTATCACCTGGTATGCAAAATTCTTGGGCAAGGAACCTGGTTGGTGATTTTGATCTGGCAAAAGCAATAGTTTACTCAGAGATCCTGAAGCGAAAAGACTTTGTTTAACAATTAATTAAGAGCTTTTTTTCTCTGGCACAAGACTCTTTATTAGAAAAAATTGTATATTTGCTTTATAAAGAGTTCCGTAAAACCCGGGATTCTTTTGTTTTTTAATATTTAAGAGGTAAGAAGATGTCGGATAAAGTATATTTGACGGAAGAAGGGTTGCATAGATTACGGCAGGAGCTGGATGAACTTAGAACTGTCCATAGGCCTGAGATATCAAAACAGATAGCTGAGGCCAGGGATAAGGGTGATCTGGCAGAGAATGCTGAATATGCTGCTGCAAAGGAAGCTCAGGGCATGCTCGAACTTAAAATAGCTACCCTCGAAGATAAGATAGCTAACTCAAGGCTTATTGATGAATCAAGAATAGATACATCATCTGTTCAGGTTCTAAATAAAGTCAAAATTAAAAATAAGAATAACGGTACAGTGATGGAGTATACCCTGGTGCCTGAAACAGAAGCAAACCTGAAAGAGGGAAAACTGGCCGTAAACTCACCCATAGCTAAAGGATTGCTGGGAAAGAAAGTTGGCGAAGTGGTTGATGTCAAAGTGCCTTCGGGAATAATAGCATTTGAAATAATAAATATTTCATTATAATTTATTTTGTGACATGTCAAGCATTTTCACAAGAATCGTAAACGGGGAAATACCCTGCTATAAGATAGCTGAAGATGATAACTTCTTTGCCTTCCTTGATATTAATCCGCTGAAAAAAGGCCATACTCTGGTTATACCAAAAAAGGAAGTGGATTATATCTTTGACCTTGAACAAGATACACTTGCAGGCATGATGGTCTTTTCCCAAAAAATTGCGCTTGCAATAGAAAAAGTTGTACCCTGTAACAGGATAGGCGTAGTGGTACTGGGGCTGGAAGTGTCACATGCACACATTCATCTTATTCCTATCGACTCTGAGGCTGATGTCAGATTTTCCAATCCAAGGGTAAGGCTTACTGAAGATGAGTTTAAAGATATTGCTGCTAGAATAAGTAAAGAAATTGAATAGGCCTGAACCGGCCTGAGCGTATATAAACATGTCTCGCTGGAATAAAATTATTCTAATTGCTGATGATTTTGTTTCCCTCCTGTTCCCCAGGCTGTGCCAGGCTTGCGGTGAACCACTGGTGAGAAACGAAAAGATCATATGTACAGCCTGTATGCTTGATATACCCGTAACAAATTACCACCGGGAAAGAGATAACTGGCTCGAAAAGAGTTTTTATGGACGCTGTTATATTGAGAAAGCAGCCGCATGGACTTTCTACAGGCAGGGAGGGAAAGCACAGAAGCTAATACACAGGCTGAAATATGGAGGAGTGCAGCCAATAGGTCATTTCCTTGGCAGGGTATACGGTAATATTCTTAAAGGATCTGATTTTTGCGAAGGGATGGAATGTATTGTGGCTGT
Source organism: uncultured Rikenellaceae bacterium (assembly GCA_964577305.1). Classification (GTDB taxonomy): domain Bacteria; phylum Bacteroidota; class Bacteroidia; order Bacteroidales; family VadinHA17; genus UBA9300. Next base: position 31,456 of record CAZNYS010000025.1, read on the forward strand.
ACCATTGCATCCCTCTAAAAAACGAAAAAGGGGATTCAACCAGAGCGGCCTGATAGCTGAAGGAATGGCATCAGCTCTTGGCATTCCTTTTTATGATAATGTCCTGAAAAGGATAGAAGCTTCAGATACACAGACCAATAAACACAGGTATGACAGGTGGGAGAACGTGGAAGGTATATTCAGTGCGAAGGACACAGATGATATAGAAGGCAAGCATATACTCCTGGTAGATGATGTTATTACTACAGGCTCGACCATGGAGGCCTGTGCCACTGAGCTACTGAAAATAAAAAATGTCAAGGTGTCTGTCGCAGCCATCGCAACTGCGGAAAGATGAATAATTTAACTTACTCGCCCCGGATTTTTTCGAATAAAGTCCTTCCATGAATTAGAATTTTTCTTAGATACAGGGCTGTTGCTCTGGTAGAAATGGCACAGGGCGGCAGCCAGTCCGTCGGTGGCATCCAGTATGGTATCCTTGTCTTTGAACTTAAGAATATTCATCAGCATGGCAGCAACCTGTTCCTTTGAGGCTGCACCCACGCCGGTTATCGACATCTTGATCTTCCTGGGAGCATATTCAAATATGGGAACAGAACGGTGCAACGCTGCAGCAATTGAAGCCCCCTGAGCCCTGCCAAGCTTAAGCATTGACTGTACATTCTTACCATAAAAAGGAGCTTCAATAGCCAGCTCGTCAGGCTTGTATTCGTCGATTAATCCGAGTGTGCGCTCAAAAATATGCTTTAACTTGAGGTAATGATCTTTATATTTCTTAAGCTCAATTACCCCCAGGCTGATTATCTGTGGCTCATTCTTTATTATGCCTATAACCCCGTACCCGGTAATGTTGGTCCCTGGGTCAATACCCAGTATTATCCTGTCGTAATCCATCCTGTAATTATTAAAACAAATATACTGGAAAGATTAGGAATGTTGAATTGTTGAATTGTTAAATTGTTGAACCGGGATTTAATCAATTCATTACTCATCACTCATCACTCATAACTCATAACTCATAACTCATCTTTCCCTTCCCGTTCTTTGATAAACTATCCCCGCAATAATCAACAGCAGTCCTATAAATGTTGTATAGTAAATATGTTCTCCCAGAAAAATTGATATGAAAACCAGGGACAGGAAAGGTGCAAGAAAAACAAGGTTAGATATCTTATCTGATGTCTCCGCCAGTTTTAAAGCCTTAAGCCAGAGGTAAAAAGTAAGACCCATCTCGAAAATACCCGTATATACACCTGCCAGGAGTCCTTTTATACTTATATGTTCAAACCCGCCAGTGGCAAGCAGGTATATTGCTATATAAATTGTCGAAATAAGGAAATTAAGCAGTAATTTACCTGATTCATCCCTTTTATCCTTCAGATTCAGGATGAAATACAGAGCCCAGAATACAGAACTTCCAGCGGCAAGTAATACACCAAACCAGTCTGATTTTCCGGGACTCAATGGTTGTCCCTGTGATGAAACCAGGTAAACACCGGCAAAGGATATAAACAATGCCAGGAAGCTCCTGGCCGGAATTTTCTGCTTAAGCATGGGTACCGACAGGAAAACAAGTACAATAGGCCAAATCATGTTCAATGGCTGTGCTACCTGAGCTGGCAGCAGGCTGTATGCCTTAAGCAATACAAGGTAATAGATAAAAGGATTCAGCAAACCCAGGAGGGCAGACATCAGGAAGTTACCGGGGCTTGTTTTCAGGATTATCCTGAACTTCCCCTCGATGATGCGGATGATGGTAAGCACCACTACTGCTGTGCATGAAGCAATAAATAACAGCTGGCCGGGACTCAGTTCCGTAAGTGCAATCTTGAAGGCCGTGGCAATGGTAGACCAGAACAGGACAGCCAGTGATGCCAGTATATATGATTTGGTTTTATCAGTCATTTATTGCATGGGAGTCAGATTGATTCGAATCCCGTGTATTTTACCAGTACATCAGGTATTTTTATACCATCTGAGGTCTGGCTATTCTCAATGATTGCTGCCAGCATACGTGGCAAAGCAAGGGCTGAACCGTTAAGGGTGTGTACGAGCCTGTTCTGCTTTTCACCCTTTTCACGGAAACGGCATTTCAGCCGGTTCGACTGGAAGGATTCAAAATTGGAAACAGAGCTTACCTCCAGCCAGCGTTCCTGTGCTGCGGAAAAAACCTCAAAATCGTAGGTTAGCGCCGAAGTGAATGATATTTCACCACCACAGAGCCTCATGATACGGTATGGCAGATCAAGTTTGTTAACAAGCCCTTCAACATGGTTAAGCATCATATCAAGAGCTTCATACGATTTATCGGGATGTGCAATTATCACTATCTCCACCTTGTCGAACTGGTGCAAACGGTTCAGTCCACGCACATGCGAACCCCATGAACCGGCCTCCCTCCTGAAGCAGGGTGTATAGGCAATATTCTTAATTGGTAACTGGTCGGCATTCAATATTACATCGCGGTAGATATTTGTTACGGGCACTTCGGCAGTTGGAATCAGGTAATAATTATCAATCGGTATATGGTACATCATACCTTCCTTATCGGGTAGCTGACCCGTGGCAAAACCGGAATCTTCATTTACCACTACAGGGGGAAGTACTTCACTGAATCCTGCTGCTTCACCTTCATCGAGGAAAAAGTTAATAAGAGCCCTCTGTAGCTTGGCTCCTTTACCTTTATATACAGGGAAACCTGCACCTGTCAGTTTGTTTCCCAGTTCAAAATCAATGATATCATATTTCTTTGCCAGCTCCCAGTGGGGCAATGGATTCTTTAACAGTTCCGGCATCTTGCCACCTTCCTTTACTTTCACATTATCTTTTTCGCTTCTGCCTGGTGTTACCAGCTCATTAGGTATGTTGGGCACTGTTACGAGCTCCTCATTAAGTTCTTTCTCAATACTGGCAAGGGTGGTGCTAAGGTCCTTTATATTTCCTTTTATTTCCCCTGTTTTTTTCTTTGCTGCTTCGGCTTCATCCTTTCGCCCCTGGCTGAAAAGTTTCCCTATTTCTTTGGATATGCTGTTCATTTCAGCCTGAAGGAGGTCAGTTTTTTGTTGTGTTTCTCTTCTCTTATTATCCAGTTCAATTATTTTGTCTAGAGTCTCCTCTGAATCAAAATTCTTTACTTTCAGCCGTTCAATAATCAGCTCCTTGTTTTCTCTGATAAAATTCAGGGTAAGCATATAATTTCTTCTAGGTATTTTATTACGGGATAGGCTTTGTGTGCCTCTGTACCCTCTGTGGTGAATTATTTTTTTAGTTTTTTGAGATGGTCCTTTCCAACCGGACCAGTTCGCAGGTAAAGATAAAAAAAACTCCTGAAATAAATTCCCGGGGGAAAGTATAACAGGAGTTGAATATTATATGAAAGTTATCCTAGTTTTCCAGGGGTTTTACAGAGACATATGATTTGTTGTCCCTTTTCTTTTTGAACTCAACTACTCCATCGATTAGTGCAAACAGTGTATGGTCTTTGCCAAGGCCAACGTTTTCACCGGGATTATGTTTTGTTCCTCTCTGGCGTACTATAATATTGCCTGCTTTTGCCAGATGGCCACCATATAATTTTACTCCAAGCCGTTTGCTTTCTGATTCGCGACCGTTCCTGGAACTACCTGCTCCTTTCTTGTGTGCCATGGTATATTAATTTTATTGTTTCTTTTCCTGTTATTTTTTGTCGGCTTTCTTATCAGCATCACCTTTATTAGCTTTTTTTGGCTTTGCTGCACTTGTTTTACTGGCAGCCGTTGATTTTTTGACTGTTGTAGGTTTTTTAGCAGCAGCACTTTTCTTTTCAGCTGTTTTGGATGTATCCACCTTGCTGTCACCTGCCGGTTTCTTAGCCGTTGTTGTTTTTTTGGTTGCCGGTTTCTTTTCTGCTGCGGTTGTGGGTGCAGCAGGTTTCTTAGCCGCTGTTGTTTTCCTGGTAGCTGTTGTTTTTTTGGCTGTTGCAGCTTTTGGGGCAACTGTTTCTTTGACAGGGGCAGTTTTAGCTTCAGGTTTTTTTGCGGCAGTAGCTACAGGCTTAGCTGTTGCTTTAGGCTTGTCTTCTTTGGCAGCCTCGGTTTTTGCCGGTTTCTCAACATATCCCTTCTCATTGATGGATATGATCTCAACCTGGCTGTATTGCTGCCTGTGACCTTTTTTTACTTTGTATCCTTTCCTTCTCTTCTTTTTAAAGACAATTACTTTATCTCCCTTTGTATGCTCAAGAACCTTACCTTCAATATAAGCTCCCTTAACATGTGGTTCGCCCACAAGTATCTTTCCATCGTTTTCAATCAGTAATACCTTGTCGAAATCTACATTATTACCCTCTTCTTCATCGAGTCTGTGAACAAAGATTTTTTTCCCTTTTTCAACTTTGAACTGATGTCCTGCAATGTCTACAATAGCGTACATTTTTTTATCTTTTTTATTACTCCGTGAGGCGGGCTAAATGCCACTTCCCTAAAGCCCCGTCGGATTATTCTGAAATTCGGACTGCAAAGATATAAAAAAACCATAAAATTCAAACACGGGTACACTAATTACCGCGAATTTTGACTAATTGATGCGAATTTTTATAAGAGGCTAAGGCTGAGGCTAAGGCTGAGGGATTCAAAGCGTTCGTGTAACTGGTCCTGCTTGCACAGGACGTAACTGTTCTCGCTGGCGCGAGACGTAATTTGCGACCTGTGGTCGCGTAATTAAAACACTGGAATGTTCGATTATTAACTTTAACATTATATCACATAGACCCAGTGACCCAGAACCTATTTTTCCCCTCCTCACTGGCATTGCTAAATAATATCTTTATATTTGTATAGAGGCTATGATACAGGGATTAAAGTGGAGATATGAAGAAAATAAAACTTAGTGTACTGGGTATATCATACAGCCAGACTCAATCTGGCGCTTATGCACTGGTATTGTCTGAAGACGATGGAGACAGGAGATTGCCAATAATAATAGGTGGGTTTGAGGCCCAGGCAATAGTCATTAAACTTGAAAACCTGAATCCCCCGCGCCCCCTGACTCATGATCTTTTCAAAAACTTCAGCGAATTAATGAAAGCTGACTTGAAAGAGGTGTTTATTCACAAGCTTGAAGAGGGAGTGTTCTATTCACAGCTGGTTATCAGAAAAGACGGGAAGGAAATAATTATGGACTCCAGGACATCAGATGCTGTTGCCCTTGCTCTCAGGTTCAGTTGCCCTATATATATTGCTGAAGAAATAATGGATAAGGCTGGCATTGTGATTAAAGAAAATGAATATGAGGATATTGAAGGCACAGAAAAAAAACCGCCAGGGCCCGGTAAAACCTCGCTCCCTGAATTATCAGAACTGAGTATCAGTGAGCTTAAGGTTAAACTTGAGGAAGCAATTAAAGCCGAGGATTATGAACGGGCAGCATTCATTAAAGATGAGATAGATAAAAGGGAAGGGAAAGAAAAGGAATAATTATTTACCATTCATACTTTGTTGAAAATTTATAAGCCACTAATCGTGTAAAATTATACGATATGGGTTAATATTGTGTGTAATTTTAAAGCATACTATTAATCATTGATATGAAAAAGCCTCTTGCAATTATATTCCTGCTGGTCTTATCTTTTTCTTACACTTCAGCTTTGCCCCAGACACAACTTCCTGCCCAGGATACAGTAAAGGTTGCCCAGGAGTCTGACAGTGGCAGGGTAATCTCATTGCCCCAGGGTTCAGACAGCCAGGGAATACTGCAGGAAGGCAATGTTATAGACCCCTCGATGAGCGGTGGATTCAGTCTGGTAACGTTACTAAGGGGCTTGCTGGGTATGCTGGTACTGATACTTATAGCCTGGGTCTTCAGCAATAAGCGCAGGGCTATAGCCTGGAGAACGGTTATAATAGGACTTGCTATACAACTTATACTGGCTGTAAGCATACTGTATGTCCCTTTCGTAAGAGTATCATTTGAATTTGTGGGTAAAATATTTGTGAAGATCCTCGATTTCACCAAAGAAGGAAGTACCTTCCTCTTTGGTTCACTGATGGATGTAGATAAGCTGGGTTCAATATTCGCATTCCAGATATTGCCCACAATAATATTCTTTTCAGCTCTGACGTCATTACTTTTTTACCTGGGTATTATCCAGAAGATAGTATATGGCCTTGCATGGCTAATGACCAAGTCGATGCAGCTCAGCGGGGCAGAGAGTCTTTCTGTTGCAGGTAATATCTTCCTGGGTCAGACCGAGTCACCCCTGATGGTCAAGGAATACCTGCCACGCATGAACCCATCTGAGATAATGCTTGTTATGACCGGCGGTATGGCCACACTTGCCGGTGGAGTCCTGGCAGCGTATATAGGCTTCCTGGGTGGTAGTGATCCGGTGCAGCGACTGATTTTTGCAAAGCACCTGCTGGCAGCATCTGTTATGGCGGCCCCAGGGGCCATAGTAATATCGAAAATACTTGTTCCCCAGACCGACGCTGTAATAAAGGATATAGAGATAACAAAAGATAAGGTGGGTAATAATATCCTTGATGCTATATCAAACGGTACTACCCAGGGGCTTAAACTGGCTGCTAACGTGGCTGCTATGCTGCTGTCTTTTATAGCTTTTATAGCATTCTTTAATTATATATGCCTTAAAATAGGGCAATGGACCAATCTTAATGAACTGATATGTACGGCCACCAATGGTAGCTATAATGAACTGTCACTACAATTTATCCTTGGGTACATTTTTGCCCCGGTAATGTGGCTTATAGGCGTTGGCGGAGAAGATATTACATTACTGGGTCGTCTGCTGGGTGAAAAGGTGATTATGACGGAGTTTGTTGGCTATATAAGCCTGGCCGATCTTAAAACAGCCGGGGAATTCGCTCAAAATAAATCAATCATAATGGCCACATATATGCTTGCAGGATTTGCCAACTTTGCATCAATTGGAATACAGATAGGTGGCATAGGCTCCCTGGCACCTAATAAAAGAGTATTGCTGGCAAAGTATGGCATGCGTGCCCTGCTGGCAGGAACGCTCGCATCACTTATGTCGGCAACAATAATAGGTATGATACTTGGCTAAAATAAAACAACTAAAAATGCGTAATATAATTTTTGTAATCATCCTTCTGCAACTGAGCTTATTTGCCGGTGCACAGGAAAACAGGATCAAATCACCAGATGGAAATATTGAACTTACAGTAATCTATGACACACAGGTACACTGGGAGTTGAAAAAGGGGGATAAGCAGATTATCCTGCCTTCGGAAATAAGTATGGAACTGACAAATATAGAATTTCCTGCTGAGAAAGATAAGATAAGGAAAGTTGAAACAATGCATTTTAATGAGATTGTCAAACCCGTAGTGCCACATAAAGATTCTGAATTACGTGATTTCTGTAACGAGATGACAATAAATTTCAAATCAGGCTTCTCCCTTGTCTTCAGGGTTTATAATGATGGTGTGGCCTACAGATTCAAAACAGATATCAAGGGTAATGTCATTGTTCTGAATGAACAGGCAGAGATAAATTTGCCGGATGGAACGACAAGCTGGTATCCCCTGGATGAATCATTCATGTCACATAATGAAAGGACTTATATCCCTACCAGTCTTGATACTATTGGAGAGAATCACCTGGCAAGCCTGCCGGCTCTGTTTAAAAGTAACGGTGTAAATATTCTTATAACAGAATCAGCACTGGAGGACTACCCTGGAATGTGGCTTAAAGGCAATGGAAGCAATGCATTAAAAGCAGTATTTCCATACTACCCGGACGAAGAAAGGTTGTTTGGTGACCGTAATATACGGGTTATATCACGCAGGGATTTTATGGCCGAAACAACAGGTGAAAGATCATTTCCGTGGCGGGTTTTTATTATAACTGAAAATGATGCCGGTCTGGTTGAGAGTAACATGTCATACCTGCTGGCTGATGAATGCAGAATGGAAGACACCGACTGGATAAAACCGGGCAAGGTGGCATGGGACTGGTGGAATAATCTTAATATTTATGGCGTTGATTTCAGAGCAGGTATGAATACTAAGACATATGAATATTATATTGATTTTGCTTCGGAATATGGACTTGACTATATTATCCTTGATGAAGGATGGTACAGGCTTGGAGATGTCCTCGCTGTGGTCCCTGATATAGATATTGAGCACCTGTGTAATTATGCAGAGAGCAAGGGAGTGGGAATCATATTGTGGGTGGTATGGAACACACTGGATGATAAACTGTATGCAGCCCTGCCACAGTACCAGGCATGGGGTGTAAAAGGTATCAAGGTGGATTTTATGCAACGTGATGACCAGAAAGTGGTTAATTACTACTGGCGTATTGCTGAACAAGCCGCCGCATATAAGCTCCTGGTCGATTTCCATGGAGCATATAAACCTGCCGGACTCAGACGCACATGGCCGAATGTTCTTACAAGGGAAGGAGTGAAAGGGCTTGAGAATGCCAAGTGGAGTTATGATATAAACCCTGACCATGACCTGACTATCCCTTTCATAAGAATGGTGGCCGGACCTATGGATTATACCCCCGGAGCAATGGTTAATTTTGACAGTATCAATTTTAAACCTATGTATAACCGGCCTGCCAGCATGGGGACAAGGGTTCACCAGATGGCCATGTACGTAATATATGAAAGCCCCCTGCAGATGCTGGCCGACAACCCTTCAAACTACAGGAAAGAAAAAGAGTGTACAAACTTTATTGCCGGGGTGCCTGTTACATGGGATGAGACAAGGGTAATGCAGGCAAAAGTCGGAGATTACCTGGTGATAGCGAGGCGTAAAGGAGAAGACTGGTTCCTGGGAGCAATGACCGACTGGTCTGCCAGAGAGTTTGATATAGATCTTTCATTCCTTGGTGAAGGAGAATATAATGCAGTTGTTTTCAGCGATGGTATAAATGCCGACAGGTTCGCACAGGATTATAAAAGGACTGAAACAGTGGTTTCAAAAGAAGATACCACAAAAATTAAAATGGCCCCGGGAGGTGGTTACGTGGCAAGAATAACAAAAAACTGATATACATGAAACAATATCTCGATCTGCTCGGTCATGTAATGGAGAATGGCGTAAGGAAAACTGATCGCACCGGAACAGGTACCATAAGCGTGTTCGGTTACCAGATGAGATTTGACCTGGAACAGGGGTTCCCGGTGCTGACAACCAAAAAACTGCACCTTAAATCAATTATTCATGAGCTCCTGTGGTTCCTCAAAGGTGATACAAATGTCAGATACCTGCAGGAAAAAGGTGTCAGGATATGGAATGCATGGGCTGATGAGAATGGTGATCTTGGTCCTGTATACGGGTACCAGTGGCGATCATGGCCTGCATCCGATGGCAGTAAAATTGACCAGATAAGCCAGGTTGTTGAATCAATAAAATCAAACCCTGATTCAAGACGGCACCTGGTAAGTGCATGGAATGTCGGCGAGATAAAAAATATGGCTTTGCCACCCTGCCATATATTGTTCCAGTTCTACGTGGCAAATGGTAAACTGTCATGCCATCTCTACCAGCGAAGCGCCGATATTTTCCTCGGGGTGCCTTTTAATATTGCTTCATATTCTTTGCTCCTTATGATGATAGCACAGGTAACCGGACTGGAGCAGGGTGAATTTGTACATACATTCGGCGATGCTCATATCTACCTTAACCATATGGAACAGGTAAAAGAACAACTGGCAAGAAAACCATATGAACTGCCCCGGATGAAAATAAACAGGGACAGAAAGAATATTTTTGATTTTGAATACCAGGATTTTGAATTATTGAATTATAAAGCACACCCTCATATAAAGGGTGAGATTGCAGTATAAATAATCAGCAGTTTAATATGATATCTATTATAGTAGCAGTTGCATCAAACAATGCCATAGGTATGAATAATGAACTATTATGGCATATTCCCGATGACCTGAAGAGATTTAAAAAACTTACACTGGGCCATAACCTGATAATGGGCAAGAATACCTGGTACTCGCTGCCCCGAAGACCACTTCCCGGGCGCACCAATATAGTTCTTACCGATATCCCCTGTGAATGCATCGGGGGAGGATGTATAACAGCCTATTCCCTGGAAGATGCCCTTGACAAGTGCGAAAAGGGGAAGGAAATATTTGTTATAGGAGGCGGATCAGTGTACAGGCAGTTTCTTGACAGGGCCGACCGCCTGTACCTCACTCATGTGCATAAAGATTATGAGGCTGACACTTTCTTTCCGGAGATCGATCCTGAGGTATGGCAGGTACTAGACAGAGACGATCATAACAGGGCTGATGAAATGGAATTTACATGGTCATATGTAACATACCAGAGAAAAAAGTGAGTGTTCCCGTAAGTTTTTTCGTTTACAGATTAAACCCTCAATGGGATTGACAATCTATAAAGGTGTAGATCGATTAATAACGAAAAAAACAATAATTATGAAAATCCTGAAATTCTTCTTTTCAATAGCTTTAATCAGTATTGTGATGGTGGCATGCGAGAAAAGCTCCAACCCACTTAATACTGACGATATTAACCTGGCCGACGATGATGCGGTAACAGAAGCAATGTTCGACGACATCTTCAGCACTGCTGATAATGCAACACAGATAGTCGAAACGTTTATGACCAAGAATGCTGATGCAAAGGGCAATGTTGTAGTTGTAGCCGACTCATGCCCGACAGTAACAGTTGAATTCCTTGGTGAAAACCAGAGAGTGATAACAATTGATTTTGGTGATGGATGTGTGGGATTATGGAACCAGACACGTGCAGGTAAAATAATAATTACGGTTAATGGCTTCAGGAGGATTGAAGGTTCAACCCGGACCCTTACTTTCGATGAATACTATTTCAATGGTATTAAAATAGAAGGTACAAAGGTTACTGAAAACCTGGGTGAGAACGAGTATGGCAATGTAGTATTCAGTGCCACACTCACTGAAGGAATGCTAACATTCCCCAATGAAACAGTTGTTACCCGCGAGTTTTATCGCGAAAGGGAATGGGTGGCAGGATATAATACCCGCAATATATGGGATGACGAATGCTTTGTAACGGGAAATGCTTCAGGAACGACCTATAAGGGTGTGGCATATGAGAATACAATCAAGAGTGCACTGCACTGGAAAAGGGTATGCCGTTTCTTTGTAAGCGGGGTAATAGAGATCAGCCGCGAGGGCACCGAACCCTTCGAGCTTGATTATGGTGATGGCGAATGTGATGCACTGGCTGTTCTGCGGCGCGGTGATGAAGAAAAAGAGATCATCCTCAGGTTCCGCCACCGGAAGATACGATAAATAAACCTTTCAATAATGAATATCGAATAACGTTTTCAGAATTCTAAAACACTTCAGCATTCTGCATTCGTTATTCGGTGTTCGGTATTCAAGAATTATACCTATTCACCACCCTCCGGGGGTGATATGTTTTTTCTTTGTTCTTTTTATCCCCGGGTGTGACCCTGACCGACCAAAGGGAGCGTCAGGGCCACAGTCACACCTGTGGATAAAGGCATACACCACAATCCACATCCGGCGCAGCGCGGTCGAATTGTTTTTTAAGGTGGCACCTGGCCTTATTCCTTTTCCGGCTTAATAACAAAAGGTATCAGCAGGGTCCATAAAACCAGCAATGCCGATCCGATAACCGCTTCATGTATACCGTAATATACGAAGGGACCACCGTCAATTTTTACAGTTTTATGATTTTATCTCTTTTCAGAATAATCCACCGGGCTTTAAGATAAAGTTACTGCCCCTGCATATGGCAAAAATCCCGTTTCCTTCCTGAATATTACCGTTAAGATATACCGGTTCTGAAAAGGGATCATCTGACACCCTGTCATAAGTGTAAAGGCTCTTTTCAAATAAATACAGCTCTTCCGGTATAGAAATCAGGTTTATAGTCAAGGATCTGAAAAGATCATATACACAACGTGCATCGGAATATTGAATACATATTGTCATTCTACAGTTGTTGTCCGGAATTTTATTTCCATCAATAAAATAGGCATAAACGGGAGATTCCTCAATGTTCTTGCGGCTTTCATCTTCAATACAAACAGAACGCAACATTTTCAACCCATGCAGTATTGCATAAAAACCGGGCGAATTGGAATCCCTGACCGTGAAATCCAGATAATCATATAGATGAACAAGTGAACTGAAGCGACTAAACCCTTCACCAACAATGACAACAGCATAATAATTATTTTTACCCTTATCGGCAAAGGAAATATCCAGAACAGCAGTCCTGATCTCTGTTATGCCCGTGCACGGCAGGGGTTCGGACAAGGTTGTACGCTCGATACGGTAAGATATCAGTTCAGGTATTGGAGGAGCCTCTGGTACAGAGATCTTCGCCGTAATTTCAGGTGTATTATCTTCAATAGCCTTTAGGTAGTATATATCTCCGGAGTGAAAATCAACACTGCCAGGTATTTTGAAATCCCTTAATTCTTTTATTACACTGTCGCTTCTATAGCTGATTAATTCCTCACCTTCAGGCGTACTTATGGAGAATGAAAATCCCCTTAATGAATCATTGTTCTCACTGTCATACTCAGACTGGTAAGATTTTTCAAATGAAATGTTGTGGACATTGCCGTTAAGTCCGTAAGGGAGTGCCAGCAGACTGTCATGTATGGTATTATCCGCATCAATTATACCGATGCAGCACAGTTTCTCAGGCAGGTTTGGCCTGTAAAACCTGTCGGGAGCTTCACAACGGCTGATGAATAGTATAAAAGGTATTACTATGCTTACATAGATAGTCACTGAAATGTTTCTATGGGAATATCTTATTTTGGAACGGAAAACTGCCATTGGTTGTTGGTATTGTTAAAGCAATTGTATGCATTAGATATAAGATAGTACGTTTATTTCAATATCTCGGGTTAAATTCAACGATAAGTTCTTTACTTCTGCATACAGCAAAAACACCATTGCCTCCTTTAATATTCCCTGTAATATTAACCGGCTCAGAAAACGGGTCCTGTGTTACGCGGTCGTAATAATACAGACTTTGAGCCCATTTATATAGTTCAACAGGGATAGACATTATCCTGATTCGAACGGAGTTGTAGTAATAATTATCATACATACTAATCCCTCGA